>MTND01000026.1 GCA_002010305.1 Archaeoglobi archaeon JdFR-42 | reverse complement strand
TGTCAGAAACTCCTCCAGCTTTTTCTCAAAAAAATGACTTAAATTAGGAATGTATTGGCGAGAAGCCTCCAGTATATGCCTGTTTATTGTAACATTTAACCCTCTCAAAGATGGGAAATGGGTCGACATCACGAATTTACTAATAGAGCTATTGGAAAGGTCTAATTGCCACAGGCATAAGACTGGAAAGTTATAAGTATTTTTCAATCTATAAGATGAAATATATGAGGAGGATGGTGAAATTTTTATTTTTATCTACATTAATCGTTGGACTCCTCCTCACTGGTTGTACCCAACAGGCACAGGAAAAAGTAGCAACTCCTCCAGACCAGGAAACTCCTGTTCCGTCAACGCCAACGATCCAACAACCTCCTCCTCCTTCGAGGCCAAATCCCTTCATCTCTGCCTCTCCTGAACTGAAGGCATGCCTCCAACAGGCACTGGGCGAGGAATCCTTCAATGCCTTAGTCAGCCAAGAGCGCAGACCAACATCTGAAGAGGAGGCGTTGATTGAAAGTTGCTTGCAACAATTTGGATTCTTGCCTAGTCCATTAGAACAAGCAAAAACCACACCAAAGACGATAAAACTGAAATGGGAATCAGGTGGTATTGTATTGGCTGGCAATTACGCAGATCCAGAGGTGGTTAAAGTAAATGAAAAAGAATACAGAATGTATTTTGGCAAATCGCCAGAAAGTCTTAAAGAGGGTGAAAGACCGAAAATTTACTCAGCAATTTCTTCAGACGGAATAACTTGGAGAGAAGAAACTGGCATACGATTGGAATTTGCAACTTTTCCTGATGTTATTAAACTGCCGGATGGAAGGTGGAGGATGTATTTTCAAAGTGCAGGAGAAATCAAAAGCGCAATTTCAAACGATGGGCTTACATGGCAAGTTGAACCAGGTGTAAGAATAGGACAGGGGGGACACAATAATTTAGATGATTATGGAGTTGGAGCCTCGACTACTGTGAGGCTTAATGATGGAAGTTACTTGATGGTATATCGTACCGAAAAGCATCAAAAGTTTTGCGAATTTTCACCAAATCCATCTAGTTTCTTTCTTTTTTATGCTGTATCTAAAGATGGTTTAAATTTTGAGAAAAAAGGGTTGGTATTTGATTCTCGTAATGATATTTTCTGTGACCTTTTAGATGGACCAGAACTTGTTTTATGGGATGATGGTAGTATTCATTTGTTTTTCTGGTCTCATAAAGGTGTATACGAATCAATTTTTGAAAATGAAACATTTTCAGAGCCGGAATTAGTTTTCCCCTCTGTTCCAGGAAATCCTCCTCCCGCAGATCCCACTGTTATAAAAGTTAAGGACAAATGGTTTATGTATTACGGTCAACACCAAAAAGGAATATTCTATGCCATTTATTCGTAGTAATTACGTTTTCACAGTTGTTATACCAAAATAGAGGTATAGGAATAAGTGAGAATGGTGGAAGCATTTCTAGCATTTCTAAATAATGGTGGATTAAATTTAATCAGTGATACAATGACCCTGAAAGTGCTGGTAGATATTGTTAATGGAAGATTTAGGGTTGAACTCAAATAATCGATCGGTAGATCAAACATTTTCATAAAACGAATAGAGACACTTCAGAGAAAAATTATGAACCATTATGTTATGTCTATCTCTGAAAGCAATCTTTACTTCTTTTACACATTTTTAAATTTCTAAAGAAACAAAAATTTATGCTGATTTTTTAATCAATGGTCTGAGATCCATCAGTATATACCACAATGTAATTGAGAGGACTATATATGATGCGACTATCCCCTCTTTTATAATCGTACTGGAATCAGCAGATAGAATCATCGTCAATCCTATTAGACTTGAGAAAACTCTTAAGCCGAGGGCAGGAAAATAAAGATTCACCGGTTCTACAAGCATTTTCAATAATTTTCGATACACAATCAATCCGTAGAGACAATACAACAAGATTAGCGATGCTATGGTTATGATCACTCCTGCCATAAACCATGGAATGTCAATCCTTTCAAGGATGAGATATAGAACAGCAATATAAAGAATTATATCCAGTAAATTCTTGGATAATACCGGCCTATATCCCTTTTTTATAAGTCCATACATAGTTCCTGTGTTGAAGTACATCAATACGATCCATATGATAATTATGCCCATATCCACTAGAATCGTAGCCAAATAGCTTGGCTTTATGATATGCCAGGTCACAACTACCCAGAAATAGAGGAATACAGGAAATATTATAAGAGCATACTCTCTTGCTTTTTTAGTCCCCCTGCTAACCACTTCTGATATCTCTTCTCTTTCAGGCTGGAGGAGAATGCTCAAATTAAGAAGCGATGTAAACAACAAAATAAATCCTAGCAAGGGTAATCCAGGAAAGGGAAGAGGCAGAGGGACCATGATGTACTATTCTGGTAAGGATTGTTTAAAAATATTTGCTTATTTTAGAGTATTGTAGTGATAGATCACACATCCTGGTTTATATGTATTTGCTCAGTTACAGGGGCGGTAAATAATATGAATAAATCCTTTCAAAAATCAGAGTAGAAACTGTAACAGAAAAATTTGATGTTACCATAACCAATCCACATCTTATTATCTCTCAAACTATCTCTATTAAGCTTATTCCAAATTTTCATGTAAAGAACAAATACCTTTAGACTATATGGTAGGAAAGATGAAATATAATTGATTTCAACACTATGTTTTTAATCGGGGTAGAAATGGAGAAATCAAGGGAGTTGAAGAGATGTTCGAGATATAATTCTTGGGTATGAATAATAGTAAATGAAGAGAGAAGACGGTTTTTGTTCTATTACATTCTCTTTTCTATAGATATCACTGAAGAGAGACTATACTATTAATACAATTGGTAAAAAGTGCTGAGTAAAATAAACTGAAAAACTTAGTAAAAGTATTCATCAGGTTTATAAGGGTTTGAAAATACGTACAGGGAACGTCATCTTGAAAAATAGAGAGTAGGTTTGAATACTGGAATTCGTATCGTCTAAAAATTATTGACTATCAAGCAATTTTCCATATTAGAAGCTGTATATTGGAGATTATCTGTGAACTCTGGTGAAGGAAAATAGTATACTTGTAAATTGGATTTTGAGCAGGATATGTGGCTTTGGGATCACTCAGTAAATCAAGAAAGAATATATAAGAAGTAAGTATAAATCAAGAAAGAGACGTATGAACATAAAAACAACAATTATACATGGATTGAAGGTGGTTTTCCTGACTTTAAGCCTTTTTGTTATTTTCTCAATTGCTTCACTGGCAGTAGGTTTGACGAACCTTTCACAAACACCTGACCAAATGGATGCAATAGTGGCTGCTATGCTAGTTGTGTTTGCTTTTCAGGCTACCGTTATAAGCTATCCGATCATCCGGTCCAGATGGACAGGCTGGCGACTGGTTGTAACGATCATCTTCATCTTCTATGGGGTGATGACATTCCTCTCTCAGATCGAGACCGTTGTGTTTCTCAAATATTTGGTAGACATTGTACCAGCAGAGATGATTCCCATGCTTTTCACACAGGGGGTCATCATCGCAGCACTGTTCTCGCCATTAGCCGTTCTGATTCATGGAAAAATGAAAGGGCGTGAAGAATCATCAGAACCCAATCTGAGGTTGATCATGCCTTGGACGGAATGGGTGTGGAAATTGATATTAATAGCCGTAATATATGTAGTCATCTATTTTTCATTTGGCAGATTCGTCTTTATGCCTCTCGCAGGAGAGGCGTATTACACGTTTTACACCAACCTTCAGTTACCTACATGGATACTCCCCTTCCAGATGGTAAGGGGTATTATATGGGTAGCTCTGGCTTTACCAGTAATCAGAATGATGAAGGGCGAGTGGTGGGAGGCCGGACTGGCAGTAGCTTTGCTGTTCTCAGTTCTGATGGGGTCCCTTCTTCTGTTGCCCAACCCATATATGCCCGATTCAATCCGAATAGCCCACTTTGTAGAGATCTCATCCTCAAACTTCGTATTTGGTTGGATCGTCGTATGGTTGTTGAATCGTCATCACGACTCTTTACGGGATCTGTTTCAACAGTCAAAGAGACCCTATCAATGAGGTTCTTCCGTCTTGAAGCTGATAAAAAAAGATAACTTGAACTTAAACGTCGGGCTGTTAGCTTAACAAAAATTTTTTTCAGCGTTAAAAATCTCTAAAGTAGTTTAATAATTTAAGTGATAATCGAAAAATCACTCTCTCAGGATTTTACATACTTCATCTTTTTCTTTTAAATTTTTCAAATTCCACGTCCACATATCTGCGAATGTACTCTTTCCCGAGAGATTTCCGGTATGTTACCTCATTTTTCAGGGCTTCCTCAAACATAAGTTCATCATCTGCCGGCTCTTTCCCTCTGACCTTCTTCCATTTATTCAACATCCTTAAAAAAATGAGCCTGAAGATACTTATCCTTTCCTGTATACTTGGAATTAAATAGTAATCCACACAATATCCTTCAATGGTCTAGTTTAATAAACAAATCTCATCTGTGAAAAAGGAAGAGGAGAAGCTATATATCTTTTTTTATATACTACACTATAAAAATCAGGTGATTTATTTCTCTCTCTTAACAGTTATTGCGTTGGTCGGACATCTTGTAGCGCAGTTCTTGCAAAAAAAGCAGTAGGAGGTATCGCTGGCATAGTAAACCTTTTTGCCATCTACAGATTTAAACTTCCATATTTTTGGGCCTCTGGGACAAACCAGATAACATTTCCCTTTCCCGATACATCTGTTCTCATCTACTTCAATGACAACTTTCATGAATCATTCCCAGAAAGATCCTCGATAATAATCCGTCAGAGGACAACCAAGACATCTCTCTGACTCATAATATGTACAAGTTCCACAATCTGAATCGCATGGTACTTCATCTAGTTTATCAATTTTCGTTTTAACAGGCATGACCAGATCCCGCAATGGTGTTATAACTATACCAAAGTCCACATCGGATACGTTGGGATCTCCTCTGAGGTGTTTATCCACCAGTGCTTCAAGAGTGGAGATATCTTCGCTAACAAAAAAGAAAGAAAGATTATCCCTCCCAGTCACAATCATCCCGTTAAGGAAATAAGGGCAATTAGAGAATCTTCTAACAATTTCATTGGTATTTTTCGCGTTTATATCAACTTTTGCCATATACAAACCGGTTTTTTTTATATTCATTCCGACAAAATTAGAGATTATTCCATTTTCCTTAAGCCTTCTTATTCGGGCTCCTACCGATGGCTGAGAAAGACCCACTTTATCAGCTATCTCACTCTGAGATATCTCGGGATTTTCTTCCAGAAGCATGAGGATCTTCCTATCCTTATCATCCATATACAGACTTGCCTTTACCATCATAATCCCTTCTATTAAGGGCTATATGACTATTAAAATATTTAAAAGTATCTTTTAAAGCAAAAATATAACTATCTAAAAAAAGTAAATATTTAACATTTAATTTTATTGTATAAACCCTCCCCTAAAATAAGTTCCGGATGGATAATACCCCAAGGGAAAGTAATGTAACAATAACTCCTGCCAGCACAACTCCGGCAGTAATGGATAAAAAAGCTCGATTCTTTTTTAAGTCTAAAAGAAAGGCGAGTAGGCTACCAGTCCAGGCTCCTGTAACCGGAAGTGGAATGGCCACAAATAAAAAGAGGCCGATATATCCATATTTCTCTATTAACCCCCTCTTTTCATAGGTGCGGTCAAAGATCCTCTCCATCAATTTTCGTGTTACAGACCATTTAGAAGCTATGTTCTTAAAGATGTCCAGCAAAACCAAGAGGAAAGGCACAGGCAAGAGATTGCCTGTAACTCCAGCCATATAAGTGAGGAAAGGATTTAGATCATTCATTAGCCCGTAAGGTATCGATAGTCTGAGCTCTGCTAAAGGTAGAGTGGAAAGAAAAAACACTTTGATATACTCATTAATAACCATGCCTGTATCCAGCCTCCAGTCCTTTTATCAATGTTACAAGAATGGAGTTTATATTCACATCTATACCCTTTTCCTCCCCTTTTTTCATAATCATCCCGTTGATGGCATCGATCTCAGTCCTCTTCTTTCTTTCAACATCCTGCAACATAGAAGACCTGTTTCTTGCTGTTTTTTCAGCAACATACAGGACTTTCTCCAACATATCCTTAAACTCGAAACCATTGGCTTTTGCTACTTCTAAACACTCATCGATTATACATTCAGCCAGTTCTCTCAGCTCCATCACATTCTGTATCGATCCGTTGGGAACCCTGCATAAAGCGGTTATAGGATTTATCACAGCATTGATTATCAGCTTTTCCCAGAGTTTCTCTCGAATATTGGATACTGCATATGTCTCAATACCTGCTTCTGTAAAAATCCCCTCAACCATTTCAATTCGTTTGGTCATTTGACCATCCATTTCCCCTATAAAAGTAACACCTTTTCCAGTAAATTCTATTTTACCTGGTTCTATGAGAAGAGACCCATAAGAGGTGACACCTCCCAGCACCCTGTCTGGTCCGATAACAGAGGCTATCACCTCTTCATTCCCAAGTCCATTCTGAAGACTTACCACTATGGTTCTCTCCCCTATAATGAGCTGTTTTGAAGCTGTAGCTGTGTCATATGATTTTACTGTCATCAGCACAAGATCCGCTTCTACAGGATGCTCCACAGCAGGTATCTCAAGAGTCTCTTCTATCAATCCTGTGATCTCCAGACCATGTTTTTTAATGGCCTCCACGTGAATCTTTCTCCCTACTAGGGTGACATCGAATCCAGCACGATATAACAATCCTCCAAACAGACTCCCTAGTGCTCCTGCTCCCATTATAAGAATTCTATTGAACATAGCCATCTCTCACTATCCATTCATGCCCCTCTTTTATGATTTTTCTACTTACCATATGCTCTTTTGTCAATTCTTCGAATTTCACTTTTGCTCTTATTTCCTCCAGTTTATGAGATATCTGTTTGTTGTCAAAAGCTATAAGAGGAAAAAATACAGGTATAGAAGGTTCCCTTGCCTTCATTTCCTTAAACAACCTGAATAACTCCTCGGATATGGAATTTAGACCGCTGATAAGAGCCATATATTCTCTATCTTTTGCACTTTTGAAGGCTGAGGTGAGAAATGATTCTCCTGAATCAGCCTTGACCACATTTAATGAGTATCCTGGACACCAGAGGCTAATTCCCTGTATATCTCTCATTGCCCCGGCCACTGAATCATGAGGGATTATAAATCCGGGAATACAACCTCTTCGCATCATGTACCACGCTGCAACACTGGAAAATGGAGAATCCCACATAACAAGGACTTTTCCTTGAGATGAAAAAGGTAAACCACCCACACCCTGTGTGATGTTGTTATATAGATATGCTTTAGGTGGTCGAACCTCAATATAAAGGGTAACATCTGGACTGCTCAGGTTTACTTTCTTGCCTGTTGCCTCCAACACTTCCTTTCCTACCATTGATTCTATCTCTTTTGATGTAACTGGGAAATCCTTCTTTCTCCTAGCCCTGATAGCAAAACTTTCTTTACCGTCCATTACATTCGACATTATCTCGACAGACATCTGTATAATCCTATCAATATTTGCTTCAATCTCAATTACTTCACTGCAAGATACCACTCCAAACACTCTGGATATAACTGGAATAGCCTCAGAGCCTGAATCAACAAAGATCCTTCCCCAGTCTCGTGTAATGGATGAATAAGGAATATCGTTAAAATTAAGGGTCTTCTGGATATTTCTAACCAAAAGCTTTTCAAGCCTGTTTCGTACTTTTCTACTTTTTATTCCGATCTCTCCGTATCTTACGAGGATCATTAACAGAATGGTTTAACCTAACTACTATAAAAAAATGTTATTACCTGATCTATTTTCCTTCAAATTTTTAATGCTCTATGAAGTTGTTGGAATTTTGATGCAGCAAGAGTGAGACTGCTACAGACACTTTAACATTTCTGGTAAAAATGTAAAATAGGAAATGAAAGATAACTGAAAGTACTGGGGGTATTCTACAGTATCTTGAAATAATTTCTACAGAGAATCAATAGAAAGACAACATTAAACGTATTACAGTCTTTTTATACCCCTATCATCTTTTTAGTTTCTAGTAAAGTAATATAAAAAGTTGGTAGTGGAATGAAAATCAAATTCGATGAATCTCAACATCTTTCTCATTTTACCCACTCTTGGATTAAGGATTTAATAGGCAATAGAAAAGGGATTCTTTGTCCAAAAGCCATTTAACAATTCTGTACGCGTGATGTAATCTCCTTTACCCAGAATGATGGTAGGCTAATCTTGTTCAGTCCAGCAGTACACCACACCATTTCTATCAGGCACTCTTCCTCTCGTCTCGTGATCCAAGTCAAACCCTTTTTCCTATTATATAGATTTTTCAGACCACATACTTTCCAGTTGAAGCAAAAATAGCGGTACACAGTGGAAATACCTCCTGTTTTCCAGATATGTTCAGAACTGGTTGCAAACTCTTAAATATCTGAAATTGATATATCGTTGAACATGGGATTCTATGGTACCCATGCCGGGATATTCTCTGACTTAAGCCTCACTCTCGAAATTCTCATCACGATAGCGTTTCTTTTGGGATATCGATTCGCTAGAAAGAGAGATATATCGAAGCATTATAAAACCATGACCACGGCTTTTGTCCTTGATGTTGTGTTTGTACTAAGCTATATGGTAAAATCTCTGATAGAGGGACGTACGGGATTTGGTGGACCAGAGAACCTCAAGATACTGGTATATCTTCCTACTGTGATATTCCATTCCATTATCTCAGTGATAGTGCTGGTTATGGCAGGATACATGATATACTATGGATTCAAACACACTGAACGCTTTGCTGGTTCAAGAAGGATGGTGGATGGAAAAAGCAGACATGTCAGGCTTGGTAAAGCAACCATTATTGTATGGATCCTTTCAGTAATCTCAGGGATCTTAGTATACTTACTACTCTATGTCTTTTTCGTCCCAATAACGTAAAATATTGTAAAAAGTATCTCTCTGAGCAGGAATTCTTCCCACGTCTCTTATAGAAGAGACTATCTTCTCTACTGATAATGGTCTGAAGGATTTCCCAGCAGCTTTCAGTACGTTCTCTTCTATCATTGTACCCCCAAAGTCATTAGCTCCAAATCTCAAAGCTACCTGAGCCATTCTCAACCCCTGAGATACCCATGAAACCTGTATATTTCGAAAATTATCCAGAAAGATGCGGGAAATTGCAAGGGTTTTGAGATATTCAACTCCTCCTGCGGGACGGTTTACCCTTCTCATTTTATACAGAGCTGTGTTATAAGGCTGAAAACTCCATGGAATGAAAGCTGTAAATCCTCCTGTTTTATCCTGTAGATCCCTCAATAGACGTAAATGCTCCACTCTTTCCTCATAAGATTCTATATGACCGAACATCATGGTGGCAGAAGAGGGCAATCCAATTGAGTGTGCAACTTCCATAACTTCAAGCCACTCTCGCGAAGAAATCTTGCTTGGACTAATTATTTTCCTGACTCTATCCACAAGGATCTCCGCTCCACCACCTGGAATCGATCTGAGACCAGCATTTTTCAATCTGAGTAAAACCTCTTTCAGAGACATTTTCTCTCTTTTAGCAAGAAACTGTATCTCAGGGGGAGATAGGGAATGAATATGAATACGGGGAAATCGTTCTCGTATGGATGTGAATACATCTTCGAAATATTCAATACCTATGTCTGGATTTATACCTCCCTGCATTAGTATTTGAGTGGCGCCCAATTTAACAGCCTCACTAACCTTTTTCAGTATCTCTTCCTTGCTCAGCACGAAGGTATTTGTATCAGAATAATAAGCACAAAATAAGCATCTGGAGATGCATGAATTGGTAAAATTAATGTTTCTGTCTATTATGAATGTAACAGTCTCTCCAGCCTTTCTAGCTCTCAAAAGATCTGCCGTATAACCCAGCAAAGTTAAATCTGCATCAAACAGTAGAACTCCTTCTTTCAATGTTATCCTCTCACCTGAAAGGGCTTTTTCAAGTGTTTCCATGATACCTCTGCTAAATCCATCTGACTCACTAATACCGTCCATACTCTACTCACTTTCCAGGAGACCATAATTAGCGCACTTTTTTTCGAACATTCTAAGCCCTCTTTCGATATCTTCATCCCAGGTATATAAAAGAGAATAAAAATATTGAGTCACAAAATCTTTTTCAATCCCGTATTTCTTTACTGCTGACCTCACAACCTCATCCATCCTGATGTAGCCACATCGAACTGATTTTGATAATCGTTCTATGTCTTTTCCGTCATACCCCATGGAACACAGGAGGGCAAAAACCATGGGTAATCCAGTGAGTTCAAACCAAGCCGAACCAAGATCCATTACCACATGGAAATTCTCTCTTGACTTGATAGCTTCGTCTCCGATGACGAGAGCATAATCGTTATGAGCGAGAAGACGTTCTCCATCACTAAATCTACTGGATTGAAATTCCATTCGTTTATCTATTTCCCTCAGTATTACTTTCAGTAAATTAATTGAGGTAGTGGATGCCGGGGTTATACCTATTCTCGCCCCATTTTTTAATTCCCTATATTTTTTGGAAATCAGGAGTACACTCATAACTTCTCCTTTTGAAGAAATTGAAAAAATCCTGTGCAGGTTAAGATGCTTTTTGTTAGTCAAATAGAAAAAGGAAGGAACTGGAGCGACATCCACCTCTCTACTAACCAGTTTATAGCAGAGACTCTTTGGTGCAGCTTCGACAATTTTAAAGGAATGGGATACTTTTCCTTCCATCAGACAATAATAGGGTAGAAAACAGTTCAACCAAGGAAATTTTCCAAGCCTAAGGTTGTTCATAAACCCTCAACACTCTATAATCTGTGGTCCTTTCTGCTGGAATCATATTAGCATCTCTAATCAGATTTATCAATTCCTCCTTGGTCATGAATTCATCTGTAGTAGCGCCTGCAGCATGAGTTATTTTCTCTTCCACCACCGTACCTTCGAGGTCGTTCACCCCAAAATGGAGTGAGACCTGAGCCAGTCGCTTACCAAGCATAACCCAGTAAGCCCGGATGTTGGGAATGGTATTGTGTAGTAGTAGCCTTGATACGGCCATCATTTTTAAATCTTCTAAAGATGACACTCTATTTTTTACAAAACCCTCTTTTTGCAATTTAGTGTTTGTAGGGTGAAAACTCAGAGGAATGAGGGCTTGAAACCCTCCGGTTTTTTTCTGTAGCTCTCTAAGCTGGATAAGATGTTCCACTCTATCCCGTGGTGACTCTATGTGACCATATAGAATCGTAGCATTAGTTCGAATCCCAAGCTTATGAGCCTCCTCCATGACTTTAAGCCATCTCTCTCCACTGATTTTTCCGCTACATATATTCTGACGAATTTCAGGGTTAAAGATTTCTGCTCCACCTCCTGGCATGAATTCAAGACCCGCAGCTTTTAATCTGCTCAGCACTTCTCTGAGGCTGGTTTTATCATGTTTGGCGAGGAAATCAACTTCTACAGCAGTTAAAGCTTTTATAGAGATGGAAGGAAATCTGTTTTTTATTTCAAAAAACATTTTTTCAAAATATTCAATCGTCAGGTCTGGATTCAATCCTCCGACAATATGTACTTCTTTTATCCCGAGTGGTACGCTCTCTTCAATTTTCTTGATTATATCTTCAATAGAAAGAGTAAAAGCTGTTGGACTTTCAGGATCTTTAAAATATGCACAGAGTTTGCATTTTGAGACACAAATATTAGTATAGTTTATGTGGCGGTTTACAGTAAAAGTGACCATTCTGTCAAATTTTCGTAATTTTAGAGTATGGGCCACATAACCTGTGAGAAATATATCTTCACTTTCCATTAGCTCAATCCCGTCTCTGAGAGATAGCTCATCTCCTGACAAGGATTTTTCGAGGATATCTGCTATTCTGGAATCGACTTCAAATTTGTTCAACATCTACACTGTCTGGTTAACAGATCATTTAAAAAATTAATTGTTTTACTCGCCAGATTGATTCCATGAAGTATCTTTTTAAAGGCTATAACATGGAATACACTTCTTCCTGGGAGTGAACAACTATTCCAGTAGGGGTTATATCAAAGGGGTGTAATTTAGTGCTATGGTTAGTCCCTCGCATTTTGTATATTTCCAAGCTTCTTACCCTGACATTCTCACTGCGTTTAAAGTATAACAGAATTGTACCATCTGTGACAAAATTTTCTACCCCAAATCTGCTGATATGGCTGTCATCCACAATCTCACAGGTCAGTACTGATGTAAGGCCAAGAACCTCCAGAGTGGTTGCAATTTTTAACAGTTCAATCCGGATCTTGGATGGGTCCATTATCTGGAAGCCAATTGCTGTTGTCGAATCGACCACTGCACGTCTGGCATCAATTTCTTCCTGTATAGTTATAATGTTGTCGATCAGAGATCTGGTATCAAAGGGTCGAACATCAACAAATTTCTCTTCTGATGGCAATCCTATTTTGGCTGAAGAAGCATCAACAATGGCAATCATATTCTCGTTTTCAAGGTCTTCTATATCCCATCCAAAAGCTACCATGTTCTCTCTAATATGCGAGGGGCGCTCTTCTGTTGCTATAAATATGCCAGGTTCATTATAAGTCATGGCACCATTTATCAGAAATTGTGTGGCAAAAATCGTTTTCCCTGCTCCTGATGTTCCGGAAACAAGATAACTTCTATTCTTTAACAAACCCCCCCCACATAATTCGTCGAATCCTTCTATTCCCGTTTTAACTCTTTCAACCTTGGTATTGGACATTTTATACCCCCATGGTATAACAAATTCACCCACCGAAATGGGACCATCGGATGGGGATGATATTTTCTCCTATACTGTAACCCCATGGCTTACAGCCCATCAACTTATGGTTGACCATATACATTTAATGCTAATGATGATAATAACCCAGCCTACAGTAATATATATTTTTCTATGGTGCCATCACGTACCGATTATCTTCGGTCAATTCACTCAATCAACCATCTAATATCTTTATTATCTCGTCTGAAACAAACATCTCAAGATCTCGAAATTCATCTTTCGTGAGAATACGAACCCCCGAACCTTTGTAAACTCTCCCTATTAGGCTGGCGTCTATACCCTCTTTCAGCAAAGATTCAATCAAACTTTCAACTTCACTTAAAGGAAGGACAATCAGTAAACAGCCAGACGCAATCAATCCAAGTGGATTCAGATTGAATTTCCTGCAAATCTCATCAGTTTCATGAAATATTTTTATGGCATCTTCCCATATTCTTATTTGTTTTCTGGAAGCAATAGATATCTCATGAAGGGCCATTGCAAGACCCCCTTCAGTAGGGTCATGCATAGCGTGAACATTAAAAGAGGAGGCTATTTCAGCCTCTTTTCTCACATTCAAGAGTGATTTTAATCCCATAGCTCGTTCAAACAGCTCTTCTCCAATCTCCGACCTCTTTGCCATTGCTATGGCTACTGTACCCTCTATAGCAATACCTTTAGTGAGGACTATACCATCTCCTTCCTGTGCTCCTGCAGTACTGACCACTTTATCAGTCGTCCCTGCCATCAATCCAACAACCACTGGCTTGGTTAAATCGGGAGAGATTTCTGTATGCCCACCACAGTATGAGATTTCCATGGATTTACAGGTTTCTGATATTTGAGAAAAAATCCTTTCTATCATCTCTTCCGAAATATCAGTGGGCAATAAAACGGTTGCAAGAAACCACTTCGGTTTTCCACCCATGGCATAGATATCATTGGCGTTGATGATAACAGCATACCACCCGATCTCTTCAGTAACATATGTGATGGGATCCGTCTTCAACAGCAGTATTCTCTCTCCAAATGAGATTGCCACAGAGTCTTCCCCTACACCAGCTCCGACAATGACATCATTTTCCAAGGAAGTATATCTCTCTATTAAATATTTTAAAGTCTCTGGAGGAAGTTTTCCCGGTCTCATTCCAGCATTTCGTCCTCAAAACTAAAAAAATTTTTCAGTTCATCTCGGGTAACGCCAACTGTATCCAGTATGTCAGTTCTGACAAAGATATCTGATCTCGTTCTCAAAGCGATGGCGATACTATCACTCGGTCTTGCATCCACTTCAACTTCTTCACCATCTATCTTAAGAAACATTCTAGCATAAAAAATACCTTCATTTAGATCATCGACTACTATTTTCTCTACATCTACTTTCAAACGATCAAGAACAGAAACAAAAAGATCATGAGTCATAGGTCTTGGAGCGATCTCATTGTTTAGAGCACTATGAATGGAAAGGGCCTCGGCAACCCCTATAAAAATCTGTAGAATCCTCCCTCCGGTATCTTCAAGTAACACAACAGGGGCCATGCCCACTCCACTGGAAGTGACATACACACCTTTCACATCAACTCTGGAGTACTCTTCTTCATTAAACATTCAATTATATTTTGCCATTAATGAGTATTAAAACCTTTGGGAATCTTAAAAAACATATCAGAAAAAATAAAAATGGAGATAGAGTTATATTAACCTTTAAACTCTTGCAACGGCGAGTTTCACATCCTCCGCTTTTACCGTCTTTCTTCCAGCATGCTTAGCTAATTTGACAGCTTCAGCGGAGACTTTCAGGCCATACTCCTCCAGAATCTCAGCGAGGGCCTCTCTTGCATCCTCGCTCACTCTATCAGCACCAGCCTTTCGTATAATCCTATCTACGGGAGCAATTGGTAGTTCAGCCATTTTTTTCACCTCCTTTTAGTCCCTATTTCAAATCCACATTTTGTACTTATTTTAGTCCAGTGGGGGTTTTATAAGCAATCTTTTTCGAAATAACCCCCTGTTGCTACCTGATTTTTAGAAATAACCAATATATAAATTTTTCGATTAACTACCCGTTCTACTGGGCTTAATCGTCATAAGAATTTATCACAACTCCTGACATACAGATAGTGTATAGCATAATGCATTACAAACTGAAACAATGATTTTAACGGGTTTTTTTATTTAAATGATTAATTTCGATAGAATCAGGGCGAAAAAGAATTATAAAAGGGATTTCTTATGGATGTGTGTGACTCTCTGGATCCTGGATGCAACTGCCATCATTTCTGGCAGATTCAACTATTCCCGGATGATGACTATACCGGAAATCTTGGAAGAACTGAAAGATGAGGTTTCCAGGATTAAATTGGAGCTAATGGCCAATGTCAGGGTTGAGATGGCACGAGAACCTTTCATCAGTCAGATTATTGAAATAGCTAAAGAGACAGGAGATATCCACAAACTGTCTGACAGTGATATTCGGCTACTGGCCAAAGCACTTGAACTCCATAAAAAAAACCAGATCTGTCTGCTTACTGATGATTATTCAATTCAGAACGTCGCTCTGTATTGTAACATTCCTTTTATGTCTGTTGCTAAAAAAGGTATTTCCAAAGGTTTTAAATGGGAAAAGATCTGTATAGGGTGTCATACTGCCGTAACCAGTGGAGACATATGTCCTGTGTGCGGCTCGAAGGTATCCATAAGGAGGAAAAAGAATGAAATCCGTTGATGATCTTATTAAAAAAGCCATAGAGCTTAAAAAAAGAGGGTTAAAAACTGGAGAAATAGCTGATGAATTGAATGTATCAAGAGAAACGGCTTTATGGCTGATTTCGAAAACACGTGAAGGAGATGTAATTTCACCTCCGGATATCCATATCAGTTGGAATGCTATATCTTCCCATTCATATCGCACTAGATTGCTGGCAAAATTGCTAACTGATATGCTTCTTGAGACAGTGACAGAAGACATAGATTGTGTAGTTGGAATTGCGGTCAGTGGCATCCCTCTTGCCACTATGGTTGCGGAAGAACTTGATTGTGAGCTTGCAGTTTTTCATCCGAAGAAGGTAAAGTGGGAACCGGATGAGACCAACGTTTTTGGCTCTTTCAGTGAGAATTTTGCCTCGGTTTCTGGTAAAAATTGCATAATTGTGGACGATGTTATTTCTACGGGGTCAACTGTAAAAGATTTGATAGGACACATTACTTCCAGCGGAGGTAGGGTACTGGCAACAGGAGTTATAGTGGACAAGAAAGGTCTAACAGATATTGACGGAATTCCTGTCAAAGCTATGCTGAGTATAATCCGTCTGTGAGGTGTACAGATGAATAGGATAGTCAACCCCATTATCGAAAGGTGTACCGGTTGCAGAGTGTGCGAGCTTGCATGCTCAGAATATCACAACAATAAATACAACCTCAAAGACTCGAGGATACGGGTTGTAGATAAAAAAATGGGGAAAAGGGTGATAGTAACATGCCGCCAGTGTGTTATTCCCATGTGTGTTAAATCTTGTAAATTTGAGGCACTGGAAAAAACCGGAGGTGGGTATATACGAGTTTTTGAAGAGAACTGTGTCGGATGCATGGCTTGTGTGGAAGCGTGCCCTTTTGGAGCCATCTGGATTAACTCTGAGGGAATAGCAGTTGTATGTGACACGTGTGATGGCAATCCGAGATGTGTGGAAAAATGCCCTTTTAATGCCCTTGAGTTTGTGACCAGAAATACCATAGCCCAGAGGAGGGTGAGATAAAATGGAACTTACCTACAAAGGATATGCAGGTAAGATTCTGAGGATTAATCTATCTAGAGGTAAGATTACAGATCAGGAAATTGACAATGAATTTGCCAGACTGTTTCTCGGAGGTAATGGTTTTGGAATAAAAATTCTGGCTGATGAACTCGATCCAGATGTTGATCCGTATTCCCCGGAAAACAAGCTGATATTCATGACTGGCCCCCTTAACGGAACCAGAGCCCCTGCAACTCCTAAGTATATTGTTCAGGGAAAATCTCCATTAACAGGTTTTTATGCTGATAGTGTGTCAAGTGGGGAGATCTCTGCTGAACTTAAATTTGCAGGTTACGATGGAATCGTAATTGAAGGAAAAGCCAGTAGACCATCTTATATTTACATAGACAATGGAGATGTGGAAATCCGGGATGCTGGGGATATATGGGGTAGAGACACCTTTGAGACTCAGGAGATGATAAAAGAGGAGGTTGGAGACGCAGATGTTCAGGTCGCTGCCATCGGTCCTGGTGGGGAGAATTTAGTAAGATATGCCAGCGTCATCCAGGGATATCGTGCTGCTGGACGATGCGGTTTTGGTGCGGTGATGGGTTCAAAAAATCTCAAAGCAATAGCAGTCAGAGGTGATGACTCTGTTGAAGTTGCTATGCCAGAAGAATTTTACGAATGGGTAGACACAATGGTGGCAGAATTCAAGAAAAATCCCGGAACTGGAAAGGTATTGTTCGAAATGGGAACTCCTGCAATTGTTAATGTTGCCAATGGATTGGGAGTTTTCGGTACCAGAAACTGGAAAGAAGAAGAATTTGAAGGGGCTGAGGATATCAGCGGAGAGAGACTTGCTAAAGAAAAATTGTACTCGAGGGGATCATGTTTCTCCTGCCCCATTGGCTGTGTTAAGGTTTTTAAAGGGGTCTACAAAGGGAAAGCTGTTCTTTCTGAAGGCCCTGAATATGAGACTCTGTACTCTCTTGGCTCATGTATAGGAAACAACAATCTAGATTCCATAATTCTGATGGACAGATTGTGTGATGAGCTGGGAATTGATACAGTCTCAGCAGGAGTATCCATAGCTTTTGCTATGGAATGCTTTGAAGAAGGGATACTGAAAGATGACGAAGTAGATAATCTCAAGTTACAATTTGGGAATGAAGAAGCTGCTATTGAATGTTTACGTAAAATAGCCTATCGGGATGGAATTGGAGATTTGCTGGCAGAGGGAACTGCACGAATGGCAAGAAAAATTGGAAAGGGGGCAGAAAAGTTTGCCATCAATGTAAAAGGTTTGGAGATCCCAGGTCATTCTCCAAGAGGACTTCAGGGAATGATGCTGGGATACGCCACATCCACAAGAGGAGGGAGCCATCATGATTCCAGACCTACAACAGAATACGGAGTGGTGGATAGGACAACCACTGATGGAAAAGCACATCTCACCATGAGCATTCAGCATATGACCGCAGTTGGAGATTCTCTTGTACTGTGTAGATTCACAGAAAGGGTGTATGGTTTCACTCTGGAATGGAATATGGAGCATGATGCTCAACCTGAAGTTTTAAGGACTGCCTATGTGGATATGGTAAACCTAGTTACTGGTATGAATCTCTCTTTAAAAGAGCTTGTTAAAATAGGGGAGAGGATATATAACCTTGAACGGTACGTTAATACCCGGATGGGTATGAGGAGATCTCATGACACCCTCCCCAGACGAATAATGGAAGAACCGATCCCAGATGGTCCTTCAAAAGGTATGGTTGCTAGCAAGGAGAAATTAAACAAGCTCTTAGACGAGTACTACAGTCTCAGGGGATGGGATGAGAATGGTATTCCAACTCCTGAAAAATTAAAAGAGCTCGGCCTCATAAAAGAGGCAGAAGTAGTTAAAACTCTGGAATAAAATGTCTGAGACGATATGTGTATTGGTACCCACCCTCAATGAAGAGGAGTCTATTGGAGATGTTGTAGAGCGGTTTCGCAATTTAGGCCTTTCTAACATTCTTGTTATAGATGGTCATAGCACTGATAGAACGAGAGAAATAGCAGAAAAAAAGGGAGCCAGAGTGGTGGTGCAGAAAGGGAAAGGTAAGGGAAATGCCATTAAACAGGCCTTTGAGATGATTGATGCTGACGTTATTCTGATGATAGATGGAGATGGCACCTACCTTCCTGAGGAATATGAAAAGCTTGTCAGACCCATATTGGATGATGAAGCTGATCATGTCATAGGGAATCGATTTGCCAGTCCTGATAAAGGAGCATTTTCACATCTCAATTTAATTGGAAACAGGCTTCTTAATTTTGGGTTCCGTCTCGCATTTGGAGAAAAAATTATGGATGTTCTTTCAGGGTATAGAGCATTTTCGAAAGAGCTGATTAAAGAGATGGAGCTTCACAGAACAGGATTTGAAATAGAAGCAGAACTTACAGCAGAAACACTCCGAAGGGGGTTCAGAATTAAGGAAGTGCCTATTACATACCAGGCAAGGAAAGGAGAAACCAAACTCCGTCCTTTGAGAGATGGAATGAAGATTGGGCTGGCTATGTATGATTTGGTAAAGATGCATAACCCTATGTTCTATTTTGGAGTTATGGGTTTGTTTCTTCTTTTAATTGGAATCATTTCTGGAGTGTATGTAGTTATAGAGTGGTTTAAAGGAATATCTCACTTTCTATTGGCCATATTGACGGCTTTACTTATTATTTCTGGTTTTCAACTTCTTATGTTTGGAGTTATTGGTGATCTGATTGTGTCTATTCACAGAGATCTGATTCGCAGAAGAAAGTAATACATTTTATACAGACTATTGACTGTATCATCTGAAGAAATCGTTAAGTATTATTGAATGATTATACACTGTTGATCATGGAGGATGGTATTATGGAGCCGAGCTTATTGAGAGTTGATATGTCAAAACTTGAAGTGAAATATGAACCAGTACCTGAAAAATATCGACATCTGGGGGGAAGAGGGCTAACATCGGCCATAGTGGCTGATGAGGTTCCGCCAGAGGCACATCCTCTCGGCAAGAACAATAAAGTGGTGATAGCTCCCGGTATCGTCTCAGGAACAAGTGCTCCAAGTTCCGGGAGAGTATCAGTGGGAGGAAAATCTCCCCTGACAGGAGGTATAAAAGAGGCAAATGCCGGATCGAAAACCAGCCAGTACCTGGCTAAACTTGGAATAAAAGCCGTGATAATTGAGGGACAGCCTAAAGATAGAGATAACTATTACCTTCTAAGAGTGGATAAGGAAGGAGCAGAACTTCAGGAAGCAAATCAGTGGTCTGGAAAAGGTCTTTATGAGGCATTTAATGGGCTATACAGAGAATTTGGAGATGCTGTGGGGATATGCGGAGTAGGAAAATCGGCTGAAATGCTTATGGCCAACTCCGGAGTGTGTTTCAATGATCTCGAGGGTAGGCCAAGCAGATATGCCGGTAGAGGGGGTCTTGGCGCAGTGATGGCCTCGAAAGGCCTCAAGTTCATTGTTGTCGATGGGAAAGAGGCACCAGGAGTGAAAATGGCTGATAAGGAAAAATTCAAAGAAGGGAAGAAGAAGCTGGTTGAGGCTCTTCAGACCCACGATGTTACCAAACTAGGTGGAGCTTTGAATTCCTATGGAACCGCCGTTCTGATCAATATAATGAATGAAGCAGGCGGATTACCCACGAGAAACTTCTCTAGCGGACGATTTGAAGGGGCTGCAAAAGTATCTGGAGAAGCTCTTGCAGAAGGAGTGAAAAAGAGGGGCGGTGCAGGTAAAACAGGACACCCCTGTCATCCCGGGTGTATAATTCGGTGTTCAAACATATGGCCAAAGGAAAATGGTGAGGAGCTTGTCTCTGTGCAGGAATATGAATCCATCTGGGCTTTTGGACCCAACTGTGGGATCGATAGCCTTGATGTAACAGGAGAATTGATAAAGATATGCAATGACATAGGTCTTGATACCATAGAGGCGGGTAATACTATAGCTGTCGCCATGGAAGGGGGTCTGGCTGAATTCGGAGATGGGGAAAAAGCTATTGAGTTGTTGAAGGAGATAGACAAAGGTACAGCTCTTGGAAAAATCTTGGGTAATGGAGCCGCTTTCACAGGAAAAGCGTTAGGGGTAACCCGAGTTCCTGTTGTGAAAGGACAGGCCATGCCAGCCTATGAACCAAGAGCTGTTAAGGGTATAGGCGTTACCTATGCCACATCTACCATGGGAGCAGACCACACTTCTGGGTATACCATAGCAACAGAGATACTCAACGTAGGAGGAAAGGCAGATCCCTTCGAACCCACCAAGGCCGAACTATCGAGAAATTTCCAGGCGTCCACAGCCTTTATAGATTCAACCGGATACTGTCTGTTCACGGCCTTCGCAATAATTGATATTCCTGAGGGTTTTGAAGGAATGGTCGAAACTTGCAATGGCGTCCTTGGCACAGAATGGAGTGTGGATGATGCTGTATCCTTGGGACAGGATATTGTGAAGATGGAACGAAAGTTCAATGAGGCGGCAGGATTTACTTCAGCCCACGACAGATTGCCGGAGTTTATGAAATTTGAACCACTCCCTCCACACAATACCGTTTTTGATGTGCCAGATGAGGAACTCGATAAAGTCCACAAATATGAATAATCACATAGAAATACGGCTTTACGGAAAACTGAGGAGAGTAGCTCCAGACAAAAGACCGGATGGAGAAAGCATCCTCAATTTAAACATGAGCGAGGGTACCATTAGAAACATTCTAGATATCATTGGAATAAAAGCTGAGGAGGTCAGTAATATATTTATAAACGGAAAGCTGAGTGATCTAGACTCCAAAGTCAGAAAAGGAGACAGGGTTGGAATATTTCCACGTGACATGAGCCTGCTATATGTATAGAGGCAGTAATTCTATGATCGAAGTGCATTTGTACGGTGTGTTAAAAGATAAAGCTGGAAAGGACAACGGAGTCATCCACCTTAGACAAGAAGAGAGCCAGGATATTTTTTCCCTCCTTTCACATCTAAATATCGATGAGGATGATGTAGGACTCATATTTGTAAACGGGGAATATTCCAGCACGGGAAGGACTCTGAAAGATGGAGATAGGGTCGGGATATTTCCCACTAACATGTCCTTGCTGTATAAGTGGTACTTCAGAAAGAGGGATTGATATGAAGAACATCAAAGTGAAGGTGAAGTTCTTCGCCACCTTGAGGCGCTTTGGTCGAGAAAAGGATGTAGAATTGAAATATGGGGTGAAGGTAGAGGATCTCTTAAACATTCTCAAAATACCGAGGGATGAGGCCCATCTGATTCTGGTAAACGGTAAAAAGGCCGAAATAGAGCACACTTTACATGACGGGGATGAAGTGGCTATGTTTCCGCCTGTAGCTGGAGGAAATTCTTTTGAGGAATCTTCTTGAGTGTTCCTCTCGAGAAATTCCTCGAATCTTTTTTTAAAAAATAACAGGAGTGAGGCTATTCTAGAACATCCTCCATCGCTTTAAATCCTGCTTCAAAAGCCCTCACGTTAGACTTATAGAATCTCTCGTGAACATTGCTTTTTATGGCATCCAACACTTCTTTCTTGGAAAAAGGCAAGGCAATTTTTGTGGCCGCTCCAAGCATCACCATATTTACACTTCTTGGGTTGATTGGTTTTGCAAGAGAGGTGGCATCTAGGAAGTAAGCCTTTTTAATATGATCCCTTATGAAACCTTCCACCATATCTATTTCAGGATAAGGTACGGTCTTCATTACAGTGGGGATCTTATATGAATTGATCACAGCACTACCACCTTCTCTGATATAAGGTAGACTTCGAACAGCTTCTATTGGCTCAAAGCCAATTAAAAGATCTCCCTCTCCTAATGGAATCAACCCACTGTGGACTCTTCTTCCTATTCTTATATGGGCTACAACAGATCCACCCCTCTGAGCCATTCCATGACTCTCCGTGCAGTATACCTGATTTCCAGTTGAAACTGCAACCTCAGAAAGAATTCTCGATGCAAGGACTATTCCCTGGCCACCTACTCCACACATCACGACGTTTATACTTTTATCGCCATTCATTCGACCACCTTTATAGCATTAACAGGACATACCTGAGCACACACAGAACATCCCACACACAAGGTCTCTTCTATACCTGCTTTCTCGTCGAAAGTTATGGCCGGACATCCTAAATTAAGACAGGATTTACATCCAGTACAATCATCTGACACATAATACACAGGTATGGTCTCACCAGCCCTTATTTTATCTCTCACATCCAGAAGTGCACATGGTCCTTTGGAGACTATTACTGCAACACCATCGTATTCTACAGCTTCTCTAAGAGTCTCTTCGAAGGTTTTCACATCAAAAGCATCTACCACCCGGACAAAATCAACCCCACAGGCCTTTACGATCTCTTCCACAATAATAGGTGGGACTTTTTCACCCCTCACGTTCTTTCCAACACCCGGATGAGGTTGATGACCTGTCATAGCTGTAGTTCTATTGTCCAGTATGATTACAGTGGCTTTCGCTCTGTTAAATACCATATTGAGCAAGGGAGGAATCCCTGCGTGGAAAAAAGTAGAATCTCCTATGGTTGCTACTACAGGTTTTTCGATTAGCTTGGAAAGGCCACTGGCAACTCCAACACTTGCTCCCATGCAGAAGTTAGTATCTACTGCGCTCAGAGGAGGCTGATATCCAAGAGTATAACATCCTATATCAGAAGGTTTCACTATATTCCTTTCTTTCTTAAAAAGCTTCTTTTCCACCCTGTTTATGGAATAAAAAGCAGTTCTATGAGGGCACCCTGGGCACAGGACAGGAGGTCTTGGTGGGATAAACTCAGATATTCTATTTACCATTTCTTCAAACTTCGAAAGATCTTTTTCAGGTCTCTCTAGAAATCTTGCAATACTGTTGTATGCAATATCGGGAGATAGTTCCCCGGTTAGAGGGACGAATTCCTTCCCATAGATGGGAATGGAAAAACCGTGTTTGTTCGCAATTTTTATAATTCCTTCTTCAACAATTGGTTCAACTTCTTCTACCACCAGAACCCTCTCAAGATCTTCTAGGAATTGTACCACCATCTCCTCAGGGAGAGGGTAAGGTGTTGAAATCTTTAGAATTCTGCATTCAATGTCCAGTTTATCAACCGCTTCTTTGACATAACCATACGATATGCCAGATGCAACAATTCCGATACTCCCATCACCCTCTACACGGTTAAACTCCAGATTATTGATATCCTTTTTTATCTTCTCCATCCGTTCTACAAGCTCCTGTCTCATCCTTCGAGCATTTTGAGGGAGATTGACATATTTTGTAAGGTCTCTAATAAATTCTGGGACTCTATCTCCATTGTTTCTACCCTTCCACACAACTGGGTACCTTGAATGCCCTATTCTAGTTGTTGTCCTAAAAAGGACAGGCTGCTCCCATCTCTCTGAATACTCAAAGGCTACAGAAGCCATGTCTTTCCCTTCACCAGGGTTAGATGGTTCGAATACTGGTAGATATGCCAGTTTCGCATGGTATCTCGAGTCCTGCTCTGTATGTGTAGAGTGGCAAGAGGGATCATCAGCGGACACGATAACCATCCCACCTCTAACTCCCATATATGCGTAAGCGTTGATGGGATCTGATGCCACATTCAAACCCACAGATTTCATGGTTACCAGACTTCTAACTCCTGCCACTGAACCTGCTATGGCAACCTCCATAGCTACCTTTTCATTGACAGACCATTCTGTGTATATTCCGTATTCTCCTGCATTATCTATGATATACTGGAGAATCTCAGTTGAAGGAGTTCCAGGGTATCCGACCGCTACCTGCACACCTCCCTCAATGAAGCCTCTTCCAATCGCTTCATTTCCAAGCATGATGTGTTTCATAACAATCAATAATTGGTTATTGGTTGGAGTAAATAAATGTTGTGATATTTGATACATCAGGCAAAACATTTTAACCCATGAGATTAAAAAGAGAAGTTGTATGCGCATCGGTATAGTAGATTACGGTGTAGGGAATCTCAAAAGCATTTCCATGGCTGTAAAACGATTCAATGCCCACCCGCTCATCTCATCTGGCCTCAAAGATCTCGAAACCTGTGATGGAATCATACTTCCAGGAGTTGGAGCTTTTAAATGTGCTATCAGTAACCTCGCACCTATGCAAGATGCCATTATGGATTGGGTGAATAGCAAACCAATTATGGGTATATGCCTTGGAATGCAACTCTATGCAACAGAAAGTGAGGAAGGAGGCCTTTTTAAGGGACTGAACATCATCTCAGGCAGAGTGGTAAGAATCCAAGGAGATGTTAAAATACCACACATGGGCTGGAATAACCTCAAAATACGGCAGTACCACGAGATTCTAGATGGAGTCGAAGATAATACTTACATGTATTTTGTACACTCTTATTATATGGAGACCGAAGGCAAAGAGATCATCACACTCACTGAATATGGAAAAGAATTCCCTTCTATTATCGCTAGGAAAAATGTAGTGGGTGTGCAGTTCCATCCAGAAAAAAGTGGAGAAAGCGGTCTGAGAATTGTTGAAAACTTTCTTAATATGTGTAGAAAATAATACCTTGATGTCAAATTCTACCCTTCTTATTTCCTAGTAATTCCTTCTCGTGGAAGAATTGCTCTCATTTCTGATATAATATGGATTAAGGTCAGGAAGGTATGATAACTAAAAATTAGAGCCATGGGATTGATAAGCATTCACCCAGAGATAAAGTGATAACAGGTGTACCTGTTCTCCTTACAAGTAGTATTGTCTATGTGAGAGACTATTTTTTTCTGATGGAGTTATGTTTACCTCTATCTGTTTTTCTTCTAATCTCTTCAGTGTCACGAGCTGGAAGTATTGATGGTAACATTTCAGGGGTTATTGTGTTAGGGTAGCAAGTGATTTTTATGGTTACAGGCTCACACCTGTTTTTGACATATTCATCATCAGAATAGTAACAAAGGTTCCTCCTCTATGTGGAAGATTTATCTGCCTGCGTAGCTATTTTTGTAATTATCAGAAAATTTATGTATTATTGTAATAATTTTTAAATTAATGTTCGCCCCCCCTCTTTATGTATTTTTTGGAGTTACTCTCACCACTCTCTCTATTATAAACTTCAATACTATGCTGGGAAATAAAAGTGTAAAAGATTTTGTTGACAGGCAAATAAATCCATCAAAATGGCACATTGCCATAGTCATCACTGTAGTTTTGTTTATGTATGTCATCGGACTATTCAATTTTGTAGTCCAAAGTGAAAGGGCAAGATGGATTCTTATCCTAGCAACTTCTGTCCTCTGGATAGGACTTGTAACAGTGGAGTCTGATACACTCATCAGGCTTGTTAGAGAAGGTTTTACACCTAAACTCTCCAAAAAATTTCTGGATTCTCTTATATATTTCGCCATAATCTGGTTGGTGTTTGAAAAAATGAGAATTCCTTTTCTAGTTATCCCGATACTATCTGGTTTACTTATAGGGGTCACTATCTACTTTAGTGTGATGTTGTGGAAATATAGTAAACTGGCCCATGTGATAATAGAATTCTTGGATCTGTATACTCCTGGTTTGGGAATAAGACTCTTTTCCATTCTTACGGGATTAAGATTCATCGCATACAATCACTCTGAAAATGTTTTCTGGGGTCTTCTTGCTCTTGGTCACATAGCTTTCATGCTGACTCTTCTATATACTGCTGAAAATATACGGCGATTGCTCAGGATGAAGTGAGATTCAAGAATCTCTCGAACCATGTTAGATTTTCAATTTCCTTAAATATTTTTTTCACTGATTTTACCACTTATTTCAATTAATTGTATTTCTTCGTTTGTTCTCTATCAACGTGGAAAATCATTATGTAGTAGCATTGAAGGAAATATATTACGGTGGCAAAGTAATATTACCGAAAGATGATTACAGTCACTGTGGTAAGTGTATGAGAATTTAACAGATTATATTTAGGTGATAGTATGACTTTAAAGGATATTCTGGAAGACCTCCTTGCAGGGCGAATCTCTCTCGAAGATGCTGAGAAGCGGGTGAAGCTGTTTGAGATGGAGAAACTGAGCGATGAGATATGCCTCGATATAACAAGGGATGTTAGAACTGGAATACCCGAGGTAGTATATGGAGAAAACAAGGATTATCAGGAGATCAAACGCATAACTTATAGATTCCTTGAAAGGACAGGCCGTTGCATAATCACACGAATGAAACCTGAATATATAGATCTCCTGACTGAAGATTTTAAAGATTACAGACTGGAACTCTATAAGGAGGGAAGAATCGCTGTAATTAAAAAGCAGGATTTTGTGGTTGAGCTAAACGGTGGTGTTGTAGCGGTTCTCTGTGGTGGAACCTCTGATGTGAGAGTTGCTGAAGAAGCCCGAATTGTGGCTGAAGAAATGGGATGTAGAACTTTAAAGTTCTATGATGTGGGCGTCGCAGGATTTCACAGGCTTGTTCCGGCCGTTAAGAGGATAGTTGAAGAAGATGTGGATGTGGCCATCGTTGCTGCCGGAATGGAAGGGGCTTTGCCATCTGTAGTGGCAGGACTCGTTGATATTCCTATTGTTGGTGTACCTGTATCTGTTGGGTATGGAGCCGGGTCAGGAGGTATTGCTGCCCTTTACTCCATGTTACAGAGCTGTTCTCCCGGGCTTGTTACAGTTAATATTGACAATGGATTTGGAGCTGGAGTAGCTGCTGCCAAGATTGCAGGTAGAGTTGCCAGATTCAGAAAAAGAGATTCATGTTAGTGTAGATAAAAATATAGCCCCGGCCGGATTCGAACCGGCGTCGCGGGATCCAGAGTCCCGCAGGATTGACCGCTACCCCACGGGGCTGCCTTCTACGTGGGATTTCAAGATACAAGCTCTTCAAAGGACTCCATCCATCAACGACAGCTACAGCATTTACCGTTTTAGATAAGCTTACAGGATATTGTAAACCATAGTTTTCAAATTGCCAATACTCCTCCTTACATTTTGGACTATCCCAGAGTTCAGGTAAAGGGTTGTCC
Source organism: Archaeoglobi archaeon JdFR-42 (assembly GCA_002010305.1). GTDB lineage: Archaea > Halobacteriota > Archaeoglobi > Archaeoglobales > JdFR-42 > JdFR-42. The sequence goes on along the minus strand of MTND01000026.1, from coordinate 134,523 downwards.
TATATTTATTTTTTGGTACATTGGTTGTTTTTCTAATTTCTCCCCTCTCCTTTGTTTTTTAAAGTCATGGACATCGTTTACATATACAAGGCTCATAGGGTTGTAAAAGTATCTGGATTGGATATATATTAGGAGACAGTGGCAATATTAAGCATAGAATAACATAGCTCAAAAAATCTGTTATCTTGTTTTTTATATAAGCTTTTTATCTGGTCATTCTCTCCTTACGTTAAAATCCTTGTCCACCATAATGATGGATTTTAATCCATATCTATCAGAGGTCACTAAGGGTTCGGGATTTATTACTAAGTCATATATTTGAACAGGAAAATCCATCTCGGAGAAACCATATATAATTATAGATATATACCATACTCTCAATGGACAAAGTTCCTGAAAGAGAGATACAGGAATTGTATGATGAATTGAAAGGAATTGCGGATGGAGAAGGATATATTCTGAATCCTGATAGAGAAATCCTCTGGGGGCTTCTGGAAGGTTTACTCATAAACGAAAAACGATATGGATACAGATCGTGCCCATGTAGGCTGGCGTCAGGCAACAGAATTGAGGACTTTGATATAATATGTCCGTGTGAATATCGTGATCCAGATCTTGAGGAATATGGAAGGTGTTACTGTGCTTTGTACGTGGATGAAAGATACGTGAGCGGTGAGAGGAGGCTCGATGCGATTCCTGAAAGGAGATCTACAAAAAAGAAAAATAGAGATATTTCATCTCAGATAATAAAGGAGATAAAAGGAGATGAAAAGGTTCTGGTCTGGAGATGTACTGTATGTGGGTATTTGTGTGCGAGACCTGATCCTCCTCCCATTTGCCCTATATGTCGAGCCAGAAAAGAGAAATTTGAGATATTTGAACTTAAATATTAATTAGAAAATATAGGAGAAAGGGAGTGCATAGCTCTTAATGTGTGAAAAACTTTGCAAAATTTAAGAAAAGCCAAAACCTTAATGATTATAAATATTTTCACTCCTTTATGCCATCTCAATTTTTTAAGGTTTTTATCACTCTTGCAGGAACTCCACCGACCATGGTATAGGGTGGTACATCCCGGTTTACCAGTGAGTTAGAGGACACTACAGCTCCATCTCCAATTTCAATTCCAGGAAGAATTGTCACATTGGTTCCGATAGTAACATCTCTCCCAATAACCACTTCACCTACTCTCAGCTCATTTCTAAGAAATTCATGAGCCAAAATAACTGAGTTATATCCGATTATGGTGTTATCTCCTATTTCGATCAATTCAGGAAAAAAGATATCTATAGTGGATTCAAGCCCAAAAGAAACATGCCTACCAACTTTAACCCCAATAGACCTATACAGTATATTTTTTAACCGTAATGAAGGTAAAATACGACATATGGCAACTACAACATAATTTCTTGTGACCACAAGAGGATTTTTAGCTTTTGTCCAGTACCACAGGGAATTCAGCTCACCTAGGTGAATATGTCGTACCCGTCTCATCTAATCACCATACTATCTGCCTGGTAGCAAAATAGTTTTCAAGGAATAGTTTTGTCAAGATGCGACATCTCTCAAACATGATCTCTGCCTCTTCTCTTGCACTCTTTCCATCTTTTACTATGGATCGTATTTCTTTCACCATGCTCAATACTTCTCCTGCAATCTTTTCCAGATGTTCACTCTCATTGATTTCTACCATCCATCCAAGTTTTATAAGCCATTTCAGCCTTTTCCATATGGCATCTATAAAATAATGGAGTTTCTCAGGCTCCCATGTCTTTATTCCTATCTTCCAGAAGATAGGCATGGAATAAAAAGAAGTTCCTGCTACCATTAGATCTGAAATGACACTGGCCAAAGTGGTTAAATTTCTTCGTACACCAATTTCTGATGTGTCGTCTTGGTTTGTTGTAATTTTAGGACTTAAAATGACCCGAATCCATTGATTCCCCTCTTTAGTGGAGGGGTGCTCGAGATGAGGCCCTAGTAAGTAAACATCACCGCTACCACATGAAAATTTCACCACAGCTGGCTTACCAATTAGCATAGATGAGGCTGTATCTCTATCTACCAGAAATTCGGTACCTGACGTAAAACTACAATAGCGGGCTAGGATTTTAATGCCTCCATCTCCATTTATAGAGGAAAATGAAGGTCCACCATACAAAGGAGCATGGATGATTGAACCATCCATCTCGAGGGCCATTTCTCCTCGCACTGGATGAATAACATATCTGCATCCGTATGGTACGGAGAATTTGTATTCTTGAGCAATTGATATGGGAAGATCTTTAACCAGATTTTCTACTTTCAACCGGACAAGGTTGAAATGAGAAAGGGGTTTAAGGGAAGATTTTAATGGTAAATAGGCACCGGCACATGATCCCATATACGTGGCTCCAGATTTAATCAGATTATGTAAATAAGATAACCCATCTTTCCCCATGGCATGAGCCATGGAAATGGTATCCCCCCCTGGGATAATAATGACGGATATGGACTCTAAATTTTTCTTTCTGATATCGGTCTCATCCAGCAAACGAATTGAAGGAGTAAATTTTTCAAGGCACTCTACAAACCATAACCAGGAATGACTGGTGCCTTTTCCTGCATATAAACCTATTTCCTCACATCTGGACACATATTAAAGCTTTCTTTCAACCATATAATCATTATGGGAACAAAAACTATAAAGCGAAAAAGCAGGATAATAACATCTATGATTACCATAGACACCCAGATTTCCAGATGGAGCTGTCTATTTGAAGAATGCCATGCAAGATGTTGCAGAAGGGAAATAGTTCTCACACTTCAGGATATAAAACGTATTGGGAAAAGTTACGATGACTTTTATGTGTTCAATGAATCAGATCAAAATTTTTATTTGAAAAAAGAAAAAAATAAATGCATCTTCCTGAAGGATGATCTGACATGTAAGATCAATGAAGTAAAACCAATTGTCTGCCGACTGCTTCCATTCAAAATCCACAGCGTTCAGTATACTGACGAAGTAGCAATACGTCTATCCCCTCTTGTAGAATGTCCTGGGTATGAAAAGGGGATGAAGGTAACAGAGGAGTTTATGGATGAAATAGAAAAAGTAGCCTCTATATTTCTTCATGAATTCCAGAAAACATTAAATGCTGTAAAGGAAAAGGGTCAAAAGGCGGTGGAATAGACAGTATGGCCCGGAAGATGAAAGATTACTATTTTAAACTTGCAAAAAAGGAAGGATACAGATCAAGGGCTGCTTTTAAGCTGAAGCAAATTAATAAGAAATTCAAGGTCATAGGGTCTGAAAGTATTGTTGTTGATCTTGGGGCATCTCCAGGAGGGTGGAGCCAGGTTGCTTCAGAAATAACTTCAGGAAAAGTTGTTGCGGTGGACATCTCTCCAATGCCTCCCCTAGATGGTGTTGAATTTTTAAGAGGTGATATAACCAACGAAGAGACTCTGAATCAGTTGAAAGAGATAGTCAAGGAAGCAGATGTCGTTATATGCGATGCATCTCCAAATCTTTCTGGACGATGGAGTTATGATCATGCAAGATCGATTTTTCTGGCTGAGAATGCTCTGAAAATTGCGGAAAATTTGCTTAAAGAGAAAGGAAATTTTGTGGTCAAGGTGTTCCAAGGAGATCTGCTCCCTTCCTATGTAAGAGAGGTAAAAAGTAAATTTTACTTTGTGAAACTTCACGGACCAAAAGCATCACGAAAAGAAAGTGCCGAGATTTATGTGGTGGCCAAAGGGTTTAAAAAGAGATAATTGAATGGATACTCATTAACTTTATTGTCGAGATGCTGTTTTACACATGGCCAAGAAGTATCTGTGAATTCTCAGATCATCTGTTAATTCAGGGTGAAAAGCGAAAGAAATAATGTTGTCTTGTCTGGCTCCAACCACAAAGTCTTCGAAAGTTGCTAACACCTCCACCTCTTTTCCGACTCCAACGATAGCAGGGGCTCGAATAAATACCGCAGGATATATGCCTATGTTTTTAACCTCTAGAGGGACCTCGAAACTCTCACGCTGTCTTCCGAAGGCATTTCTTTTAACTTGTACATCCATAAGTCTAAGCAATTTTTGTCCAGTTTTTTTTACCTCCTCATCTCCATGTTTTGCAAGAGTTATCAGTCCTGCACATGTTCCCATAACTGGGACATCGTTGTTTGCTAAGGCCAGTATTTCTTCTGCGATACCTTCTCTAAAAATAAGCCGAGAGATGGTTGTGCTCTCTCCACCGGGAATTATTATTCCATCCGAGTCAGGTACAACACCCTGCTTTCTGACGGGAATTACTTCTCCTTTAAGTCCTTCAGCATCCATAGCTTTTTTAGTGGCTATAATGTGCTCTTCTACATCTCCTTGGACTCCAACGACAGCTATCCGCATTTATATTCCTCGGGTCTGAAGTTTCTCTTCTTCAGACAGCTCTCGAATATCTATACCCTTCATGGGCTCGCCAAGACCTTTGGAAATTTCAGCGAGAGTATATGGATCGTCATGGTAATTTACAGCTTCCACAATGGCATTGGCCATCCTTTCTGGGTTCTCAGATTTGAATATACCTGATCCTACGAACACACCATCAGCACCAAGCTGCATCATCAAAGAAGCATCGGCTGGAGTGGCTATTCCACCAGCAGCGAAATTAACCACGGGCAATCTCTGGAGATCTGCTGTCTCTACAACCAGCTCATAAGGTGCTTCGATTTTTCTGGCATATGCTTTGAGCTCTTCTTCACTCTTTCCTTTCAGCTCTCGTATTGCACCCATGATTAGACGCATATGGCGTACAGCCTCTGCAACATTTCCTGTTCCAGCCTCTCCCTTGGTTCTAATCATAGCAGCACCTTCGTCTATCCTTCTCAAAGCCTCTCCAAGATTTCTGGCTCCACATACAAATGGCACTTTGAACTGTCTCTTGTCTATATGAAACATCTCATCTGCGGGAGTAAGGACTTCAGATTCGTCGATCATGTCAACTCCAAGAGCTTCAAGGATTTGGGCTTCAGCAAAATGACCTATTCTGACCTTTGCCATGACAGGAATCGTGACTGCATCCATTATAGCCTGAATAATCTTTGGATCAGCCATCCTTGCCACTCCTCCTACGGCTCGTATATCAGCAGGAACTCTGTGCAAAGCCATCACAGCCACTGCTCCAGCATCTTCAGCTATCTGGGCCTGCTCAGGGGTGGTTACATCCATTATCACTCCACCTTTTTGCATTTTGGCAAATCCCCGTTTGAGCAGTTCAGTTCCATGTCTCAGTTTTTCCAGTTCCACTATCATGTACTTCACCTATTCAAGTAAACACTTTAATAGTATTTAAGAAATATGTTGCATTGTGAAGGGCATATGGAAATATAGGGAACTCCTTCCTTCTCTTAAATACCAATTGACTCTTGGAGAAGGAGGCACACCACTCTATGAGGATTCAAATGGTATATTCATCAAGGATGAGCGCATAAATCCTACAGGAAGTTTTGAAGATAGATTTTCTGCTTTTTTTGTATCGTATCTTAAGAGTACTGGCAAAAACAAAATTGTGTGCAACTGGGATTACGATCGTATTGTCTCTCTTGCTTCATATTGTTCTAAAGCTGGTATTGAATTTGTGACCAGTGAAACAAATCTACCTCTTCTACTTTTGGGTGCAAAAACAGCTAAGGAAGAAGAAGATACTCTCCTTCGTAACCTGAACATGCATGTGGGAGAGAAGACAACCACCTACGAGATTCTTGAAGAGATAGAACCTGAATCAGTTGTATTGCCGGTAGGGAGTGGGAGCCACCTAGTTATGAGTGTTAGAGCCAGCATTGAGATGGTTAATATGGGTCTAGCTAAGAAATCACCTATGTTTTTCGGGGTGATGCCAGAATCATCTACTGGCAAAGATTCGAGCATCGCATCCTATCTGGTTGGACATAATCACTTCCTTAAAGAGGTAATGCAGCTACAAGAGAAAGGAATGGTTAAGCTAGTATATGTTAACGAGAAGGAAATCCTTGAAGCCCAGGAGAATCTTGCAAAGGAAGGAATATTAGCCAGTGCTTCTGCATCTGCCTCATATGCTGGTGCAAGAAAAGTAAAGGGAAATTCAATCGTTTGTATAGTGGCAGGCCGCTTTAAATCTCACACACACTCTCTTACAGAAACCAAGCTTATGATTCTGAGAAACCTCTATAGAAACCCGTCTCATGGGTACGTCTTATGGAAATGGATGTCTCATATAAAGGAAATCTCTTTTCAGGCTATATACCAGCATCTCAAAGAACTGGAAAGTATGGGCCTTGTTATTGCTACCAAAAAAGACGATAGAGTGGTGTATTCAATTACAGAATATGGAAAATCTGCTCTTCTGGAAGGCTCTATTTGACTTAACCGAAGGATAGACTCTCCTTAATGGCCTCAGGTATATACTGGATCACATCCGTTGCCGTGAAGTTGTATCCCATTCTCTCGTATGCTTTATCGCCTGCCAGCCCAGTGATAAAAGCCCCTGCACACGCTGCATGAAATGTATCTGAACTCATAGCAAAGAATGCAGAAACAACTCCTGCCATCACGTCTCCCGTTCCACCGACTGTCATACCAGCATTTCCAGTCAGGTTAATTTTTGTCATCTTTCCGTTGGAAACTACATCAATCGGATTTTTCAGAATGATGGTAGCTCCTATCTCTTTAGCCCATCTTTCAACCTCTTGGGATTTTTCTTGAAGGGTGTCCCAGGATATGGGGTTGAAAAGCCTCTTAAATTCACCTTCGTGGGGAGTAAGAATAATATTTTTTTCCAGAGGAAAATCAAGAGCCCTTAATGCATCTGCATCTACGACAGCTTTTTTACATTTTTCCAGAATTTCTCTTACAGCAATTATTGTTTCATTCTCTCGACCCAGTCCCATCCCAATTGCGACAACGTCAGAGGTCTCTAGATATGGGTATATATATGGAAGGGCTTCTGGAGTCAGATGGTCTCCAGGATATGAGCGAACAATCAGATCAGGGGAATATGAAGCTACAACCTTTGAAATCTTTTCTGGTACGACAAGAACAGCCAGATCCACTCCTCCTCTAAGAGCTGCAAGACCAGTTAACACGGGAGCACCTGTGTAAGGCCCCCCTCCTATGACCAGAATTTTACCATGGGTACCTTTATGACCTTCTGTATCTCTTTTGTAAGATACTTTTACTTCCCCTACACCGATCATCTTTTCAAAGGATTTTGGTATTCCTATGTCGGCAACAATCATTTCACCAACGAACCTCTTTGCATTTTCAGTGATAAGGCCTGGTTTGGCTTTATGGAATGTAACGGTAAGGTCTGCCTGTACTGCCAGTTCTCCCTCTCCGGTATCTGGGTCAAGACCAGTTGGAACGTCGACAGATAAAGTAAATATATCTGCTTCATTAATTTTTTCTACAGCGGTTTTTTCTGGGTCTTTTAAACTACCCTTAACTCCTGTACCAAGGATGGCATCGACAAGAATATTCCCACTGAACTCTGGGATATGAGCTGAATCACGGATTTCTGTAATTTTATATCCGCCATTCACAAGTATCTGTAGATTTTTTCTGGCCTCACTGGTTTTTATGTCGGATATTTTTCCAAGTATGAATATCTCTACGTCAAAGTTCTTCAAATGACGGGCCATGACGAAAGCATCGCCCCCATTGTTTCCTTTTCCTGCCACAACGATAACTTTCCCTTTCCGAAATCGTTTTAGCAGTTCAGAAGCAAGGGCTCGACCAGCATTCTCCATAAGCTGTAACCTTGAGAGACCAAAATATTCACAGTTGATATCTACAACGCTCATTTCAGAAGAGGTGATCAGATCCATATTGGAAAATAAGCTCTGATTAATAAAAAAGTTATGCTATCTCACTCTCTAAAAAACTTTCCTGAACCCTCGATTCATCTTGTTAATCCACCTAACTGCAGTGAGGTATAAGTCCATTAAAAACATTCCTGCCACTCCAGAAACCACTCCTGCAAGAATACCAGACCTAAAATAAACTTCATGACCTTCAAACATGATTTTGGGGTCAGTGAGAAATGTGGAGATGTCCAGAATTCTAGCGAGTGTGATGCTGATAGTAAAGGGAATTATGAATCCAAATGCAATGGCCTGCAGCAATATGGATATTCTTTCTGCGGTTCTCGCTTCAAAGAGACTGGATGTCTGGCCTACTCTACTCAACAGTAACAGGGCTGAAATTGCCATCATGGCATAACCTAATATAAGAAACAGAGAAGGTATAAATGTCCTGAAGGTTGCTGTCGTCAGGTATTCTACTTCTCCCCCAGTGTCTATGATTATTGCAACATGAGAGATTTTTTCAGGAAGTTTCGGTACTGGCAACTGAACAACATCTTTCTGGGGGGAATTTATTTCAAGAGTATATGTAGGTGGTGCAAAGAGTTTTGCATCAAAAAAAGATACTGTTACTTTCTGAACAGACTGATAGCGTCCATCGGTAAAAGACATAGTCAGGGCTCCATTTTCAAGCCAAAACCCCTCCAGATAATCATTTTGTTGGAGGGATGTGGGGGGTTGCAGGAAGACCGGCCCCATGTAACCCATTAGAATTAAAGAGAGGGAGATGATAGGGAGCAATATCTTAAGCCATCTCCCTCCATATGGCATGTACCCCCCATCACCAAATAAGTTTGACCACAACTATCCGATGTGTTTTTCAAGGATAAATAATTTCCTAATTATTTATTTTGAAAATGATTCAAAAAAGTTGAAAAAGATTCAAATTAGCGACACATCCAAAACTTCAGATCGCCTGGCATAATAATGGAAAAGGTCCATACCCCATTGTATCGCTTCAGGAGACATAGAAATCAGATCCCTGAAGAAATCATATTCACCATCCCTTGTAAAAAGACCAAAGGATAGAAATCTCTCTGAAACTGTAAAAGCAACCTTTATTTCATCCCCATAAACAAACAGTTTTAAATCGTATTTTTCAGCCTCTTTCAGCGCTTCCATGTATTCGTCCAGTAGTTTCTTCACAACCTGTTTTGTGAACACCAGAGAAATTGAAGCCCCCTTGCTTGCTACCTCCAGAAAAACGTCAACATATTCTGGATGGAAAATAGGTGATACTCCCATAAGGTTTCTAGATTTAGAAACCAGATCCAGATATGCCCTATGAGCTTTTTCAAGATCCTCTGGAGAAGCCTCTACCACAGACCCATTGTTGAGCTGATATAGTCTAATAACAAATTCTTCTGGGATGCATTCAGTTATATGACCTTTCCATAGATTCTCAAATTTCATTATGGTTTCTATATTCATGGCAAACTTTTCAAGGGATTTGACAAGCAATAGCCCAGTGTCAGTTAACTGGATTGTCCTCCCACTCCTTTTGACAATCCCGCTGTTTTCCAGTAGTTTGATCTGAAACGCAAGATTTGCAGGTCTTGTTTGAAGTTCATCACTGAGTTCTTTTTGAACTTTTCTTCCTTCCAATAGCTTTTTCAAAATCTCAAGACGTCTTTTAGAGCATGTCATTAGGTGCAAAATCTCTTCGTGAATATTGCTCATATGCCAAATTAATACAATCATTTTATTAATAATTTTTTGATGATATGACCAATACATATATATATTGTGAGACAAAGAGTCCGAAAAAATGAGGTGTAGAAATGGTATACATTACAGAAAAGGCCGCTGGCCTGATCAAAGAAGTTATGGAAGAAGAAAATAAATCAGATTGGTATCTGAGGGTTTATGTTGCTGATGTAGGCTGTGGTGGAGTTCAGTTTGGCCTTGATCTCGAAGAAGTTGAAAAAGAAGGCGATGTTGTTGAAGAAAACTTTGGTGTCAAGGTAATTTGTGAAAAAGATCTCAATGAGGAACTTAATGGAATGGAAATTGACTACATTACTACTGAGTTTGGTGAAGGATTTGTAATCAAAGAAAAAGAACAATAGAGCGTATTCTTTAAATTATTTTCAATTTTTATTTTCTTTCTTTTACATGTTGCATTTTGCGTTAAATTTTATACATTAAAGAATTTCATCTTGATAGAATTGTGTAGAGAAGCCTATCGTATACTGAATGGAAGAAAAAAGAGTTATTACCAAAATTTAAATATATGTTGATTTCTCACCTGAATTAAACCATCTCTTGGAAAAGTAGGTTCTAGTACTCTATTGGAATAGCAGCTAAGGAATTAAAGGGCCTGTAGCTCAGGGGTAGAGCGCTGCCTTCGCAAGGCAGAGGCCACGGGTTCGAATCCCGTCAGGTCCATTATTTTTGAGTTATCCATAGATGCTAGATAAAATAATTGATTCAAAAATATAAGAAAAAATATTATAGAGGGATTAAGGCCACAGACCTCTGAGCTCAAAGGCCTCAACAACACGTTTGAGGGCCAGTGTCATGGTAGCTGCTCTCCATGTGGCCTCTTTTCCTAGTTCACGTTTAACTTCAAGTACCTCATTGAAACTTTTCACCATAATTCTCTCCAATTCCTGATTTACTCTTTCTTCATCCCAGAAATATCTGTTTAAGTCCTGAACCCATTCGAAATAACTGACGACGACACCGCCAGAGTTGGCTAGGATATCAGGTAACACCAGTTCACATTTATCGTCCAGAATTCTGTCTGCATCTGGAGTGGTAGGTCCGTTAGCACCTTCAGCAACTATTCGTGCATTGATATTGTCAGCATTCTTTTTTGTTATAACATTCTCTAGAGCAGCAGGAATCAACACCTCACATTCTAATTCAAGCAGCTCTTCGTTGCTAATTTCCTTAGTTCCGTTAAAACCAACAACAGAGCCCGTCTTTACTTTGTGCTCCAGAACTTTGTCCACGGTCAATCCCTCTGCTCGATAGATTCCACCCCTTGAATCACTTACCGCTATGATTTTAGCACCCCATTCGCTCAGGATCTTTGCTGCATAATATCCAACGTTCCCAAAACCCTGAATTACGACTCGGGCATTGTTTAGTCGAACACCAATTTTTTTAGCAGCTTCTCTAGCTGTTATTGCAACTCCTCTGCCTGTTGATGATATTCTCCCTTTAGAACCACCAAGTTCTACAGGTTTTCCCGTTACAATCCCGGGGACTGAATATCCTTGAAAGATGCTGTAGGTATCCATAATCCATGCCATTATCTGAGGGTTTGTATATACATCAGGGGCGGGAATATCTCTGTCTGGACTGATGAGGGGGAGAATTGCAGAAGTATATCGGCGTGTAAGTCTTTCAAGTTCTCCACTGCTCATCTCTTTTGGATTGCAGGCCACACCACCTTTTCCACCTCCGTATGGTATGTCTACAACCGCACACTTCCAAGTCATCCACATGGAAAGGGCAATCACTTCTTCCATGGTAACATCTGGATGGTATCTGATACCTCCCTTGTATGGGCCTCTAACACCACAATGCTGTGAACGGTATCCTGTAAAAACCTTTATAGAACCATCATCCATGCGTATGGGCACCTTTACCTGCATCACTCTGTCAGGAGTTTTAAGATAGTCCAGTAATCCATCATCCAGGTCCATCATTTCTGCCGCTTCTTCCAGCTGTAAATGGGCAATTTGAAGAGGGTCCTCATTCATGTTACATCACCTGCAATACGTATTACGTTTTAAAAATTTAAATTTTTTGCTTTGGTCATACAAACACGATGGTAGAAATATGGTAAAGTATCCAAGAAAATTTGTATAATTACTGAATTATTTCGACATCATCATCGACAGGAATTTCTAACAGTGTCCCACTGGTTGCGTTATAGAAGGCAACACCCCTCTGTCCGCTGACTTCCCAGACTGGAAGATAGATCATATCTAGCTCCAGTGTAAGATCTTTTCTGGAGGGTTTAACCACTATGGTCTCAACGATGTAGGAATCTCCCGTAAGTTTTTTAATTTTCAATTTTTTTGTATATCGTTTCAGTATTAGATCTACAATCATCTCTTCAGCCTTATCTTTTGGTATTTTCGGGGGTTCTATGGAATAATCTCCCTCTACTTCCAGACTGTCGATTAGAGAACCGTGGATATCCTTTTCTTCCACTCCATTAACTGCATTGAAGAACCCATTACCCTCTTCATTTATTTCGACGCTCCTGTCTCCAATTTTCCTCGTATGGCTGATAGTGAAAGAATACTTCCAGTGAGGAACCAACTTGAGGATGACTCTATCAACTCTTCCAACTTCGCTTCGGGATTTAGCTTCTACCTCTTCCCGTGACACCCTGACAGGGAATGTTTTGAGGAATATCACTTCTCGAGAGAATCTCTCATCAGACTTTTCTGCATCCATGTAGTCGGTCACCTCTGAAATACTGTAATTTGAAATACCGTATGATGGACTGACCTCACTCACTCCTTCAAGATCCTGAACTACAGCTTTGCCAATTTCATACATTATACGATCTCGATCCCATATCTCGATCCCATGTCTGTTGAATTTCTGGATTATTGAATCCTCTATTCTGGAAAGAGACATCATTATGATTCTTCCATTCCGATTTATCTCTTCTGGCTTTTCATCCCCTCTCATATATCTTATGAAGATCGTCTCTTCTCTTTCAGCAATCAGATCGAAAAAAGTATCTCTTGTAATCCTGTACCCATAAGTCCTGAAGATCTCCTCAAATATTTTGAGCAATTTCTCCTTCATAATCTCGCTCCCTTACTTTTCAATTGTTTTTCAAGAATTCTATTGAGTCTTTGGAGGAATTCCTCCTCTTTACCATCAGGAATCGTCGCTCCAGCAGCGATATTGTGTCCTCCCCCGACCCCTCCAACTTCTTTTGCCGCCCTATTAATAGCTTCTGCTAGGTTTATCCCTTTACGTACCAAATTTTGGGTGGCTCTGGCAGATACTTTAATACCCTCGTCTTTCTTGGCAAAGGCAATTATGGGCTTCTCAGTGTTGGTCAAAGGTATTGACATGCCTGCCACTATTCCTACAATGGTCTCTCTGATTTTCTTACCAGCATGAAAATACTGAAGGTTCTCCATTTCTTCAATTCCATTCTCTTTCACAAGATTGAGCCCATCAGCCAGATTTTTTCTGTGTTCCGCTAGCAATCGTCGAGCTGTGGAGAGGGATCTGTCCCTATCTCCTATACATATTTTCAAACCCACCTCTTCATAACCGTATCTAGCTGTAGCGTTCAAGAGGGTAGAAAATTCCATAGCGTCTCTCAGTTCAGTTCCTTCAGGCTCAGATAAAAGGATATAGACCTCTCCCACAAGTCTGTTAATCAGTGAAGCGTTTATACCTGATTCTATTGCAAGTTTAACCAGCTCCGAGACAATTTTTCGCTTTTCTGAAAAATCAAGGTCAATCCAACGGCGCCACTTCTCTCCTTCTTTTAATGGAATACCCAGGTTACGGAGAAATTCTATACATCCTTCTTCTCTTCCTGTAATACCTGGGATAATGGGATCCGAGGAATACTGTAACATTCTGTAAACCGGTCTGGTTTGTTTCCCAAACATCCGGAGGTCTATCTGGTTGTCAATAAACCCATTCCTGACTCCTTCCAGCATTATTTCCCGGTTTAAACCAACCAGTCTCCCTTTTTTTGAATCCTGGAGGTCTCCAACAGCCCCCACAACTGCTAGGTTTACCAGATCGTAATTCATACCAAGCTGGGTGGATAGAAGGTATGTGGTGGAGGAACCACTTAACTGATCGGATCCATCGAATCCCACAAGGTGAGGATTGAGATGAAACCTGATATTATCTCCCCTCGGAACGTGATGATCCACGATGACAGCGTTTAAATCCCGTCCAAGTATTTCATCTTGCATACCGCTTCCAAGATCAGTAAACAAAACAAGGTCATAGGACTCTTCTTCAATTTTATTCAAATATGTCTTGTCAAGCTGTTTTACAAAACACACTTTTGAAGATATTCCAGCCCTCTCAAGGGAAATATGGGCTATAGCGGCTGAAGTTAATCCGTCGGCATCAATATGGGATACTATTAGAATATCATCGTATTTTTTTATTTCACTGGCACACTGTCTGGCTCTCTTGATAAGGTCTTCCATTGATAATAGCTATATGGGATGAAATAAAAAATTTTTTATCGGATTTCAAAAGAAATTTACCTGTTTCAACTGGACTACAGGGAAAAATACTGGAAAAAAGAGTACTAAATGTAAATTTACATATAATATGGAGAAACTGGTGAAAGAGGTGGGCTCTCATATGAAGCTGGATGTAGGCATTTTAGGTGGAAGTGGATATACTGGGAGTGAACTGTTGAGATTGTTGAAATCCCATCCAGATGTTGGGGTACGAGTGGTTACCTCTAGGAAAGCAGCAGGGACCAGTATAGGAGATTTTCACCTCCACTTAAAAGGCGCCTATACCTTGGAGTTTACCAATGTCTCTGTCGAGAAATTTAAGGATTGTGATGTAGTGTTTTCTGCTTTACCCCACGGAACATCCATGGAATTTATTCCTGATCTGCTGGATATGGGTTTGAGGGTAATAGACCTGAGTGCTGATTATCGTCTGGAAAAGGATGTGTACGAGGCAACGTATGGGATTACCCATAAGGGATATCGGGAAGCGGTATATGGAATTCCGGAACTGTATAGGGATTTATCTATAGCCAATCTCATTGCTAATCCAGGTTGTTATCCTACCGGAGCTATTCTCGCTGCTGCTCCCTTGGCAAAGGAAAAACTGATAGATATGGTTGTGTTTGATTCCAAGTCAGGTGTAACAGGAGCAGGAGCAATTCCCACAGAGTTTACGCATTTTCCGCATATAAGCGATAACATTGTTCCTTACAGAGTAGTAGATCACAGGCATACCCCTGAAATAAAACAGGAGCTATGGAAGCTTGGAGGGGATTTCCGGATCTCCTTTACCCCTCATCTGATACCTGTTAATCGCGGAATTTTAACAACAGCTCATATATATTTGAAGGGCCCTCTTACTTCCAAAGAAGTTAAGGAAGTTTACGAAGAATTTTACAATGACTGTTTTTTTGTCAGGTTCGTGTCCTCTCCATCTGTTGCTAGAGTAAGAGGATCGAATTTCTGTGATATAGGGATTTTTGGAGAAGGAGAACAATTTGTCATCATCTCTGCCATAGATAATCTTGTCAAAGGAGCCTCTGGTCAAGCCATCCAGAATATGAATTTGATGCTTGGTTTGCCTGAACAGCGAGGTCTGGAACACCTGCCCATGTTCCCATGAGTCCGAGTTCACTCTTGTGACTCTATTTTTTCAATCCTCATCAGAGGATATTCCTTTTCTTCGTCGTAGTCCATCCCTGCTGTAACTCTCACTCCACCGTATTCCACAACCACAGTGACAGACAAGTACTCACCCTTCAACTCGGCATAACCGAAGTCTGAGTAGTTCTTTTTAACCTTCTCTGGATCTATATCTACATTGACGTCTATTACATAAGGCTGTGAGGCAATACTTTTTGCTATGATCTTCTCAGCCTCTTCTATGAATTCAACTCTTATTGGCATACCTATAAACTGATGGTATACAGCTCCCAGTTTAATCCCTGCTTCAAACAGGGCGTTATCTCTGTTGGTTATCTCATCCTTCATTCATGTACCTCCATATAAATAGTGGAGATGTGGCATATAAGATCATAAGAAAAAAGACAGCATAAAGAAACGCCATCAGGATTTCAATTCCAGAAAGCAGGTATATGAGAGATGCAATCAGGGTTAGAGCGAACAGACATACAACTCTCTTGTCCAGGATTTTTGGATAGCGTGCAGGAGATATCATGAGAACTGCTAGGATTGCAGATACAGCCAGAACAAAACCACCACCGAACTCATTCACTATAAGGAGTGAAACTAGAAGTCCTGAAAAAGTAATTGGAATTCCCCGGAAATGTCTCTCCTGAAGGATATTATACCAGGCAAGTCTGAGCATACCAGTGACTGCAAAGGCTCCGGCGATGGCAAAAGAGAGTCCGTTAAATTGGTTCTGAGTATACAAAAGAAGAAGTAACGAAGGAAGTATTCCAAAAGATACAATATCTGCCAGAGAGTCCATCTCTCTCCCCATTCCTCCATGTTCAACCCTAGAAACAATCCCATCGAGTCCGTCGAGTAGTGTAGAGATTATCACTGCAATGCAACCATAATATAGGTTAAGAAAGGATACCCAGATCCCCAGGAGACCTACCAGGAGATTGCATATGGATACTAGATCTGGAAGTCTTATTCCTTCAATAATTTCGAATTTCATGACTCCACAACCGCGATAATGGTCTCTCCGGCCTTTACTCTATCCCCTTCCTTAACGATGATCCGAAAAGCTCTTGGAAAATGCACATGAACTCGAGACCCAAAGCGAATCATACCCAGCCTATCGCCCTTCCTAACTTTCTGGCCTTTGCTAAGATAACAAGTAATTCTTCGTGCAAAAAATCCCGCTATCTGGGTTACCGTTAACTCACCATAATCTGTGGAAATAATTACTTCATTTCGCTCATTTTCTTCGATGTCATCCCTGAATGCTGGAAAAAAACTCCCCTTATAGTATATAATTTTCGTTACAGTTCCCCCCCAAGGAACTCTATTAACATGACAGTCTAAGAGATTCATGAATATTTCAACCTTATTACCTTCTACTTTTTTAACTTTCCCATCGGCAGGAGAGACAGCACCTGTCCCAGCCGGTTGTCGATCAGGATCTCTAAAGAAAAAAAGGGTGAATATAATTCCAAAGAAAAAAAGGGCTGACAGGATGATATTAACGGTCATCCCTATAACGACCATAAATCCAAGCACTGTAATAATAGGCCAGACAGATCTCTCGATCATTTTTTACCCCTCATCACCTCAATAAATGTGTTTTTAAGACCCACTAGGAGATTTTCAAGTTCTGGGAGAATCTCAAATACAGCATAGGCTATGGCAATAAGGGCTACAGTGGCCCCTATTTTTGAGATAACGTGATGAGCAATATAGAAACTGTTATCACCAAACCAGCTATAGGAATAGGCTAAAATTACAAATACATTTCTTAAAATGTTGAGGAAAAAAATTGGAAAGACTGAAATGACAAAAGCTTTAATCTTCCTGTTGAAGGGAGCTGACACACCAAAAGAGGCTCCCGTGAAAAGAGCTATACTCTCAATAGCAGTGCAGGCCGGGATGATCTCCACATATCGACCATTGGACTCAATGATGTTCCAGGAATACAGAGTGAGATTATAACCCAAATAATGACCTGTGGTAAGGATCAGATTAATTACCAGAGAGATCAGAGAATCTCTCAGTGTCTCAATAATAGCAAAAGGGAAATAAATTAACCCCGCAAGGGTTGAAAAAAAGGTTACTTGGGACATCAATTTCAGCTTATCTGGATCTACAACTGAAATGGTATAACTTAATAGAATAAAGAAGATTCCGGCCAGTAACACTATTCCTGTGTTGTAGTAGTCTCCTATCTGAATGTATCCCGGAGCTTTGGAAAACCAGAAAAGGGCAAATATTATCCATCCAAATACACCAACAACTCTCAATCGCATAATCGCGAAACCCAGCATCAAGAGCAGTGCCACCGGTAGTAGCAGATTCATGCGAGTGATAAGTTTTTAATAGACATATATACTCTTTTCCATTACCAATGACTGATCTACATGTTCATTCTTGTTATTCTGATGGAAATGGTACCATAGAAGAGATAGCAAGAAAGGCGGTTGAACGGAGAATGAAGATTATAGGAATAGTAGACCACGGCCCCTCTCATATTACGGGCCTCACAGCAAGGAAAATTAAAAACCGGTACAGGGAAATAGAGGATGCTGTTGAGAAATACAGCCTGGAAATTCTTAGTGGAATTGAAGCTGAAGTGTTTCCGGATGGGACCTTGGATATACCTCCAAACTCCCGTGATTTCTTGGATTTTGTTGTGGTGGGTATTCACAGACCTCTGAATTTTCAGGAATACCATAAACTCCTTATCAAAGTTTTTCAGGATAACGATGTTGATGTCCTTGCCCATTATGGTGTGGGAGCGAATTGGATAATAAGGAATATGGAATTAGTGGAAGATCTCTTTGAAATCATGGTTGAAAATTCTGTTGCCATAGAAATTAATGAAGCCTATCTAGTTCCTGATGATTACACTCTTGGAATATGCAGACATTATAGTTTAAATTATTCCACAGGGAGTGACGCTCATCTTGTGTCAGAAGTCGGTAATATCGAATGGTCTAGACGAATTGGAGAAACCTATTTTAAAAAGGGGAGTAATATCGCAGTATCATGGAAAAGAAAATAACCCTGGCAGTTGATGCAATTCTCCCTTTTAAAGGAAAAATCGTTTTGATTAAAAGAAAATACCCTCCATATAAAGGGTTGTATGCATTGCCAGGAGGTATGGTAAAATACGGTGAAGAAGTTGAAAGTGCCGTGCTAAGAGAGGTGAGGGAAGAAGTTGGAGTTGACGGAAAAGTCTTTAAACTGGTTGGAGTATATTCCAGTCCTGCAAGAGATCCCAGAGGTCATGTAGTATCTATCTGCTACATAGTGCTTCCCACCAGTGAGAATTTAAGGGCTGGAAGTGATGCTAAAGAAGTGGAATTGTTTCCATTGGATGCACTTCCAGATCTTGCCTTTGACCATAAGAAAATGATTCAGGATGCAAAGGAGGACCTGTATGGAATTCTGTCCCAAATGTAGGAGTATAATGATGGTGTCCGATAAAGGGTTGAAATGTCGTAAATGCGGATATATCTCAACTAATGAAGGTGCTGCATTCGTATCCAGTGAAAAAAGAAGAAAAAGAGAGATTCCGGTGATTGAAGAAGGTGTAGAAGGCGTCCTTCCCACCACTGAAACCAAATGTCCGAGGTGTGGATATAATATTGCGTACTGGTGGTTAAGGCAGTTGAGATCAGCTGATGAGAGTGAAGTAAGATTCTTTCGGTGTACCAAATGTGGAAAAACATGGAGAGAATATGACTGAACTTATCGTCATATCTTTTTCACATCTTCTTGCCTGAACTTCTAGACTACTAATTCACCGGGCTTGTAAAGTCTCTTCAGGGACTTTAAGAAAAAGATATATACAGGATACAGCAACCTATGAGCAAAGGTTGTGCACAATCCTCAACCATCAGGAGTGTGTGGAGAGGTTAAAATGCTGGATGCCCTAATTTCCGCAGATATTTTGAGAACTGGAATTGAGGCTATTCTCACTCTTGTTCCCGAAGCAAGATTCAGGATTCTTGAAGAAGGAGTTGTTTCCAGAGCTGTAGATCCTGCAAATGTAGCCATGGTCTCGGTAGAGCTGAAAAAAGATGCTTTTGACTCGTTTTCCGCAACAGAAGCTGAAGTGGGAGTAGATGTAAATAGGCTGTATGACATCTTAAAAATGGCCAGAAAGGAAGATGAAGTGGAGCTGGTAATAGATGAGGGAAGCAACACCCTTAAAGTACAGTTCAGCGGATTAAGATACACGTATACTCTTATTGATCCATCAGCCATAAGGAAAGAGCCAAAAGTACCAAATCTTGAGTTGCCGGCTAGGATCACTATGAAAACTGATGACTTTAAGAAGGCTATTCTGGCAGGAGAGAAAATAAGTGACCATGTGGTACTAAAGACTGATGAAAATAATTTTTACATTGAGGCAGAAGGAGATACGGATCAAATAGTATTTTCTCTTACAAAAGCGGAGCTGGTAGATTTTGTTCCTGAGACTGCTAGGAGCATGTTCTCGCTGGATTATCTGAAAGAGTTTGTAAAACCCATTTCTAGGAGTGAGTTTGTGACCATACACCTTGGTACTGATTACCCAGCCCGGTTTGAGTTTACTATCGCAGATGGCAGAGTGAAGGTGGAGTATCTCTTGGCGCCGAGAATAGAATCAGAATAAACGATGCTTGAGCTTATTCTTGCCAGATATCCTTTCTTATCTTTCGTATCTCTTTCAAACGAACTTAACGTTTCCCTTGAGGATCTGGTTTCAAATCAGAGTTTATTTTTTCAAGCTTGCAGAAATGAGGGATTGGAAAAGGTCCTCGAGGTGATAGAGGGCTCTCTTTCAGAAATGGAGCGTATAATAGATGAAACAATGGAAAAATCAGGAAGTCAACAAACTATTTCTTGCAGAGACTGTGAGTTCATATCGTGCATTTCAGTCTGTCCAGAGAAGGCTATAGGACCTGAGGGAGTGAGGAACTATGAGCTATGTTCTGGATGTGGAAGGTGCCTTCAGGGGTGTGATTACCTTGAAGACTTTATTAACATTGAGAGGTTAAAAGAGATTAAACTGTCCATACTCTCCTTTTATTTCTCTCTGGTTCTTGTTGGATGTGCAGGGGATGGATGGCTTAAAAGACGATTTGCAATTTTTGAGTCCAAAAGAGCGGGTAAACTTTTAAATCGTGAAGATGATGAAATTTTGAAGATTATTTCAAAAAATCTGGGAGTTCGGGCCAAGTTTGAGGGAAATATCCGGCTTCATATTTCTGATTTTCTGAAGGTGTCATCTTCCCTGCGAGAAGGTGAATGGAAATTATTTTTTAGGGATCTGGCAAAGGGATACGTTACCGTTACAAAAAGTGAATTGATCAGAGCTCTTGAGGAGATTATACGCATCAAAATAGAGGAGAGCTTTAAGGCTGTATACTGCGATGAACTGAAAAGGTATCTTAAAAGTATAGATAAGAAATTAAAAGAAGTAAAAAAATCTTTCAAACCAGTTAGATTTGAGAAAGTTGATGTAGAAAGCTTCCCTCCATGTATAAAAAGGATGATAGGGGATATACGTTCTGGAATTAACTTACCTCATTCTGCCAGATTTGCGTTGACGTCTTTTTTGCTGAATACGGGAATGTCTGTCGAGGATGTGGTGGCTGTGTACAAAGCATCTCCGGATTTTGATGAAGAACGTACCAGATATCAGGTTAATCATATTAGAAGTGGTAGAGGAGAAATCTATACACCTCCCTCCTGCCAGACCATGAAGAGTTACCATAATTGCTTCAATCCTGACAGGCTATGTGGAAAAATATCACATCCATTATCTTATTATGAAGTTAAATTGAAAACTAAAAGGAAGAGAAAAGGTTGATCTTGCGAAGGTACTCTCCTTTATCCACAAGATTTTCCACCACTACCCTGTCTTCTTTCATTCTTTTAGCGTCTACTCTTGCTCTTCCTATGCCTAGAAACCCACGATTGCGGTTGAAAACAAAAACCAAATCATTCTCTGCTATATCTCCAGAACAGATTTCCACAGAGGTTCCGAAAATATCACGTCCATACAAAAAGAGCATCTCTCCCCTCTCTCTTACGATAATCCACTTTTTTAATACATCTTTGGAAAGTAATTCTCCCCCTTCCAAGGAGATCCTGAATCTACGCCCCAATTCCCCAATTTTTATTCCGGCTGAGGTGATAACCTCTCTAGAGTTTTTGTTGAGACCTTTGATATAACGGATAAGAGATGGAGACATCAATAATACATTTCTGCTGCTGGATTCAAGTATCATGATATTCCCTGGAGTGGAGATTCCATAATACCTGAAGGCTTTTAAAAGAGTTTTCCACTCCCTATTTGAAGGTTCTCTAATTTCCAATTTTTCTGGTGGCATACCAGTACACAACTCCACCGAAAAGACATACAATACTGCCCAGCATGAAGCCATAAGAATAGCTACCAAGGTTCTCAATAAGTTTACCTCCAAAGAGAGAACTGGAAGCGAAGCCGATATATAAAAATGAGTTAAATCCGCTCATTGTAAGGCCCCTTATGCCCTTTGGCGCAGATTCAGCGAGAATAGTGCTTAGATTGGTGGTTGTAATTCCCATAGCCAGTCCCAGTACAGCCACAATAACTGCCAGTGTGATAAATGTTGTGCTTACAGAGATCATATAAATAAGGATAGAGAACAGGATCATACCTCCCACTATGAAAGGGTCTCTTTTTCCAGTTTTGTCAGATATGTATCCGGCTGGTATTCGCCCAACAGCATTGGATATGGACTGAATGCCAAAAAGAAGTCCGATAAAAAAGGTAGCAATACCGAGATCCCTTGCATATAGAGGGAAGAAGGGCATGAACACACCAAAAGCAAAGGCAATGGTAAACACTGCCAACCAGCTAGTAGATATCAGGGGAATATTAAATAACTCTCTGATGCTGGTCAGGAAATTATTGCCCTTTATCCTGTGGCCTCTGTCAGGTAATGGAATAACCACCAGAATGCTAAATACAAAAAAGAGGGCAGAGATTATGAACGTATTATGGAAGCTAATTGTTCCTGCCAGAAACCCACCTAGAGCAGGTCCAAAGGCCATTCCACCCTGCATAAAGGCAGTAAACCAGCCATAGGACTGTCCCATTCGCTGTGCTATATCCCCTACGTAAGAAGATATGCTTGGTGCAAATGAGGCCATTCCAATACCACCAAAAAGATATGCTAAAATTATCTCTTCTGGGTTTGTAGAATATGAAAGTAACACTGAACTTACAGCGCTAATTCCAAGACCTGCAAGCATGAGTTTCTTTCTGCCAATTTTGTCTGATGTGAAGCCAAGAGGAAATGCCATAATTCCAGCTACTATCATAAATCCAAAAGTTATTAACCCTACTTCAAAGTTGTCAGCGCCCAGATTGCTGGCATAAAGAGGTACGATTGGTACTCTGATGAAGGCTCCTACATATGCCAAAAACACTGTTATAGAGACTAGGCTGAGTTTTTTGTCCATTGCAAAATACATCTTGAGAAGAAAATAAATACCTTCCCCTTTTTAAGACATCTTAAGAATATGCCTTCTCTCTTTCAGGAATTTTTATATTAATTCCTACACTTTCAGTCTCAAGGCGGCACCAGTATCTGCGATTTATGATGCAACCTGGATCTGGACCCTGCAAATCTCCAAAGTATCCAAGAGCTCTGGCTCTGCATCCTCCACAAATGGTCACATGCTCACAACGAGAACACCCTTCGAACTCATCTCTTGCCCGTATTTTTTTAAATTCTTCTCTGTGATGCCATACCTCTAGAATATCATCCTGCTTTATGTTTCCCACAACGATGGGAATAAAAACACATGGGGTTATGTCTCCATTCGGCTGGAGAGCACAATATAACCTTCCCGTACCACATCCACCTACAAATTCAGCCAGAAAATCCACACCCTGAGATCTCTGACCGAACGTATCAAAATGAGTCAGACTCACTGCAGAGAATTCACTGCATATCCTGCTATACTGAGGAGCGGTTGAGAGGAGTGATATATCTCTTGCATGTATTTGGGACGCCATTTTTTTAAGGAATTCCTCTCTCTCTTCAGGGGATAGATCCATTTCCATCATTTCTTTCCCTCTTCCTGTAGGGATGAAGTTATAATGCATAAAAATATCCACACCAAGTTTCTCAGCCAGATTTATTATGTCAAAGACTTCCCTGTAGTTATATTTAGTTACCGTTGTGGCTATCCCAACAGTGATGCTGGAATCAACTGCGTTTTTAATCCCCTCTATCGTTTTCTCGAAACTATTTTTACCTCTGAATGTGTTATGGGTCTCTGGTTTTGCTCCATCCAGTGATACTTGGATAAACAGGCAGTTACTCTCTTCTAGTCTTTTAACTTTGTTTTTAGTAAGAAGAGTTCCATTTGTTGCTAAAGAGAATGCCATGTCGTTGTCTTTAATTCTTTCAACTATGGTAAAGAAATCTTTTCGGACCAAAGGCTCTCCCCCTGAAATGGCTAGATAAGCAACTCCAGCTTCGGCCATCTTGTCCACAGCCATTAGAGCCTCTTCAGTAGTTAATTCGTCAGAAGTTGGTTTGTCTGCATTCTGATAACAGTGCTTGCATTTCAAGTTACAGGCATTGGTTACATTCCATACCACAAGAAAAGGAGCAAAGGCAGTAAAAGGTTTCTCAGGGCCGTATGCTGCAATACCTTCGAGAACACTTGCCAATCCCTTCCTCCACATGGCATCCCTAAGATTTGTAGATATTTTCTCCCTTTCTACATTGAATACGGAAGTTATCCTATCCAGTATCTTCTTTACCAGTGAGTAGGCTAAATTACATTTGAAACATAGATCCACATCTTCGCCAGCATATTTTAGTAAGATCAGCTCAATCCTCCGCCCACACTCACATCGATGAGTGCAGAATTTCAGGATGGCTCTTGAAGCAGGATTTCCAAGCCATCTTTCAATAAGTCCCGCCATCTCTTCAGCCATATCACGGGAAGAGGGTTGATACCCGGATCCCATGTCAATATATCCTGACATGGAATATCACCATATTTAATTAATGAATGCAATCTATTTAGGTGTTTCTAACGAAATAAGTTTGAAATAATGAGACAAAAAGAAAAAAGTCTCTTCTCCACCTGTAATAATATTGGCCTGAGCCATCAGTTTACTCTTCCAAAATATTTAGCTGCCATACGTTCCAACCATCTCTCGTTCAGTAATTTAGTGACAGTGGAGTTTATCAGGATCTCCTCACCGATACATGGAGTCATGTATGGGTTTCGGATGATATTTTTCTTTTCCAGTTCATCTAGGAGTTTCTCCGAAAGAACAACTTCTCCAGATCTGGACTTCTCCACTGATGCAGGAGTCTGTTCATCCAGAGGAATAAGTGTGTAAGGCCTCTTCATAAAAAATGGTTTTATCTTACCTCCCCTTACCCTTCTCAGTATAACCGTATCGTGATAGCCTACGAGTTCTGTATTGTATTGAATTGCATCCCGGTTAATTCCCACCTCTCTCCTGTCGAGTTCGGGACTGAACCCTCCAATCACCGATATATAATAATGCTTTACGAATTCTATAGGGTATCTGTATTGCTTTTCCATCAATTATAGGTATGTTGTTAAAAATAAAAACCTTATGCCTGTAAAATTAGCGTCTTCTGTAATGGGCTATAATAAATAGAGTCACTATAATTGATAAAATTGAATAAGAGAGAGTAAAGCCAGGAAGTTCTGGATTTTCTTGTGGTACAGGAGTTTCGGCTGGCACTCCACTCTCATTATTAACAGCTTTCTCTGTTTCTGTCATTATCTGAGGTTGTGATTTGCTCATAAACGTCAGAACTTTCGCAGTCTGATCTGCCGACCGGTAAAATATTAGTTTTATCAGCGGATCCTTTGATGTTCTAGCGAATTCGTAATCTGTTAGTGGAATTATAGGTTCTGATATATCTTTAAGTCTAGATATGGAATTTTCTGCTGAAATCCTAGCTTTTTCCACTTTTTCATTCAGCTGATTTTGAGAAATCCCAATGACTTCAATGGACACACTGGCATCAACAATTCCATCCACTGCAGATAACACAGCACCAGCATAGAGGCCATCAGCAAACATGGATCTCGCCAGTTCAATAGAGGAATCAGCCATTGAAAGTAATTCTTGATGCCCCCCAATAGAAGATGCATAGGTTTCAAGAGATAGAGCCTGAGAAATATAAAAATTGGCCCTGTCTCTAAGTTTGTTCTCAGATATGACCATTCCAGAAGATCTGATCACTCCTTCATGATAAGGGGTTAACCAGATCTTGGCTGTTTCTAGGCGTTCTCTTGCAAGGGCCAGATATGTAATTGCCTGTGAAAAACTCTCAGCTTCCTTTGCTTGCTGAAGATAGTTCTCAGCCATATAAAGTCTGGTTTCTGCAGTCCCAATTAGTTGAAAAGCCTGTAAGTTTAATATAGACTCATTTTTGAGGTCTTCTTTTAGATCGTTTATTTCTTTATCAATATAGGTCATCTCATCTTTAATGGCTTTCTCATCGATCAGGGTATTTGAATATATAATCTGTCTCATCTGAATTCGGGCAGTAAGCATAGTGCTTGTTGCTGAATAATAATTTCCAGAGTCGTATTCTTCCTGCGCTACTTTCAAGAGATCTTCAATACCTGTCAAGGAACCATATTTCTTAGCCTGTTCAAACAGTCTATTTGTGTCTTTCTTCATTGCATCTGCCATAGTCCTTGATATTTCTGTGTAAGTCTGAGATGAGATGTTGCCTCCCATCAATTGTTTTACTGCATATCCTGTGTAATATTTCACAGCTTCATTCAAATCAGAGACCTCTTTTACTGTAATACCCATCTCCTCTCCATATTTTACAAGATCTATGGGCTCCTTAACAGTCCTGACAAAAATAAATGGACCACGCTCAACTGTCTCTCTTTTCTCTCTTATCACGAGTGTCTGACCAGCAGGGACGAGAAATAGCTTTACACCCTCTAATTTTGCTGCTTCAAGTTTGTAAGGGATTCCACCTACGGGGCCAATTGAGCCATCAGGGAGGATCATACCAGTCATCATCACAGATCCGTTGATGGTCCACCCTTCTATGGCAGCTACAGTAGCAACGGTCATAACGCCTCCTGCAGATGGACCTCCCACAACTGGAGTTTCTGCTTTGATGACATAGAAGTAATCAAATCTATTGAAATCTATCCCAAGGAGGTCTGTGGCCACAATAGCAGCCAGTCGTGCACTACCCTGCATATCTATTTGAGTAAAAGGCTCGGTGTTTACGAAAACTCTTCCCTTTCCTTCAGTTACGTATACGGTAATCTCGATCACAGCACCCTCTGGCTCAGGACCTGCGGATACGGCCGGGGCTTTGACAGTTACACTACTGGTGTTCTCAAGTAGATCCGCTGAAGAGACCCAGGGAAGACTTATTACAATAAACAAACACAGCACAACCAATGTTGTCAGTCTCATTTATGGATTCAGAAGATAGTGGGAGATATATACATTTCGAAACACGGTCTGTCCTTGGAAACTGGAAATAGCAAAAGATAGAAATAGCAAACCACCCAACTGGGTAAGGGTGATATACATGGTAAAAATGGGAGATGAAGTGATAGATTTTATCAAAGGAAGGCCCGCCTTTATAGCCACTTCTACCCCTGATGGGATACCTAATGTGGTTCACAAAGGATCTTTACAGTTGCTGGATGATGAGCATCTGATATATGCAGACATATTTTCAGGGAAAACCACTGAAAATATCAGAAATAATCCAAATGTGGCTATTTCAATAATCGATTTCAAAAATTTCAGGGGGTATCAGCTCAAGGGAAAAGCCTTCTTACTTGATAGCGGGGAGATCTATGAGAAAATTGTAAAGTTTGTAGAGAATTTGCCAATGAAACTCCCAAAACCAAAATATGCAGTTAAAATACATGTTGAGGAAATCTATGATTTAACACCAGGTCCCAATGCAGGAAAGAAGATATCGTGAGGTAGTAGGATGGAGAGACCCATACTTCAAGTAGCCTTGGATCTGGTAGAGTTGGATCGCGCCATTGAAATAGCAGAAGAAGCCATCATCGGTGGTGCAGACTGGATCGAAGCAGGAACTCCTCTTATAAAAAGCGAGGGGATGGATGCCATCAGGACGTTGAAAAGAAAATTCCCTGATAAAAATATTCTGGCTGATATGAAGACCATTGATACTGGTTCTCTTGAAGTTGAAATGGCTGCAAAATCAGGGGCAGATATCGTAATGGTTCTTGGTCTCTCTGATGATGCGACCCTGAAAGAAGCCATCCGGGCTGCTAAGAAGTATGGGTCTCAGATCATGGTAGACTTAATTAACGTACCAGACCCTGTTTCAAGGGCAAAAGAGATGGAAAATATTGGAGTGGATTATATCAATGTCCATGTGGGTATTGATCAACAAATGGTGGGTAAGGAAACGGTTGAAGTTCTTAAAAAAATAGTAAACGAAGTTTCAATCCCAGTGGCTGTCGCTGGCGGCCTTGATGCGACTACAGCTGCTGAATGTGTAGCTCTTGGAGCTAGAATAGTCATAGTGGGCAGCAATATAGTTAAGTCCGCCAGAGTAACTGAATCAGCGAGAAAGGTACGAGAAGCTATTGATACAGCTGATAGACAATCTCTGGGTATAAAAAAACGGAAAAAAGACATTGAACAGGAGATAAAGAGGATATTTATGGAAGTGTCTACACCGAATATTTCTGACGCAATGCATCGACAACCAGCTATGGAGGGAATAAAGTCCATGCTCAAAGGAAAAAAGATGGTGGGAAAAGCTGTGACAGTTAACACCTTTGAGGGAGATTGGGCCAAAACTGTTGAAGCGATTGATGTTGCAGGAAAAGGTGATGTACTTGTTATCTATTGTGGGTCGGAAAATATTACTCCTTGGGGGGCTCTTGCTTCGAGAAGCTGTATGATTAAAGGAATCGAAGGTGTGGTAATAGATGGGCCAGTGAGGGATATTGAAGAGATTGAAGAAATGGGATTTCCCATTTTTGCAAGAGGTATTGTGCCTAATGCAGGAGAACCAAAGGGTTTTGGAGAAATAAATACAAAGATAATATGTGGAGGGCTTGAAGTCAGGCCTGGAGATTGGATTGTGGGAGATGATAATGGAGTTATGGTGATACCAAAGGAAAGAGCTTATGAGATTGCCAGACGCTCTCTCGAGGTCAAAAAACATGAGGAGAGGATAAGGGAGGAGATTAACAGGGGAAGAACTCTTGCAGAGATCGTCGATCTGTATAAATGGGAAAAGGTTCAGAAATAAAACTAAAAATTCTCTTAAAACGGTCTCATTCTAAGTTCATTGTAGTGAGTGATGTATAGTCGCATGGAAAATGAATGTGACTGAGTTCGGATGCAAGACATAATCCCGCTTATTTACCTACTTATAATGTTAATCTCTCGGTTTAAGGGGGGATTGTGAGATTATAAATTAGAATCAAAAAGAATTTGTAACAAGGCTAAAATCATTCAAATGTGTATCTCATACTCAGATGCAGAAAATGTGGGAGATTCTTGTATGCAAGGCAGGATGCAAAAACAAAACGGTGTGTATGTGGTTATACAAGCAAGATCTCGAGAATGCTGAAAGTGGATACAGCAAGAGATGAAAGGGAGGCAGGAGAAAAGGTCAGATACTATCAAGAAAAGGCCCATGGTCCTCCTGGATTTGTCAAATTTCACTGAACCTCTTGATCTATCCAACGCCTCTTAACTCTTTTAAATGAGAAATCCCTCTTAAAAAATAAAATTTATCAACTGAAAAAATCCAGCGTCATTTGTTCTGGTTTTTGCTTTAACTTATCTTTGGTATACCCAAAAAATCCCAAGATTCTCAGAGCAACAGGGAGTATCTGATGGTCTATATAGTAATCTAAGTCGATACGATACTGTTGATTGCTATGTTTCTCTTTTAGTATTCCATTTCTGAATTCGTCAAACATCTCTATTGGATAAGCCCTTTCACTTACAGTTCCATGGCCCTTTACCACAACAAAACCTATTTTTGAGCCCACATGATATATCAGGTTCATCTGCCTGGCTCTCTCTGCCGCTCTGACATGTGCCTGCATGGAATCGTATTCTGAAATCTTCTTCGTCAGGGTCTTGTATATAACGAGATCTTCCAGCTCCACATCCGCGTTTTTTATCTTCTGAATTACATCCTGAACCACCTGAGCTGCTCTCTCTGGACTCCTCTCTTTGAGAATAATCTCTATAATTTCAGACTGTATGCGTTTTGCCAGTTCACACCAGTCTCCTCGTCTAACCTCCAAGCCTTTTACTATTATACGCTCATCTTGTGTTAATCCAGCATATCTTTTTTTATCTGTAAAAAATATGGTTTTATAGACTTCATCTATCTCCAACCTTACGGGTAAAATGGGTGCTAAATTATCTATGAGCTTTTCTACCTCTTTTATGAGTCGATCCATGTCCAGATCATCCTTCTTAACGAACAGGCTGTCAGTGTCTCCATAGAGGACTGAAAAACCATTTTGCTTGGCAACTTCCATGGATCTACGTATGAAATCCCTGCCCCATGCAGCAGTTGCTTCAGCACACTCCTGCCTGTACCATTTTGCCTCACTCCACCCTGTGTAACCATAGAATGAGTTAGTAAGTATCTTCAGTATCTGTTGTCTAATGTCGAGCATTCTGTATTCTGGATCTGATGGACTCAGAGTTTTCATACGCTCTTTGATCTCCTTTCTTCCATTTATTAGCTTAATAAGAATTCTTTTGAAAAATCCGTCAGGGCTTTTTCTGAATTTATGACCGACTTCGGGAGCTACGTGGCAATCATCACAATCTTCTGTCAGAGTATCAGGTGAGATATTGAAGGCCACCATTATGGATGGATACATGGAAGCAAAGTCAAGACAGACTACATGCTCGTGAAGCTCTCTTTGTGGTTCGAGGACGAAAGCACCTTCATAGGATGAATGATCCCCTCTTCTGGCAGGTACCAGTTCCTCGAGCCTGAAACTCTCTTTGATGAGTAGCCATTCTACCTGTCTACCCCTTCCCATTCTGGAGACTTCATCCAATGGGAGTCCTATCATCCTTGTTAGCTCATACTGAATGGGGAGGAGCTCTTTACCGATTTCATAGGTGTGAATGGCATCTTGAATGGAATATCGTTTCACCTCTTCCCTATCGCCAGAGGTCCAGAGATAGTAGATATCTGATGCCTTTATATCAGATATCCCTTGTTTTTTTCCGAAATATTCAGCGACATTATCCAGTGTTTTGAGCTTTATGTCAAGGTCCCTTTCAACAATGGAATACAGATCAATGTTCAACCTCCCTACAAGGTCAACTTTCCGTATACCTCCAGTGAATCTAGGTTCACTCCCGTCCCTGCCTACTGCCAGTTTAATGCTGTGAAGTCTCGCCCTCTCTCTCAGATATGGCCAGTCAAAAGAATCCTGATTATAGCCTGTAATTATATCGGGATCTTTTTCCTGTATTAATGAAAGGAACTCTTCAATCAATCTCCGGTCATCATCTCCATCAGCTTCGAGTAGAATCTCCTCATCCCCCATCTTAACGGAAATTAGGATGATAGGTGATTTCTTGGGATCAGGCATACCATATTCATTTAGCATTTCACAATCAAAGGCCATGACTTTCAGGGGTATATCTGCATCCCCTTCAATTTTCTGAATGGTTTGAGCATTAATCTCTAGAAACTTCCTGTTATCTATATCTCCATCCACTTCAATCCATTCTAAAGGTGTCAGACCTCTATCTATCAAATATCGGAACACAAAAGGTATATCTGCCTCTCTTACGTCGCAAAACCTTGAGTAATACTCTCTTAGTTTCGGAACATGCTGGGGATGTCTGGCGTAGATTTTGTACACGTCACTCCACACACCAGAATCCTTCCTCTTTTCTACCTCTACCTTTAACGGAGTGACTTTCTGGCCTCTGAAATCAACCTCGACTTCCTCTAGGTTTTTAGAAGTGATTTCTCCAAGAGGAATCACGTAAAAATATGGTTTAAAGGAGCTATCATAAACAATGAATATATTACCATCTTCTCTTTTACACCACAGTCTGAGGATGGCTTTCCCATTTTTTGTTATATAATCTACATCCAGCAGCAGTCCTCTGACTTTCACCATATCGTAAATCCTCCAATTCACAGATTGTTAACGAAGTTAATAATAATTCATAAGGGTTCAACTTACTTTAACCTTTTTATTCCCATAAATACTGCAATTATTGGAAAATAACATCATCATCTTTCATATATCTAGTGATTCCATTTCTTTGAGTCTTAAATCAATAATATCGTTTATTTCCAGCTTTCCCTCTTCTCTCTTAATTTTATCCAAGATGGCTCGAGTCTCTGGATATCTGGGGGTGACAGTGCAGCACAGACTTCGAATTATGGATATCTCGTAAGTGCCTATTTTTTTTGCTAGATCCACAATCTCCTGCTTATCAAAGCCTATAAGGGGTCTTATAATAGGGATTCGGATGGCTTCACTCTCAGCTCTAAGATTGTGAAGGGTCTGACTGGCTACTTGCCCGAGATTCTCTCCTGTAACAAGAGCCTCAGCTCCAATGAACTCTGCTAGTCTCTCTCCAATCCGGTACATAAACCTGCGACAAAATATGCAGGTATACTTGCGTTCAAGGCTTTTAAGTATTTCAGTTTGCGTCAATCCATGATGAATGATATAAAATGTATTTCCCCCTCCGAACTGTTTAAGGTGTTTGGCAAGCTGGATTGCCTTTTCTCTGGGAACTTCATCAGTAAAGGGCTGGTTATCAAAATGGACATACTCAACTTTAAACCCTTTTTGAATCATGAGATACGCTGCGACCGGAGAATCAATCCCTCCAGATATCAAGACAAGCACTTTCATTCTAATAACACCTCATAAATCTCTCTGGCTATCCTGTCTGCTATCTCTTTTTCCTCAATTTTTTTGATAAGTATCCTTCCTGAAGGGAAAATAGTTAATTCATACTCTTTCTTGAATACGGCAATATGAGATGTTACCACTACCGGTATATATCCCTCATTTGAAAGCTTTTTCGCTACATCATCAAGGATAAGTCTGAGATTCTTATCAGGTTTCACCTCGTATGCTGCACTTGTTCTGCATGGTGCTGAAACGAATTTCACATCTCCTTAATTAGGGATATCTCACATAAACTTACCGACTGAACTAGGAAGTTCATCACTGGGTTTAAATAACATATAACAAAAAGATAAAACAGGTGAATGTATGGATCTAATACATTATTCTGAAATTCAGCAAATTGATGAAGACTACTGTAATTGTTCAAGAGATCTTCTCATGAAAGTATATCGAAATCTGGGATTGAGTGATGAAGAGCGAAAACTACTGAGCAATCCAAAAAGAACGATATCTGTATCCTTTCCAGTATCTCTTGAAAATGGAGTAGTATATGTGCAAGGTTATAGAGTGCAGTACAATAATGCAAGAGGACCCTATAAGGGAGGGATGATATATCATCCAGATTTAACTGTTACACACCTTTCAGAACTGGCCTACCTGATGGCTTTAAAATGCGCTCTTGCAAACATACCCTTCGGGGGGTCAAAAGGAGGTCTTGTGATAAATCCTAAAGAGTATAGTGACAGAGAACTGGAATTGATAACAAGGGAATATATACGAGAGATTTATGAGTTCATCGGTCCATTTAAAGATATACCAGCACCAGATGTATACACAAACGAAAGAGTGATGGCCTGGATGCTGGAAGAATTTGAAAAGTTACGAAAGGAGAGATGCCCAGCGGCCATCACAGGAAAACCCGTGTCTCTTGGCGGCATCAAACTAAGAGAGTATTCTACTGGATTGGGGGGAGCAATCCAGCTTGAGGAATTCTATATGGCAAATTCCATGAGTCTGAAAGGTTCAAAGGCCATAGTAATTGGATTTGGAAATGCCGGTTCTTGGAGTGCCAGATTCCTGAAAGAAAAAGGAGTTGATGTTGTAGGGGTGGCAGATTCCAAGGGAGGGATATGGGATGAGAAGGGGATTGATGTTTGGAAACTTGTAAAGCACAAGAAAGAAACAGGAACGGTGCGTGGATTTTCAGGAACGAAGTCTATCGATCTAGAAGAACTCATAACTCGTGAGTGTGATATACTCGTACCTGCAGCTCTCTCTAAGCAGATCAATTCAAAAAATGTAAGAGACATTAAAGCACATATAATCCTTGAGATTGGAAATGCAGCGATTTCAACGGAAGCAGATGATCATCTTGTGAGAAATGGAATTCACGTAATTCCGGATATATCTGCAAATGCTGGGGGAGTTATTGCTAGTTATCTGGAATGGAGATATGGGATTAGAGGCTCGATCCCTGATGAAGAAAAAATCAGGAGTGAATTTTATGGAATTGTTAGGAGTATGTTCCATGCCATGTATAAGCGATCGATGAAAGAACAAATACCTCTAAGATTGGCAGCTCATACGGTGGCAGTCCAAAGGATTCTCGAAGCTGAAAGGGCTCGGGGAAACCTATCATAAAATAAAATATATTCCCATTTTGGAGTATAATAACTTAATCAAATAGTCACCTATATTGACATTTCGTTTATCAGCATTTGCTTAGCGTAATTGCCTGAAGGCGTAATCATAAATGACCGGTAAATAGCGATAAGATTGATAGAATTGTCAAAATACTTATGGCAAGTATAGAAAGCATAAAACCCACAAAAAAGATAATTAATCTCAAAAACACCAGTAAAGTTAAATGCCTTTACATTTCTACCTGCTCGCGCTCTTCTATTTTTCCATTTTTATTTCTTTATAGAACTCCTCTACTTCCGGATGGATGATTACGTAATACTCCTCACTTGTGTTTATAACCACAAAGTTCTCGCTGTTTTTGTGCCTGAAAACAATGGCTTCAACTCCGTTTTTTAGCTTAAAGTAACTCATGCTAACTTCACTAGATCCGTAGCCGAATTTTCTTAAAGTTGGTTTCCAATCGCTTGAGTTCGTAAGTATTATCTCTATGTCTTCCAAATCCACGACTTCATCTACAAGCCAGGCTTTTATGTGAAGCTTATGATCTGTTAGCTCATAACCATACCAGTACCAGCCAGAGTACGTATTAAGAATAGTAGGTGCTGTATAGCCCAAGGGTAAAAGAATCACGAACATTAGAATTATCAGCCGTGATTTTTTAGATTTAATCCTTAAAAAACACACCCCCAAAGTCAGATATACCAAAGCTGTTATTCCGAGCAATAAAGGGTCCAGAAGGGTATTGAGTGCCAAATCAAAAAATGTTATTTTGTACCCTAACATCCTTCTTATTCCTTTAGAGAGATAAAGCTAATAATTTTATCCATGTACTCTGCCAATTCGACTAGATTTTATCTTCATCTTGAGGAAAAGATCGTGTAATCGAATGGATAATTTAATTAAAACAAAAGATGCGCCGGCCGGGATTTGAACCCGGGTCGGAGCCGTGGCAGGGCTCAGTGATAGCCGCTACACTACCGGCGCAAGGCAGGACATTACTTCATTCTAAGCCTATTTAACAATTATGGTCTTGTTCATTCTAGAGTAGCTTGATAACAGCGAGCACTTTTTAAGGAAATTAATAGAGCTGGAAGAATCATTGAAGAACTACTCTCATCCTGGCTTTGAACAAGAAATTTACTTTGACTGTAACCGAAACTATAAATAAATTGACTGACCAGTCAGTCAGTGTGAAAGAGAAGATACTCGAAGCTGCCCTCCAAATATATACGATGAAGCCTATACATAAGGTCGCAGTCAATGATATTGCGAAATTAGCAGGGGTTTCTAAAGGGGTTATTTTCTATCATTTTAAAACCAAGGACAATTTGGAGAAAGAGACTTTAATTTATTCTATTCAGAAATATTTTGGATTCGGTATAGATAACATAACAGATGTGGTACATACCAGTCTCAGGATAGCGGCTGAAAATCCAGCCCTTGTCAGATTCTGGCAGTACGTGTACGAGAAAGAGATCCATTCGGGAGATCCTGAGTTTATTGAAAATTTTTTCAAAGGATTTATGAGAACTCTTTCGGAGTTGCTTACTAGAGAAGAAGTAGAAGATCCAGATAAAACGGCTATTGTTCTGATGGCATTGCTTGATGGGCTGGCTATATATTCCACTTTCATGGATCTGGGTAAAATAGAAGATTTTGAAAGCATCATTCTAGATTTCATAAAAAGCAGGAGGTTGAAAAAATGAGAAAATTGGTATGGGCGATTTTAATCCTAGTTTTTTTAATGTGGGAGGCATCGGGACAGCCAGTTATAACAGTGGATCATCACACTGTGCCTGAAAATCCGTCTGTGGGCTATTTCATTTTGAGTGTAGATTTAACAAATTCAGGAAGTTATGCCAGAAATATTGAACTAGAGATTTACGAAGAAGAAGACAACCTTGCCCTTATAGACAAAAATAAAGAAGTATCAAGATTACATCTGGATCTAGGTGATCTATCCGCTGGAGCTACTTCTGCGACTTTCAAAATTTTTGCAAAAGAGTCTGGAATTTATCAATTAAAGTTAAAGTTGAAATACAATTATTTCAGTGACGATTCAGGTTTTACAAGCAATACTGGAAAACTCGTTTCAGAAATTGATACTACCATTGCAATTATCGTGGCTGATAAACCCAGTTTTGTGGTGGGAGGAGATGTGGTGATAAAACCATCGGAAAGTAAAATTGTTGATCTTATGATAAGAAATGCAGGAGGTAATGCCAGAGATGTAACCATAAGCTTTGAAACTCCAAAAGGTGTTGTTGCCAGTCCTAATATGGTTGTTGAAAGATGGAATTCAGGTGAGGAAAGGAATGTGCCAGTCCAGCTTATAGTGGATGGAGAGGTAAAAGTTGGTGCTTACACACTAATGGTGAAAATTAGCTATAATGATGAATTCGGTAACAAGTATACTGATGAAATCCCTGTGGCTCTGGAAATTTACGGAAATCCAAGGCTAGTTTTATCAGGTTTCTCATTAACTCCTGAAAGAATCTATCCAGACTCTGAATTTGTGTTGAACGTTTCCCTTGAAAATGTGGGAACAGATGAAGCTAAGAATATAAAAGCCAGACTGGACTTTCCAGAGGTATTTTTCGGAGAAAGAGAGAAATTCTTGGGCAGTCTGAGCAGAGATAATGTCATAGAAGAAGGGTTTACTCTCAAAGCTGAAAAAAATACTGCCAGTGGAAGCCATCTCTTTACTCTGTATGTGGAATATGAGAGCTCTCATGGGGATAAATATTATGAGTCCTATGAGTTCCCGGTCTTTGTGAGTAGTCTTGGAATTATAAGCTTGGACATCGCAGGAGTATATACTTCTCCGCAGGCAATCAATCCTGAAGACATGTTTAAACTTTCACTGCAAATTGAAAATAGCGGAAATCAGGATGCTAAGGCAGTTAGCGTTAAACTTCTTCTACCAGACGGATTTGAAGGAAGGGAGAGTTACTTTATAGGGAGCCTGGAAAGCGGTGACTCGGCTACAGCAACCTTTGAATTAAAGGCTGGAGATGCCGGAAAACATAACATTAAAGCGGTTGTAAGTTACATGGATTCCCGGTTTGAGAAGTACGAAATTGTTGAAGAATTCAGTATCTACGTCTTTCCAAAAAGCTATTCGTGGATGTATCCTGCTATTGCGCTATTGGCTATACTGGGTGTGTTTTACTACTGGAGAACGAGGAAGAAATAGATGCTGAAGCTGGATGATGTGTGGAAGATCTACAGAATGGGTGTTGTAGATGTAGTGGCCCTGAAAGAGGTTAATTTGGAATTAGGTAAAAAGGAATTTGTGGTGGTTCTTGGGCCATCGGGATCCGGCAAAACCACTCTACTGAATATAATTGGAGGAATAGATGTACCAACAAAAGGTAGAGTTGTTTTTAACGGGTTAGATATCTCAAAATTGAGTGAAAATGACCTGACTCTACACAGAAGAAGGAATATAGGTTTTATATTTCAGTTTTTCAACCTGATACCGACTTTAACTGCAAGAGAAAATGTAATGATTGCTGCGGAATTAGTTAAAGAGCCTATGGATGTTGAGGAAGTTCTGGGTATAGTTGGATTGAGGAAACGAGCAGATCACTTTCCCTCAGAGTTAAGTGGTGGTGAACAGCAGAGGGTTGCTATTGCAAGGGCACTGGTAAAAAAACCCCCATTAATTCTAGCAGACGAGCCTACAGGAAGTCTGGATTTTGAAACAGGAAAAGAAGTATTGAAAGTTATGAGGGAGATAAATGAGAAAGAAGGTATAACCATTATTCTTGTCACACACAATTCAGTTATTGCTAGTATGGCGGACAGGGTGATTTATCTGAAAGACGGAAGGATAGACAAAATAGTTGAAAATGAGACTCCTGTGGATGCTGATGAACTCCGATGGTGAGTTATGAACACGTTGAATTTAAAAGTTATAAGAGACATTAAAGCCCGAAAGGGAATGTTCCTGGCAGTTACCTTTATCATATTTCTCGGGATCGCAATATTCTCATCCTTTTATATGTCCTATATGAATTTACAGGAAACATACAATTATTTTTACGAGCAAACAGATTTTGAAGATATTTCTATTAATTTTAATAGAGCTCCAGAAGATATAGTCAAAGAAATAAAGAAAATCAATGGAATTAAAGAGGTAGAGGGAAGGATCTCTCTGAAAGGTTTCATCACCATTCAGAATCAAAGAGCTGTTTTAAAACTTATTTCGATTCCTGACGAACAGCCAAGGGTGGATAAGCTGGTAGTGGTTGAAGGAAACTACATGGCAAAGAATTCCAAATCAGTCCTCCTACTGAAGAAATTTGCAGATTACCATGATATCAGAGTAGGGGATGTGATACACATCAATATAAATGGTGGGGAGGTGAGGTTAGAAGTATCTGGGCTGGTTTATAGTCCTGAATTCATCTGGGTAGTTGAAGAGAGTGAGTTCATAACTACTCCAAGAACATTTGGCATTGCTTATGTTCCACAGAAGATGCTAGAAGAGTTTGGATACAAAGATGAAATAAACGAAGTGAAGATTACAGTGTATGACAAGAGATCAAGAGATGAAATATTGAATAGAGCACTGAAGATTCTCAGACCGTATACTGTAATAAACTACTACACAGTTGAAGATCAGCCCAGCAATAAACTGTTGAAGATGGATCTGGATGGATTTAAAGAGCTATCGATTTTATTTCCTTCCTTCTTTTTGCTGATTTCTGTATTTGCAGTATATGTCCTCCTTACAAGACTGATTAGATCCCAGAGTGGCAATATAGCAGTGTTAAGAGCTCTAGGAGTGAGTAAGCAGACAATACTCCAGCACTACCTGAAACACTCCTTATTCATAGGAGTATCAGGCTCAGCTGTTGGGGTTGTTGTAGGCCACTTATCTGCGATTGTATTGACAGCTCAGTATACAGCCATTCTCAATATTCCATTTTATCTGACAAAAGTCCATTATGATGTAATGGCTTATGGGTTTATTGCCGGTCTTACAATACCTTTGATATCAGGCTTCATAGCAGCGAAACACGCAGCAGAGCTTGAGATTCTCTACGGGCTGAAAGGGTATTCTGAACAAACATTCAGGGGTATTGATGTCAAGAGATTCTCTAAATTGCCAGTGCTGGTTAGACTTTCAATAAGGAACCTATTCAGAAATAAAAAAAGGACAGCATACTCCACTTTCAGTGTAATAGCGAGTATAGTGTTGATACTATCATCCATGGTATTCTTGGATTCAATGGATCAGGCTCTGGATTTGCAGTTCAACAAGGTACTGGCATACGATATGGATGTCAAATTCAATGGATACGTTAATGAAAGTCTTTTAAAGGAGATAAAATCTTTGAAAGGGGTTAAAGAAGCCTATCCTTTGATAAATACATGGATTTTGATTGAAAGAGGTGGAAATTCGAAGTCAATAAGCCTTATCGGGCTGGAATATCAAAATTTATACAAAATCTACGATGATAGAGGGAATATTCATATGCCACCACCTGAAGGGCTGATTTTGCCAGAACTAATCTCATCTAATCTGAGCATAGTTAGGCAGGAGAAAGTGGAGTTTCTTACTGAATTTGGTATAAGAAAGGCTGAAGTCTACGATATAATTCAGATACCATTAACCCCAGTAAGCTATGCTAATCTGGATGAATTGCAAAAAATATTGGGAATTAAAGGTTTTAATGGAGTTATACTGAATGTAGACCCTGACGCAAGGGAAGAAGTTAAAAGCAGACTTGAAAAATATAAAGAGGTTCTTCGAGTTGATCTGATTGAAGATATTGAAGAAGATATTTTAGAGCTCATGTCCTTCTTTTATATATTTATCTTCTTCTCACTATTCTTTGGAGCATCTCTGGGTTTTGCCTCTATTTTTAATACAACAACGGTGAACATTCTGGAGAGGAGGAGAGAGATAGCCACTCTGAAAATGCTCGGGTATACTACAAAAGAGCTGGCATATACGCTAGTTATCGAGAATTTTCTCCTTGGGCTCGGTGGTATTGTAGTAGGATTACCACTAGGGCATCTCTCTGCTCGGGTATTCCTTAATTCTTTTCAGAGTGAATTATATTCCATACCCTTTGTAATCTATCCAATAACCTATGTGTTAACAATTATTCTTGTTATGGTGGTTCTGTTTGTCTCTCTCATTCCTGGGATCATGTATATCCATACGATGGAAATAGAGAAAGTGACCAAGGAGATAGTGAGTTAATCGGTGGGATTGTATCAACTCCACACCAAAATCGTTTATAATAAAAGGAAAGTCTTCATCTATCTTTCCCTGAGTTTTTGAGTTTTTTACTTGAGAATTATCCAGCTTCCCCTCTGCTACCTTTCAATACCAATATGCTCTTCATGTCATCCCTAGTTATGAAGATAATTCCTGCAAAAGTTAAAATGACTGCCATATTTACGTTATCTCCCCCTCTGATTTAGTAGAACCTTTAGATGTCTTTAGAGTGGAGTTAAATGAGTTTCTGGCAAATATGGTTATCGGAGCATGAAGATTGAAATTGGATTTATAGATATTGTGAGGGTTATAAATTTTACCGAACTATGTCAAGCGGAATATTTTTTGTAGTCTTGTAATGGGCTGGGTTGTACATGGGCACATATATCCCTTAAAAAATTTGTATCACCCTGGAACGTAGATTCTAAAGGCTCTACGATTGTTTGATAGAAATGTATGCTGGAAATCAAAAAGACTTTCACTGAAGTCTTGCCTGTTATCAAAAGATTTTTATCAATAACACACTTCTATCTTAATATGCCTGATATAAGTGTAATTATGGGTTCTGCTTCTGATGAAAAAATTGCTGAAAAAACTACTCAGGTTCTGGACGATTACGGGGTGAGCTATGAAGTGCGCATCCTTTCTGCTCACAGAAATCCTGAAGAGCTCAGGGAATATGTTATTAATTCAGATGCAAAGGTGTTCATTGCAATCGCGGGTCTGTCAGCAGCCTTACCTGGAGTCATAGCTTCTATAACTTCAAAGCCTGTTATTGGGGTTCCAGTAAGTGCCAGTCTGCTGGGAATTGATGCTCTGCTCTCTATAATCCAGATGCCTTCTGGTATACCGGTTGGAGGTGTCGGGATTGATAATGGTAAGAATGCTGCATATCTCGCGTTAAGGATACTGGCTCTTCTTGACAGGGAATTGGAGCAAAAACTTAAAGAAAAACAGATAGAATAGACTCAAAAGCCATCATAGAGAAGCGATAATATTATATCTCGCAGAGTTACAATTTGTCAATTTACATTGACAATATTGCAAATCAAAGATGCTGGGGTCATCATCCTGTTGTTTTTTGGCTAACCAATGGTCTGAGGTTTTGTGTAGTATAGTAGGCTACGTATATAAGAACAAAAAAAGCAAATAACAAATGAAACATACTCATCTGGTTCCAAAACATTCCTATAAAATCTGCTGCGATAAGGATGGAGAAAATCCTGACACCCAGACCTGACATATATAGATCCACTGGCTCCACGATCATTGATATTATTTCTGAATATCTAAAAAGACTGACTGTGAAATACAGCAATATGACAAGGAGGAAAGGAAATACAATCTCAATTGGAACCGTATAAAATTTCATTTTTTCTTCAATAAGGAATATGATAGCCACATACATCAGCACCCGGAGGAAGTCTTCTGTGATTTCTGGTTTAAAACCTTCTTTGACAAGATTGTATGCGAGGTGTCCGTTCATCACAATCAAGGCCATGGCAAGAACTAGGGAACCCAGATATCTAAGAAATGTGCTTGTAGTGGAGGGATAAAGAAGGGTTAGTACACTTATGACACCAATAAAAATAAGTGAATATAGAAGTAACAGTGTGTAGGATACAGCCACTCGGATTTTTCTGCTAACATACTGTTTTATGGGATCTCTATCAGGATGGAGGAATATACTGAGATTAAACACAGAAAGACCAAAAAGAAGAACCCCTATCCATCCGAATACCTGATTCATGAACATTAATAGGTTGTTTATTATTACATCTATTAAAAATTTTCCAATAATAAATAATGAACAAGTAGTTATGAATACTTACAATCCTCTGGATAGATTATACATAAAAAACCATTCAAACAATGTCAAGCAATAAAAAAAAGAAAGAGGGCTTACTCATTATCCTGCCCGAATCCGAATACTTTTTTCGGGTTCTCTTTGATTACCACATCTATATCCTTTTCCGAAAAGCCACTCTTAAGCATGAGATCAATGAACGATTTCATGCCATCAACCGGTTTTGGATTCGGTACCTGACCAAAGTCTGTTGAAAAGATTGTAGACTCTAAACCCACCTCTCTTATCTGGTCTATCACTACCTGTGGGTCAAGATTTCCTCCCATTTCTGTGGTGGCGTATAGACATCTCTCAAAGTAAGCTCCTTTCTTTGCAAGTTCTTTCTGAAGTTCTACAGACATGTTAACGAGATTCCATTCCGGATGAGTCACAACAACATTCTTAACTCCAGCTTTAATGGCTTCAGACACAAAAATTTCGGATTCATGGGGATACAGATGACCAGTTGTAAGGGCAACAGGCCCTTCCCAGTCTGCCACGATGTTTATTATTTCAAGAACCACTTCTTTAAGTTCACCCTTCCCGTCCAGCACGGATATTCCATCTTCTGGGTTTTTCCCTTCATGCTCAAAATGATTGGCAGCGGAAATCGAGGGCATGGCAATTCTTCTTGCCCCCAATTTCAGAGCTGTTGTAACTGCTTCTGGATTAAGACCACCGGTATAGTAATTCAGTACCTGAATGCCGAGAACCTCGATCCCAGGTACAACTTTAGAGACTATTGCTGCCTCATCTGCTGTGTTGGTAACATGGGAAACCAGTAAAACTCCAGCCATACCAGCTTCTTTGGCCTCTCTGGCCACTTCCAC
The DNA here is from genome assembly GCA_002010305.1 of Archaeoglobi archaeon JdFR-42. GTDB lineage: Archaea > Halobacteriota > Archaeoglobi > Archaeoglobales > JdFR-42 > JdFR-42. The sequence goes on along the minus strand of MTND01000026.1, from coordinate 91,810 downwards.
TACATCCAGCTTTCTTGGGATTACATCAGGACCACCATGAATATGGCAGTCATAGGCACCTTTGATAATTTCATCAACTCTTTCATCCATAATACCACCCTCCAATGATTTACCTCTTTTTTACTTATATTTTTTTAAAAAAACATTATCTTTAATCATGAGAGACTAAAATAACCGTTCCACGAGGTCTCCTACTTCTCCTGGGGTTTTTCCAACCTTTATTCCTGCATCAGTCAATGCTGCAATCTTGGATTTAGCATCTCCTTTCCCTCTGGAAATTATAGCTCCAGCATGCCCCATTCGTTTTTCAGGAGGAGCTGTGATCCCTGCGATGAATGCCACTACGGGTTTACTCATCTCTTTCTGGATAAATTTAGCAGCATTTTCTTCATCACTGCCACCTATCTCACCTATGAGTACGACAGCCTCTGTTTCCTCATCGTTCTCGAATTTTTCAAGGATTTCTATAAAATTCGTACCTATGATTGGATCTCCTCCTATTCCTATGCAGGTACTCTGGCCAATTTCTCTCTGGGTCAGTTCATCTACTATCTGGTACGTTAGGGTTCCACTTCTTGATACGACTCCAACTGGACCTTTTTTGAATATATACCCTGGCATTATGCCAACTTTTACCTCTTCAGGGGTTATCACTCCGGGACAATTTGGTCCAATCAGAGTCACGCCCATACTGTCTATGATTTTGCATACTTTTAGCATATCATGGACTGGAATTCCTTCGGTTATGGTTACTATGAGCTCTATACCACTGTAAGCAGCTTCGAGAATCGCATCACCCGCGAATGGAGCAGGAACAAAAATGATGGAACAGTTTGCATCGCGTTCTTGTACAGCCTGTTCTACTGTATCATATACAGGCACTCCATGGATTTCTCCTCCTCCTTTCCCGGGAGTCACCCCAGCCACAATATTGGTGCCGTATTCAATCATTTGGCTGGTATGAAAACTACCCTCTCTACCGGTAATGCCCTGAACAACCACCCTTGTATTTTTATCCACTAGTATACTCATGTTTATCTCCTCGCTTCTATAACAACTTTTTTTGCAGCCTCTTCCATGGTATCAACTGTTATGAGATTCAGTTTGGAAAGAATTTTCAATCCTTCTTCTCTGTTTGTCCCTGCAAGCCTCACCACAATGGGAATTTTATTAAGATCTAGCTGGAGTTGCTCAAAAGCATCGATCAGTCCCTTGGCTACTTCGTCACATCTGGTAATACCACCGAATATGTTGATCAAGATCGCTTTAATACCTTTTTTTTCAAGAATCAGATTTAAAGCAAGACTGATTCTATCTGCTCGGGCGCCACCACCAACATCACAAAAATTGGCAGGTTCCCCTCCACTGAAATGCACCAGATCAAGGGTTGCCATCACCAATCCAGCCCCATTTCCTATGATGCCAATATCACCATCCAGTTCTACATAGCTCAATCCCGCTTTTCTGGCTCGGTATTCTGGTGAATCATCTACCTTTTCAAATTCAAGATGCCTGAAAAGAGCATTATCGTCGATATTCAGCACGGCATCTGCAGCTATAAGTTTTCTATCTCCAGTCACTACAAGAGGATTTATCTCACATAGTTCCGAATCAAAGGATACAAACACATTGTAGAGTTTTTTTGCAATAGATATTGCCTGTCTCATAATGTCGGATTCCAATCCAATTTTCAAAAAGAGGTTCCTGAGCTGGAAATCCATCAAACCAATTCGGGGGTCTACGTATATCCTTGAGACTTTATCAGGATGACTCTTTGCCACCTCCTCAATGTCAACTCCTCCCATAGAACTGACGATACATACTATGTTTTTGCTTCCTCTATCTACTACAAACCCAAGGTACAGCTCTTTATTGATGTCCACTCTCTCTTCCAGCAAAACAGCCTCAACAGCCTCTCCCTTGATTTTCATTCTCAGAAGTTCTGAAGTAACTTTCCCGGTCTCTTCTGGATTCTCTGGAAACTTAATTCCCCCAGCTTTCCCTCGCCCACCTACTTTAACCTGTGCCTTGGCTACCAGAGATTTTCCACAACTTTCAGCAAATTTTTTCGCCTCGCTGGAAGAAAACACAACTTTTCCATCAGGAACAGGTATTCCAGCATCCTTAAAGATTTTTTTCGCCTCGTATTCATGGAGTTTCATAGGATCACCTTACAGACTCAAACCCAGCCTGAAGAGCCTTCCTGTTAAGAATCTCGGTCCCTTTTGGGACCCTGGCAAGAACCGCTTTTTCTACTATTTCTTTATCAACAACATTGGTCAGAGAGGTAAGAACTCCAATGGCGACTATATTCGCTACGATAGCTTTTCCAACGTCTCTAGCGATTCTGGTAATTGGAACATTTACCACTTTTACCTCCGTATCTTTGACATCCTTGACGAGATCACTGTCTACCACTATAATTCCATCCTCCTTTACTTCCTTATAATATAACTCGTAAGATTGCTGTGTCATGGAAAGAAAAACATCTGGATTAAGTGCCTCTGGAAAATCAATTTCACCATCACTGATCACTACCTCAGACATGCTGGATCCCCCTCGAGAAGCCGCTCCGTAGGATTGTGTCTGTACTGCGTTCTTACCCTCCATCACTGCTGCCTCTGCGATTATAACACCAGCAAGAATGAGACCTTGCCCTCCCGAGCCGGCAAGTCTGAACTCAAATCTGTCCATCTATCATCACCTCATTAAGGAGTATATTTTTTTCGAGAACTCTTCCCGCTCTCTTCTGGCAATAACACCTACAACAAATTTGTCTTTCAGTTCTTCTTCATTCATCTCTCTAGCTTTGGACAGTGTAACAGATCGCTCTTTCTGCCACTGGATCATCCTTGAAGGGGATCCCAGCCTGTTTTTCCTTCCAAAATATGTGGGACACTGAGATATTACTTCAATCAGGGAGAATCCTTTGTTGTTGTATCCTTCTACTATTGATTTTATTACCTGTTTGATATGGAACACACTCCATCTCGCTACGTAGCTGGCACCTGCTGCTGCAGTAACTCCTGCGATATCCATAGGGGGCTCTATATTCCCATATGGGGCTGTCGTGGAAAACATGCCTTCAGGGGTGGTAGGAGAATACTGTCCTCCGGTCATACCATATATACTATTATTGGCCACGATTGCATTGAGATCGATATTCCTCCGTGCTGCGTGAATCAGATGATTTCCTCCTATAGCCGAGCTATCTCCATCACCCATGAAGACAAAAATGTCCAAATCTGGATTAGCCAGTTTTAAGCCTGTGGCAAAAGCCAGTGCCCTCCCATGAGTCGTATGGAGGGTATTGAAATCCATGAAGCTGGAACTCCTACCGGCACACCCAATACCAGAAATCACCACAACATTATTTCTATCAAGACCAAGCTGATCAATGGCCCTGACAAGGGCACCCATTATGGCGCCATGTCCACAACCAGGACACAGAAAATGAGGAAGTTTTCCTGTCCGGAAGTATGATTTTAATGATGCCCTCATTACAGCAACCCCCTTACAGTCTTCTCGATTTCAAAGGGTCTTATCACACTACCATCATACCGATTCACGCCCTTAACAGGTACATCAACATATTTTCTGATCTCTGATGCAATCTGTTCAAAATTGAGTTCGGGTACTACAATCCCCTTTACTCCCTCACTAATCTTTGTAATTGTCTCTTTGGGAAAAGGCCATAAAGACTTCAGTTTGATACACCCCGCTTTGATCCCCTCCTTTCTGAGTGTTTTGACTGCATGGATAGCCGATCTGAAGGAACAACCATAACTCACAACCACTACATTCATGTCATCAGTAAAATATTCATCAATAAGAGTAATTTCATCTTTATATCTTTCCGTTTTTCCCATCAACCTTTCAAGGAGTTTTCTCTGGATTTCTGGGTCTTCACTTGGATATCCACTCTCATCATGAATCAACCCGGTTATATGATATCTGTAACCAGTTCCAAAATCAGCCATAGGAGGGATACCACTACCATCATCTTTGTAAGGTAGATATTCCTTCTCATCCTTTTTTGGCCTTTTTCGATCAATCACTGTAACGTTCTCCGGATATTGAAATCGCTCTCTCATATGTGCGATAACTTCATCTGAAAGCAATATAACTGGGGTTCTCAGCATTTCCGCAACGTTGAAACTCTGGACAGTAAGCTCAAATGTTTCCTGAACAGAGGTTGGAGAGTACACTACAATAGGATGGTCTCCATGGGTCCCCCATCTAGTCTGCATGACATCACCCTGAGCAGGGGCGGTAGGCCTTCCTGTACTTGGCCCCCCCCTCTGGACATTGACAATCACTATTGGTATTTCTGCCATTGCAGCGAAACCCAAGTTTTCCTGCATCAGACTAAATCCAGGTCCAGAAGTGGCAGTCATTGCTTTTTTTCCTGCAATAGATGCCCCAATAATGGCTGCTATGCTTCCTATCTCATCTTCCATCTGTATAAATACGCCATCGTGGCGTGGGAGATGGAATGCCATCAACTCAGCGATCTCAGATGAAGGTGTTATCGGATAACCCGCAAAAAATGTACATCCGGCTGCAAGAGCCCCTTCCACACAAGCTTCATTACCTTGTATCAGTCTTACTTTTTCCATTTCAGTCCTCCTCTATAATAACCTCAACAGCAAAGTCGGGGCATCGTAGTTCACATAACATACATTTTATGCATTTATCGACATGTGCTGGAACCGGAAAGTTTTGACTATCCTCATACTCAAAGACAATGGTTGGACATAAATCCACACATATTCCACATGCTTTGCACAAATTCCTATCGATGTTAATTTTTACAGACATTATCCTAATTCCCCCTTTAGAGGGCTCAAATTAGCCAATTCTACTTTTTATCCAAGGAGATGTAAGGGAAATCATCTATAAACCTTTTGATTTTTTATCACTGAAGTTGGCAAAAAATATATATTGCTAATATGTCATACTTATATCCAGCAAATAATACTTATGGGATACTAAACATAAAAGGTGATAAGTTGTGGAGGAAAGAGAAACTGAATACAGGAAATTGCAATTTATAGGCGGTTCAAGTTATATGGTGAGTCTACCAAAAGACTGGATAAAATCCAATGAGCTTTCACAGGGAGATACCATACTCCTTGTAAGGGAACCAGATGGCAGTCTTAAAATATTGCCTGAGCATCTCCAGATTCAGGATATTGGAGATGAAATTGCGAGAATATCTCGCTTTCCCATGGAAGATGAAGATTTTCTCAGAAGATACATTTATGCCCATTATATTCTGGGAGTAGATCAGATTCAGATTGTAGGCGAAAAAATAGATCCAAAGATCATAGGTGCTCTCAGTGAAATTGTCAGAGAGCTCGTAGGGATGGAAATTATAAGTGTCTCATCGAAGGAGATCGTAATACGCTGTCTGACTATTGAGGGTCTGCCCATAGAAGAGGTTTTGAGGAGGCTTGCCCAGCTAATCATTTCTATGTATTCTGGGTTGAAATCTATTTTCAAGGAAAGAGATCTGGAAGTTGTAAATTCCATAGTCCGGTTTGAGAAAGATGCAGACCGGTTGTATCTCCTTGCAGTTAGGCAAGAAAATAAAATACTCAGAAGGATTTCTGGGTTGAGAGGCTGGGATGAGCTTAGACTTATTCTTGGCCACCGGTTGGTGGCTAAATATCTTGAGGAGATCGGAGATAATATTTCAGCGATAGCCCATTATGCCAGTCACGTTATAGAAATGGATGTGGAACAGTCGATCCTAGACGATCTTATAGATCTTATGAAACTGGTTTTTGATTCCTTTGAACAGGTAACTGATAGTTTTTTCGCAGAAAACCTGATGAATTCTGAGATGTCCATCCGGAGGTTTATTGAGATAGAAAACAAAATTGTAGAGTTTATCAAAGAGAAGATTCTCAATGAAAATCTCGATCGGGATATCTCTTTGTATCTCAGACTTGTCCTTGAAAATCTTCACAGTATAGTGAAAAGCAGTAAGTCCATTGGAGAAATAGCTTTTAATCGGAGTACCCGGGTTATGTTGAAAGAACTGGGAGACCAAAAAGTTTAAAAGAAATGACCTTTTGTGAGTATCAGTTCGATGATTGATGAGGGGAAACCCGAGAGAGGTGAATGAAATGAGTATCCATGTTAGATTTCAAGTACCAGAGGATCTTGAAAACGAAGCACTTGAGTTGCTTGAAAAGGTAAGAGAGAGTGGAAAGATTAAAAAAGGGACAAATGAGTCGACAAAAGCAATCGAGAGAGGAGTTGCAAAGCTAGTGTATATAGCGGAAGATGTGGACCCCCCTGAAATTGTTGCCCACATTCCGTTACTCTGCGAAGAGAAAAAGATCCCGTACATATATGTTAAAAAGAAGGATGAACTGGGAGCTGCATGTGGTATAGAAGTGCCTGCAGCTTCATGTGCGATAATAGACGATGGGGGCAATAAATCTGCTCTTGGAAATATTGTCAAGAAGATAAATGCCCTTAAAAAGTAAATCTTTAGTAGATTAAGGAGGTTGGAAAATGGCTGAAGAGGCAGAGGCGGCCGAAGTTATAGAAATTCTTGGGAGAACAGGTATGCACGGGGAGGCATTGCAGATAAAATGCAGAATCCTTGAAGGGCAAAACAAAGGACGTATAATTACAAGAAATGTGATCGGCCCTGTTAGGGTCGGAGATAAGTTGATGCTCCTTGAAACTGCACGAGAGGCCAAAAAGTTATCAGCAAGGTGATTGTAGTGCAGCAACGTAACTGCTCATTCTGTGGGGAGTCGATTGAGCCTGGAACAGGAAAAATGTTCGTCAAGAATGATGGAAAAATCCTTTATTTTTGCTCATCCAAATGCGAAAAGAATATGTTAAAACTGAAAAGAATCCCGAGGAATGTCAGGTGGACTCAATTCAGCAGGGAGTAGCATGTCTGAGAGAACCTTTCTTATGGTAAAACCAGATGGTGTCCAGAGAAGGCTTATTGGCAAGATAATCCAGCGCATTGAGGAGAAGGGTCTAAAAATAGTTGCATTGAAAATGATTCGGATACAGAGAGAATTAGCGGAACGGCATTATGCAGAGCACAGAGAAAAGCCTTTTTTTGAAGGCTTAATAGACTACATTACATCAGGACCAGTGGTTGTTATGGTGGTAGAAGGCAAGAACTCTATATTAGTGGTCAGGCAAATGGTGGGCAAAACAAATCCTGTGGAAGCCGGATCAGGAACCATTCGTGGAGATTTTGGTTTGGATATTGGGCGGAATATTGTTCACGCATCTGACTCTCTTGATTCTGCAATCAGGGAGATTGATCTGTTTTTTAAACAGGAAGAAATTCTTGATTATAGTCTGGTAGATGAAATCTGGGTTTATGAATAGGTGTTGTACTTGGCTCTACGAACCCCTATCGTTTCAGTGGTCGGACATGTTGATCATGGAAAGACAACTCTCCTTGACACCATAAGGGGTTCCAGGGTTGTCAAGAAAGAAGCAGGGGGGATAACACAGCATATTGGTGCTACAGAGATCCCTATCGATGTAATTATGGACATCAGTAAAAAATTGTCAAGGACCAAGGTTACTATCCCTGGGTTACTCTTTATAGACACCCCTGGTCATCATGCTTTTACCAATTTAAGAAGAAGGGGTAGTGCTCTGGCTGATCTGGCAGTGCTGGTTGTTGATATAAACGAGGGATTTAAGCCTCAAACCCATGAAGCAATAAACATTCTCAAGGCGTTAAGAACCCCCTTCGTTGTTGCAGCCAATAAAATAGACAGGATTGCAGGATGGCAGAGTTTCAACACTTACTCTTTTATCGAGTCTTTCAATCAGCAGGAAGATATGGTTAAAACTAAACTGGAAGAGCAGCTTTATGAGTTAATTGGTGAGCTATACTCCACAAATTTTCAGGCTGAGCGATTTGATAGAATAACAGATTTTCAGAGAACGGTGTGTGTTGTACCTATCAGTGCCAAGACTGGTGAAGGTGTGGCGGAACTTTTGATGATTCTGGTTGGACTGGCCCAAAAATTTCTGGAAGACAATTTGAAGCTTCATGTCTCTGGTAAAGCTAGAGGAACTGTTTTAGAGATTAAAGAAGAGCGGGGAATTGGTCTTACCATGGATGCCATCCTGTATGATGGAACTCTTCATACTGGTGATAAGTTGATAATAGGTGGAATTGAGGAGCCAGTTATAACTCATGTGAAGGGTATTTTTAAGCCACGGGAAATGGCTGAAATGCGAGTTGAGAGTAAGTTTAAGAAGGTTGATGAGGTCTCTGCTGCAGCCGGAATTAAAATTGTTGCTCAGGATATCGAAAACGTTCTGGCTGGAAGTGAATTCTCATCAGTAGAGAAGGAAGAAGATATTGAGGAATTCCTGAAAGAAATGAAAAAGGAATATGAGAGCATTAAGATAGAAACTGACGAGGAAGGAATTATTGTAAAAGCAGATGCTATAGGTTCTCTTGAGGCGATAATAAATGAATTGAGAAATGAGAATATTCCAATCAGGATTGCAGAAGTTGGGAATATAACCAAACGTGATGTTATAGAAGCAGGAACTGTTAAGAACCCTTTGCTGAAGGTGATAATTGGATTTAATGTAAAGATCCTTCCCGGTGTGGAAGAAGAAGCATCCACTTACGATGTTAGGATATTCCATGGAAATGTCATTTATAAGCTTATTGAGGATTTTAAGGAATGGGAGGAAGAAGAACAGAAGAAAATAGAAAAAATGAAAGTTGAGACAATTATTCGTCCCGGAAAGATTGAATTACTTCCAGATTTTATATTCCGGAGAAGTAAGCCAGCAATAGCCGGTGTGAGGGTACTGGGTGGAGAGCTGAGAAATGGCGTTAAATTGATGAAAACAAACGGTACAGTGGTTGGCCAAGTCAAAGGAATCCAAGACCGGGGAGAAAATGTAGGAATTGCTAAAACTGGGAGTGAAGTGGCAGTTTCCATCGATGGTGTGATGATAGGAAGACAGATAAAAGAAGATGAAATACTGTATGTTGATATTCCTGAGAAACATGCCAAAATTCTTGAAACCGATCTGGCAGGATCTATGACATCCGATGAGATGGTAGTCTTTGAGGAATTTTTAAATATTAAACGAAGAAACAACCCCTTCTGGGGCAAATAGGTGGTGATAAAATGGCAGAGTTTAGAGTGGTAATCTCGGATCCAAAAAGTGGGAAGGCATTTTCAACTGTAGTGAAGGGTGCGAATGCCAATAAATTGATAGGTAAGGAAATAGGGGATACTGTAGTAGGGACTGTGTTTGACCTTCCCCCCGATTATGAACTGCAGATTACCGGAGGATCAGATAAAGACGGATTTCCAATGAGACCTGATTTACCCGGTAATACTCGAAGAAGGCTATTGCTTTCAGGTGGATACGGATACAGACCTAAGGAGAAAGGTATCAGGAGACGTAAAACGGTCAGAGGACGCGTTATATCTTCAGATATTGTACAGCTTAATGTTAAGGTAGTTAAAGCAGGAAAGGTCCCTTTAACAGAGTACTTTGGAAGTAAAAAAGAGAGTGAGGGAGAATAAACTTTAGAATTCTCTCACCATTTATAATCTCTTGTCTAGATCAAGTTAATGGATAGTGAGCGTTCTTCACTCGTTCTAAAAGGGGGGTTTGTAAAAAGTAATTTTATGGATATAACTTATAATGTAGTTGTTCAATAGATGCAATTTTAGTTTAAATTTAATCTATAAAGTCAGACATCTCTTACCTCTCTTAATGCTCTGGCAATGACATCCTCTTTATCATCCCGATATATCTCTTGTATGCTCTTTTCTGCTCTATTCACTTCAAGACCCCGAACTACAACAGCCGGAATACCCCATCCACCCTCTCCCATAATCATATTGGCAAAACCCGCCAGTTCATCTATGACTGCCTCTATTGTCACTTCCAAAGGATTACCAAAAATATCTCTCTCTCCACGCCAGTCTTTTAGAGGTTTGATCCCCGCACACCCGATGGCCACTCCCACTACCCCTTTTCTAAAAGCCCTACCATTGGTATCTGTGATGATAACGCTTACTGTCTTACCAGTATGTAAATGAATGCGGTCTCTTATACCCGCTGCACTTGCATCAGGGTCCTCTGGTAGCAGGATCACTTTGCCTTTATCCACATTTGAACCATCTATACCTGCGTTCACACAAATATTTCCACTCTTAACTTTGGTTAATAGGAAAGGTTTTTTTAACAATATCTCTTCACTCTCGTTAAGTACAGCCTGAACGAATCTAGGATCCTTCTTAACTATTCTGGCGATTTCCACTGCTTTATGTGAAGGTGAGATTGAACTCAGATCAATAACTCGTCCTTCGGCTTTGGAAACAACTGTAGAGCAAACTGCAAGTATATCTCCATCTTTGAATTCAAAAACATCTGCCAGTATTTTTCCCAGATCGTCCCCCCTCTGAATGAATGGAATACCTTTTATAGGAAAAACCTGAATCATATCTTCTCCTGAATATATTCGATGACCTTCTCTATACCTTCTTCTACCTTTTCTGGGCTGGTTCCACCACCCTGGGCCAGATCTCTCTTACCCCCCCCACCTCCACCGATTGTGCTGCACATCACTCGGATAAGAGTATTAGCATAAATCCCTCTTTGGATCACCTCGTCATTCACAGAAATAACGACTCTAAGAGATTTCCCATTGGAAATTAAAATTGCAATCACATTTTTTTCATCTTTTAGTTTTTCACCAATCTTTATAAGCTCTTGCTGATCCATGTCTGAAAATTGTTCGGTGACCAGTCGTATCTTATCTATTTTTTCCGCTCTTTTAATAAGTTCTTTTACTTGGAGGCGGGCAAGCTTATTTACCATCTTTTCTATCTGCTTTTTCTGGTCTTTCCATTCTTCAAAAAATCTTTTTACAGTATCTGGAAGTTTTTCCACATCTACTCTGAGTATCTTGGCTGATTCTTCCAGAATTTCATCTCTTTTCTGAATATGTTTCAGGGCAGCAGAACCAGCCGCAAATTCCAGTCTGTCCACTCCGTCCTGTATCCTATCAGCTCTAAGAATTTTGATCACGCCAACCTCTCCTGTATACGAACAATGAGTGCCACCACATGCCTGAACATCTCTATCGATCTGAACCACTCGAATCTGCTTGCCAGGCGGTACTCCACCCTGATAGAGAGTAAACCCATATTTTTTTTCAGCTTCAATACGATCCATCCATTTCCATTCAACCTTGATGTTGGCCCGGACTATTTCATTGACGATCTCTTCAATCTTTCTCACTTCTTCCCGGGATAGTTTCCTGTAGTGGGTGATATCAAGTCGTGCCTTGTCTTCTTCTTTCCGGGCTCCAGCTTGCCAGATATGGTCACCCAGAACTCTTTTTGTAGCATAGAGGATTATGTGAGTGGCTGTATGGTGTTGCATATGTCTTTTTCGTCTGTCAAAGTCGATCTCTCCTTTGATAACTTCTCCGATACTGACCATTGAAGGGTCTTCAACTCTATGAAGGATTATATCTCCCATTTCGTGAACCTCAATTACTCGGGTAGATCCCCGCTCACTCTGAATGTAGCCGGTATCATACATCTGACCTCCGCCTTCTGGATAAAACAAGGTCCTGTCCAAAATGATATTATTTCCTCGCACACCCAGCACCATGGCTTCAAAGCTCTTCTGATAGGGTTGTTCATAATACAGTTTTCTAGTAGGAGGGTACTGTTTGATCAATTCAGGATCAAGCTCTTGTTCTTCTCTCTCTCCTTTAATATGTTGCTGGGCAAGTTTTGAATAAAAAGTGTCTGGAATTTCAATTTCAACACCTGTTTTCATCGCCACGTTTTTCACAACCTCAGGAGGGAGACCATGGGATTCATACAGTTCTACAAGATTATTTTCAGAAATGGTTTTCTGTTTTTTAAGGAGCCTTTCAACCATCTTGATACCTCGTGATATGGTGACACTATATTTCTCTTCTTCAGACTTCAGGATTTTATCCATCAAAGTAAGACGTTTTTCAAAAGAGAATTCTTTTAGAGCATTCATGTGAGCTTTCAACAATTCAATAAGAGGAAGTTTGAACCCAATCTCTTCAGCCATCCTTATAGATCGTCTAATGACCAGTCGGGCAAGATATCCGGCTCCAGCGTTTGAAGGTATGAGACCATCGTTCAGCATAAAAAGAAGGCATCTGGAGTGGTCTGCAAGAGCGTACATTTTTTCCATAGGATCTATGATGGCAAGAAGCTCCGAAATTTCCATCCCAAGACGTTCGGACAGAGTAATTCTTAAGTTTTCGAGCTTTTTTCCCTTTAAACTGCTCATCATACCGGCCAGCTTAGAACTCTCTCCAACTACTTTCTCTACTTCTTTCGTTGAAAGAATTTCTAGGCCTTCACTTTCTTGTTTTATTATCTGAATAACATCTGGAAATATGGCATCATATACCGTGGGAGTGCCCTGACTGGCCCAGACAAACCTTTCGAGCCCATAACCAGTATCCACTATGTAATTATCCATCTTTCTATATTTTTCCCCTTTAATCTCGATATCACCATCCGCTGCCGTTTCAAGATTCATGAACACAAGGGTTGCTAATTCAAGTCCCCCAACGAGAGTTTCAAGACACGGTCCGGCATTTCCACCACCAGCCCAAGGCTCCTCTTTAAATATAATCTCTTCATCGTGTACCCCAAGACTGTTCAAAAATTCTTTACAATATGCCACAGTCTCATTTTTCCAGTAGATTTCTTTTTTGGGATTGTTGAAAGCGTGGTGGGCCATCATCTCAAAGACAGTTAGGTGCCTTCCGGTTTTGCCAACAGAATCAAGATCATCCAGTCTGATACAGGGTTGAGATATTACTAGGGGGTTAGAGGGAGGTGGAACTTCCCCTGAGGTTACAAAAGGCTGGAAGTCAGCAATGGATGCAATTGTGAGGTATATATCGTCCCTCCATCTTGCCACAACAGGGTAGGGGTCCAATTTCTCGTGACCCCTTTGCTCAAAAAAGGAAATGAATTCATCTCTCATGGATGATAAATCAAAGTTTTTGGTAAAAACAGGACTACCTATAAATGAATAAGGTTCACAAGGAGGGTCTCCACAGGATTCTTTAGTAGTATCTTTCGTCCAGAAATACTTATTACACGAAGGACATAGCTTCCGTTCATAACCATTATCTTTCAAATAGGTAATTTCAAGATATTCTTTCTCAAGCATCGACCTTGATTGTAAGGTAGTAGCATAAAAATATTTCTCATTCTCTATCTTTTGGATTACAATCCAGTTCGAGGAAAATTACAGAATATCAAGAGTAACGTTACCTACGAGATCCTTGTCTCTGGCCATAGTAAACAACTGTTGCAATGCCTCTTTTATCGAATCAGGCATCTCATAAGTGTATTCGTTTACGTACATAAGGGCAAACCTTTTTACTAGATCTCGAGGAGTTCCTCTTGAATATTTCATGGCATAGTCTAAAGCCTCATCCACATTGTTCAGGGCAAATTTAATAGAGTCCTTCATGAGTGTAAGAAATTCTTCTGCTTTTTTTTCAGGGATACTCCGTTTTATGGCGTTAAGGCCAAGAGGCAGTGGAAGTCCTGTCTTTTCTTCCCACCATTCGCTCAGATCAAGAACACACGTTAAGCCCATGTCTCTATAGGTTAACTGTCCTTCATGGATCAGTAGTCCAGCATCCACAACCCCTTTTACCACAGCATCCATTATTCTGTCGAACCTCATCTCTACCCAGGAGAATTCATCCAGGGCAAGTTTCAATAACAGAAATGCGGTGGTGTACCTCCCTGGAATGGCAATATGTTTACCCTCGAGATCTTCAAATGTTTTGGAGACAACAATAGGACCATATCTAACTCCTACACTAGATCCAGCGGAAAGAATTCTGTAACAGTCTTGAAGAAAGGCATAAGCGTGGGCTGAAATGGCTGTTACATCCAGCTCACAGTTGAAGGCTCTTTGATTCAATTTTTCAATGTCTTCTATAAACTCATGAATAGTGAATCCCCTCATGTCTATCTTGCCGTGGGTCATGGCATAGAACATGAAAGCATCATCCGCGTCAGGAGTGTGTCCGATGGTTATTTGCATAACTCCAAGGAATTTCATACTCTTACTTAATCCTATCCATATCTCTATAACCAAAAACTATAAGTAGACATCCTGAGAAAAATTGAGAGATGTCTCAAAATTGAGAGGTGGTAGATTATTGCTCTACGAGCTCTGAAAGAAATCGCTATGATGGGAGGACTGAAAGGCCCAGTGAAAATAAATTCTCTAGAGTTAGCCAGCCGACTCGATACTAGCCCTCAGACTGCAGCCCGAAGACTTCAGGAACTGGAGGAAGAGAATCTAATTACCAGAACCCACATACCATCGGGACAGTATATATTTATCACTGACCAAGGTAAAAAAATTCTGAGGCAGGAGTACAATGATTACAGAATGCTATTCGAAGATATGCCAGAATCTATAGTATTAAAAGGACGTTTGATTGAAGGTCTTGGAGAGGGGAAATATTATGTTACAAGAGATGGATACAGAAAGCAGTTTAAAACAAAGCTCGGGTTTGATCCTTTTCCCGGGACTTTAAACCTGAAACTGGACATGGAGTACATCCCACTAAGAGGTCGTCTTGAAGAACGCCAGGGGATAAAGATTGACGGATTTACCACTGAAAATCGAACTTTCGGTGATTGCAAGTGTTTCCGTTGTAGTGTGGATGGGAAAGAAGGAGCTGTTGTAATCCCATCGAGAACACATTATCCATCTGAAATTATAGAGATCATTTCTCCTGTTCACCTCCGAAAGGAACTGGGGATAGAAGAAGGTGATGAAGTTACGGTAGAGGTGATTTTGTGAGTATCATCGATGCCATTGAGAATTTCAGGAAAGGAAAACCCATCCTTATTTATGACTTTGAGTCAAGAGAAGGGGAAACAGATATAGCCATTCCAGCTCTTCATGTGGATCACAGGGATGTATCTATGATGAGAAAAGATGCTGGAGGTCTGATTTGTGTTTCTGTATCTTACGAAGCAGGAGAAGCTCTGGGACTACCATTCATATCGGATCTCTACAGCAGCCTGAATTCAGAGTATGCTACTGTAAAGAGGTTGGTTGAGCGGGAAGGGGACATACGGTATGATCGAAGATCTTCTTTCTCTCTGTGGGTGAATCACAGGGATACCTTTACAGGTATTACCGATATGGACAGGAGCCTTACCATACGGAAGATAGGAGAGGCAGTAAAAGAAGTTTTAAATGGACGTTCTTATGATTTTGCTAGGGAATTCCGGACTCCTGGGCATGTAGCCATTCTTAAAGCCTCTAAAAGGTTGCTAGATGAGAGAGTTGGGCAGACAGAGTTATCAATAGCTCTAGCAGATATGGCAGGNATACCTCCTGCTGTAGTCATCTGTGAAATGCTGGATGATGTCACAGGCAAAGCTCTTCCTAAAGAAAAAGCAAAGGAGTATGGTGTATATAAAGGCATACCTTTCGTAGAGGGCAAGGAGATTGTTAAAGCATATAATGCTTATTTATTAAAATATATTGAAAAATAACCGACAAACTAAAAATGGTGTATACTTACATTTTATAGTGAATAACTGAAGAGTGACTGTTAAAATTGTAGAAGGTACAGCCAGATTCATCGAAAAACAACTCTTTAGAGTATTTTGCTGCCTGTAACCCATCATTTTCTGATGAGATTTGTTTTACATAAGCTTTACTTCAACTAAAAGGATAATAGAACCATTGACAATTCAATATGTACTCATAAAGGTAGATAATGGTAACAAAAGATTGTAAGGTTACTGATCCACAGAAATTTGCTCAAGCTGACTCGTTACACTCCATATAAGGGTTCTGGCGTGCATGGGTATGTTTGGATCGTTCACGATCTCTTCCAGAATAGAGATAGAAGATGCAGCCCTCACCGCCAGACTCTCGTCACCGCTCAGCAGGTTCTGTTTTACTTCATCAGCCGCTCGTTTAATGTTCTTAGGGGTCATATCATCCTGAATAATCCTGTCCAGTATGTCAATACAACTCCTGACTATTTTATCGGCCTCTGACATGTTATCACCCCAAGGAGAACAAATCTGAGAGGTAATGAAAACTATTAAGTATATATGTGTAGCGATTTATCAATGCATGGAGAATAACAAAATTAATGCTGCAACTAAAGCCCTCGCCAGGGGCTGGAAGATGACTGCAAAACATTGCGATAAATGTGGCCTTCCACTTTTTAAGGTAGATGACAGGGATGTATGTGTTTTCTGTGATATGGAAAATGACGGATCACTTAGAAAAAAGGAGTCAAAGAAAGAGTCAGAAAAACCCGCTGAATCCAGAGCTATTGAGGATAATGTCAGTATTATAGTCCAAAATAAACTGAAGGAGCTTGCACTCAGATTGGAAAAAGAACAGGAAACAGGCAGGATCAGAGAAATCCTTGAAGCAATGAATGCAGCAATCCGGTTACTGAAGGAAATGTAGCAATCCCTGTTGCTATTCAATCAATTCCTTTACCCATTTTGGGAGTATAAAGGCAGAGCTGTGCATTTCAGGAACGTAATATTTGGTTTCTATCTTTCTGATCCTCATTCGATCTTCCATTGTATCTATGTTAGTTTCTACAGGTGTATCTGACGCAATGATGAAACTCCACATGCCAGAGGGATATGAAGGCACGTATGCTAAATACGGGTGTACATGCCTGTAATATCCTTTTAGAGATGAATGAATGCTTTTGAAAACGTCTGCCTGAAGATAGGGGGTCTGAGACTGAAGAGCAAGCAAACCTCCTCTCTTTAATTTTTCTTTTGTAAGGTGAAAAAACTCACTAGCTATAAGAGTTGAGCTTACCTTATTTGGATCAGTAGAATCTACCAAAATAACGTCAAATATCATGGAACTATTTTTCAGATACTCTATCCCATCGCTAAAATAAATCTCAACGGTATTCTCTCTAAATGCACCCCTATCAATTCTTAGAAATTTCTGAGTAGCTTTAACTACCATGGGATCAATCTCAACCATTACAATTTTCTCAGGGGAATGTTTGAGGGCCTCTCTCAGAGCCCCTCCATCTCCCCCTCCAATTATCAGAATGTGTCTTGGATCTGGATGAGATAGCAGGGGTACATGAACCAGCATCTCGTGATAATGGCTCTCATCCCTTTCTGTAAGCTGAACTTTTCCATCAAGAGTCAGCATTTTGCCAAATTTTTCAGTTTCGTAGATTTCTATTTTCTGAAACTCTGATGTCATTTCTACGATCTTTTTCCGAATATTAACAACAACTCCAAGACCCTCTAGGGTCTCTATGTAATTCAATTGCACACCTCCATTTATGAATAGTTACAATACTGTAGAAGTTATCTCTAAACCATATCTATATTTAACGTATAAGAATTCTTATATCATATGTTGCTATATATTTAGATGACTGAAATCAACTGTCAGGTGATTATTGTGGATAAAACCATTTCAGAGAAAATCTTTAGTGAAAAATCGGGAAAAGAGACCTCGGCCGGAGATATAGTTATTGCTAGAGTGGATCGAATAGGTCTCCAGGATGGGACCTCACCTCTGGCTATACGACAGATGATAAAGATGGGGCTTAACAAATTCGAAGGGGCAGAAAAGACTATTTTTTTCATAGATCATGCTTCTCCCAGTCCTAGAAAAGAGTTATCCAACGATCATAAGTTTATCAGAGATTTTGCCAAAAAGATTGGAGCCGGTATAAGTGATGTGGGGAATGGAATATTCCACCAGCGAATGGCAGAAAGCTTTGTGAAACCAGGAGATCTGGTAGTTGGTGCAGATTCTCACACCTGTACCTATGGGGCTCTTGGAGCTTTTTCCACGGGTATGGGATCCACTGACGTTGCCATTGCAATAATGCTGGGAAAAACTTGGTTTCGAGTACCGGAAACAATACGGGTAGAGGTGAATGGTACCCTACCCAATGGAGTATTTCCAAAAGATGTAATGCTGGCTATTGTGAGAGAGATACGTTCTGATGGTGCCACATATAAAGCCTTGGAATTTGTTGGAGATGCGATAGATAATATGTCCATGGATGGTAGATTGACTTTATGTAATATGGCCATAGAGACAGGAGCTAAAGCTGGAATAGTACCATCGGATCACGTAACGAAAAAATTCCTTGCCGAGATGGGCAGACCTGAAGATTTCAAAGAGATCAGAGCTGATGAAGGTGCTGAGTATGAATGGGAGTTAAATCTGGATGTATCGGATCTTCCACCCCTTGTTGCAAAACCCCATGAGGTAGACAATGTTGTAGCAGTGGAAAAAGTGGAAGGCACCCATGTGGACCAGGTGTTTATAGGCACATGCACCAATGGGAGACTTTCGGACATAGAGATAGCTGCAGAAATTTTGAAAGGGCAAAAAGTCCACCCTGAGACAAGACTAATTGTTAATCCGGCTTCAAAGCAAACGTACCTTCAAGCCATGAAAAAAGGGTTTATTGAAATTATAATGGAGGCTGGTGGGGTGGTAAATCCACCTGGTTGTGGTCCATGTGTTGGCATCCATCAGGGTGTTCTTGGAGATGAAGAGGTATGTATTTCTACACAAAACCGGAACTTTAAGGGGAGGATGGGTAATCCAAATTCCTATATATATCTCGCTTCTCCAGCTACATGTGCTGCATCTGCCATAAAAGGAGAGATAACCGATCCAAGGGGGTTTCTAAAATGATGAAAGGTAGGGCATGGAAGTTTGGAGACAATATCACAACAGATCATATAATACCTGGAAGATATTATCACCTGAGAAGCAATCCTGATTTGCTTGCTCAGCACTTGATGGAGGATACCGATCCTGAATTTGCCTCTAAAGTACAACCTGGAGACTTCATTGTGGCAGGTCGGAATTTCGGCATGGGATCTTCACGAGAACATGCACCTTTGGTTATTAAACTCAATGATATCAGTGCAGTGCTTGCCAAATCTTTTGCCAGAATTTTTTACCGGAATGCCATTAACGTAGGTCTACCTCTAGTAATCGTTGATACCAGTGATATCGAGACAGGAGATCAACTGGAAGTGGACCTTAAGAAAGGTATCGTTCGAGTTTTGAATAAGGATATAGAGCTTAAGGCAACCCCTCTACCAGAAGTAATGCTCAGAATTCTGGATGATGGAGGGCTTGTCAATCATATCAGGAAATATGGGGATTTCAAGTTAGAGGGATAACCATGTCTACGAAGATTACCCTCATTCCTGGAGATGGCATTGGACCTGAAGTTATTAGCTCGGCAAGACGTATTGTTGATGAGGTGGTGGATGTTACGTGGGAAATTGTCGAGGCTGGAGAAAGTGCCATACAGAGATACAGGACTCCACTTCCAGATCATGTTATTGAAAGTGTAAGGAAGAACAAAATAGCTTTGAAAGGACCTATCACCACTCCGGTTGGTAGTGGTTTCAGAAGTGTAAATGTGGAAATCCGGAAAAGACTGGATCTGTTTGCCAACGTAAGACCAGCAAAATCCATACCCTATCTCTCGAAATACAATGATGTCGATCTTGTGATTGTTAGAGAGAACACGGAAGACCTGTATGCAGGAATAGAATTTGAAGTTGGGAAGGAAGAGACAAAAGAATTTCTGAATTTTTTGAAGAGATATGGGGTCGGCATCAAAGAAGATTCGGGAATCAGCATCAAACCCATCTCCATATCAGGTAGTGAAAGGATTGTGGATTTTGCGTTCAGGTATGCAGAGAATAACCACCGAAAAAAAGTCACAGCCGTTCACAAGGCCAACATTATGAAGTTCTCTGATGGTCTGTTCCTCAATGTTGCAAGAAAAGTTGCTGAAAGATATAACATTGAATTTGAGGATAGAATTGTGGACAATATGGCCATGCAACTCGTTCAGAAACCTGAGTTATATGAAGTAATCGTAACTCCTAATCTTTATGGGGATATACTCTCAGATCTATGTGCAGGTCTTGTAGGGGGGCTTGGAATCGCTCCTGGAGCTAACATTGGTGAACATTATGCTGTGTTTGAACCAGTTCATGGCTCAGCTCCAAAATATGCAGGTCAGAATAAAGTAAATCCGACTGCCACTATTCTATCTGCTGTTATGATGCTCCGGCATCTCGGAGAGATAAAAAAAGCTGATCTGATTGAGCGATGTACTATAGAGGTTATCTCTGAAGGAAAACAGGTGACTTATGATATTGCGCGAATCACAGGTTCTACTCCTGTAGGAACGTCTGAGATGACTGATGCAATTATAAAGAAAATCAGAGCTTGCGATCCAGAAACTCTTTGATTATATCCAGGACATCCAGCTTTACCTTTTCCAGGGGTTCATTGGAATCTACTGTTATGAACCGTTCTTCTTCCTCGGCTGCAATCTTCAGATAATTATCCTGAACTTTTTTGAGGAATTCTTCTCTTTCGAATTTAGTTAAACTCTCTCTTGGAGAACAGCGACTCAATGCTACATCAATATCTGCCGTTAAAAGGATCGTCAAGTCTGGGAAAAAACTCCATGAATGCAACTCTCTGATGTAATTAATAGAGTCAGGCAAAATTTTCTCCAGTTCAGCACCCTGGTATGCTATCCTGCTATCAATGTAGCGGTCACATATCACCAGTTTTCCAGATTTGATGGATGGGACTATCACGTCAGTAACATGTCTGGCATGATCAGCCATGAAAAGAAACAGGTCGGAAAGGGGGTTATTACTCGTGTATATCTTTTTTTTCACCATATTTCCAAAGTCAGTTTCTGTAGGCTCTCGTGTAAAAATGCAGTTTTTAAGCTCTTTTTTTAACCATTCCCATATGGATGTTTTTCCAGTCCCATCTATCCCTTCGAGGGTTATCAAAGCCCCTTTCACAAGTATACATGGTAGTAGCAGTAGATATTTTTTATGATAATAACTCCCATCTTCAAGTTTCAGAAAAATTGAGCAAAGATAAAAAGTATAAGATAGACAGAAATTTTAGGCTTTTTCAACAAGAATTGCGTTTACTACACCATGTTGCCCTGGTCTGCTGGTTACTTTCGCAATCCCTAGATCGGTCTTGACGAGGGCACCCTTCGTAATTATATTTCTCCTTGCATAGTGCACATTAGCTGGATTACTGGTAACTGATTCAATGACGGCTCTCTTCACCACGCCTTCATCTGGAATGAAAATGTTAGCCACATTGGTCTTGAGAGCTTTTACCTTGATGTTGCCCCCACGAACTCTGACAATTTTTCTTCTATCTGGACCAACAATGGTATCACTTGGCTCTCTTCCTAACTCATATTTTCTCTTTTTTCTGGAATATCTGTACATCTTTCCTGTGAACTTTCTTCGTGATCTTCCCTGCCACTGCATTATAACACCTCTGTATCAGGCTGGTTTAATCTGACTACATATTTTAATCTTTTGCTGCATCACCTTTATGTGCCTCAACCATTATCAAAGGAGTAATAGCTTCCCCAGCTTTACTCAGGCTGTTTATGTATTCCTGATACTGTTTTTCCAGATCCTCATTCTTCAGCTCTTTGAGATACCTTTCCATGGTGTAGGTGTGTATTATAGGAATCCATGGATCAAGTGGGATCTCATCTTGGATAACTTCAATGGATACCAGCTCAAATCCTGCATCGTACATTTGCAAGGATACATCAGATACCTCATAAAAATGCATTAAACCTACTTTTTCGAGAAATCTGTTTAGGGCCTCATTAGTCGTTTGAGCCTCTGTTGCCCCTTCTCTGGATTTAAAAAGAGACACCAGTATACCACCACTTTTTAGGACTCGAAATAGTTCCTTTAGAACATTTTTCAGATAAAAAGGGTCGTAAAAATGAAATGATCCAGGAACCACCACTCCATTGAAGGTGTCATCCTTAAAAGGTAGTACCATGGACTCTCCCATGATTGTTCTCTCCCTTGAAAAAACAATACTTTCAGTAATGGATGACACAAGGATAAACGAGCCAGTGGAAAATCTTTCCCATGCTATATCAGGTAACGGGTTCAGTATGAGTATGCGATCTCCCACCATCTTCTCGAAAATCCGGGAGTATATGGATGAGTATGTGTTCATTACATTGAAAAAGGGAGTGAATCCTAAAAACCTTTTTGATATATTTTTATAAACCGTATCTAGTCATTCAATGGTTAAATTTCTGGAGTTATACCCATAAGTTCAGCTTGATATCCTGTTTTTCCGTAATATCACATTTACGGTGGGTTATCTATCATTTCTCTACTAACTCGTTCGAAATTTAACTGTAAAGTCTAGAAATCATAGTGCTAAAGTATAATCATGTCGTAAGGAGTAGAAGATGGAAACGTCGTAGATTTCAGACTATTAAGGTGGTTCGAGTGAAGCAACCTTTATATATATTTACAAGTGACATAACAATAGTAGATATAAATCTGAGAATGTATATGGGGTGAATATTCGAGAATGCATCTATTTGAGCTACATTCTATACTTGGAGTTATATTATTGTTAGTATCAATTCTCAGTCTCAGCATATATCTTCAGCCTGATAGAAGAGAGATAGAAGAATTTGTGAGTAGAAGGGTTAAACGGGCGGTGCAATTTACCATTTTAGTCGCCTTTTTTCTAATATATCAATGGGTAATTGGGATATGGGCTATAATAAACCCGGGCCATCTGGCTCGACTTCTGCTGGATGTTGGGACCATTGGTATCTGGGGTGTATTGATATTTATTAATGGGATAATGACGTTTACTCTGATTGAAAATAATTACAGGCCTGTATTATCCAGAGATTTGATAAATATCATGTTTTACTTCGCAGTCTTGTATATAGCGCTGGAAAGATTCAGTTTCCCATGGTTGGCTGTTGGAGTAGCATCTACTGTGTTATCAATAGTCATCTTATATTTCCTGATGGAACTAATTAAATATTTGAAAATATTAAGTATGCTCGTAGAACCTGTGAGTCTGTATATCCCGGCTCTAGGATTCAGAATTTTTTCAGGGTTAATTGGACTGCTGCTGATATCTTTCGCTTATTCTGAGGACGTTTTCAAGGAACTTATTGTCCTCTCATATCTGTTCCTTTAGGGTTTAGTATGGTACACAGCCCGTGAAATGAGAACTCTGGTCAAAAAATGAATGGGCATTGAAGAGTGAGGAGAAAAAGTATGGTTATTTTTTAGGTCTGAATCTGTACCAGTATCGTTCTTGCTTACCATCTTCCACTCTGACAACTTTCAGCTCCATATCCATACCTATTTCAAGATCTTCCAGTTTTGCATCATCGATTTTAGTGCTGATCAACAGTCCACTAACATCCACTACACCCACAAGCATGGGCATCTCTTGTTCCATCCCAAGAGGCACCACTATGGATTCAACAAAGGCATGGAGTTTTCCTTCCTTTGGTAATTCAACCCATTCCAGATCGTCAGACATGCATTCAGGGCAGACGATCCTGGGCTGCCAGTGTAGCTTTCCACATGCTTTGCATTGAGTGGTTGTTAGCTTACCTTCCTTGAGATTCTCAAAGAACCTGCTGACTCTAGTCCACTTCTCAGTTTGTAATGGATAGAAATCCAGCATCGTAGGAAGGTTAATTTTATCTGGAATCTTTACTGTACGGTATTCCATCTCATCCTCTCCCATAAATCATAATGCTGTGAACACTGGCTGAGCCACTCAAATTGTGGGTTATGCCAATCTCTGCTCCGTCAACATATCGATATTTCGGTACTTCTCCTCTAAACTGCCAGAACAGTTCAATGGCTTGAGATAATGCTGTTGCTCCCAGAGGGTGACCCATACCAAGTAAACCTCCACGGGTATTGACAACTACCTTGCCTCCTATGTCTGATTGTCCTTCTTCAACGAATTTACCACCTTCTCCCTTTTTGCAGAATCCAAGCTCTTCATACTCGATAATCTCTGAAATAGTGAAGCAATCATGGGTTTCAGCTATATCTACATCATCGGGAGTTATTCTGGCGCTTCGATAGGCTTCTTCAGCAGCTATTCTGCAGGCATCCCAGTTAGCCAGGCCAGGAAGCCCATTGATGAGATTTCCAATGCTGGCCTGTCCTGTGCCAAGGATATATATTGGTGTATCGGTAAATTGTCTGGCAAGACTGGCCTCAACAAGAATCATGGCAGCTCCTCCATCAGTTATCCCGGAGCAATCCAGCAGGCAGAGGGGCATAGAGACAGGTTTAGAATTAACAACTTGATCCACTGTAAATTCTTTCCCATAGAATTGTGCGAGTTCGTTTTTAGAGGCAAATTTCTGGTTTTTCACCCTCACCATTGCCATTTGCTCTCTTGTTGTTCCATATTCGTACATATGCCTCTGGGCACACATAGCGAAAAAAGGTGGGGCTGAGAGACCATTCACACCATCCCATTCTCTATCTAGAACGCAGGTCATGTTGGACTGAGCCTCAAGCATATCGGGCATAAACATTTTTTCGACCCCTACTACCATGGCAATATCTGTCAGCCCAGCAGCAATGGCCGCGTAAGCATATCGTATTGCTGCCTGACCAGAAGCACAGGCAAGCTCAGTTCTTGCAATAATCTTTCTGGGCGTTATCCCGAGCATTTCAGCTGCAAGAGGCGCAACGTGTGTGAGAAAGGCAAATCTTTCTGGTTGGGCTGCTCCCACAAAAAAGGACTCTATATCCTTTGGTTCTAGGTTATCAACATTATCAAAAGCCAATTTTCCCGCTTCTTGAACAAGATCTCTCCATCCAGCATCTCTTTTTCCAAATTTGGTGTGACCTACACCAACAACTGCTACTCTTCTCATATCATTCCTCCCTCATTCCCGTATTATCGTTATTTTTAATCAATACCCAAACGAGCACACTTCTTGTCGACATATTCTTGGAGGGCGTTGATAAGATCAGGATTTTCGAGAACGTGCTTAAATCTCCTCTGGTGTTTTAGGTACTCAGTAACAGGTTTCCTGGATCTAACTTTCACTGTAATCCTTCTCTCTCCATTAATAATCTCAAATAGGTTCACCAAGCCAGTCTGGACAGCCAGTCTAGCAATTTCGATAGTTTTGCTTGGATCAGCTCCCCATCCAGTAGGACAGGTGGCGAAGAGGTGAATGTAGGCAGGACCTTTCGTCTCTGCGGCCCTCTTTACCTTATCCATGAAGTCCATGGGATATGCTATAGATGCTGAAGCTACATAGGGTGTTCCATGAGCAGCCACGATTTCTAGCATATCTTTCTTTAATTCTAGTGGTCTGGTCTCTCCACTTATTTTTTTACCTACAGGAGTTGTTGTAGTAATGGCTCCAAGGGGTGTTGTTCCACTTCTCTGGCCACCAGTGTTCATGTAGCTCTCGTTATCATAACATATATAGATGAAATCATGACCTCTCTCTATGGCACCTGAAAGGGATTGAAGGCCAATGTCTGCGGTACCACCATCCCCTGCGTATACAAGGAGATTCACCCCCTCCCTCTTCCCCAAGATTCTCAGGCCAAAGTCTGTTCCACTCGCAATAGCAGGACCGTTCTCGAAAAGAGTATGGATATACGGAATTTTGGTGACACCCATTATCAGGGTGGTGGCTATGCATCCGGTTACATTGAACAGTATTGTATTTTTTCCAAGGGCTTTAAGGGCCAGTCTGAGCCCGAGATAAGCTCCACATCCCGGACAGGCCATACCTCCGTGGTGAAGGTACTCTTCAGTAGTAACATCAGCCAGTTTCACATGATCACCTCTGTTAGAGTGTCAGGCCAGTATATTTCTCCCTCTTTTTCGATAACCTTTCTGTCTGCTTTCTGAGCAATCTCATAGATTCTCTTTATTGTTTCAGGGACGACCTCTCTTCCACCGAGCCCAACAATAAAATTCATGGTTAGGGGCCCATCCCTGTTGTACCATGTTCTAGTAATATCTGGATACACCATTCCAGAGGTTCCGAAGCCTATATCCTTATCCATTACTGCCAGAACTCTGGCATCTCTGGTGATTTCTCGGAACTCTTTTTCCGGGAATGGTCTGAACATCTTTATATCTACCAGTCCTATTTTCTCTCCCTTCTCTCTTAACTCATTCACGACATACTTTGTAGTGCTCATTATTGAGCCCAATCCAACAATCAGAACTTCGGCATCATCTACTTTATATCCCATCACTGGCTCATAACTTCTGGAAAATTTTTCTTGGAATTCAGCACCTATTTCTTTGTATACGTCAATGGACCTTTTCATGGCTGTATGCTGTTTATACCTGTATTCTGGAAAAGCTTCAGGTGTCAGGAGTTCGTTTATCTGGAAAGGGTTATCAAGATCGAATACAGCCCATTTAGGATCAGGTTCGGGAAGGAAGGCATCTACTTTTTCCTGAGGTAAAGGCTCCAAAACTTCAGCCACATGAGAGATGAGAAAACCTTCATAGCATACCATGGTTGGAAGCAAGATACGCTCATTTTCAGCTAGTTTAAAGGCCTGAACAATCATGTCATGAACTTCTTGCACGCTATTAGCGTACAACTGGATCCAACCACTATCTCTGACAACAAGGCTATCCTGATGATCGCTCCATATATTGACAGGAGACTCTAAACTCCTGTTGGGCAAGGCCATTACTATGGGCAATCTCAGACCAGAGGCAAAAAACAGGACTTCTGCCATGAGCATCAGTCCCTGACTGGATGTAGCAGTGAATGTTCTTGCCCCAGAGAGACTGGCACCACATGCTGCCGAAAGGGCACTGTGCTCACTCTCAACCCGTATCATCTCAGCATCAAGCTCACCATCGCTGATGAACTGAGCCATGTATTCCATGACAGAGGATTGTGGAGTTATGGGATATGCAGAAACGACCTGAACTCGGGCTCGTTTAGCACTTTCAGCGGCTGCTCTATTACCACTCCATACTTCCATGTCTCATGCCTCCTCTCTCACAAGCTCAATGGCTCCTCGCTTACATTCTACTTTGCAGATTCCACATCCCTTGCAGTATTCATAGTTAATCTCGTATCTGTCCTCTTTTTTCTCAACAGCTCCATCTGGGCAGTAAATCCAGCACAGACCACATTTTGTGCATTTATCTTGATGAATAACAGGTCTTAAGCTCCTCCAGGTTCCGGTTTTGTTTACAAGACTCCATCCGGGGGGATACACAACGGTGTGCTTTGTTTGTTTGACGTATTCCAGATATTTGCTCAACCATCACACCTCTTTCATCTGCTTTTCCATAATCTCATAAGCTTCTTTCATGGCATGTATATTGGATTCAACAAGATCTTTAGGGAGATATGTCTTTACAACTTCGATAATGGAATTGAGAGAAATTAATCCGGTAATTGCAGAAAAGGCTCCCATCATGGTGGTGTTGGTTATGGCTTTCCCTATAGCCTTCAGGGCAATACCTGTGGCATCGATTGTATATATTCTTGCCTCTTTTTCTAGGCTATATCCGTGTTTCCCATCTGTCAACTCTTCTTTTAATTCTTGAGGGGAAAGGGTTGAATTAAACACCAAAACAGCATTATCTTTCATTCCTTGGATTACATTGACGTGTTTCCATATACTGGGGTCAAAAACGTACAACTGGTCGAAATTGATGACGCTGTATTTCAACAGTATAGGCTCGTCACTGATTCTGAGGGAACACTGACTTGGTCCTCCCCTTCGCTCTGATCCAAAAGAAGGGACTGATTGAGAATGCTTACCCTCCTTTGCAGCAGCTTTGGCAAGCCATTCGCCTGCTGTAACAATTCCCTGACCACCCCTTCCATATAATTTAAATTCATACAGCATTATAATTCCCTCATGTATTTTTCTGCATAATCATACCCAAGCTGAAAGGCTTTCATATTGACTTCGATTGCTTTTTCTGGAACTGTTGCTTCAATGGATTTTTTAAGCTCTTCTATGGTTATAGGAAGGTTTACTGCATGAGACATAGCTCCCAGCATTACCACGTTATTGGTAAGGGGATTTCCAGCTTCTACCGCCAGCTCATAGGCGTCAATCATGATTACCTTGTCCACGAACTTCTTGATTATTTCAGCGATTTGTTCAATGGATGGATATGATAGTGAGCCAAGATTAACTGAGGGCGGAACCAGAGGTTTGGTATTGACGATAGCTACACCGTCTTTACTAGCATATTCTATATATCTCACCGCTTCTACAGGTTCCAGAGAGAAAAGAACATGAGCTCTGCCAAGTGGGATCAGAGGGGCATAAACTTTGCTTCCAATTCTGAGGTGTACGGAAACACTACCACCTCTTTGAGCCATTCCATGAGTTTCAGCAGCAAGAACATTATGACCTGCATTTTTTGCAGCTCTTGCAATGATCCCGGCAGCAGTTAAAGCACCCTGTCCACCCACTCCACTTACAAAAATGTTAAATTCCTCGACTACATCCTCTTTATCCTCTATAGTTGTTTTATCCACTGATATAGTGGCCATTTTATCTACCCTCCATAGTGGCCTTACTGACAATAGCCCCGCTCGGACAGACTTGGAAACACACACCACATCCAGCACACAGAGATTCATCTATCTGAATCTGATCACCCACAAGAACCAGTGCAGGACATGTGAAATCCGTTACGCAGGTCAGACATCGGTTACAATTTTCTGTTACGACAAAAGGTTTAATCTTGATCCCTTTGGCTTTTCTCTCTCTGTTCCAGAGAATGGCACAAGCCCTTCTTGCTACTACCACTGCAACACGATCATGGGCTTTAGCTCTTTCGATGACTTCTGTCATCTTGTCAAGATTATATGGATTTACGACTTCAACAAAATCTACTCCAAGGCCCTTCACAACATCCTCAATCGGTATAAACTTCCCTATCTGTCCACAGGCTTTCTCACCTGTTCCGGGATGGGGTTGATGTCCTGTCATAGCTGTGGTTCTGTTGTCCAGCACTACCAGAACGAATTTATTGTTGTTATATACGGCATCAATCAGAGCAGGTATACATGCGTGGAAAAATGTGGAGTCTCCTACAGTGACTATTATATCCTGATCCA
Source organism: Archaeoglobi archaeon JdFR-42 (assembly GCA_002010305.1). Taxonomy (GTDB): domain Archaea; phylum Halobacteriota; class Archaeoglobi; order Archaeoglobales; family JdFR-42; genus JdFR-42. Next base: position 62,757 of record MTND01000026.1, on the reverse strand, counting down.
AAACGTAGGATAATCCATTGGCGGTTCCAGCTCCCCCTCCCATACAGAGGGTGATATCAACTGTACTCAAAGGTGGATTCACACCAAGGGTATAACAGCCTATATCACTTGGATATACTGCATCTCCTCCTGTGGCTCTTTTAATAGCGAAAAAGGATGCAGTGTGGGGACATCCTGGACATAACACAGGAGGTCTCGGTGGTAGTATTTTCTTGACCTCTTCAGATTTTGAGAGGAGAGAATCGAAATCCACTTTTGGAGAAATTCCAAGGGAGCTTGCAATCCCTTTTTCTACTACATCTGCTGTGTATTCGAACTCCATGGGAAAATCTCCACTTAGTTTACCATGGATCTCAATATCTGGATTAGCATCCTTGGCTATAGCTTTTGCATGCCATTCGAGATATGGATCGAGCTCCTCAACTACTATGAGCTTATCCAGACCTGCCATGAAATCAGCCATTTTATTTTCCGGTAATGGGTTCATGGTGGTAATCTTCAATACTGATGCATCCAGATCCATATATTTGATTGCTTCAAGGGCATAGGTGTATCCAGCCCCTCCGGTGAGTATACCTACCTTTGAGTCCCCTTCGATAATGAAATTTAGATTACTTTTTTCGGCCATTTCCCTAGCTTTCTTCATTTTTTTAAGGAGTTTGAGCTTTCCAAGACGTGCATGAGCAGGAACCAGTACGAATTCTCGGGGATCTTTATCGAATCTGACCTTTTTAAAGGTCTCTTCAGGTAGCTCTCCAAGTCGAATTATCCCACTAGCATGGGACAGCCGAGTAACTGTACGGAACATTACCGGTAACTGTAAAGTCTCTGAGATTTCAAAGCTCTCTTTTGCGAGGTTATATCCTTCCTGTACTGTCGAAGGCTCGATAATCGGTATATAGGCACTTTTCCCGTACCATCTGTTATCCTGTTCGTTTTGAGAGCTATGAGAAGATGGATCATCTGCAGACACCAGCACAAATCCTCCTTTGGCTCCCATATATACAAAACTAAATAGAGAATCAGCTGCTACATTTACACCTACATGCTTCATTATTGTAACCGCTCTCTGTCCTGCCATCGATGCTCCAGCAGCCACTTCGAAAGCTACTTTCTCGTTGGTGGAATATTCGAACATGAAATCGTATCTACCACGCAATTTCCCACAGGCTTGGGCAAGGGTATCTGTTATTTCAGAAGATGGTGTACCTGGATAAGCGGACCCAACTTTAAGTTTACCTTCTATAAAACCTCTTGCTATGGCCTCATTTCCGAGAAGAAATACTTCCTCTCCCGGATTATCTTTTACAACATCTCTTAAAGACATCTCAAACCTCCACGCGGATTTTGCAGATTACCGATATAAAGACTAAACCTTCACTCCCAATACTTTTTCCACTATCTCCCAAAATTCTTCTTCACTGATACCGCCCCTAGACTTTCTAATGACCTCCTGGGCTTTGTGTATGGTCTCTCTCAGCTCTTCTTTAGATCTGGTCTCGGCACTGAATTTAATTTGCTGAACGATCTCAATAAGTTTATCTTTTGGAGCGGTAATTCCCTTCTCTTTTAGCTTAAACTCAACAATATGGGCTCCTGTATGCTTCCCCAGGAAAAAACTTCTGTCTCTACCTACCATTTCAGGAGGAATGGGTTCATACGTCAAGGCGTGTGCCAGAACCCCATGAACGTGAATCCCAGCTTCATGAGAAAATGCATTTTCACCTACGATAGGCTTATGAATGGCCAGAGGCACGAGGAATGCGTCTTCGGTTAGTTTACTCAGCTCATACATTCTCTCTGTTTTGATTCCCGTATCATAGCCATAAAGAATTTCAAGAGCCATTACAACCTCTTCAAGGGGGGCGTTACCGGCTCTCTCTCCATACCCATTGATACATGTATGTGGAACAGACACTCCTTCTTCAATGGCAGCAAGTGTATTGGCGGTTGCAAGTCCAAAATCATTGTGACAGTGAACAGATAATGGTATATTAAGTCTCTCTCTCAGATGACTAATTATGTGTTTCATCACTGCTGGTCTTGCAAAACCAACAGTATCAGAAATCACAATTCTATCTGTTCCAGCTTCTTCAGCTGCCTTGTATAGAGACGTTAGGTATTCTAGATCAGAGCGTGTTGAGTCTTCTGTAACAAAATTAACAACAACTCCATGGTCCTTTGCATACTGAATTGCATCAACAGCCCTCTGGATAACTTCCTCTCTTGACATCTTAAGCTTGTATTTAATATGCAGATCACTTGCTGCAATAAAAGTGGCTATTTCATCTACATCACAATCAACACACGCATCAATGTCACCATGAACAGTTCGAGCTGAAGCAAGAAGACTGGAATTGCTAAAACCTTCTTTTGCAAGGGTTTTAACAACTTTTCTTTCACTTTCAGCGACTGCAGGAAAACCAGCATCAATAATATGAATACCCATCTCATCCATCATTTTGGCAATTGAAATTTTTTCATCTACAGAAAGAGCAACACCAGGAGTTTGTTCCCCATCTCTTAAGGTTTCATCCCAAATTTTTATTTCATCAGGCATATGTTTGGGTCTTAATTCCTCCATGATATTATAATTCACCAGGAGATTTTCATCCACCATTCAGGCTCACCTCGGGACTTTACAATGCAGATAAAGTTTTTATCATTTTTAAAGTTTCTCATTGTGAATTTATAGCAAAGAGCTAATATAACGGTAAATCATAATAATATCTGTAAACTTTTAGCCCCAAATTCTGTAAATTGTAAAATTATTGAGGGAAAATCTTGCTAAACGTAAACACACTCCAAGAAAAAAGATAAAATTTTTTTATGAGGAACCAAAATGCATAATTAATGTAAACCATAAGGTCTACAAATTGTCAGCTGTGCTGACAACATGGTAAACCCAGGTTTACTACTTGCCAGCATAGCTGGCAATCTAGTCATTTAATATATACATTTGGAGGTGGAGCCTTGTGCCATTCGAAAATGAGAAAATGGAAACCATGCCCAGGAAAGAACTTGAAGAATATCAGGTCAAAATGATGCGATCTGTTGCAAAACATGTTTATGAGAACAATGAATTTTACAGGAGAAAATTCAAAGAAAAGGGTGTCAAACCTGAAGATATCAAGACCATTGAAGACATATCTAAATTACCGTTCACTTATAAAAAGGATCTCAGGGATAACTATCCTTTCGGCCTCATTTCTGTGCCTTTTGAAGACGTGGTACGAATTCATATGTCGTCTGGAACAAGTGGGAAGCCCACAGCTGTGGCTTATACCGTGAAAGATATAGATACGTGGGCCACTTTGATTAAGCGTTCCATGATTGCAGCAGGAGCCGACTCTTCAGATATAGTCCAAAATATGTATGGGTATGGGTTGTTTACTGGAGGACTGGGATTCCATTATGGGGCTGAGAAACTTGGAGCTAAAGTTATACCCATGTCCACGGGAAATACCCAGAGACAGATCGAAGTGATGATGGATTATGGAACGACTGTTATAACATGTACACCCTCTTACGCTATGTTCTTAGGCGAAACAATGGAATCCATGGGTATTGATCCCGAAAAAGACTTAAAACTTAGAATAGGGTTTATCGGAGCAGAACCATGGTCAAAGAAAACCAGAGAAAGGATTGAGAAGAAACTCGGTCTAACTGCTCATGGTGGGGGAGCATATGACCATTATGGATTGAGTGAAATGTGTGGTCCAGGAGTCGGGGCAGAATGTACAGCCCAGGAAGGTCTTCACATTTGGGCAGATCATTTTTATCTGGAAGTTGTGGATCCAGAAACAGGGGAACCTGTGAGTGAAGGGGAAAAAGGCGTGATGGTCATGACCAACTTCACCAAAGAAGCTATGCCCTTCATAAGATACTGGATAGGTGATGTTACAATAATTGATTACGAGCCGTGTGAGTGTGGGAGGACTCATCCGAGGCTCCCTCAGGGAATTCTTGGAAGAGCAGATGACATGGTGGTTGTGAGAGGTATCAATGTCTTTCCGAGTCAGGTAGAATTTGTGCTGATGAAGTTCCCTGAACTGGGAGAAGCATGGCAGATGATAGTAGATCGGAAAGGCACTTTGGACAGTCTGGAAATTGAAGTAGAGCGGAAAGAAGGAATTCAGGTGACTGAGGAGCTGAAAAGCAGAATACAGGAAGAATTGAAGAGCTATCTCAATATTCGGGCAGAGTTGATTATCAAAGAGCCGGGTACGTTACCGAGGTACGAAGGAAAGGCAAAAAGGGTCATTGACAAAAGAGAATTTGCCTGACTTGTCTCAGAGATCAGAGGTGCAGTAACTTTCTCTTAATTTTTCAAGTTTAGTTTGTATCACATGCATATCGAGAATATTAGAGAATCAGATCAATTCCACGTATACTATAGTATCCATACTGTTTATTATGGAGTTAAGAGAGAAAATCCAGTCTTCATCTACGATTAAGATTTTTTGCCTTGATCTCCTCTCTTTTTATTACATAACCGGCGTATTCATCCATTGCTTTCTCACATTTCTTGTGGACATATCCAATTCCGCAACAGCTTATCAGGTATGTGACTATGATCTCTTCAGAATCGATCTCGTCTCCACAGTAGTAACACTTCATCTGCATAACCTTTTTTAGGAATATATTTTTTCTATCCCCAGTAAAAAGTTGTTGGTTATTTACAGGTACTTTGTATATCAGAGTATAATCAGAGGAGGATCTCTAGAACATCTTCACCACGCATTCCTACCCTGATCCCAAGCTCATGAGCTTTAGACGAGACATCAGTTACCTCAGCTTTCAGCATATCCTGAAAGGTATCAACACCTCTCACTACAGCAGCAGCGTCTTCCAGTTTGTCTGCGGTGGATATATCAATGTATCCACAGCCTAAAAACCCTCTTTTACCGGCTATTACCAGTAAGGGAGCTTTGAAAAGCTTAACTTTAATACCGAGCCCTGTTTTCCCTCTTACACTAACAGTATCGATTTCAAGCATGATACGGGATTATCAGAAAGTTATTTTAACTTTACGGAGCAAATGACCAGCATGAAAGAACTCCTTTTTGGAACAGCTGGCACTCCAATCTCTTCTGCTGATAAAAGCACAGTTTCTGGTATTAAGCGGATAAAGGAGCTGAAATTGGATTGTATGGAAGTTCAGTTTGTCAGAGGTGTAAGGATGGGGGGAAAAAATGGCAGAGAAAGTCAGAAAGATGGCTGAAGACACAGGTGTCGTTTTGAGTATCCATGCTCCCTATTACATAAACTTGAATTCAAAAGAAAAAAAGAAAGTAGAAGCAAGTATCCAGAGAATACTGGATTCTGCAAGAGTTGGATATATGATTGGTGCCAGAAATATTGTTTTTCATGCTGGGTATTATCAGAAATCTGAAAAACAAAAAACCTTTGAAAAGATTGTAAAACACCTTAAAGCTATTATAAGTATCTTGAATGAAGATGGAATAGAAGTGGTTCTAAGACCAGAGACCACTGGGAAGAAAACTCAGTTTGGGAATTTGAAAGAGATAATTGAAATGAGTGAGAGACTTGATAGTATCCAGCCATGTATTGACTTTTCCCATATTCATGCCAGACAAAACGGAGCTTGTAATTCCTATGGAGAATTTTCAGAAATTATGAGAAAAGTTGAAAGTCTAGGGGATGAGTATCTAAAGGATATGCATCTCCATGTTTCTGGAATTGAGTATACCATGAAAGGCGAGAAAAGGCATTTGGTGTTGGATGATTCAGATTTTCGATACATTGAACTGCTCCAGGTTCTGAAGGACTTTAAGGTAAGAGGGTTGGTAATATGTGAAAGTCCCAATTTGGAAGAAGATGCTATGCTGTTGAGAGATGCTTATAAGAGTATATAAATGGTTTAAAGAAAGCTCAGGTTTTTGGTAAAGACACTCTTTCCTGCACTTTCAATGTCTCTCTATAAAGCATATATTTACGACATGGTGCAGAGAAAATTGGTGTTTGAGGTTATCAAAAGACTCAAGGAATCTCAGAGTAATCACAAATAGAACTTATCACCGCTTTCTGTGATATCCTATTGAAAGCGATTCTAATAGATTTGACGTACATTAGACCGATAAAAGAGCGAAAGACTCTTTATTTATATGACATTGAAGTATATATTGAAATAAATAATATTTTAAAACCAGAAAAACAGAAACGTCAGGAAAGATGCTATGAAAACCCCTCCAAATACACTTTTATTCCATGCCAGTACTTTTCTACCATCTAGGACTCCAAAAGGCAGGAGATTGAATAGGGCAAGCATAGCATTCACAACAGCCCCAATACGTCCAACTGCAAGGATAAGTCCTCCAGAAGAAACTGTAAGGAGGTAAAATAGCCAAGCCATTATGAGGTTGCTTATTGGTCCAGCAACTGAAATCTTCCCATTCTGCTCTCGAGTCATGGATCCTGAAATATACACTGCGCCAGGAGCAGCAAACACGAAGCCAGCTGCAACCGCCAGAAATATGGCAAAAATGAGCATGGATGGGTCCATCCTGAATTCAGCCCACAACCCGTAGTTCTGAGCCATATATTTGTGCAACATCTCGTGAACCACAAAAGCAATGCCTACTGTTAACAGAGAGATCATAAAGAACAGTAAGAAATGCTGAAAGTTTCCAGACAACAGAGCAGATCTGCTGAAAAGAATACCAAAGGCCATGGAGATAGCCACCCATGCTATTGCAAGATGTCGTATTTCTTCTCTGGTAAATCTCATAATAGACCCCCAAACACCGGTCGTAAGCTGCTTACAATATCTACTCCATACAATCTGAAGATCACATAGGCTCCAAGAAATGTGCCGACCATGCTTCCCAGGTTTGTAAAGGCCGCTACAAGGACAACTCTGAATAGTCGGTTCTCCATCAACTCCTTGAAGCTGGTTATCTTGCTAAGCTCTCTCAGATCCCTAGATGATGGCTCCCTCTTCCATACTTCCACAAGTCCTGCCACCCATCCTGCTCCGATGAAAGGATTCAGAGAGGTGAGCCACGCTGATAAAAAGGCTGCTATGATTGACATGATATGCCCCCTAGCCAGTGCTGCCCCTAGAGCTGCGAGAAAGCCGTTTATAATAAACCAGTAAAACAGGGCTGACAGTATGATTTCAGTGCTGAGAGATAGAAATATAGAGGCGAAAAGTAATATCAAAACAGCCACCATACCAAATCCAATAAGTTTAGGCAGGTTTATCTGCTTTTTCGGGACAGAAAGTAGATCATGCATTGGTGGAATTAATGCAGGGTTGTCCATGTATTTTTTTATTCCTTCTTGATGCCCCGCTCCAACTACTGCGACAATTTTCTTCCCCGATGAGGTAAGTCTAAGGAGATTTGCCGCTATAAACGCATCTCTTTCATCTACCAGAACTTTTGCCCCTTCAGGAGAGAACTTCCTGAATTCTTTTACCAGATGTGAAACCATATCGTCTTCGATGATCTTATCGATCTCAATCTCTTCTTTCCCTCCAATAGTAAGGGCTTTTATCAATGAAAACATCATTTTGATTTTCTCCAGGAATTTCATTTTGCTCCAAAACCTGCGGAAGGTTATGGTAATATCTCTATCGATCAGCACAATCTGGGCTCCAACCTCCCTACCTTTTTCCACGGCTCTCAGCATTTCGGCCCCAGGTTTTACACCAAGCTCATCACCTATTTTTCTCTGAAGAAAGGCTAGGATCCACTGAAACAAAAGCAAGTATATTTCTCCAGATTTAAGAATGTCCTTGATTGAGATATCATCATAATTCTCCTCTACCAGCGCTCTATATCTTTTCTCATCGAGTTCTACTGCAACTATTTCTGGCCTTTCTCTTTCGAGGATCTCCTCAACATCCCGTATGCTTTGTTCAAGAACGTGAGCAGTACCCACGAGAATCAGATTATTCGGCATCTAGAGCACCCTCTAGTTCCAGAACACTGAGTGTCCTCAAGATATCTGTTTTGGAAACTATTCCTTCAAGTTTTCCATTGTCAATAACCAGAACCCTACCAATGCGATTCTCGTTCATGAGTTTGAAAGATTTATAAGCCGGCTCGTCTGGGCTTACAGATATGATGTCTCTCTTCATAACATCTTTTACTTTCACCGTGGTATACTTTTCAGGAGGAAGACTTCTGAGATCCTCGAAGGTTATTATACCCTGTAGTTCTCCTTTATCTACTACAGGATATCCCATATGTTTTTTCACTAGCATTAGATCAAGAAATTCTTTTATGGTTATATCAGGATGAACACTGACAACTTCACTCGTCATGATATCTTTCACTTTTACGTTTTTCAACAGGCCCTCGATATATACAAGTTTCTCTTCTTCATTAGCACCAATGTAAATGAAAAAAGCTATCAATATGAGCCAGAAGCTGTAAAAAATCCCGATAAGACCCATAAATATGGCAAGGAGTTTTCCCACTCCTGCAGCTTTTCGTGTCGCAGCAACATAAGAAATATGCTTGGCAAAATATCCTCTAAGGATTCTGCCTCCATCCAGAGGAAAGGCTGGAATAAGATTAAAGACAGCAAGAATTAGATTCAAAAAGGCCATGCTGTAAAAATATGAGGAAAACATCCATGGCGTAGAAATTAAGTATGACAGATAAAACACCCCACTTATAGCAAAGCTGGTGACAGGACCTACAATTGCTATATGGATCTCCTGAGATGGTTCTCTGGGAATCTCTTCCAGCATAGAAACACCACCAAAAAGAAGGAGAGTGATATTTTTCACTTTGACGCCATATCTCATCCCTGTAAGGGAGTGGGCCAGCTCATGAACCAGTATGCTAATGAAAAGGGTAACAGTGGCCAGTACTGATAATCCGACCTTCAGAAAAGTATTTGATATCTCACTGAAGCCTAGGGGTGGGTTGTTAAACATGAATATGGCAACGAAAAAGGGTAGGATCATCAATAAAGATATATGAAGGTTTATTTCGATCTCCTTTATTGTACCAATCCTATATGAGGTCCTCATGAACTCATCACTTCCTTATAAAAACATTAATATATTTCAACCGCGAGTTTATATTAAGTTTTGCTTTATTGGTGATAAGTATGAGGGCTGAAATCTCATCCATGTTTGGGCTGGAAGTGTATACAGACAGAGGAAAGTATGTGGGCCGAGTTGACGATGTATTGCTAGATGTGGAAGACAAGAGAATTAAAGGTCTTGCTGTTAGTAACATAGACAGAGAGTTCTTAGGTGTTGATACAAACGGTGTTATAATCCCCTACCGATGGGTAGTGGCTGTAGGAGATATAGTAATCCTCAAGCATGTGTTCAGGAGAGCAAAGAAAAAATCAAGTGATGAGATGGGAGAATAAACAAAATTATAGATGAATTTTCTTTCCGTGATATAGGATACATTTTGATAGATTTTGAAACATAAGGGAATAAATTATTTTCACTCTAAAAGCTTTTTTAGGCGAATTGTGGTATAACAGGTCAAATATCACTTTCTAATGACCTTTTGTTGTGTTATTCCAACAAATATGTAAAAGGATTCGATAGATCTACGATAACGGATGTAAGGGGTAAAGGAATATCTGACTACATGTTTTAGCAACTCTCATATCAAAAAAGACTATCTTGATCACGAATCTGTGAGATTGGATGATACCGTGTAAGGCTTGAAAAAGAGGCTTTCAGATCACAGGATATCATCAATGGCCTTTTTAAAAAATTCAACCTGATCCTTATTAATATCTGTTAGGATTATGGCATCCAGATTGGAACCATGCTCAAAATACTTCTTTATTTCCTCCACCATTATTCTGGCAGCCCTATCTCTCGGAAATCCACCTACTCCAGTTCCAAGAGCTGGAAATGCAATGGATTTAGCTCCAATCTTGTCTGCCTCTTTAAGAGCTGCAAAGGTGGCTTTTCGAATATACTCCTCTTTTGTTACAAAATTCAACTCCATGGTGGGAGCGTGTATAACCCATTGGGCTTTTAACCTACCTGCTCTAGTGGATATTGCCTCGCCAATTTGTATGGGACCTTTAGATACAGCCTCATCCTCAATTTCTTTTCCACCTTTCCGTTTGATAGCACCTGCTACACCACCTCCCATGAAAAGTCTTGTGTTAGCAGCATTCACTATGGCATCGACCTCTAATTCGGTTATGTCTCCAACCTGAGCTATAACCCGCATATTACTAAATACAGTTAATTGCAACTTAAAAAACTTTGCCCTGGGTCTTTTTACCTGTGATGACTTCATAGAATCTTTTAAATGAGAATAATGGTCTGACTTGAGTTGTTCATTCTGAACTACAGTTTCACGTTTCAATTCAGTCTTCCTGTGTTCAGGTTCGGCTCTAACTGAGTTAAAGGTTTTCACTATGTATTAGTTATGTATGTTACTATTAGAGACCACCCGAGCGAAATTTTTAATAACCACTGTGATATCTGCCCTTCCTGTAACACTCCGTAACTCTCATATATATATATACCGTTATATTGTGTGTAAGTCCCGTGGGGTAGAGGTCAATCCTACAGGGCTTTGGACCCTGTGACGGCGGTTCGAATCCGCCCGGGACTGCTTTTTTATTTTTCAAATGCACTCGTTTAATCCACAATAAGGCAGCTCTTGATGTCTATACCTCATAATTGCATGTTTAACCTTAAGTCTATGTACTGTGCCATGCATTGGTGGCATGGAGATTAAAACAGCCGCGTTTGATTTCGAAAAATTTTAATAGCTCATCAAGTCTTCATCACTGGGAGTTAAACACTCCTGATTATGTATAAATCTGAATATTACTATCACTTTAAATCCTGAGGGATCTTTATGGTAAGACTGGAAAGACATCCAATTCTGGAATTCAAGAAAGGAAAGAGAGTCACTATTTATTTTGATGGCAGGCCTGTAGAAGCTTACGAAGGTGAAACAGTTGCAGCTGCTCTGTATGCCAGTGGATTGAGGATTTTCAGCAGAAGCTTCAGATTCCACAGACCTAGAGGGTTTTTCTGTGCTATAGGAAAATGCTCTTCTTGTATGATGGAAGTGGATGGAATTCCGAACGTCAGGACGTGTAAAGTATATGTTAGAGATGGAATGCAGATCCGTTCTCAGAACTCCTTTCCAAACGTTAATACAGACTTCTACGAAATTTTTGATAGACTTGACAGTTTATTCCCTCATGGGTTTCATTATAAAAAATTCATAAAACCCTCTTTCATGCGTCCATTTTTTGTCAACTCATTAAGGAAATTCACAGGACTGGGAAATTTTCCGAAGGAAGAACTTGGAGAAGAAGCATATAAAAAAGAGATAGAGTGTGACATCGCTATAATTGGTGCAGGCCCAGCAGGATTATCTGCGGCTATATATGCGGGAGAGCTTGGAGCTGACATCTGTCTCATAGATGAAAACCCTCGAGTTGGTGGTCAACTCATCAAACAGACTCACAGATTCTTTGGAAGTGCTGAACATGGAGCTGGTACCAGAGGGATTAAAATTGCAGAGCAGCTTGAGGAAGAGATTAAAAGGTATGAAAACGTCAACCTGATGCTCCGTACAGGCGTCTTTGGAATATATAATGGAGTTGTTGGTGCTGTTAGAGATAATACGTTGCTGAAAATCAAGCCTAAAAAGATTATAATTGCAACGGGAGCATATGAGAGGACTCTTATATTTGAAAATAATGATCTTCCTGGCGTTTATGGTGCTGGTGGAGTTCAGACATTGATGAACGTGTATGGTGTTCGGCCTGGAGACACAGGTCTCGTTGTTGGTTCAGGTAACGTTGGTCTCATTTTGACTTACCAGCTACTCCAGGCTGGGGTGAACGTTGCAGCCATTATCGAAGCTATGCCAGTTATTGGAGGATATTTTGTTCATGCAGCTAAAGTAAGGCGTTTGGGCGTTCCAATTTACACCAGACATACTATAAAGAGGGCTTATGGTTCTAAGACTGTTGAAGGAGCACAAATTATAGCTCTAGATGATAAGTGGCAGGAGATACCTGGGAGTGGGAGGGATATTGAATGTGATTTCATTTGTATTTCGGTTGGCCTCTCTCCGACTCATGAGCTCCTCTACCAGGCAGGTTGTGAAATGAAGTTTGTACCCAATTTGGGTGGTTTTGTACCGGTTCGTGATAAATACATGGAAACCACGAAAAAGGGAATATATGTGGCAGGAGATGTGGCAGGTATTGAAGAAGCATCCACTGCTATGATCGAAGGTAGGATTTCAGGACTTGATAGTGCTATAAAACTCGGATATGGTGATGAAAAAGCAAAAGAGATGAGAGAGAAGATGGTGATGGAACTTGAAGATATGCGAAGCGGCCCCTTTGGCATAAGAATTCTGGAAGGGTTGAAACATGTGGTGGTCTGAATGACAGAATACTGTAAGAGAGGTTACCTCCTGGTGAGTGAGATCGGAGAAAAACCATCAGAAGAACGATTGAGGCAGAAGAAAGTTGCTTTTATTGAGTGCCCCCAGGAGATCCCGTGTAATGCATGTGTTCACTCATGTAAATTTGATGCTGTACTGATGGACAACATAAATGCCCCTCCAAAAATGGATTATGATGCCTGTACAGGATGTATGCGGTGTATACGGGTTTGTCCAGGTCTGGCTATATTTATGCTAGAAATTAAAGATGATATGGGCAGAGTTACCATGCCCTATGAGTTTTTACCTGTTCCAGAAAAGGGAGAAACTGTTAAACTCCTTAACAGGGAGGGTAAAGAAGTGGGTGAAGGGACAGTTACTTGGGTTCTTCCTCCTGAACGAAATGAAGGGACCGCCCTTGTAACTGTTGAGATGAATAAGGATTTGATCTATGAAGTCAGGGCTTTCAGGGTGGTATAATGGTGAAAAGTAAAAAGATTGTTTGTAGATGTGAGGATGTCACAGAAGAAGATATTCTTCATGCTATCGAAGAGGGGTTTTCTGATCTAGAATCACTCAAGAGGTATACTGGAATCTCTACAGGCCCTTGCCAGGGTAAATCCTGTATGCTTCATGTAATACGGATTTTAAGCATGGCAACAAGAAAAGACGTGAATGAGATTGGGATAACAACTCAGAGGCCTCCTGTAAATCCTGTTCCACTGTATATTCTGGCTGGTGAAAAGGATGAAAGCTGATGTAGTAGTTATTGGTGGGGGTGTCATTGGACTATCAACCGCCTATTACCTTGCTAAAAGTGGAGTTGAAAAAATAATTGTTGCTGAAAAGAAATACTTGGGTAGTGGAGCCAGTGGGAGATGTGCAGGTGGAATAAGAGAGCAGTTTTCATCTAAGCCATCTATCAGACTTGCAAAAAAAAGTCTAGATATGTACGAAAGACTCAGTGATGAGTTGAATTTCAATATTCTGTTTCGGCAGGGAGGATATCTTTTCTTGGCTTTTGATGAGGAAAGTATGGAAGAGCTAGAAAGAGATGTAAAGCTACAGAATTCTCTGAATGTTGATTCTGTACTCCTCGAACCTGAAGAAGTGAAAGAAATAGTCCCTGAGTTGAATATAGACGGGCTTTTGGGGGGCAGTTTTAACATGAGAGATGGCATAGCCTTCCCCTTTCCTGTCGTATGGGGCTTTGCAAGGAAATGTAGAAAAATGGGTGTAGAGATACGGGACTTTTCAGAGGTTTCCGATATCCTCGTCAGAGATGGCACTGTTAGAGGAGTTAAGTTAGGAAATGAGATTATCGGAGCTGATTTTGTTGTCAATGCAGCAGGAGGCTGGAGCTCCCAAGTATATCATATGGCAGGATTGGAACCTTACAACAAACCTGTTAAGCATGAAATTCTTGCTACTGAGCCCATGAAACCTTTTCTGGAACCAATGGTGATTGATTTAACTGCGGGACTGTATTTCAACCAATCTATGCGAGGGGAAATTATTGGTGGAATTGGCATTCCAGAAAGTCCTTCATACCAAATGGGTTCATCTCTGGAATTTCTGGAAGCTTTTGCCTCAAGAGTAACAAAACTTATGCCAAAGCTCAAGGGTGTGAAGGTATTGCGCCAGTGGGCTGGCTTATACGATATGACTCCAGACTCTCTGCCTATCTTGGGTGAGACGGAAATTGAAGGATTCATTCAGGCCAATGGGTTCAGTGGACATGGATTTATGCTGGCTCCAATCGTAGGGAAATTAATCGCAAAACTAATCGCGACTGGGGAGTCTGATCCTTTGCTTGAACCTTTTAAGTATGATCGCTTTAAAGAGATGGATGTTGAACCTGAGCACATGGTTGTTGGGTAGGTTTAAGAGCCACAGAGACTACATTGCATCAGAGCTATTACGCTTCATCTATTCCTCATAGGAACAAAGAGCATTCATGATTTAAGTAGGTTCTGATGGGATTTAGCGAATAAGGAGGGAATGGATGGTTGTTTTTAAAGTTATGCCTCAAAATGATAATTTGTAGTAGGGCTGTATTTTTAAATCGATGAAAGCCTAAACATGTACTGGGTGGTGGTTGGCAATAATCTGCGGAGTTCTCTAATCTCTGGAAGGTATAATACAAGTTCTCTGTTCTTTTCAGGTATACCAAGGATTTTACTAACAAGAGCCTTATGAAGAGGATCTCTGACTATCACAATCGTATTGCCTTGAAATCGTGTCATCTCCAGGAGGATTGGTACGAAGAATCTTCCGTGCTCTTCTTCTGGCACATTTTCTATCAGGTACAGGAGTTCATCTTCTTCAAAATAATGAATTGACCCATCTCCACATCTAATATGAGGATCTTCTTCATTCATTAATTCCTTAAGGGTTTTCTTCTTTAAAGGCAGATGTTTATTTATGGTCTCAACAAGCTTGGCAACAGTCCGCTCTTCCATGTAGTATGTTTTAACTATGATGATATTTAGGCATTTGGTTCATTCGATTAAAGGGAGACGCGTCTAGGTCTCATCCACGTCTGTAATTTTTGTAGTTTATCATACCGGTGATTTTATATAGTCCAATGTGTGAGAGTTGACTCCCTATTATTGTGTCAGTTGATAAAAGAGCTTTTTTTACCGAAACACTTATATAGAACAACTATCAAGGCAATAGAGCAAAACTAAACTGTTAAGGAGGGAGTAAAAGTGATGCAAGGACAACCAATCCTCATTTTGAAGGAAGGTACGGAAAGGAGAAGAGGGCGTGACGCCCAGTCGGTTAACATAACCGCGGCCAAGATTGTTGCAGAATCTGTTCGAACTACCCTCGGTCCGAGGGGAATGGATAAAATGCTTGTGGATTCTCTTGGTGATGTTGTTATCACCAATGATGGTGTGACAATTCTTAAAGAAATGGATATCGAACATCCGGCTGCAAAAATGATTGTAGAAGTAGCCAAAACACAGGATGATGAAGTCGGAGATGGTACCACAACAGCCGTGGTTATAACCGGAGAACTGCTGAAAAAAGCTGAAGAATTGCTGGAACAGGATGTTCACCCAACTGTTGTGGCAAAAGGATACAGAATGGCAGCTAAAAAAGCAAAAGAAATTCTCAGTGATATTGCAATTGAGCTTGATAAAGAAAACACTGATGTTCTCAAAAAAGTTGCAATAACCGCAATGACTGGTAAAGGGGCGGAAGTAGCCAAGGAAAAGCTAGCAGAACTAGTTGTAAAAGCAGTATCGATGGTCGCAGACGAAGTTAATGGTGAGCTTGAAGCTGAAATAGACTATATTAAGATTGAAAAGAAGGAAGGTGGCAGTATAGATGATACAGAGCTTATAGAAGGTATAGTCATTGATAAGGAGAGAGTTCACCCAGGCATGCCAAAAAAAGTTGAAAACGCCAAGATAGCTCTCATCAATTCAGCCATTGAAATTAAAGAAACAGAAACCGATGCAAAGATACAGATTACTGATCCAAACCAGTTAATGGATTTCCTCAAGCAGGAAGAAAATATGCTCAAAGATATGGTTAATAAGATTGCAGAATCTGGAGCAAACGTGATTTTCTGTCAGAAGGGTATTGATGATCTTGCCCAGCATTATCTTGCCAAGGCAGGGATCTATGCTGTCAGGAGAGTTAAAAAGAGTGACATGGAAAAGCTGGCTAGAGCATGTGGTGCCAAGATAATAACAAATCTCGAAGAAATAAATCCTGAAGATCTTGGAGAGGCTGCAGTAGTGGAGGAGAAAAAGATTGGCGATGAAGAAATGACTTTTGTTACTGGGTGCAAAGATCCGAAAGCTGTAACCCTGATGGTCAGAGGTGGAACCGAACACGTTGTTGATGAGCTGGAAAGGGGTCTGAATGATGCTCTTCATGTTGTGGCAGTGGCTCTTAAAGACAGAAAAATTGTTGCCGGAGGAGGCGCCCCTGAAATTGAACTATCTCTCCGGCTAAGAGAGTTTGCCGCAGGACTTAAAGGCAGGGAACAGCTTGCTGCTGAAAAATTTGCAGAAGCTCTTGAAGTCGTCCCTAAGACTTTGGCAGAGAATGCAGGTCTCGATCCTATAGACACCCTTGTAGAGCTGAGAGCGCAGCATGAGCAGGGTAACAAATACGCTGGTCTGGATGTGGAGACAGGAGATGTCATAGATATGTACGAGAGAGGTGTCGTTGAGCCTTGGAGAGTAAAGACTCAGGCTCTTGAATCAGCTACAGAATCTTCAGTCATGATTTTGAGAATAGATGATGTAATTGCGGCCTCTAAACTCAGTAAAGGTGGTGGAGAAGGAGAGATGCCCGATATGGGCGGCATGGGTGGAATGCCACCTATGTAATCTCCAATTTTTATTCTTTTCTCTACTATGAAGATAAAATCTTATAACGAGATTCTCAAAGAGATAGAAAGAGAATATAACAGCTCACCTCGTAGATGGAGTGTATCTATAGTCAGAGATGGCACTTTTTTTGATATCTATGCTCTCAGAGGAGATACGGGGTGGAAAATTAAGCTAGATACCATTTTTAGACCAGATCCGGTAGGAGTGGGAACCAGAATTCAAGTGGAAAAAAGTATTGAGCATCCATTCAGTTACGGGCTGAGACCTTTATCAGAAGAAAATTTTAGAAAGATAATTGCTGGAGAGCATAACATATTTGAAGTTTTAAAGGCCGATCCCCTTCCTGCACACGAGATAGACACCTCGGGTATACTAAAAGGTCCGGTGCATTTTTTGAATGATCCAATAAGAGAAAAATCTTCTAGAAAAGTTGATCGGCGACTCAGAGAAAAACTCATGGAAAAACTGCATAGAGAAGGCGTTACCAATTCATATCTTTGAAGATAAATTTTTAATGGCATTGATCCCCGAAAAGTCTCCAAGTTTTTTCTGTTTCATCACTTCTCTCATAAATTCTATAGTCTCATCATAAATATCCTTTTTAATCGGAAAAGGGACTCCATCTTTTCCACCAAAAGCGAAACAGTACTTTGCAGGATCATCTTTGCTGAAGTCAGCCCCATATAGCAGAGATGATATCAAACTCAGAGCTCGCACGGTCTCTTTACCAATCCCCCGTATCTGGATCAATTCTAAATAATTATCTGGTTGCAACTGATATGCTCTTTCTATAGCTTTCCAATCAACTCTTCGCGGTATTGAAAATAATTGCTGATGGATTATCGGTTTATAATTTTCAACTCCTACGTTAAAGTTGGTCAGGTTTATTCCACCATTCCTGGTTAAAGATAGCAAAGACTCAAAGTCTCGCTTGACCTTTCCATCCTTTATGATGTCCAGGGATACATTCCTGTTCTCTTCGCTCATCTCTGTGGCCAGATTGATTATCCAAGGGTGTTTCATTGAGGTCATTATACCGGCGTGAGGATCATTAAGTTCATTTTCCATTTGGAAATTCCAGTGATATCTACGGGCCATTTTTCTATCGGTATTCATTCCCTGCTGGATCACGGCCCATACCCCATTTTCACCCACAAACATGCAGTGATGATATAGATCATACCCATCCTGAAGAATGGAATTGTCAATCGCAGCAGATATTTTGCTCATGTAGATAAGCTCTTCTACTTGAGTGCTCTTCAATCCCATATCTCCTCCATAATAGCGTAGCTCATCAGGAGTCTGAAGGCCATGTCGTCCTTTTCCTCCGGCAACTTTGATACCATATTCTCCTTCATTCAATACAGATTTCAAGACACCGCACAATACAGTGGTTGCTCCAGAGGAGTTCCAGTCGAAACCAAGAAGATTGGAAAAAGCTTGGAAAAAGAGAGGGTTGGATATACGCAGCATGAACTCCTTTATCCCAAACTCATCTAGGAAAATTTCGAGAAGAAAAGAAGAAAGCTCTTTCATTCTGGACAAGAGCCAGTCTGGAGCTTTCCCATAGTGCAGTGGGAGGGTGATGGTGTTCACATCATGTTATACTCTATGGCATAGTTAGTTTTTATCTCTAGGGCGAAAGTAATCCTCATTTCTGGTATTTTCGATGACATCATTTTTTGAAATACCAGTAAGTAATGGTTGATCGAGGTGGACAAGAAGCGGTTGCTTCATCCACACTTTCTATTATCTCGTCTGCTACGGACTCTAACCCTTCATCTTTTTGGTTAGAATATCCTAGAAGATGAGAACATTTTTCATCTTCATTTACCTCTTCTTTACAGTAAGGACAAATTAATCTGTCTCTGAAACACCTCCACACTACTTTTCTCATTTCGACAACCTCCATAGATATTGATTTCGTACATATATCATACAACCATCAATAAACAACTGTTATATATCCAGTTAAGGGTTACTGTAGCCCATGAGCCGAATTGAGAGACTGGAATATGAAGCATCTCTCGATGTGATTGAAAAATTCAGGATGAAGGGATATGTCAGGAATCATGAGATTAATATGGACGAACCTCAAGATCTTGGAGGGGATGATACAGGGTTATCTCCAGTAGATCTTCTTCTTCTCGCGGCCATGAGTTGTCAGAGCAGTTCTCTCAGTTTCTGCATGAGGAAGAGGAATATAGATCATCAGCTTAATGTCAGAGGAAAGGTCATAATTGAGCGAGACAGTGAGAGTTTATTGAGAGTGAGTGAAATCGATATTTTTATGAAGGTGGAAGTGGGGATGGTGCATAAAAAGTTTGTGGAAAGTTGTGTAGAGCGTTTCAGAAAATACTGCATGGTTGCTGGCAGTATTGAAAAAGGAATACCCATAAACACCCATGTTGAGGTAGTGTATAAGGAGGAACAAACATGAAAATTTCACTGCTTGGAGGTACGGGAGATATAGGAGAGGGACTTGCTCTAAGGTGGGCCCAAAAAGGCCATGAGATAATCATTGGATCCAGAAAGGAGGAGAAGGCAAGAAATTCAGCCGAAGATTATATGGAGAGATTGAAGAAACTAGGATGTGAAGTAGAGATCAAAGGATACGATAATGCTAAGGCAGCTCTGGAAGGGGATGTGGTTGTATTATCAATCCCATACGAATACGCTGCATCTACTTTAGAAGCTATAAAAGACAGTTTCACCAATCAAATCGTCATCTCTCCTCTGGTGCCGATGAAAAAAATTGGAAAATCGTTCTGCTATTCGGTTCCGTCAAAAGGTAGTGCAGCTATCGAAGTGAGAGATTTACTCCCTGAGACGGTTAGTGTTGTATCAGCCTATCAAAACATTGCCGCTGCAAAGCTCTCCAATCTTTCTCTGGAACTTGATTATGATGTGGTAGTCTGTGGAGATGATGAAAAAAGCAAAAAAATTGTTATGGAGTTGACATCAGAAATTCCAAATCTCCGAGCCCTTGATGGAGGACCTTTAGAGAATTCGATGATGGTGGAAGCAGTAACACCCCTTGTGATCTCAGTTGCTATCCTTAACGGAATGAAGAATCTTTCCATTAAATTCACACAATGATACAGGAATTATACCACCTCCTCAAGCATAAAATCAATCTCGATTGGTGGTGGCAGGGATCTGAATTTGAGATATCTGTGGGAGCCCTTCTGGCTCCTCAGACCAGATGGTCCAACGTTGAAAAAGCCCTTAACAATTTGAAGAAGGCAAATCTACTGTCTCCAGAAAAGCTTTCCAGTATTGATGAAACCACACTTCAGGAGCTTATACGTCCCTGTGGGTTCTACCGCCAGAAAGCGAAACGATTGCAGGAATTCTCAAGGTTCTATACTAGGGAATGGAATGATCTTAAATTTGCGGATCTTGATACGGCAAGAGAAAAACTCCTTCAGGTTCGCGGTGTGGGCAAGGAGACAGCTGACAGTATTCTGCTGTATGCAATGGAAAAACCGAAATTCGTGGTGGATGCGTATACCCTGAAAATATTGAAATGCCTTGGAATAGATGGCAATTACGATACGATCCAGGCATTATTCGAAAAAAATTTACCCTCAGATGTGAAACTCTTTAAACACTATCATGCGTTGATTGTTGAATTTGGAAAAAGATACTGTAACAAGAACAGGTGCAATGAATGCGAGATTCTCACTTTGAAGAATTGAAAAGTATTTGTAATATCCTTGAAAGGAGAGAGGACCTTTCAGCTTATACGACAGATGGATCTCGGATCTCTGTAATTCCTGCATGTGTAGCTCTACCTAGCACTGTTAAAGAGATATCAGAGTTAATGGTTTTTGCATCCAATAATCACATTCCTGTTACACCTAGGGGAGCTGGGACAAATGTTTCTGGTGGTGCTGTAGGAGATGGAATAATTCTTGATCTATCAGCGATGAATCATGTGGCAGTACATAAAAATTATGCAGTTGCAGAAGCTGGAGCCAGTCTGGGAGATATAGACCGGATTTCCATGAAACATGGCAAGTTTTTCCCCCCATCTACAGAAACGTTAGGAGGAACAATTGGAGGTCTGATTGCTGTAAATGCCACAGGATGGAGGAGAGTTAGATACGGACCTCTGGTGGAATGGATTGATGGAATGGAAGTAGTATTTCCCGATGGAACAACTACTTATCTTCGAAAAGAGTCCTTTTTTTTCAGACTAATTCTTGGCTCTGAAGGCTTATTGGGTGTGATAACCAGAGTGAGAATCAGGCTTCATCCTACAGGGAGTAGATACCTTGTGAGACTTGAAATGGAGGATATGAATGAGGTATTTGAATGTATCAGGAAATTTCATGGACATCCGTTTACCCTTTTCCTGGGGGTGGAGGATCATCCCTTTGCCGTGGTTGAGGTTTCTAAGGATATGAGAATAAGAAATCAAAGATTTTGTGTTGAAGATGCAGAAAATCTTAACGCTGTGATGACCCATGCCATTCGGAGAATATATGATCGAGGGAAAATATCTTTTATAGAGGATCTGTCCATCCCTGAGAACAGAGTCATCGATTTTTTCAGAGTGCTAAAAGATCTAGAAGATAAGTATGAGGTCGAAATACCACTCATAGCTCATTCAGGTGGTGTGATCCATCCTGTGGTTACAGGACAAGGAAGTAGGATATTGAGAGAAAAATTAATAGAAAAGGCTGTTGAAATGGATGGATGGATTGCCGGAGAGAGTGGGATCGGACTGTTGAAAAAAGATTTTTTCCGAAGGTTTACAGGAGAACAGTTATCCTTATTGAGGAAAATTAAATCTCTTATTGACCCTGCAGGAATTATGAATTTTGGAAAGTTTTTGGATATATAACTCCAGTTATGAACTATAGAAGACTTCAGCAGGGCTATTGGTGATGTTATAGATTTCAGTTATAGAGGGTCAGATAACTCCAAAAAGCAATAACACGAATACCAGACATGCTGTTCCAGCTACATCCATAAAACTGGTGATAATAGGGATGACCACGTTATCCGGATCGAGACCAAATTTGAAAGCGATAACGGAAGAGTAGTAAGAGACCAAGTTGAGAATCAGAATCATAATCTGGCCAGCCACTAAAGTGATTGTAACGAGAGTGATAAGCCCCGGAGTACTTAACCCAAAAGTGAAGTTGATTACGTAAGCAAATACACCTAGAAGAGAGAAGATGAATATACCCAGTACATGCATGGTGAAAAAGTTTCTTAGAACAGCTACCTGTGGGATTCTCCCAATTTCCAGAACTCCCATATGAAGCTTGGAAGAGAGACGAGCAGCAACAATCCCACCGATAGCACCTCCGTCCTCTAAGAAAGGGGGAATAAGGGTAAACAGTCCCACCATAGTAATAAATCCTTCGAGTCTCCCCCCCAGGATCTGCCCTGCCCACAATCCCAGCAGGCCAGTCATAAGAAGTATGGGCGTACTTTCAATTAGTATTTCCCGACTTATTGCTTCCTCATCTCTCATATAACTGATAGACAGAAGTAAAATTGTTAAACCTATTAGTCCTATAAAGGTCGGAATCTGCCAGCTAGATGGAGTTGAAAAAACAATGTCTGTGGTTATGAAAAGGAGAGGGAGAGTTATGAAGTCACCAGCAAGAGTGATTATGGGTGCTGTAAAATTATCCGGATCGAGACCTTTCTTATAGGTTATGATGGCCAAAAGAATGGTGACTGGAAGAAGTAAAAATGCAGAGAGAATGGCTGAAATCACAGAGATTAATGTTAGAGTTACAAAATCAACTTGGAACCCCATAAACCGGGCGAGGGCTGAAGCGATGAAACCCACATAAATGCTTGTGAGCAATGTAAGGGCCGTGGAAGAGAGAATGTTATCATCCAGAATTTTATTTCTTTTCAATTCAGGAGATAACCGACCAGTATGGAGATATGACCCCATTCTTGATCCCAATGTAGCGTAGATGTTCCCTCTCATGCCTATGGTAGGTGGGATCAGCAAAATAAGGGCAGGGAGTAACAATATTTTCCCGGAAGAAAGTCCAATAATCACGCCGGTTATCAGATCACCAAAAGTACAGAGAAATAGTGAAAGAGAACTCTCAGATAGATCTCTGGACTCTTCTCTGAACCATCCACGGAGTGCAGCCGTAATGCTGTGTAACCTCTTGCCATCCTTTTCCATAAAGTTCGATACCATGGGCTGCACCCCTTTCTATTTTCAAACTATCCGGTGGTTTGAGATCTTCCGACATTCTCGGGAGCAGTTTCCTGTAACCCCATATATATTTTTTTATTAGTTCCAGAATAACATACTGAAATAAAAAGGAAAGAAAATCTTAATATCTTAATAGAGGTAGAAGAAAGATGATATAGTGGTTTCTATCTCCTGAGATTGTTTAATGCCTGATAGAAGATATCTATTGCTGTATCTACTTCGTCCTTTTTAATTATGAGGGGTGGCATGAAACGTATCACACTCTCTCCAGCAGGTAATAGGAGCAGTCCATTGCGAAAACAGTAGTTGATAACATCTTTTACTGCCTCAGAGGCAGGATTTTTATCATCCCTCACTAATTCTACTCCAACCATTAATCCGAGTCCTCTGACATCTCCTATAATACTAAAGGTCGTCTGCAATTCATTCAGTCTCTTTATCAGATATTTCCCTATTGTTTGTGCATTTCGAATCAGACCTTCTTCCAAAATCTGAATTGTTCTCAAGGCTGCGGCACAGGCAACCGGATTTCCTCCGAAAGTGGAAGCATGGCTCCCTGTCTCCCAATTCATCACCTCCTCTCTGGCAATACACGCTCCAAGAGGCAGTCCCGAAGCAATTCCTTTGGCTATTGCAAGTATGTCAGGTTTGACATTAAAATGTTCCACGGCAAACATCTTTCCAGTTCTCCCCATCCCGGACTGAACTTCGTCCACAATGAGCAACAAATTGAGTTCATCACATATTTCTCTGAGCATTGGAAGAAATTCTGGTGGAGGGATAACATAACCTCCCTCACCCTGAACCGGTTCAACGATGATAGCCGACGTATCTTCAGATGGAGATACTTTATTTAACAAAAATTTAATAAAACTCACACATTCAAAATCACATTCTGGATACTCTTTCCCATATGCACATCGATAGCAGTATGCGTAGGGAACATGAAATACTCCAGAAATCAGAGGGGAAAAATGCTTTCGTTGGACTGCCCTGCTTGCTGTTAGGGAGAGGGATCCCATAGTCCTGCCGTGAAAGGCTCCATAGAAGGCTATGATATTAGGTCGTCTAGTATGATATCTAGCTAATTTAAAAGCACATTCCACCGCTTCAGTTCCAGAGTTACAGAGAAAAACTCTTCCCCCTTCAAAAGGAGCTATTTCTACTAGTTTTTTGGCAAGTAATACCTGTGGTTCATAATAAAAGTCCGTTCCAGACATGTGGATCAAGGTTTCTGCTTGTTTCTTTATAGCCTTCACCACCTCAGGATGACAATGTCCTGTAGAACACACTGCTATACCTGCGGTAAAATCCAGAAACACATTGCCATCTACATCTTCAACATAAGCTCCTTTTCCCCGGGCAACTACGAGTGGATAATGTCTGGTCAGGGATGGAGAAAGGTACTGCCTATCCATATCAAGGATTTTTTTAGCCCTCTTTCCGGGAAGGGTTTTAACAGCAATACCCTCTAGTTCTCTATCTTCAGTGCCCATCTCTGGATCTCTCCAAGGACATTTTGGAGATTAGAGTAATTAAAGATTCCTGTTGGTTGTACTGTTGTGGAGGGATATCAGAGGATATAGGGATGCTACAAACAAAACTTAATATATTTCCGGACATCAATGTGTGTAGTATGAAAGGTTACTGGAATAGAATTTTAATGGTAGATTTAGGAAGGGAAGAATCAAGAGTTGAGAGATTTTCTGAAGACTTCCCTTACATGTGGCTGGGAGGGTTTGGATTTGGTGCACGCCTGTTATTCGACATGGTTAAGGAAATTAACCCCCTTTCACCTGACAATATCTTGATGATGTGTCCTGGGTTATTAACAGCCACGGGAATTCCAACAGCTTCAAAAACGGTGTTTGTTTCTAAGTCTCCGCTAACAGGTGGATTTGGTCGATCTGTTGCTGGAGCAAAAGCTGGAGTGTCCCTTAAAAAAGCTGGATATGATCTGATGGTTATCACCGGTAAAGCTGAAGATCCATCAGTTATTGTCGTAGATGATAATTCTATTACTGTTGAGTCAACTGATACATGGAGCTTTAAAGTCAGAGATACCAGAGAGAAGTTAAGGAAACAGTATGGTAAAGAGTTTAATTCAGTAATAATAGGTCCAGCAGGAGAGAAACTATCCAGAATTGCAAGTATAGATTGTGATGAACGACAGGCCGGTAGAGGTGGCCTTGGTGCAGTGATGGGTTCCAAAAATTTAAAAGCAATTCTCGTTAAGGGTAGTAAGAGTATTGAGGTATATGATGAGAATAAACTCGGATTATTGATTAAAGAATGGAGAGTGAAGCTTGTAGATCATCCTGCAGCCAAAGCTGATATGGATTATGGTACAGGAGAGTTTTATGACTGGATAAATAGGATGGTAGGAGTTTTTCCCTCCAGAAACTGGCAGTATGGGTATTTTCAAAAGGTATATGATGTCCTGAAAGAGGGAGAGAGAAGTCATCTTGACCCATATTACTGGGTGCCAAGATATGCGAAAAAGAAAACAGCATGTCCTGGATGTAACAAACCTTGTGGAAAATGGTTTGTGGTTGAAAATGGAAAATATGCTTGTGAGGTTGACGGAGTGGAGTATGAAACTCAATATTCTCTGGGAGCTAATCTGGAAATAGATGATATTGAAGCAGTTGCCAAAGCCAATGAACTCTGTGACCAGTATGGCCTAGACACTATTTCAACTGGTTTAACCATTTCTTGGGCTATGGAAGCAGTAGAAAAGGGAATTTTGAGTGAGAACGATCTCGAGGTAAAACTCTCTTTTGGAGATGCTGAATCAGTCCTGAGGACTATAGAGTTGATGGGATCTAAAGAAGGGAAAATAGGGAAGCTTTTGGGTGATGGTGTCAAACATGCAGTGGAAACAATAAAAAATGGAGAAGAGTTTGCCATCCATGTTAAAGGAATGGAACTACCAGCATACGATGTTAGAGGGGCGAAAGGAATAGCCCTTGCTTTTGCAGTCTCTTACAGAGGTGGATGCCATCTTACCGCTTGCGTGTACGGAACTGAACTTGGTGGCAGATGGTGGACCTTTGAAGGAGTGGACAGATGGTCCATAGAGGAGAAAGGATATGAAGTTAAAGTCCATGAGGATCTGATGGCAGTATATGATGCCCTTGGGGTGTGTAAATTCTCTAGACACATGTTTTATGGAAAAGGATTCCTTGACGTGATACATGCAGTCACGGGTATGACTCTCTCCATAGGAGATCTTATGAGTGCAGGTGAGAGGATTATAAACATTATACGGGCTTTCAATGTCCGAGAAGGAATGGGGAGGAAAGATGACACCCTTCCTCTAAGAGTCATGCATGAACCTATACCAGAGGGTAAAAGTAAAGGGGGAATAATTCTGGAGAAAGAACTGGATGAGATGCTGAAACAGTATTATCAGGCCAGGGGATGGGATTCTGAAGGTAGACCCACCAGAACCAAACTGCATATCCTTGGTCTGGACGATGTGGCAGAAAGCCTATATGGTTGAAATGATCATCGAATTGGTGTCAGAGTTATATCATGTCTATCCTTGGCCATATTGATTGGAAAATTCTCACAGAAATTATGGAGAGAGAAGGTAGAAAAAGAAGAGCGCCAGTTTACATCTTAAAACATTTTTTAAGATCCCCTTTTCAGCATTTGATTTTTACGGTGTTAAGTTCCAGAACGAGGGATGAGAATACAGCGAAAGTAGCAAAAAAATTGTTTTCGCGAATCAATAAGCCGGAAGATCTAGTTACCATCCCAGAAAAAGAACTTGAAGAGATCATCTATGGAGTAGGTTTCCACAGAGTAAAAGCAAAAAGGTTGAAGAAAATAGCAGAGCAACTTATTAGGAATTTTGATTCAAAGGTACCTGATACCCTTGATGGTCTGTTATCTCTTGAAGGTGTTGGTAGGAAAACAGCTAATGTGGTTCTCGCGAATGCTTTTGGAAAGAATACTATTGGAGTGGATATTCATGTTCACAGGATTTCTAATAGACTTGGGTTGCTTTCAACTAGGACGCCAGAAGAAACTGATAAAGTGCTTGCCACCATTGTTCCTGATGAATACAAAAGGCATGTTAACAGAGCTTTTGTAGGATTTGGTCAGACAGTATGTAAACCTCTCAGACCCCTTTGCCATGAATGCCCTCTTTCAGGCTACTGTCCCAAGATAGGGGTGAAATTGAAGACTAATGGAAAATGAATACAGGAGAAGTGTAATATATGAGTTTGAACCGGAAAGTGGTAATCTTCAGTTTGTCTCTGCTTCCTATGATGGTTTCTTCTGGTATGATCTATTCGGTTCTACCGATTTTTCTCTTTGAAGAGCTTGGAGCTAACAGAATACAAGTGGGTATGTTATTCACCATCGCTGCAACCACAGGTGCTCTGACGTCCATCATGTTAGGAAGGCTATCAGACAGGTTTGGAAGAAAGCCCCTTATTCTGCTGTCTCAGATTCTCTTTGCCCTCGTTATGCTGATCTATTCTACCATAAATTACTATTTGTATGCTATCCCTATCCACATTCTGGAAGGATTTGCGTGGGCCACTATTGGTGTAGCATCCCCTGCTCTTCTCGCAGATATAGCGAAAAAATCTGAGAGAGGAGAGGCAATGGGGGTCTATAACACAGTATGGAGCCTCGGTTGGGTAATTGGCCCTACTTTTGGTGGATTTCTGGCAGAGGTTTTTGGATTTCGTCATATGTTAAGAATCTCTTTTTTGATGATTCTTATCGGGCTTACCCTCACTTCTTTCGCTTTTATGACTGAAATAACTGAAATAAAAACAGAGAAGTCGAAAAATGAGTAAAGGACGGATGAGTGTTTTGCCTGAAAAGTTAGTACTATCGCATAACATGGGTATTCACGTTCAGTTACCTTTCCTTCCAAAGGCTATGTAGCCTGTGTGCCACACTCCCGTTGAAGGCCTAGATCCTATTCGTTTAAACTCCATATCAATTCTGAGCAGCTCAAAGCATTCAATCTCCACAAAATCATGCATTTCCATTTCTCTAACGACATCTCTTGCATGTTCCACGTAAGGATTGTAAACAGCAACAAATCCTCCAGGTTTAAGCAAATCTCTAGCATAAGGGATAAACTCCACATCCCCTTTCATGTCCAAGGTGATCAGATCAAAATTACTCTTGAATCCTCTATATACTTTTAGAATGTCACCACATAGAAGGTGTATATTGTCCAGCCCCGCCATCCTGAAATTTTTTCTAGCAATTTTCGCGAAATCCATTCGTCTCTCAACAGTGATCACTTTTCCAGGTTTAACTACATTGGCAAGATATGCTGCCAGCATCCCGGTGCCGGTTCCAGCATCTAGAACACTATCTCCAGGACCTACGCCAGTATGGGCTATTATGGCTCCTATATCCTTGGGCATTATTGGTGTTGATGTTCTTTTAAAAAATTTAAAATAATCAGAAGGACGAAAAGCTAAAATCCTGTATTCTTTGCCAAGGTGTGTAGTTACTACATCACCGGGATTAAGGTCTTTCAAGGCTGAAAGATCAATGACTCCGTCATGAGTGTGAAGTTGACCTTCAAATTTATCTATAAGAAAATGATCCCGCCCTCTAACTAGCACAAATTTCATATCACTCCTGGCTTAATTTCAAAATAGCCTCTGCAAGATCTCCTTCACTCTCCTCCAGCACTCTTCTGGCCTCTTCTTCATCCACTCCTGTTTGTTCCATCACTAACTGGACATCTTCCTCTTTTACAGGAGGCTTTTTCTCTTTCTCTACATATGGACCGCTGATTTGAAAAGTTTCTACTCCCTTGGCTTTCATAATGGTCACAGAAGGATTTTCAAAAATCAGGTCTTTTTGTTTTGTGTATATAATCACTTTTTCTACATCTTCAAGTTCGGCAATGTCTATTCCCATTTGTTTCATCATCTGTTTAAGTTTGCCAGGACTCATACCCCTCATTGGCAACATTAAGACCACCATGCCGTGTATTACCCTGATGCTATATTATACTTTCCGGTATGGCTGTGAAGAAGCTGAAAAGCGAGAAGAGAAACTAGGTAATAATTCATCTTATAAAGAATTACTATGAAATCTGATAAAGAATTACATAAGACCTCAGTGAACCAATTAAACATCCCTTCGATTTTCAATATTCGTAGTTCGAAATGTATAAATGCGGGTGCTGTTGGATAGTTTCAGTTATAATTGTCTATATGGAGACAAATGAGGAAATTTAAATACTCAAACCTGAGGCATAGCTTTTATATATTCGTGCTTCAAATCCCATTTCAGCCTTAAAGGAGGCAAAAAATTGTGGAGTATACTTAAACTTGTAAGAGAAGACCCAGAGGCCATCAAACGTTCTCAGATAGCAAGAGGTCTAGAGACAGACATAGTGGATAAAGCTGTGAAAATGGACCAAATGTGGAGGGAAAAACTCACCTTTCTAAATAACATAAGGCATGAGAGAAACAGAATTTCAAAGGAGATTTCAAAGAACAGGGGTGAGAAGAGATCTGATCTTATTGCTAAAGCAAGAGAATTATCCGAAAAGATTGAGAAAGAGGAAAAAGAAGTCAAAGCTCTCAAAGAAGAACTGGATAGATTATTACTTTCTATCCCTAATGTGATTCATGAGAATGTACCTGTCGGGAAGGATGAGACTGAAAACAGACCGATTAAATATGCTGGGAAACCAAGAGTCATGAAAAAGCATATGAGAGAATTTCTTTCAGAGATCAGCGGTTTTGAAATGGATTATGAGGTGGTGGATTATAACATTACAGGTCATGCTGAGATTTCAGAATCTATTGGGTTGGTGGATGTAGAGAGGGCTGGCAAAGTCGCCGGTTCACGGTTTTATTACCTCCTTGACGATCTGGTATGGCTGGATTTTGCTCTAACAATGTATGCCTTGGATTTCTTAGCGGAACGAGAATTCAGAATTGTTGTCCCTCCTTATATGCTTAGAAAGCGAGCGTATGAAGGAGTTACTACATTTTCTGACTTTGAGGAGGTTATTTACAAGATAGAGGATAAGGACCTGTATTTGATAGCCACTTCAGAACATCCTATCGCTGCCATGCATATGAATGAGGTACTGGGAGAAGACGAATTGCCTTTGCTATATGCCGGTGTGAGCCCGTGTTTCAGGAAAGAAGCCGGTTCTCACGGGAAAGATACAAAAGGTATTTTCAGAGTTCATCAATTCAACAAGGTTGAGCAGTTCGTTTTCTGTATTCCTGACGATTCTTGGAAATGGCATGAGATACTGCTCAGTAATGTTGAAGATTTATGGAATGGTCTGAAACTGCCTTATAGGATTGTGGATATATGTACGGGAGATTTAGGTGTTGTTGCAGCAAGAAAATACGATCTTGAAGCATGGATGCCAGCCCAAGGAAAATACAGGGAGATGGTGTCATGTAGCAACTGCACTGATTATCAATCTTACAGATTGAATATTAGATATGCAGAGGAAAAGGGAAAACCTTCGAAAGGGTTTGTTCATACCCTTAACTCAACAGCTATTGCAACATCAAGAGCAATAACAGCCATTCTGGAGAATTACCAAAGAGAGGATGGGGTGATTGAGATTCCGAAGGTTTTAAGAAAATATCTTGAGCCTTTTGCAAACGCTCCGAAAGATGAGATCCGAGGATTAGTGAAATGAAACGAATCATTCTTGCTATGAGTGGCGCATCAGGACAAATTTATGGCATAAGGATTCTTCAAGTTCTGAAAGACCTAAGAGTTGAAACTCACTTGGTGATATCTCAGCCAGCTGAAAAAACCATAGAACATGAAACAGACTATAAAGCTGAAGAAGTCAAAAAAATGGCAGATTTTGTATATGATGTCAACGATGTTGGAGCGAGAATTGCTAGTGGCTCTTTTAAATGCGATGGAATGATTATAGCCCCTTGTTCCATAAAAACCGCCAGTTCTATCGCATATTCAATCAATGACAATCTAATAACAAGAGCTGCTGATGTGACACTGAAACAGAAAGGTATGGTGGTAGCCATGGTACGTGAAGCTCCTCTGCATAGGGGTCATCTTAAAACTCTTCTCAGGCTCTCCGAGCTTGGAGTGGTTGTATTCCCACCAGTCCCAGCTTTCTACGCAATGCCCTCTTCCCTTGGAGACATGATCGACCATACTGTTGGTAGAATTCTGGATTTCTTCGGTTTAGAACACAATCTGTACACTCCTTGGAATGGATTGAGAGAATGAGTAACAGGGAGATCAGAACTATCTGGTGAGTTGTTGTTCAACTAAAAACCTCCGTATTTTATCTTTATATTTGTTTTTCTCAATCTCGCTTCTTTTTATTTTCAAAGTTCCTGAGATCTTGTGGCCAAATTTTTCCAGTCTTTTCTGGAGAGATCTGAGGTATCTATCTTCATCAAAACCTCCATAAGTCATGAAAATGGAGCTCTCTCCTTTCCAGTTTAAAGTGGATATAAATTGATTAAAAGGGGGACAGCTCAAAGTCCATTTGGGAGTCCCAAGGATCAGATGGTTATATTCGCTTGGATCAATATCAATATTTTTTATCTGTACTTTTGAACCAGGAATAAAGGATAAAAGTAGCCATTTCCAGTAATTCCTCTCCTTCAGAGGTGTTATCTCGAATACAGATACATAATGCTCTTGCTGAAGAACACTGGCCATTTCTTTAGCTATAATACGTGTGTTTCCAGTCCAGGAAAAGTAAGCTATCAGTATCTTCATGATTCTAGACCATCCTTAAATTTAAAGTTATATGTAGCAATGGTTTATCCATAAGAATTATGATGTATCAGTTTTATGTATGTTAGTTTTATTTTTTTACTCTTTCATCCACAAATCTTTTTGCCTTGAGTTCGAATCTAGGAAGGGAACCTTTTTCAACTTTTCTGATATCCGCTCTTATTCCAAGCCTATTCCGAATTTCATGACCCAGTTTCTGGATAGTGTCACCATCCTCTTCGATTTCGATAAGAAGCTCATCCATCTCATCCCGTGTATAAGCCGTTATCCGGAATTCAGCACTGGTTATTTCTCTGATTATACTCTCAATGGCAGACGGAAACACATTGACCCCTCGTATGGTGACCATGTCATCTACACGACCTATGATCCCTTCTGCAAGAAACAGATGTCTTCTTCCACAAGGACAATCATAACCCGAATGCTTTACTAGATCTCCTGTTCGATAACGTATCACCGGAAAACCCCATCTACCAAGATTAGTTAGGTACAACTCCCCTTTTTCTCCCTCCTCAACCATCTCTCCTGTTTCAGGATCGATTACTTCAGCTATGAATTCCAGCTCATTAATGTGTAATCCTTGTCTGACTTCACATGAAAAACTATGGGCTCCAACCTCAGACAGACCAGCATGATCGTAACACTCTGCACCCCAGATGTCCTCTATTCTTTTTCTGATAGCTGGAATGCTCCCTCCTGGCTCTCCGGCATGAATGGTTTTTTTAATTGGACTTGATGAAAGATCTATTCCTAGTTCCTCAGCCACTTCACCCAATCTCAGAGCGTAAGTTGGTGTGCAGACAAGAACAGTTGCTTCAGTCTCCATTATCATATTCAATCTCTGTTCTGTAGTCTGTCCCCCTCCTGGAATGGATAGTGCACCCAGCAATTCTGCCCCTCTGTAAGCCCCCCAGAATCCGATAAAAGGTCCAAAAGAAAATGCTAAGAAGATACGGTCGTTATCTGATACACCAGCTGCCTCATACACGTCTTTCCAGCATTTACCCCACCAGTCCCAGCTCTCTCTCGTATCGAGAACTTTCAATGGTTTTCCAGTTGTACCTGATGTTTGGTGATAATGAATGTAATAGTTAAGAGGATATGTGAGGTTCGTTCCATAAGGGGGATGCTTCGCTTGATCTTCCTGCAGTTCCTTTTTTAACGTAACGGGGTATCTGGTAAGGTCCTCCAGAGTTTTTACTGTAGGCAGGTTTTTAAGTCTGGTAGCATAGAACCTATTCTGCCTTTTTAATAGATTCACCATTTCTCTGAATTTTTTAATCTGCATGCTTTGAATATCTTTCCTTGCTGGGAATCTCACAAACTTTCACCATGTAGTCATTCAACATAAAAGCAATAAAATATTTTTTAACGGTAGCGTATTAATACTGTGATTTTGTGACAAATTAACATACTCCTATTAAAAAGGGTTATATCACAGGAATATATCATGTAAAATAATAAAAAATTGAGGGAGGTGAAACTGTGAATAAGCATCCTGTAGTTACAGGGATTTCCCAGCTCATTTTGATTGCAGTAATCTCATACGTGGTTTTCTGGATACCCAATCCAGGATTTATGCTTGTAACTTTCCTGCCTGCGGCCCTTCCTATGCTGGTATGGCTGGTAGTAATTGCCATTCTGGCCCAAGGATTTCCTGGATCGAAATACATGCCATCGAAAATCAAAGTCGGTCTCATCAACACCATAATATTGCTAATCCTCGCTAGTCTGACCAACCTTGCTCTCATGAGCAGATGGCCTCTGTTTCCTACCGTACTTTTTTGGGGTGTTCCAGCCTTTACAGTGGCACTGATATACTCCTTTAACTGGATGGGGTGGCCCTTTGCTGGAAAAGTCCCAGCTTGGAGCATGTATATTATTGGATCTGTTATATCTTTTGGCATTGGATCAATGATATATTTTTCTCTGGAAAATTACAGCTTTATTCCTGGTTTTCCCTTTGATCCCCAGGGATTGTATCCTGCACCGGTGGTAACAGCAATTCTGGCAGTGATCATCGTATGGAACCTCTTGTGGGGAAACGTGTTTGCCTGGGGAATGTATCCATTCAGTAAGCTGAAACAGCCAGCACAGAGCGTTACAGCTACAATCTTCTTTGTGGTGATGGGGTTTATAACCTACAAAATTTTATCCGTCTTCATGAATCCTATTCAGATAATCGGGGCTTTTGCTGCACCACTCATCATGTTTACAGTGCTCAATACCCTTAGCTTTGATGGCTGGCCCGGTAGAAACTATGAGAATCCCATTAAAAAAGGAGTTACTAACACCGTGTTCATTATAATAGCGGCTGCCATATGGTTCGGGATTACTTACAGCATAGTATCTGTATTTCCTTTACCGCCACCTTTTACAGTGTATGATGCTGTCACATACATGCTTCTGGCTGTCCAGACACCTATAGTGATAGTCCATACTGTGTGGTGGCTCAGAACACCCCTGACTCCACCACCGCCACCTAGCTAATTTTTTATTTTTTATCCTGTATCGTCTCAAGAGTAAGAAAGTAACAGAGAAACTACAGCGAATATTATTATGGAAAAAATCTGAACCTTACCCTGATGTTGTTTTTAAGGAGATTTTAGAGAGTTACTGTGTAAACTTTAATCCTGAACTTGTAAACACACTATATTATATAAAGTTACCATTATATAAAAGTTATATGAAAGAACAGAAGCAGAATCCCTCAATGTTGTCGAATTCACCCTCTTTCTGTCTCGATCCAGGATACCCCTGAGTCGGTAATATAATGGAAAGGAATAGAATCACTAGTTCTTCTTATTCAATGAGCGTGTTTTCGACATATTCCTGGGTAAAACTCATTCAAAAGAATTTCAAATGTGGAGATAAATTTTCAATAGGATTTCTACAGGGGGTGTCAGGATTTATGAATATAGATCTGATAATCTCTAACTAAGTTATACTGGCCAGTATTGAGAATTTAGTCTGAAGGTACAGCTCGAAAAAGAAAAATCAAAAAATATCTTTTAGCTGGGAAAAATGAGTTATTGTATAATCCGCTTCTGTCGTCTCTCTCTTTTTTGGGGTGTAATGGATGGTAATAAACCCCCTCTTTTTGGATTGATAAACATCTTTGATGGGGTGGTCTCCAATTATGGCTGCCTGAGATGGGTTTATTCCCTTGTTTTTCAACTCTTCTGAAAGCCTGTCGAAAATACTACCATCTTCTTTGTTGGACCCTTTGTAATACTCATCAAGACTTCCATCTTGTCTGATAGCACCTGCAGGA
The DNA here is from genome assembly GCA_002010305.1 of Archaeoglobi archaeon JdFR-42. Taxonomy (GTDB): domain Archaea; phylum Halobacteriota; class Archaeoglobi; order Archaeoglobales; family JdFR-42; genus JdFR-42. The sequence goes on along the minus strand of MTND01000026.1, from coordinate 27,792 downwards.
GAAATAATATCTGTAAAAAATCCTCTGAGATCGTAGGTATTCAGAAAATTTTTGATAACTTCAAGAGCGTATCCACTCCCCATATCGGTAACAATACTGATCTCTTTTCCAAGTTTTTTAAGGTACTTCAAAGCGTCTACGACTCCTTCTGCAGGTTTAAGAAATTTTAACTCGGAATCATAATATTTTCGTATCAGACAGGAATCGTCCTCTAATATCAGGGAGTGAATTTCATCTCTCCCTTTTTCCTGCAATCTTGGATAGCTACCATATTTGTCCATCAGTTCTTTGTATAGCTTTACCTTTTCATCTATTATACCCGGTCTCTCTTTTTCAAGATCGATAAACACAACAGCCATCCAGTATTCTATTTTCCTCCTGCTGGAATCCATTAAACACTGCCCATAATCAAATCCAATCCATCTGACATCTTTAAGATTCGTTCTGGCATTCATGTGTTTCATATTATTCCTCCATTTCTTCTACTTCAGAAGGAAGTGAGAGAAACCACTTCAGCAGTTCCCTCAACCATGGAGTAAAATCATCTGGTCTATTTTCCATCAATTCTTTTAGTTTCCGAATATCCATGAATTGTATATTTTGTACCTCTTCTCCTAGAGAAAAAGTTCTGTGGCTCCTCTCTTCATTCAGTTTACCTATATATAACTCTGAAATCATGTTATCTCCTTCATCATAGTTCATTCTGAAACGTACAATTTTTTTAAGTACTACTCCCTCAATACCAAGCTCTTCTTTCAAACCCCGTTTAGCTCCATTTAGGAAACTTTCTCCGGCAATAAGGTGTTCAGATACAGAACAGTCGTACTTTCTAGGGAATTTTGTTTTTTTATTGCCCCTTATCTGTACAAGAAGATTGCCTTTACCGTCAAATAAAAATATGTGGACACCTCTGTGCCACTCTCCTGTATTATGAACGTCTTTTCTTGATTTTTTTGTTACTATTTCGTTGTTTTCAGTTACCACGTCCACCATTTCAATGACATCCATTCCTCTCACAAACCGAATTCATCCCATCTTTCGAGAACCTTTTCCATAGTCACTTTATCCATTTCTATCAGGATCGGTTTTCGCTCCCATTCGTGAGGGGTTGTTGCATCTATCAGTATTCTGGAGACGATATAACGCTTTTCCATGGGCAAAGATGGATCTAACGGGGTAGACCGACCTTTTTTGATCAATTCTGTATCTTCAATGGGGTTATATCTTACAGATATAGCCCATAAAACTCTCTCAATATCGTCGGCCCTAATATCCTCGTCCACCACTATCACTCCTTTAACTCCGTAATTTCCCAAGACAGTAGCAAAGACAGCCATTCCTGCATGTCTTCCATGTCCAGGATAATTTTGTTTAATCGAGATTATAGCCCAGAATCTTCCAGTTGATTCAGGAGGAATGTATACCGACTGGATACCTGGAACTCCCAGTCGTTTTAACTGGGTCCACAACTCGGCAGTTCTATTGATAGACTGAACCATGTGGGTATCGGTAACAGGCCTTCCAACTGTAGTAGCCCAGAAAATTGGTTTGTTTCTATGGAGGATTCTTTCTACTTTCAGCCAGGGTTTGGGAAATTCTTCTTTGGCCTTTCCTGAATAATATCCGGTGTATTCTCCAAAAGGACCCTCCTCTCTGAAATTCTCTGGATTGGGATCTACAAATCCTTCCACAACAATTTCTGCTTGAGCAGGAATTAGTAATCCGGTAAGGTCACTTTTTATAACCTCTACTGGCTCACCACTCAAAGATCCAATTACTTCATATTCGCTGGTCCCATAAGGCACCAGAGTACTTCCAACAAGAAATCCGAGAGGACTTCCACCAATAACTGCAGCAGCAGGCATGGGCTCCCCAATCTCCCAATACTTGTTTAACATAACTTCAGCATCTTTTCCCTTTAATAGCTGGAGACCAAGACTTCTGTTGTCCAGTACCTGCATTCTGTATACACCCAAATTTATGAAGTCTGTTTCAGGATCTTTTGTGATCAGATAAGCTGTAGTCCCAAAATACCTTCCACCATCCATAGGATACAATTGTGGTACAGGAAATTTCAGAAGATCAACATCATCTCCTTCAAGTGTGTTTTCAAAGATTGGGCCATTCTTCACGATCTCCGGTGGGATTAATTTCTCTGTAACTTTATCAGACCAGTTTCTGGCGATATCTACAATGGTAGAGGTTTTATCCATACCGAGAGCTAGAGCCACTCTAGAAGTTTTAGTATATGCACTAGTAAAAACGGGGGTCTCATATCCTTTAATATTCTCGAATAACAGTGCAGGACCTTTTCTCTCTTCATTGAGTTTTGCAATATGAGATAACTCAAGATTCCAGTCTACTTCAGCTGTTATTCTCTTTAACTCACCCTCTTTTTCAAGGATTTTAATAAAATCTCTGAGATCTTGCATTTTTTCAGGCATACTATCACCTTCATAATTAAATATTGTAGAGTATATAATCGTTTGTCAAGGAAATGAATTGACTTTACTCGGGAACACAGGAACCCATCAAATCTAAATACTATGGAACGGTATAGTTGTATGTGGATGATGAGGTTGTGAAATTGAACAAAATCGAGGTTAAGAAGGTTTTAAAGGATGATCTAACCTTACTTGGACTATCCGAATCTGAATCTTTGGTTTATCTAGCCCTTATTAAAAATCCTGGTGCAACAGCAAGGGAACTCAGCAACCAGTTGGTGTTGTCAAGACAGAGGGTTTACAATATTTTGGAATCCCTTGAAAATAAAGGTCTTATTTTTTTATCCAGTCAAAAGCCAAAACGATTTTATCCAGTTCCTCCAGAAGTTGCAACTTCTATACTGGCAAGGAAACAAGAAGAGATTTTCCATGAGGCCCTCAGAATCAGAGAGAGGTTCTTGAATGTACTGAATGAGAGCAAGTATCCTCACAGAGGACATGAGCTACCGAGTCTCTCCTTTGAGATATCGGGGCGTCATACCATCATTAATGTGATAAAGGACCTGTTGAAGAAAACTGATAAAGAGCTTTTGATAATTGCTACAAGAAATGAATTGGTCAGGATGGTTTATCAAGCACAGAGTGAATTTGAGAATACAGTTTCAAGGGGAGTTGCATTGCAGATATTGGGGCCTTTTTCAGCAGTTCCAGAAGACATCAGAGAGGTAGTCCAGGGATGGGGTGTGTGGAAAGAGATAGAGAATCCCCCGGCAAGGTTGTACATCAGAGATAGTCAGGAAATGTTGCTAATACCAGCAGAAGGTACTCTTCAGGAAAGGGGGAAGTATGACTGTGCTCTGTGGGTTTTTAACGGAGATATTGTGAGAATGATTCGTCTGTTGTTCTTGAATGGGTGGAAAGATCAATGATCGCTGAATGAAACTATACTCCAATGTTATACAATCCTAAAATCTATCCATTGGATAGTATGGAAAATATCTGTTAGGCTTATCTGGTAGAGATAAAAAGTAGTTAAAATATGCGAACTGTCTTCTGATGTAAATTAAACCTAAAAATCAATAGAGATTATATGGAGACTATTCGATCGAACCTTTTAACTGTAACGCTAAGCTGGATCATTTCCACATCCCGGTGTATTTAATAAATGCCGATACTTTCCTCAACTCTTCATCAGCCATATTCCTGGCGGATTTCGTCAGGAACCATCTGTCAAGATGTTTAATAAAGTTTGCCACAACGTCCTCTTCTTTCAGTCCGTATTCTTCAGTTATTATCCGTATCCCCATATCAGTTACTCGAGTTAGAGCATCCGCATCTGCCACAATAGCTTGGTTAATGTTTCTCTTAAACCTACTATCATCCTCGTTTTCATGTGTTTCTACTATCTTAACTATCTCTTCAGATTTAATGGCGTCGTATTTAACTTTCTGTAGTATTTGTTCCGAGATTCTTGCCCCTTCGATGAGATGGGCTTTTTTCAATTCCTTTGAAAATGGAGGAATCCATGGAGCCGTAGTCAGAATAACAAGATCCTTTATTTTGGAAAAGGCAGAATACCCAACATCATGGAGCATGATTGCCGGTATGGTTATGGTCTCATCCCCCTTTTCCAGTATATTTAATCGTTTAACAAAATCCAGGGCAACTAAGGTGTGGGATAAGTCAAACCACCTGCCCTGAATCAGGTATTTCTGAGCCTCATTCCAAATCATTATGTATGTCTTTTCCACTTTCTCACCGTAACAAAATCAAAGTTAGAATATTGGACACTATACATACATCATTTATGTCGGTTCGTTTATGTTATCGTAATACTCCTCCTCCATCTACTACTACAGTTTGTCCCGTAATATAATTGCTATCGTCACTCGCTAGAAAGAGAACAAGTCCAACCACATCCATTGGATGGGCTATCCTCTTAATGGATTTTCTACCATAGGATCTTTTGATAAAGGACTCTGGATGAAGGTTTTTACTGGCATTGGTCATAATCAATCCGGGAGCAACAGCATTAACCTGAATATTGAAATCTCCAAGCTCTCTTGCCATCACTCGTGTCAAACCTATTATAGCTGACTTAGAAGCCACGTAATGTGCCATATGCTCTGGGGCACTCCACACAGCGCCAGATGCTATGTTTATGATTTTTCCATATCTTTTTGCTTTCATAATAGGAATGACCGCTTTAGAGCATAACCACACTCCTTTCACGTTTACTTTGAACACTTTATCCCATTCGTCCTCTTCAATCTCCTCACATGGTAAAAGAGAGAGAGTGGAATAAATAGCAGCGTTGTTTACCAGAATGTCGACGGTTCCAAAAGTATCAATTACTTTTTTAACCATATTCTGGACATCAGCATCGTTGGAAACATCAGTTTTTAAGGCTAGGGATTCGTATCCCATTTCCCCTATGGTTTTTGTTAAATCCGACGCAGCAAGAATGTCTAAATCAACTACAACTACTCTGGCACCCTCTTCTGCAAACCTGAGACAGATACTCCCCCCAATCCCACCGGCTCCTCCAGTAACTAGTGCAACTTTTCCCTTCAACCTCAAAGATGGTGAATCAAAAGGGTTTTTTGAATCGCTGGACATCTCAATCCCGTCCTGTTGAAATTGGTTGATGCAATGGTTTATTCTAATATCTCAACAATACCTTGATCTCCATTTACCCGTATCTTCTGGCCCGATTGGATGGTTTTTGTTGCAGTGAGGGTACCAACCACTGCTGGTATCCCATACTCCCTAGAGACTATGGCTGCATGAGACATCAGTCCGCCTATATCCGTTACTACCGCCTTTACGGTTGGGAACACTGATGTCCAAGCAGGAGTTGTGCAGCTACATACCAGGATCTCTCCTTCCCTCAACTTTGAGATCTCTTCAGGTGAATTAAGAACTCTTGCAACTCCTTCTGCAATCCCTGGTGATGCAGCAAATCCTTTTAACTTATCGGCAGATTCGATTTTATCTGGTGAAGTCCAGATCTCGATTGCTTCTTTGGTTATTCCCCATAGCTGAACGAAGAGGGGCTCAGTTATTTTGTCAGGAGCAACACCCAGGAGTTTTGGAGGTGTCCACTGTTTCTGGAGTTCATACACTTTCTTTCTTTTCTGGATTAAATCTTTCAAACCCTCTCCTGAATACGAATACAGTCTACCTCCATGATCGAAAATCATATCTAGGAGAGCATGTCGTATTTCATCCGGTGTCAGGAAGCTGATATCCTCCGGTTCGTCGATGTAACCTTTTTTTGTGAATCTCCTTCCTATCTCAAGTAGTTTCAGTCTAACAAGAACATCGAATTTCTGGTCTATGTAGAAATTATGGTCCTCAACATAGGGATATACTAGCTGGGCAAGCTGTACTACTTCTCTAAATCTTTTCTTGTCTTCCTCCGAATCAAGAAGATCCACGTATTCCTGAATCAATCTCTCTCTTTCCGCCTCTAAAGCCTCTTTTGGAGGAAGTGGCTCCTCCCCTCTTCTCAATTTGACTATATAGTTTCGTATGATGGAGATTGGAGCAATTGGATTCTCTCTCCAGCTTATATATCCGAAATATAGACCAACGTCCTGTCTGTTACCCCACTCTTCCATAACTCTGTTAAATTCATCCAACCATTTCTTTCCAGCATTGCTTTTTTCAAGCTCTGTTATGATATCTTCTGGCATCCCTTCAACTAGAATGTCTTCTACTCCCAGTTCTATTGCCAGTTTGGCAAGGTCCAAGAATTTTCTATCTGTCTCCATCATTATTGTTCCAAGTCCCTGACAGAATTTGGTTATAATCCTGTCTTCCATACCTGGAAAGAACCCTTTTGCTTCATTCATCAAAGTGACGTATGCAGCATATCCCAGACCAAGAAATTCAAAGTGTATTTCCCAGACTTTAAACAGATCGTGAATCATAGTATCGAAGTCTTCAATCATTTGATACTCTGCAGGCATATTTTCAAAATCTATATTTTGAACTCTCTCAATTCTGGGTAGAATTTCCTCTTTCAGTCTTTTATCCCATAATTCGTTCCAGTTTGAATAGTACTTACGGGCACTTTCCATAAAGGCCTCCAGTCTTTCCTGTATTTCATCCTGATCACTTACTTCCATCGGGCTCAGATATACGTATCCATTCAGAATTCTCCAGTCGGCCCCTCTACTTGTGGGAAATTTATGCAATAGATGCTGGGGCATGCAGTAAGTCCATTGCATTACCTGTATTATCAAAATGTCAATAGGTTTTAGAGGGACTGGCCAGTGAACGGAATCCTGAAAATGTAATCGGTTTTCATCTTTTTTCTGGAACCTGAAGTAATAGGGTATATATTCATAAGCCGTATCGTAATCTTTTCCTAAGTATTTTTTTACTTTTTCTTCCAATTCATCTGGACTTTCAAATTTTATGAGACCCATTTTATCACCTCCAATCTGATTTGAATGATATGCGGTTTTTCCAAAAATCTATGCTAATAATTAAATATGATAAAGCTGGAAAAAATTTTTTAGAACCCATACTTCCTCCTGGCTCTTTCTATGTACTCAGGATAACTCCACCACTTTTCTACTCCCAGATCTTCCATAATAACGTTTGCAGCATTATATCCAGGAGCTCCAAGAACTAGACCTCCCGGATAAGCTGATGATCCGCATACATATAGTTTTTTTACTGGTGTTCGATATCCAGAAATTTCTGGGTGAGGTCGGAAATATCCCATCTGCATAGGAATGTATTTTCCATGCTTTATAGACCCCCTGCGCATGGTAGAGATTCTATTTTCAATATCCAGTGGGCTGTGGCATGATTTTCCAATTATGTTGGGTTTTGTGATGTTAGGGGCATACGTTTTCCATTTCTCTATACAACGTTCCATATATTCATCCTTTATCTTATACCATAAATCAACACCTCCATTCAGTTCATAAGGGGCAAATTGGGAAAAGAATCCCACATGTTTGTTGTATGGGGCCATTGAACTATCAAAAAGGGTAAAGCATGAGCAAGAGCCAGCTGGCTCCGGGAGTACCCCATTTCGTATATCTCTCCAAGCCGACATTACTTCGTCAACTGAGTCGTAGCCAATAATGCACCTCAAAGCCTCATTTACGTGAGGCTCTGTATCTCCGTGAATGTACCTTGGAGGATCGTTAAGTGCTAGATGAACTCCAAACAGGCTCCACTCCTCCCACTCCCACCGGTTAATCTCTTTAAGGAAATTTTCGCTCAGTACACTTTTCTCGATTAATTCTGTGAAAGTCTGAATGGGGTTGAGTGAACTGGCTACAGCTTTTTTCGCCAGAATTTTTTTATTTAAATAAGCCGAATCCTCTTTTAAATGAACACCTATAGCCTCGCCATTCTCGAGAATAATCTCTCGGACCTCACAGAGTTCTGCTACTTTTCCACCATTATGGTGGATAATTTTTGATAAAGCTCCGGTGAATCTGTGAGACCCACCCAGTAGGATCCTATAATTGGTAGCCCTCTCTAAGTAGAGTGGTATGAGAAATCCAAGTCCCGTTATATCTGGGTCCAGTCCCCAGTAACATATCAGATATAGCATCAATGCTCTAATCCTCTCGTCCTCAAAATGCTCTGTTACGTAATCTAAAGGGCTGTATTCTCCGAGTTCTAGTAACTCTCTTCCCAGATCAGTTTTACTGAGTAACTCTACTTGTTCGAAAGGTGGCATTGGTGGCAAGTATGTTAGGGGCATTATCAGTTCCTGGACGAACTCTTTTGCTTTATTATACTCTTGTTCATAGGACCGGGCATCTTTTAAAGAGATTTTCTCTATGGATTTCACTGATTTGCCTAGGTCATTGTATAGTACAACACTTTTAGAGTCCTTATAGAGCATGGCAACCTGAACGGGCGGAAGGGTAAATTGAATCCCATATTTATCCAGTTCCAGGTCATGTATTGCAGGCATGTAATCCACCATCATATGAAAGGTGGCGTGGGTATTATGGAGAAAATCTGGGACCGTAACCTCTTCAGTGCATAAACCTCCACCGATTTCATTCCTTCTTTCTAGAACAAGAACTTTCTGACCAGATTTAGCTAGATAAGCCCCAAGAATAAGACCGTTATGCCCAGCTCCTATGATTACGGCATCGTACTCTTCCATTTCCTCACCTGCGGTATGGAATCGAAATAAACCAAGATAAGTATTAGTAACGGATAATTGTTAACAAACCTTTTAATAGAATAACACCAAGTTGTTTTCAGTGACTTCCGTTCGGCCTGAGTTTGGAAAGGATCTCAGACAACAGTTGATGAAGTTGGGCCTTTCAAGGTCAGAAGCTACAGTATATCTCGCTCTACTGAAATATCCCCTTTCATCTGCCAATGACATAAGCAAAAGGCTGGGCATCTCAAGACCCAGAGGATACAAGATTCTGGAACACCTGGAGACCAAACAGATGGTATACGTTACCAATCAGAAACCCAAACGTTACTCTGCTGTACCACCACATATCGCAACCACAATTCTAGCCAGAAAATATGAAGAAAGCTTCTATGAAGCATTGAGGATTCGAGAAAGTTTTCTTAACAGCCTGATTGAAAATAAAATTCTAGGTTCATCTTCTGGTAAAATACCGAGTATGTCTCATGAGGTCTCAGACAGGCATACCCTTGTTAATGAAATAAAAGAGATGATATACAGATGTGATGAAGAACTTCTCATCATTGGAACACAAAATGAACTGATCAGGATGGTTTACCTGCATAAGTCAGAATTTAATAGCGTTCACGAGAAGGGTGTAAGTTTATACATTATGGGACCTTTCAATAAAATTCCCAGAGATATATTACTGGAGATATTAAAATGGGGGGAGTGTAGAGTAGCGGAAAATGTCCATGTTAGAACATACATAAGTGACAGAAAAGAGATAATAATGATCCCATCGAAAGGCTCTATTCCAGAGAGGAACAAATATGACTGTGGCATTTATATATACAATTCGGATATCGGCAAAACAATGAGTGAACTTTTTTTTGCAAAATGGAACACTCTGGATCCTGTAGGTTAATATTTTTCTTTCCTTCAAATAATCTGCAAGTGGGGTTTTAACAGGTTTGTTTTTAACAAGCGTGGAATAGGGCAATAGCATATCTTGAAATTAATCGTCAAAAGACCAATGATATACCGTTACAAAGCCTTATTTACAAATATTGTAAGATACTTAAGCAATTAGTTATGAGATAAACTAAGGGGGAGAGATCTTGGATACGAGATTAGATGAATTAAAAAGGAAGATTGAAGATTATGCATTTGGAGCTGGAGCTCTGGTTGTTGGAGTTGCATCTCCCCAAGAAGTTGCAAAATATGCACCTGAGGGACACCGTCCGTCAGATTTTTTTCCTAAAGTAAAAAGCATTATTGTAGTTGGAGCAGGCAAAATGCTTGCAGGAGCTTGGAAGTGTACCGATCCAAGGTGGGTAGGCGTTATTGGGGGTCGTAAACTCAAAGAAGTCAAGGAATTGTCATTTAAGGTAGCCGAGTTTATTGAGGATAAATTAGGTTATTATGCAGTACCTTATGCATCATATTCTCTAGCCAATGGCGTATGGGATCCTGGAATTAGCATAAAACTATGTGCTGAACTCGCAGGGCTGGGTACCAGATCACTCGCAGGAGGCATCATATTAAACCCGAAATATGGTTTTCTCTACTACTATCTGGTTTTAACAAGTGCTCCTTTACAGCCAGACTCCCCTTTGAATAAACCAGTATGTCCTCATCCCACCTGTGTAAAAATGTGGGAAAAAGTTCAAAAAACTCCCTGTCTGAGGGCATGTCCTGAATGTCTTTCAGGAGAGCTTGAGAACGGACGTATAAAGTGGATGCAGTACAATCGCCAATTATGCTATCCCAGGGCTAATTGGAGTAGAATTGGTTTTCAGAAGGCTCTTTTTGAGATAATTAATGAAAACGATCCCGAAAAGCGTAAAATGATGATCTTTGGCTCTACATTTACTCGCTATGTTTCAGCTATTGCGAATTCTCTGGAGATTTCAGCTCAATGTTTTAGATGTGTTGAAGTCTGTCCTGTTGGTAAGAATCATAGGGTTAAGAAATAAGGTGATATGGTTGAGGATAATTTCAACTGAGGTTTATAGAAAATATAAGGACATGGTTATGTATTATAGCAATTCCATTCAGAGAGATGTGGGTAGAGGGCTTTCAGTTACTGAAATAGCAAAAAAATTAGATTTAGCTCCAGGAGATGTACTGGAGATACTGGCTGTTGCAGAAAAAGATATACCATTCGAAGAGTGGGAAAGAGCTGATAGATTTAAAGCCAGAAAATAGTTCAGATATCTGATATGACTGACAAAGTATATGATGGTGCACTTTAAACCAGATAAAGTTTGAAAATAATGACCACCTGAAATTAACCTGATAGGAGGGTGGGAATCAATGATAGGTGGTGTCCAGTTCTCGTTTGGAAGTAGGTAATTAAAAGACATGAGTAAGTATGCAGGTAAGCAATTAAATAACTGATCTTTTGAAAATAATCTAATGTTAACTCTCAAGGTATATCTGTCACCTTTTCCCGTTACTAACTCATTTATAATCTCTCCTCCATCTCTTTAATAGAATGATTGAGAGGAGTAGATAAAATGTACATTAGATCCACAGGGTTAGGAAATACCCGGTTGAGAGCATACATCGAAAGAATCGCTCCAGAAGGGGAATCAGTGGTAAAAAAAGGTAATCAACTAGAAAATAATAATGAAGAATCACTTCTGAGAATCGCTGCAAAGGCTGTTGAGCCTTTCCACTGGGATGTGGAAATAGTTCTTGAACCTGAAGATGTTCCATCACTTATAAAAGTTGGATTGAGCCGACAGATGATGAAGCTGTTTTTTACCTATCTCATGATGGCTTTTAAAAAACAATCAGATCGTGAGGTGATGTAATGGAATGTGATATTGTGGTTGTTGGGGGGGGCCATCATGGCCTGATCACTGCGAATTATTTGGTGAGATCAGGACTTGAAGTTGTTGTAGTCGAAAGAAGGCATGAGGTTGGGGGGGCAGCTGACACAGAAGAACCAATTCCTGGGTTTTTAATGAATCTCCATGCATTTTTTGTCGGGCACTCTTCCTGGCCTTGGTACTGGGATCTTGAGCTATATAAGTTTGGAGCCTTTACAATTTCCCCTCCTGTAAGTACTTCTACTATTTTCAGCGATCACAAATGTCTCATACTGTATGCCAATAATCTGAAGAAAACACTTAAGAGTGTTGGAGACATATCTCCAGAGGATGTAAAATCGTGGAAAAGATTCTATGAGACCCATTACCCTCTCATTGATCCAGGTCTAATAGGTCTGGAGGATTACTGTGTACCGATCCCAGAAAGTGAAAGGGTTGACCTCTTGGAAAAAAGTGAGTTAGGACAAACTTATCTGCAATTTATCACTTCATCCCCTATAGATTGGCTTAGAGAAACTTTTGAAGAACCCAGGATACACGCAGCTCTTGTGGCTGACTGGTCTGGCGGTTCCGGATGGCATGATATGCCTGATAGAAGGGGACGGAACTTTAAAGTCTTTTTTGCCCGCCAGAAGACCAGAGCCATGATAAAAGGAGGAACCCATCAATTGGCCCATGCCCTTTTTAAAGCTTTTCATTATGCCGGAGGTTTTGCAATACAGAGAGGCCATGTTACTAGAGTAATCGTAGAGGATGGAGTGGCCAAAGGTGTGGAATTGGCTGATGGAACCAGAATTATGGCTAGAAAGGGAGTGGTAAGTGCAGTAGATCCGTGGCAAACCTTTTTAAAGTTTATAGATGAAAAATACCTTGACGCAGATCTTATCAAAAAAATTAAAAAGTTACGGCCCTCTAAGAGGGCTGTTCTGTTTCAACTATATCTGGCGCTGAATACCCCACCAAAATACAAAGCAGCTGAATATAATCCAGATGTGAACGATACACTTGCCCTATGGATAGGATATGATTCAGTTGAGGATGTGGAAAAGAACTGGAGAGATAATGAAAATGGAATACCTCCTGGAATGCCGGGCTCGGAGTCATCACCTGCTTTTGAAATTGCCCATCCTACTGTCCACGATCCTAATCAAGCTCCACCGGGAAAACATACTGCTTTTGCGTGGCAGTTTGCACCATATAACCTAAAAGATGGAGGACCTTTCAAATGGCGTGAACTAGAAGAGGAATATGCCCAGATATGCTTGGATCGCTGGAGAGAATATGCACCAAATCTTGGTGGGGATAACATAATAGGAATTAATACCTATACTCCTCTCGGTGTAGAGGAGAAGCTAGTCAATATGAGAAGGGGGAATTGGGGGATACTAGATCCTATACCTGAACAGACATTCGATTGTAGACCTACTGAAGAACTGGCCCAGTACAGGACCCCTATTAAGAATTTATGGGTGACAGGAGCTGCATATCATCCTGGAGGGGCACTTCACGGCGCTGCAGGTTATAACACAGCAAGGGTAGTTGCTGAGGATTTAGGAATCGATTTATGGTGGAATCCTCCTAATCTTCGGGAACTGTACTTGGGGCTGAAAGATTTTGAGTATCAAAAGAAGTTGAAGAATGTTATGAGGGCTTTTAACAGGCCCTTTTAGCTTCGGGGCGATTATGGCAAGACTACTCATAAACGGAGAATTTCGAAATAGTTCATCAGGTGAAATTTCGTGGATCCGCAATCCAGCCAATACAGATGAAAAAGTGGACTCTGTACCTGTAGCAACAGTAGATGATGCGAAAGAGGCTATTGAATCAGCAAAAGAAGGGTTTGAAAAATGGGCTAAAATTTCCCCTCCAAAAAAAGGAGCTATACTCCTTAAGATAGCAGAGGTATTGCGGAATAATTGTGAAGAACTCTCTATCCTTCTTACAAAAGAACATGGAAAAACTCTTTCAGAATCAAGAAAAGAAATTAAAAAGGCTGCAAACCGATTAACATTTTATGCAGGACTTGCTCCTCAAATATCAGGGAGAGTATCTTTGTTGGAAGGACTTAAAAAGTATTTTACGGTGATTAAAGAGCCATATGGTGTAACTGCTGGTATTCTACCGTGGAATGTACCTGTCACTAAATTTGTTGCATATATCGCACCAGCTCTGGCTGCCGGCAACTCAGTAATAGTAAAGCCAGCTTCTACTGCACCATTAACTCTTTTGAAAATTGGTGAGGTACTCACTCATCTCAATCTGCTCCCAAAAGGAGTTTTGAATATAGTAGTAGGGCCAGGAAATACTGTTGGAGAAGAGCTGGTGAGAAACTCAGAGGTGAGTAAGATAGTATTTACAGGCTCGACAGAAAGTGGAATGAAGGTATCTTCATTAGCTGGCAGACATTTTAAACACGTTTCATTGGAGCTTGGAGGAAGTGATCCAATGATAGTGTGTGAAGATGCAGATATTGATAAAGCTGTAAAGGCTGCTGTTATCAGCAGGTTCAGAATGGCCGGTCAAGTGTGCATGGCGGTAAAGAGAATATTTTTGCATGAATCAGTTTACGAGTCTTTCAGAGAAAAACTTGTAAAAGAGGTTAGTAAAATCACAGTCGGAAACGGTCTGGATCCACGAGTTTCCATGGGCCCTCTGCATAATAGGGAACAGCTAGAAGAGATTGAAGGGCAAGTTGAAGACGCCCTTAATAAGGGCGGAACTGTTCTAACTGGTGGTATGAAACCCAAAGGCAAAGAATTTCAAAAGGGATATTTTTACCTACCCACTGTTATTGAGCAACCATCTTTGAATTCCAGAGTTATGATGGAAGAAACTTTTGGGCCTGTTCTACCACTGAATCCTTTTTCAACCATTGAAGAAGCGATTGAATTGGCGAATTCATCCGTCTTTGGGTTAACTGGTTCAGTATGGACCAGAGACCTTAAAAAAGCTCATATGATAATGGAAGAACTCCAAGTAGGAACGGTGTGGGTGAATAATCGACATGAGAGTATTACAGAAGCTCCTTTTGGAGGAGTAAAAAAGAGCGGTATTGGTAGGGAGTTTGGAAAAGAAGGTCTGGAAGAGTTTCTTAAAACTAAAACAATAGTGATCAACAATGAGTGATTTCGATGTTGTGATTGCCGGTTCTGGAGTGGCCGGCTCAATGACCGGATTATTATGTGCTGAATACGGTTTTAAAACTCTCATAATTGAAAAAAGAAAAATCCCAAGGCATAAACCATGCAACGGGATGTTATGGCCCTCTGCCGTAGAGATCATTGAAAAGTATATAGGAAAATTACCTGAGGAAATTATCTGCACTCCTCAAAAATATGATGGTCTAAAAGTGGTGGGGAAAACTGGGATTTTGGAAATATCTTCAGGGGTTATCAATGTCTGGAGAAAAAACCTGGATTACTGGATGGGCAGAAAATCCATCGAGGCTGGAGCAGAATTGATAGATTCAGCCAATCTTGTTGGTATGGGAGAAAAAGATAAGGAAATAATAATCGAAGTAAAAAAAGGCAATAAAAAAGAGAAAATATCAGCGAAGTTTTTGATTGGTGCTGATGGTGATACCTCATCGGTTAGACGGTATCTTAATCCACATCTTGAGGAAAAATTGAGATTTGTGCTAATGCGACATTATGAAGGTGAGATCTGTCTAAAAGGGGATGATGATTTCTGTGGGGTAAATATGAATTATTTCTATTTTTTTCCGAATCCAGCATTTTCTTTGAGGTATGGGTTTCTTCAGATTAAAGATGGATATATCATAATTGGAACAAATCATACGGACAGATCTATTATTGAGGCTATAAGCAATTTTGAGAGATTTCTTAAGAAACACTATTCGTTTAAACCCCAAAAACTTATGTTCTCTCTGGGATGTTATAGAACTTCTCTGAGTTTCAAGGAGATAAAAATTGGGAGTAAAAGGAT
The DNA here is from genome assembly GCA_002010305.1 of Archaeoglobi archaeon JdFR-42. Taxonomy (GTDB): domain Archaea; phylum Halobacteriota; class Archaeoglobi; order Archaeoglobales; family JdFR-42; genus JdFR-42. The sequence goes on along the minus strand of MTND01000026.1, from coordinate 12,433 downwards.
AGTTCTTATTGGAGACGCCGTCTTGCTCAGAAACGCTTTTAACGAAGGAATAGGACCTTCATTGCTTACAGCTATCTGTGCCGTAAAGGCAATAGAGGAAAGCGTCAATAGGGAGTTACCTCTTGTAGAGACCTATAGAACTTATTTAGATATGATATCCGGAAAAATATTGAAGTCAAAAGAAATGGGTGAAAAAATAATCTCTGAAATGAGAATTTCTGGAAAATTCGATGCAGAACAGTTTGGAAAAATGGCCGGATCTTTGCTCTGGTAGTTGTAAAATATAAGAGATCGAGACCAGGGATGGTTATTCGAGCTTTTTCCCTGTCACTATATTGCTAACTATTATGTCGAGAACCCCTCCCTCAGGTTTAGGGAGATCCTTTTTCTTTCTGCTCCACACTGTTTCTGGACGACTCTGGAGAATAAAAATATTGTCGGGGAATTTCAGATCCGTGTCAATTGCCCACTCGATATCTTGGGGATTGCTATAATATTTTTCTATTTTTTTACCTATTTTTGTTAGTTCAATAAGTTCCTCTCTAGAGAGGCAGGATACATTTCTCCTCTCTTTTGGAACCTCATTATGGATGTTTTTCCCCTGTTTTTTATCATAGACTATTTCCATCTCTTTTGAGGAGATATTTTCTTCTTCGACATCAAAAGTTATCTTATTAACTGCGTAATTATCAGGGGTGCACAATCCGCTTACAAGCCCCTCCCCAAGCCCCCAAACAGCTTCGATCACCACAACATCCTTTCTTCCTGTTGTCGGGTAGAGGGTGAACATTACTCCTGCAGCTCTGGGATTAACCATCTTTTGGACTGCAACGCCCATTAAAGCCTCATGGTGTTTTATTCCGTGTTTAACCCTGTAGGGAAGAACCCTTGGAGTGAATAGACTTGACCAACATCTTTTAACTTTATTGATGACTTGATTCACTCCTTTTACGTTCAAGTAGCTGTCATGCTGTCCTGCAAAGCTTGCATCATCCATATCTTCTGCTGTAGCACTGGATCTAACAGCCACTCTAAGATTATCCACACCAGTTTCCTCTTCCAGCTCGTGATACGCAGATGAAATAGCCTCCTCAACTCCTTTGGGCATATCAGCAGATTCGATAAGGTTCCTGATTCGAAAGCTAGTCTCTTCTAAAAGTATATAATCATCCATATTATCTTTTAGGGGTGCAAGCATTTTCCCGATAGTCTCAGACAGATTATTATATCGAACGAACTCCTTATAAGCCTCTGAAGTTACAGCAAACCCAGGAGGGATTGGAAATCCAGCGTTAATAAGCTCCCCAAGACTTGCAACTTTCCCCCCTACCAGATTTACCGCATCTTTTCCTGTTTCATCAAACCACAGCACGTATTTAACCATAATTTCAGCTCCTCATATACACATATTGTGCCAGATATTAGCATACTTTACTGGGTATGGCTATAAATAATTTTTTAACGATAAAGGGTTAAGAAATAAAAAAAAATTTAATCTCTTTTTATAATTTTTACCACTCCATTGTTCCCATCTACTTTTATGATATCACCGGTTTTTATCTGCTTAGTTGCATGCCCCGTCCCAACTACTGCTGGAAGTCCGTATTCCCTGCAGACAATGGCTGCATGGCACATAATTCCACCCACATCCGTTACCGCGGCCTTTATCTTGGTGAAAGCAGGTGCCCAGCTGGGTGATGTGGTTGGTGCAACTAGGATCTCTCCCTCTTGGATTTGGTCTATCTCTTCGACATTTCTGGCAACTCTGGCAGGCCCCTCTACAATGCCTGGAGAACCAGGGAATCCCCGTACTTCATCAGTTACCTCTCCCTCTCCTGTCGCTGCTGTCTCCAGCCATTCTTTCATTCGTTCGGTGGTAATCCCCCAGAGCATTATGGTGAAGGGTTCTGTAATCACGTCGGGTGGGGTTCCTAGCGCGGGTGGAGGATTCCATTCCTTTAGTTTCTGATAGATCTTCTTTCTTTCTTCTATTCCAGGTGGCCAGTCTATTGCACCTCTTGGTTTTGTGCCTGTGGCCCATGAGGTTACGATATCCCACAATACCTGTTCGACCTCAAATCTTGTTAGGAACCATATATCTTCAGGACCCTCTATTACACCAAATCTGGCGATGATCTGTGCAAGTTCTCTTACCTTCTGCCAGAATACGGTATGGAACCAGTGCTCGACATAGAATAGATGATTCTCCACATACGGGAATACCACTTTGGCCAGACCAAGCAATTCGTCGAAAGTCCTCTTATCTTCCTCGTTTTCAAGTAATTCTCTATATTCGTTGGCTATTCTCTCTCTATCTTCCCTGATCTGATCCAGTGGTCTGTCAATATTTTCACCCTTCTCAAGCATCTCGATGTATCCCTTGATGGATGCAAGAGGGATTCCGAGATCATCTATCCAGGCCTTGTCAGTATGGTACCATCCAGTTCCGGTAGAGAGATAAAACCATGGGTGTTTTGCTTTTTCGAATTCTTCAAGCCATTTTTTCCCGTTCTCTGTTTTTTCCATTTCTGCTAGTATTGCATCAGTCTCCACAGTGCCTTTGAAAAGGTCCTGAAGATCTAGCTTTATAGCAAGCTTGGCAAGCTTTCTGAGTTCTTCATCAGGTCTGTATAGGATAACATCTAAACCAGAAACCATCCTTGCAACTACCTGCATAGAGATGCCTGGGAAAGCTTTCATACAGAAATCCACAAAAGTCAGGTAGGCAGCATAACCCAGGTTAAGAAACTCAAAATGGTATTGCCAAGCCAGGATTCCAAGGTCTATGAGCTTCTGATATTCTTTTAGCAGAAGGTATCCTGAACTGATCCCTTTGGCCTCAAATACAACTGATTCATCCTCCATCTCAGGTAGATCTGGAAACTCAAGATTTTCTAGGTCATCAATGATCCCTTCCATCTTTTCTTCCCACTGCTTGACTAGGGTATCCCAGTTCTTGTAATAATATCCTGCTCTTTTTTTGAAAATTTCAATTCTTTTTTCGATCTTCTCTGGGTCTGACACACCTAACGGAGTTATATACACATATCCATTCAGGATTCTATGGTCAATTCCCAGTGCTGGGGGCATCATAAAAATCCTTGAATTATACTGAGATAATGCTATGAACCAGCACTCATCCCAGAATAGGTCAAAAGGGTAGTGGGGTTCTGGATAGTGCAACCCGTCATAAAACCATAGTGCTTTGTTTTCATACTCGAATCTTTCTTTGTTACTGCCATCGTCGAATTTATAGTAGTATGGATACATGCGCTCCCATCCTTCCGCACCAGGAGGGGTCTCTATATCAGATGGGTTGGGAAATCTTCTATTTTCTGTCATACATTTTGGCCTCCGTTATATCACCATAAATGGTGATGGATTTTAGGGTATATATCTTTTTTTAACAAAAAACTATGAAGTTAGTTCGACACACTTAACTCACTTATTTTGCTTGGGAAGAGTCAGAAAAATGTCTAAAAAAGATATTAAAAAAATTCCAGATGAATTTTAGCTAACGTTTTATTCGTTTTTTAATCTCCTGATAGACCCCTCCCGGCATGGCCACTCCGATGATGATCAGGATAATATACAATATTACCTCATCGTTTATGGGCAGGTGCACTGCCTGCATAACTTTGTCGATAATTTCCCTTAGCCACCAGTATTTTGCAAGGTAAATCAGAAATCCTCCGATTATAGACCCATATATGGTTCCCAGCCCACCAATAACCGTTGCGAGAATTATCAGGAGCATCAGAGGAATACCATAAACATCAGGGCTCACAGTTATCCTGTAGTGGATCATAGCTGCTCCAGCAATACCGCCAAAAAATGAGCTGATTATAAAGGCTACCAATTTGTATTTGACGGTATCTATCCCAGCTGCTTCCGCTGCTTCCTGATCTTCCCTTATAGCTTTAAATTTCAATCCTAAAGAACTGTTGACAACATACAGCATGATTGCCAAAGAGATGACCATTATGATGAAAGCTGCATAGAATCGTCCAACTACAGTCTCTGCTAGTACTCTCTCTAATCCGATAGAGAACCCCTCCTCTCCCCCGAAGATCCCTGACCATACAAATGTCGTCTGCATGAATACAAGGGGAAGTACAGCGGTTACAAGAGCGAAGTAGTATCCTTTCAATCGTAGAGTGATGATACCAATTCCTAGGCCGATTATGGCCGCTGCAACACCTCCGGCTATTATAGATATGAAGATGGGTGGCTGGGGCATAGAAGTCAAAAACTCTAGCGAAGATCCCTGAAATCTGGATGGTACTTGGAGTAGTGCAGCAGTATAGGCTCCAATTCCTACAAATACCGTATGGCCGAGATTAACTTGGCCAGTATAGCCGACCATTACATCCCAGCTAACTGCAAGAATGATGAATAAAAAAGTAAGGCCGATCAGATACACAAAGGCATCAGGCACGTAAAATGGTATGGTAGCTGCAAGAACGAATGCCACTGCTATCACGATCATTTTATTTATGTCAAGTGATCTATCGGCTAACCTCATCATTCTTCCACCCCAAACAGACCTCTTGGTCTTACTATCAATATGGCAATTATGGTGAGAAGCATGGTAAATTCGGACCATCTAGCTCCAAATAGTGATGTTACTGTAATCAGGATATAACCCACGATAAAAGATGCCACTATACTCCCTCTGACACTACCAAGCCCTCCCAATATAACTATGGCAAAAGCATAGATCAATGCTTTGACAGCGACCTCTGGTTTTATCGAGAATATCTGAGAATATAGTAGACCGCCAACTCCTGCTAATACAGAAGAGACAAACATAGTGAGCATAAAAACTTTTTCCACGTTAATGCCCATCAGCGTAGCTGCTTCCATATCTTGAGCTGAAGCCATGATGCTTTTCCCAGTTTTAGTTTTGTTGATGAAGATTTCCAGCAATATAAGGGTGATTATCGCAACGATCAATGATACAATCCTCTTGGTGGGAACTGGCAATTCCCCAATTCTAACTATTCCTTTCACGAGAGACGGAAATGAGGTGCCATAATCACCAAAAATCAGAAGCAAAATTTGTTCCACCAAAAGTGCAATAGCAAGGGTTACTATGATAACCATAACCTCGTGATGTCGTATTGGAGAGATGGTCACCTTGTATATACCCACACCTACTACACCCACCAGCAACACAGCGATTATAAAGGAAAGATATGGATTCACACCAAGTTCTTTGGTAAGAACGATTCCAAAATAAGCGGATAATACAAACAGTGAGCCATGGGCAAAGTTCAACATTCTGCCGACACCGAATATCAGTGTAAATCCTGAGGCTACAAGGGCCCATATTCCGCTTACCACCGTTCCATATACAATGATTCGCAACACTAACTCAAGCATGACACTCATTCCATAATAGATAAATAATAAAGATTTTGCTTTTTGATTTTGGATGCTAATTGTTAGCTCATTCTGTATTCATCAGTAGGTCTATTCCAGTTTTCTGGTAAACATATCAATTCCTTTTAAATACATCTCAAGGGGAAGGGATCTCATCCCATGTCCTGCAAAAGGAACCACAAACAGGGCTGAAGATGGAAGTTCTTTATAAACGGCTATCGTCTCTTCTAAAGTAACCATGGTGCTCCGGTCTCCCACTGTCATCAGAACCGGACATTTCACATTGTTTAGGTAATCATACGATAATCCTTTTTCTGGAAGAGATCTTATTAGTCCTCTAACTCCACTTACAAGTTTTTTCCATCTATTTCCATGAATATTGGAAAGCTCTGAGGCCCATTGCTGATTCTTCTCTTCTATAGCATCTGGGTCGAAAATTCTGGCTATTTTTTCTGAAGTTAACGGAGTCCATTCAAATTTAACTTCATGGCATATCAGGGCAGATGGTTGGATATTGAGACGACTAGTCAAATATAATCCTATATATCCTCCTAAGCTGTACCCATATATTATTAAGTTGGATAGATTCATCTTTTTTATGAATTTCACGATATCAGATGCCATCTGTTCCAAATCCAGGAAATCCCTCGGATTATCTGTTTTGCCATGACCTCTCAGATCAGGAGATACAACTCTGAAACTTTCTGAAAGATGCATGGAAACATCTTTAAAGTCATCAGAAGATCCGAGAGCCCCATGTAGCATGAGAATATTTCGTGGACCTTTTCCCCTCTCCTGATAATATATTTTCAAGTCATCTATCTCAAGATAAATCTCTCATTCCTCCTTTCATAGCCAAATTTGATGATCTCGTCTCCTTTCATACCACCACTTCGAATACCTCAAATGCTGAGTACCGGAGCATAAATGCCAGATTTTAGCAAAAGTATCCTGATCAAATAGTCACCTATGAGTTCTGTTATAGCCAGAGCCACAAGTATCAAATATAGCGGGGTAGTGGTATAATAGATGGCCAGGATCATGGTGATAATGAGCCCAACCACCACCACTCCTCCGAGAAAGGGAATGGAATAACGCTCTTTTACTAGGAAATCTATGGATTTTCTTGCAGTCATGGTAGAGTATTTCATAGTCAAAGCGTATGCACATATTATGATTAGATTCAATATGAGCAGAGAGATTTCTATCCTTTCAAGAAGGATCATTCCTGAAAGGGAGCTACCCATTTGATTCGCCATGAATAATGTGAGAGTTGCTCCTCCGAGTAATGAGTATGTAACACACAACACCGGCAAGAGAGTGGTATTCCAAAGGGGTATTGAAGGAGAATAGGACATTACGAATCCATCATAGATCATTACTACAAAGGACAGTATTGCTGCCAGAATCCCGATTGCATAAAGAACTCCTTCTGATAAAGTAATGTACCCAAGGACATCTAGAGTGTAAGTCCCTCCTAAGATAGCGAAAAGTACTATGGCATATAATCCTCGGGTTATCCACGATTGGAAGTTGGTAAACATTCTCCAGAATCTTTCTGGACGCCCAAGATACAGTAAATGGGCTGTAGTTTTACCAATTAGCACGATAAAAAGGCTTACCACAAGGCCTTGGATAAATCCAAACAGATAGGATATAAAGAACACACCGGCTCCAATCTCTCCTAAGAAAAAGGCCGTTGCTATAAGCCACATCCATTCCGTCTGCTGACGGTATCCCACAACAAATTCTTCACCCAAGATATGCATTCAGTTCACCTCTCAGAGCAAATAATACACCGAAGGCTTGGTTCCAGCTTCTGGAAGTAGCTGTATATGTTCTCTTTCACTGAGCAGAACTGATATCTCACTGCTGGGATCTTCTAGATCTCCAAATTTTCTAGCGTCAGTAGGACAGATATCCACACAAGCTGGATTCAGGCCCTGATCAACACGATGATAGCAAAAAGTGCATTTCACCACAGTACCTTCTTTAAAATCCCTGTATTTTATCTCTTCAAAAGGCGTAAGCACGCCAAAGTATCCTTTTTTTAACCTCTCATCTTTAGGAAGGTAATATCTACTCTTATATGGACATCCTACGTAACAAGCTCTACAGCCTACACACTTGTTATCGTCTATAGTTACAATTCCATCCCCTCTCTGCTCAGTTGCTCCGGTCGGGCACACCTTCTTACATAAAGGCTCCTCACAATGATTGCAGAGAACGGGAACAAAAAGCCTCCGGATGTTTGGGAATTTCCCCTCCTCTTTCATCAGTGTTTTGGTGTATAAAATCCCTTTTGGGGTTCCATGTTCTTCCTTGCAGGCTATGGTGCAAGACTGACATCCAATACATCTTTTCAGGTCGATTACCATACCGTATCTAACCATGGGCAACACCCTAGAATTAACCCCCCATCTGAGAACTGAAGACGAAAAGTTTAACCGTCTCTCCGTTCATTCCTGTTTTGATCAGCTTTTCATTATACTTTTCTTTATCAATCATTTCATCACCCACAGAAACTCTAATATGATCCAAAATGTCACCACAATCTGTGAACACTCTTTCATTAAATCTCTGGCCAAATTTCTGGCCCAGATACTCCAAGAACTCTTTAACTGAATAATCTCTCGATATTTTTATGGTGATTTCTGGCTTTTTGACTACATCAATGATGAACCCAAAAAATTTAACCCGAATTTCAGATTCTTGGTCCTCCATCTTCATCATCTCTGTTGCATCGTTCATTCAGCCTTATAGATCTTCAGTTTAACACACAGGTCAAGATTCAAGTTTACTGGATTTACATGATCCCAGTCCACATCGAGGAGTTTGTTAAAAAACACTCCTTTGCCTTTTGCAACAGGTTGACAGTCACACCAGTGACCTGCACAAGCTGCGAAAGCTAGAGCCTGTGGGTGAACACCTTCCGTAAGCTTAACTCTCCCTTTAACTCTGTTCCCTTTGGGGGATTCAATCCACACCAAATCTCCATCCATGATACCTTTCTTTTTTGCAGTATCGGGATGCATCATGATGTTGTAGGTGTAGGGGTCATTAACAGAAACTTCATCCAGCCAGGGAATCTGCATTGTAAAAGAGTTGGTGTGTCTAATTTCCCGATAGTAAAAACCATACAAGTCATATTCTCCAGTTATTTCGTGGGCTGGACAGGGTTTAAAATCCGGCAATGGCTCATAAAAACTCCAGTCAATTTCTACACTAGCACCAAGATCTTCTATGATCTGTTTGGCTTTATCCCTTAAATCCATCAGAAATTCCCAGTATAGGGGAACTCTCACATCCAGTCTCCATCTCCAGTACACCTCTTCTGGCTTTTTATCCCACGTTATGGCTCCATGCTTTCTAAACCATTCCAGACCCCTCTTCTCTCCAAATTTGTTTTTAAGCACAAGATCACAGATCTCTTCCCAAGTGTATCTCTTTTTTGAGTCAAGGCGATAAGGTTTTTCCAGCTCGAATTTTATGTTAAGGGTTTCATACAGAGCTTCTCTCAGACCTAGTCTTTCTGCGAGTTCCAGTAGGACTTCAGAATAACTTCTTCTCTCAAATAGAGGTTTTACTACTGGCTGTCGGATCTGATATGTCCACTTTCCGAGACCGGCTGGATGATTTAGTATAGGTGGATAGTTGGGATTGGGATCCAGACGTTCGAGATAGCTAGCGTCGGGAAGCACTATGTCGGCGAATCCATTAGTGAATTCATTCAAATACACATCAAAAGAAATTATGAAATCGTATTTTTTAAGGTTTTCAGCTATTGGTTCCGGGTCTCCCACACTCATCACAGAGTTGGAGCCAAAGTTCAATATTACACTTGGTCTGTATTCAAGCTTAAACTCTTCCCATATCTTTTCCTGATCAGGAGCACCATAAATGAAAGAGTGCATGGCTGCCGGAAACAGATCATTTAGACCCATTTTTTGTGGTCTTCTAGGTTCTGGAATGGGGAAAGGCTGGTGATGGGGTACAACCCAGGTTCCAGTCATCATGAAACCATCTTTCCCTTTTTTCGGCTCCCAGTATGGTTTTCCTGTGTCAGGATGCCCATGACACACAGGATTGAACCCCAGAGCCCCCCCAGGGACATCTGCAGCTCCCACGATCTGGTTTAGAAGTTCTATAGAAACACAGTTATAAACAGAATTTTTATGCCCCTGACTCCCTCTGAAATATATCGCAGCAACAGGTCGATAGGGATAACTCTTACCCTCGATTTTTATAGTGCTGCCTATCATGGCTTTTTCTCCGAACTCCTTTGCGAGATTGTAAACAGTCTTTTGGGGAACTGAAGTAATCTCTTCCACTTTTTCAGGGGTATATTTTCGAACGTGCTCTTTAAGGATCTGAAATACCGGTCTGCATTCGATTCCATTGACTTCATAAGTACCTTCCAGAACGAAATCTTTTATACCCTCATCATCAAATATCTTGGGTTTATTGTCTATCGGATCCCAGATAAGGGGTTTTCCTGTTTTTTCGTCTCTCACATATCGTTTGTTAGGACCAACAAGGTAGGGGGCATCTGTTTTAAGCTTCAGATATTCACTATCATACAGTCCCAGCTCGTTGATGAGAAGATTTACCATCCCAAGAGCAAGGGCTGCATCAGTTCCCGGGATTATAGGAACCCATTTATCTGCTTTAGCTCCAGCTCTCCCGAGCTGAGGGTCCACCACAATGAATTTCATTCCTCTAACTCTTGCATCGGCAGCCTGAAGCATTATAGAATTGGCACTGTGTCCCGCTCCATGGCCTTTACTGGCCCCGAAATATATAGCCAAGTTACAGTAATCAAAATCAGGAACCAGAGACCAGGAAGCATGATATACTCCGTTTACCAGGTGAGCACCGTTCCCACAATGCAGACCTCCTCCTCCATAAAACTCATTGGGTGTTCCAAAGGCCTCTTGAAATGCCATACCCATCCCCAGAAAAGTATTGGCCGCTGTTGTTGTGCCTTGCATCACCAGTTTTCGAGGGTCTGTTTCACGTATTTCTTTTAGCCTTTCCGTTATTATGTCCATGGCTTCGTCCCAGCTTATTTCTTTCCATTTTGGGTCTACATCGAGACCTTTTTCAGGATTGGTTCTAAGAAGGGGTTTATTAACACGATAAGGGTCATACAGAATTTGAAGGCCGGCTACTCCTCTTGGACAGAGCTTTCCTTTTCCCACGGATGATTCAGGATTCCCTTCTATCCTTATTACAACTCCATTCTCTTTTTTTACCCTTATCCCACACGCATTGTAGTCCATGTTACAAGCTGATACAACCCATTCTACTCTGCTCTTTACTTCTTCACTCATCTCATATCCACCTGCTGATGATCAATATATTAATTTTTAATACTAATAAACCATTGGATGCACACCAATAAAAAGGTTATTACGTAATGATGCGTATGGACACGATGGGGTTATGTCTGCTTACATCTCCAGCCTCATGTCAGATAATCTAGCATCCTAGAATGAGTGGATTAATAATATGTAAAATAAATATAAAAACTATATGTAGAATAAGACCATATGGTATTGCATAATAGGTGAATATAGATAAGGATGATGCATTGTTAAAAAATAGTAAAAAGGTTATTTTCTAGATCAATCAGGTGAACAATGACGTAGGATCATACAGTATCATAGAATTGCAAGGAGAAAGTGTAGAAAATTATCCATACATCACCGGACATCTAGATGGAAAAGATTGGGAAACAAAAAACAGAAAACAAAAAATAAATAAAAATTGGATTGGTTTATTTCTCAACCCAGGGTGGTAACAGGAACTCTCCATTTGCAACAGTCTCAGGCCATATCATGTAGGCCTTGCCGTCTGGATGCCATTGAGATATCCAGTTTCGCTGGTATTCATCTCCCCAAGCCACATCATGGTTCTTAAGCCATGCAATTGTTCTGGTGAATACATATGGGTTACTGGTATCGTGTTTCTCCAAGTATTTGACGACCACATCAGGATCAAATGGGTTCTTTTCTCCTGCCTTGGCGGCCTCTTCTACTGCGGCCTTATATGCGTATACCATATCATATGCTGGATATGCAAAGAATGATTCAGGCATGAAACCATATCTCTGCTGGTATTTGTCAATGAATGCCTTGGCCATATCTGTTGGTGGAGCAGTTGCTACAACACCACCATCAGCGATAAATACCTCATATGCAGCTGCACCATTAGTCCTCTTAAAGTATTCAGGGCTGATAGCATCGATGTCATGTCCTGCAAGCAAAATGGGTATCTGAAGCTCTGACCAGGCCTTCACCAGTACATCTGAAGTACCTACGATGGCCATAATGGGTATTATAAGGTCTGCATCTTTTGATTGAGCCTCGAGAAGAAGCGGCTCATAGTCAGTAAATCCTCTTGGAACCTTTTTATCACCAACTATTTCAATACCCCTCTCTTCCAGCCCGGGAGCGAGCATATTCATCACGGGATCTGTCCAGATGTGTTCATCCCTGATGATATAGACCTTCTTGATGTTCAGTTTCTCCACTTTGTTGAAGTAGTCAACGATATCTAGTATATCCCACGCAAAAGTAGAACCGTTGTTAAATCCTGCTCTGAACCAGTACTTGTATTTATCATAATTTTCCGCAACTTTTGCGGAATGTGCCGGCGAAGATGCAATACCGAAATACACAGTCTTTGTTTCAGCCATCGCTTCCATAGTAGCTAGCATGATTCCACTGGAGAAACCACCAACGATGAAATCAGCGTTCTCTACTGTGGCTAATCTCCGGAACTCTGAAGAAGAAACTTCTGGATTGAGTTTATCGTCTCCTACCACCATCCTCACAGGCAAACCAAGAATACCTCCCTGTGCATTGATTTCATCAACTGCAATGGCTACAGCCCGTCGTTCTGCAGTTCCTTGAGGCAAAGCCATGGGACCAAGAACTCCAACAACAACCTCCGTCTTTCCTGGAGGTACTCCAGGTTTTGGAGTGGCAACAGGTGTAGGTTTGGGCGTCTCTTTAGGTGCTGGTGCAGGGGTTGGTGTTGGTGT
>MTND01000027.1 GCA_002010305.1 Archaeoglobi archaeon JdFR-42 | reverse complement strand
GCCTGGAATTCCGCTATAGACCTTCCAAACTGCTTTCTCTCCCTTGCATACCTCAAAGCCTTCTCATAGGCTCCCTGGGCAGTGCCTACTGCCTGTGCAGCTACCCACACCCGGCTCTCATTGAAGAAGTCCATCAGATAATAAAATCCATATCCTTCCTTTCCTATGAGATTTTTTACAGGCACTCTAATATTATTCATGGAAATCTCTGCTGTATCAGAAGGCCTTATCCCTAGTTTCCCATACATTTTAGTGGCTTTAAAACCTTCAGTGTCAGTGTCAACCAAGATCATAGAGATTCCTTTATGGACATCATCATCTACTGTGAAGGAGCGCCCCAGAATAATAAGGAAATCTGCAATAGAACCGTTAGATATAAAAATCTTATTTCCGGAGACTATGTACTCATCTCCTTCTCGTTCTATTCTCGTCCTGACAGAAGCAACGTCGCTTCCTGCATCTGGTTCTGTCACTGCGGTGCCCATTATTGCTTTTCCATCACAGATTTTCGGGAGATATTCTTGTTTTAGCTCCTCACTTCCAAATTTCTGGATAATTTCCGATCCAAAGGCAGGAAGAAGAATAGCGATACCAATACCAGGGTCAACTCTGCAAAACTCTTCAATGATTATCGCCTCTTCAAGTTTTGTTAGACCCATTCCACCATATTCTTCTCGAATGGCACCTCCAACGAATCCCAGTTCACAGGCCTTTTTCCAGAGTCTTCTGGGGAATTTCTCTTCGTTGTCATATTCAGAAGCGATTTCAGGAAATTCTCCTTCAGCAAAATCTCTTGCAGCTTTTCTAATTGCTTTCTGTTCTCTTGTCATATCGAATTCCATAATACACCCCTGATGGATTTCAGGGAGCAATATATATAAATATTGGGTGGAGAGGTAGCATCCTGCTTCTAAACAGAGCAAAATATAATTTATTGAAACCTAATAGGGAAAATTACTTTTATTATAACCTGGGTAATAATTTTTTGTGAGAGAGGTAGCTGTTATCGGGGTAGGGACTTCCCAGTTTGGAAAGAGAAGTGATGTACAGCTCGTCGAATTGGCATGGGAGTCAATTAGAGAAGCGTTGAAAGATTCTGGAGTTTCTCAAAAAGATGTTGATTTTGTTGTGACTGGTAATCTTGGGATGTGGAGTTCAGAACCCCTCCCTGCTGTAGTGATATCAGAATACGCAGGGCTTAATCCGACAGGAACCATGAAAGTAGAAGCGGCATGTGCCACTGGAAGCGCTGCAGTCATGGTAGCATATTCAGCCATTCAGGCTGGACTTGCAGATATTGCTATGGCAGTTGGTGTGGAAAAGATGAATGAATCCCCTCTTCATAATGTGGTTGAGTTCATTGGGAGAGCTGGCAACTATTTCTGGGAGTTTCAAAATTTTGGTCTGACATTTCCTGCATATTACGCTCTGCATGCTGTTTCCTATATGGCAAAGTTCGGTATTACTGAAGAAGATCTGGGACTCGTTGCTGTAAAAAACCACTATTATGGATCTAAAAACCCCAAGGCTCAATTTCAAAAACCCATTTCCATTGAGGAAGTATTAAAGTCTCCTTATGTGGCGTATCCTCTCAAACTCTATGATTGCAGTCCGGTCACAGATGGTTCTTCGTGTGTTATTCTTGCGTCAGAAGATGTTGTGAGAGAATATACAGACACTCCGGTATGGATTCGAGGGATTGGGACTGCCAGTGATACAGCCAATCTCAGTAAACGGAAAGAATTTTGGGGGTTGAAAGCGGCAAGAGTTGCTGCTGAACAGGCATATAAAATGGCTGGGGTACATGAACCTTTAGGGTTTTTTGATGTGGCAGAAGTCCATGACTGCTTCACTATAGCTGAAATCATGGCCTATGAGGACCTGGGATTTGCAAAACAAGGTGAGGGGGTAGAGTTGCTAAAGGAAGAACAGACCTATATAGGGGGAAAGATACCTGTGAATCTGGATGGAGGGCTTAAGGCTAAGGGTCATCCGATAGGGGCGACAGGAATAAGCATGATTGCTGAACTAACTAAACAGCTTCAGCAAAGGGTGGAGAAAGATAGACAGACTGATATTATCAACGGAAATGCACTGGCTCATAACGTGGGAGGGACCGGACATTATGCGTATGTCACGGTACTCTCTCTTAACAGGAGGTAAATGAGATGAACGAAAAAGACAGGCTTTTAGAACAACTAAAACAGTTTGAGATGTTTGTCAAGTCTCGTATAGAGAACGAGGGTTTTCCAATCGTTCAGGATGATAAAAGTGGAGATCCCATCTGGATTGATATGAGAGAAGTTACTCTCAGATACCTGATAAGTGTAAAGGGAATTGATAGGTTCTTTAGAGGCTTACGGGGAGGTAAGGTCATGGCTACTTACTGCAAGGTATGTGACATTACTTATTTTCCACCTCAAAAGGATTGCCCTTCATGCTTGACCGATAATGTTGAGTGGAAAGAAATAGAAAACGAAGGGTTCCTGCTTACCTTTACTGTGGTGTTTGTAAGACCATATTCCTTTATGCATCATTCTCCTTACACAGTTGGTATTGCTCGATTTGGAGATATTACCATTACTGCATGGGTCAGGGGGGATCCAAAATCTCTTAGACCAGGACAGAAAGTCAAGCTTGAAGTGGTAAAGAGAGAACCGGAAGGATATCTAACCTATGAGCTTGTTCCAGTATGATGAATGTTGAATGCGTCCTGTTTGATTTTGAATGGACTCTAGGGGTTTTCAGTGAACCTTGAAGAAGCTGTAGATAACACAATAGATTTTCTGAGAAAGAGAGGGATAAAATGCCTTACTGGAAGGTATTACGCAGATATCTACAACTGTATAGTGAAGCTGGGAGATCCCGATCTTATCAATGAGGTAGACCGTATTTTTGATAGATACGATTTCGACACTCTTTTAAAATGAAAACTGCAAAAAGGTGCGTTATTGGTACTTGATTGGCTTCATGATAGAGGGGTATCAGTAGATTTGGTATCAAATGTGGGACAAGAAGCCCTTGGAAAAGCTCTGACTAGACTGGGATTAGTGGGTTATCTTTCTATTATCACAGAGTTGACGGGGGTAATCGATAGGATTTAGCCGCCAGATAGAAAACTAAGGCACCTATAAGTGAGATGAGACCAGCCGCATAAAAGGCGTATCGAAGGCCAAACCATTCAGTTATGGCCCCAGCAATTATCGGACCAATCATTCTGCCAGCTCCCCTTGAGCCGGAATACAATCCCATTGCACTTCCTATGTCTTTGGGTTCTCCAGCTTTCGCTGCTATAACCACAGCAGAAGGGAGAGATATACTGCTAGAAAGACCGAACATAACAGAGAGCAGGAATATTTGAAGAAATGAAATGGTCTCAGGCAACAAGATAAGAGATAGCGCAGCTATCGCGGTACCGATGAACACAAGTAATTCTGGAATCGACCTGTCTGCAAGTTCTCCTCCTTTCCTCTGGAGCAATGCTGAGACAAGAATATTAACCGATACTATTGTCCCTATCTGAGTGGTATTAAGTCCAATTTTTGCAGCGTAGATAGGGACAAAAGCCATGATACTCCCTCTCCCTACGGCATTGGATAGCCTGAACAAGAGTAGAAGTCTAAATATCCTATTTTTGAGAAGCTTCATCATGTTTGTATCCTTTTTAGCGTCAGGTGGGCTAAATGGAGGGATCAATAGAATACTTAGTAGCAATGCTACTCCAGTCACAGCTGCCATCCCGTAAAACGCTAGGAAATAGCTGTCAAAATCCGAGAGTAGTCCACCAAAAAGAGGCCCCACTCCTATACCTAAAAATAGGAAAATATTGAAAGTGCCCATAACTTTGCCTATCTCTTCCTTGGGTGCAGTCTCTGCTACATAAGCCATGGCTACAGGAACTACCATGGCTGAGGCGATTCCATGAAACGCCCTCACGACAATCAGACTGGTAATAGAAGTGGAAACAACATACATCAATGAAAATGCAATATATAAGGAAAGACCAGATATGATAAGGGGTTTCTTACCCAGTTTATCAGAAACTTTTCCGAATAGGGGCAATGTCAGAGTTCTGGTTATAGAGAAAATGGAAAAAATCAGACCCAGCCATATACCACTAGCTCCAAGATTTTTTGCATAAAGGGGCATGATGGGTGATATGATTCCCACTCCGAGCATGGCAGCGAAAACCGATAGAGATAAACTGAGAAATACCTGGCGTCTTTTATCCATATGAAACCAACCGGTGTAGTGTGTGTACAGCTATAGTGTAAATTTTTTGCCTAAAAATAGAAGTGTTTACTCAACCGATAACTTTTCCATTTTTTCGGTGAATTCTGCAAATCTTTCCTTTAGCTGGTTAAGGGCCACTTTTATAACCTTTAATGGTGTCATGGAACCGTCTACCTCAAAAGAGAACAGAAATCGGTTTGTATTCTCATCGATCTGTATGGCATTCTCTTCACATACTTTAACGCACAGATAACACAGGGAACAGGAATATATATCTGTTACCTCGATTGTGCCATTATTTGACGAAAATACATCTCTTGGACACTCTTCCACGCATTTACCACAGTTATTACAGCTATCCTCAATGGTAATTTCAGGGATGATCTTATACCCACATCCGCAGACAGCCTGATATTTACTGTGTTCCGTTCCAAATCCAAGTCTAGCTGTTGCTTCGAGCATGAGTTGTTGCCCCTCTTTCAGTTTGACTATCGGTATGTTATCAAAAGCTGGGATGGTATCTGGATCGTCTGATATAAGATCTCCCGAATACACGGTTTTGGGGCCTTCCACGTTAAGTCGAAGGGATACCTGACAACTGGGGCAGCCCTCCCCACTACAAGTGCATTTCTCTTTGAGGTTGTATTTCTCTAGGTCAGTTTTAAGAGGTATGAGGCCAATTCTATGGGCGAGAACCTCGTCATACATGAGACCGCTGTTCATGTAGATATCAACGAAATCAACAGCTAGGGTTGGAACCATCGAAATCATTGCTCTCCTCAAAGAGTTTGCAAAGACCTCACTCACTCCTTCAATGATAAATTTTACCTTCAGTTTGTTTATTTCTAGGATCTGTATGGAAGCCATTCAGACTCTCCTGCCTCTCTTCCCGCCTGGAGGTTTAGTTCCATCATGCGGGATGGGTGTTACATCTTCTATTCTTCCTATCTTCAAACCAGCTCTTGCAAGGGCTCGAATGGCAGATTGCGCCCCAGGTCCTGGACTCAGGTGTCTGTTCCCACCTGGAGCCCTCACTTTCACGTGGACTCCAACTATCCCTCTTTCTTTAGCCTTTTCTGCTGCCCTCATTGCCACTTGCATAGCTGTATAGGGTGAACTTTCATCTCTATCTGCCTTTACTACCATTCCACCTGATACCCGTGCAAAAGTTTCTGCACCAGTCAGGTCTGTTATGGTGATTATTGTATTGTTAAAAGAAGAAAATATATGGGCTATTCCCCATTTCTCATCTGCCATAATCCATCACTCCTCTGCACCAGCCTTCACCATTACCAGATCAGCAACAGGTGAGTTTGAATAAAATCCGATCTCTCCCTCTTCCTCTTTTCTGACCAGGTATCCTGGAGAGTTAACTTTTCTACCTCCTATAGCTATATGCCCGTGCACTATGAACTGGCGAGCCTGTTTGATTGTGTTTGCCAAACCGAGTCTATATACCAGAGTTTGCAATCGTCTTTCAAGAAAGGCCTCTACTGTTAGATCCAGTACATCATCTAAGGTTCCACCTTCCTGTAGCACACCGTATTTCATCAATCTGTTAATGACGCTCTTAGCCTGAGCTCTTGCTCTTTCCCCTTCCTTCCCAGGAAGGTTAATACTGGCAAGCAACTCTCGGGCAACTCTCCTATATTTTCTGAGATATGCTTCAGCTCTCCACAGCTCTCTTTTATTTCTGAGACCATAATTTTTGATAAGCTCGACTTCTCGTTCCAGTCGAGTTTTTTCCCACATATGGGTAGGAATGTAATACTTCTTTCGTGCTTTTTTTGGATCTCCCATGCTATCCCTCTTTTTATTTCTTTCTTCTTATTACTCCCACTGTAACTCCTTTTCTACCAGTACTTCTAGTTCTCTGACCCCTGACTTTCTTTCCTTTCTCATGCCTAATACCTCTGTAAGCTCGAATCTTTCTAAGGAGATCAATGTCCTCTTTATAACTCATATCAAGCTCGTTTCCGAGAAGATGGAAATCCTCTCCTGTATAAAGGTCTCTCCTTCGATTCAACATCCAAGTTGGAACAGCATTCTCGAGATTCTCTTCAATTAACTCTTTTATTTTCTGAATCTGATCATTTGGAAGATTCCCCAGTTTCTCTTTTCCTTTTATGCCAGAGACGTTTACAAGGGCTTGGGCCACTCGGAATCCAATACCCTTTATCCCTGTTAGTGCATACACAACACTCTTATTTCCATCCAGATCTGTGTTAGCGATCCTGACTATATGTTTAAACTGTTCTTCAGCCATTAATATCACCGAGATTTTACCACCCTAAATTAATCTTCTGTATTTAAAACTTATGCTGTAAGTATTAACTAACCAATCCTAGAGTGTCATACTCTATTAAAAAATCTCTATCAATCGTGCTCCAAACCCGATTGAGAACTCACAAAAGGCTATGGCACCGATAATTTCAGGGATGGCAACACCTAGCGGGTAAGGTATAGTAGTCAGGAGCGTTATTGCTGTGAGAGCTAGGATCACAATGGAGAGGACGAATAGACCCCACACACGCTCTGATCTAACTCGTAGCAAATCTGCTCCCATAAGTATCATCCCAATGAGACTTAATAGATAGAAAGCTATAGATACGTGCTTGTGGAGGAAAATCCCTTCAGGGAATACCCCTATAAATGCTAGAGATACCATTCCAGCTCCAAAAAACCCCACTCCCAGAATCCACATTTTCCTTGATATAAGTGTTGCTAACCCAAAAGTGAATATTACACCCAGTATACCTGTAAGGATCAGACCTAGGTTGAAGATGAAGTTATAAGGCACTCCAATAGCTCCAAGGTCACTCAGGGCGTTGTCAGCCCACCTAAACCAAGGATGGAGGTAGATAGAGAGAGAAATGGAGCTTAAGGCGATAAAGGGCGCAAGTATTCCACATGCCCCAGAAGTCTTAATTGGTGCTTTTTTTAATATGTTCATGATAATACCACCTAGGAACTCATGTGAATCTCGAAGTCTTGTGATATTGTGTGCTATATGAGCTATAAATTTTTACCACTTGTTTTAAAGGTATATCGATAGCATTATACTTCGGTGACAGTATAACTAAACAAGGACGTTATCTATGTTCGTCCTATGTAACCGTGGAATCTCTGAGTTATGGTTTACTGTCTTGATATATTGGTTTAAGATATATTTATCCTGTCTAACTTACAAATTTTTTAGGGATAATTAATATGTTATAGGGCAACATTTATATAACCTTTAGTTTTTTTTATTTATATATGGAAATGGCCTCTCATTGGGAATTGCTCTCCAGATATGCTCATGGAGATGAAAATTTAATAACAAATTTTGAGTCAGTCAAAGGAGAGATTCTCGAGGAGTATTGGTTGTTGAAACCTTATACCCGTGCCGTGATAGTAAGGGATGAGGTTACCCAAGAATATGTGTATAATCTGCTTGAGCCAACACTCTCTGAAACTGAGTTTAAAGTTCTGGAAGAAATTTATAGTGCATTAAGTGATTTGCTGATACTGAAACACGTAAGCATCGCTATAGAGGAGAAAGAATCCGTCCTTGTGGATGCGTATGAGAATATCATTGATGAGTATGGAATAAAGATGAGCCGAGATCTTAACTTGAAGTACCTTTACTACCTTTTCAGGGATTTTCTCGGACTTGGCCCAATTGATGGTTTGATGAAAGATCCAAATATAGAAGATATTCACTGTGATGGTTATGAGATCCCCATTTATGTATATCACAGAAGGTATTCCAATCTGAAAACAAATCTAATTTTTAGTGCAGCACATCTGGATAAATATGTGGTCTCCCTAGTCCAGAGAACGGGAAAGCATATAAGTTATGGAAATCCGATAATTGATGCTACTCTTTCCGATGGAAGCAGACTTCAGGCAACCCTTGGAACTGAAATCACTCCAAAAGGTTCTTCTTTTACCATCAGAAAGTTTTCGATAGATCCTTTGACTCCAGTCGATCTTATAGCCTTCAACACCTATTCTCCAGAAGAGCTAGCATTTCTCTGGATGTGTGTGGAGTATAAGCTCAATATGATGATCGTGGGGGAGACTGCATCAGGAAAAACGACCACCATGAACGCATTGCTTATGTTCCTTCCAACTGATGCTAAGGTAGTTTCCATTGAAGATACAAGAGAGATCCAGTTGTATCATGAAAACTGGATTGCTGCCATAACCAGAGAGCATATCGGATTTGAGGCAGAAGAAGGGCAGATAACTATGTATGACCTACTTAAGGCAGCTCTTAGACAAAGACCGGATTATATCGTGGTGGGGGAAGTAAGAGGTATTGAGGCACAGGTATTATTCCAGGCTATGGCCACAGGTCATGCCTGTTATTCTACACTTCATGCTGGAGATGTGGGCCAGGTGGTCTACAGGCTGGAGAACGAACCCCTGGATGTTCCCCGTTCCATGATTCAAATGCTGGACATAGTGAATATTCAGCTTCAATGGAGAAGAAAGGGTATACGGGTTCGAAGGTGTAAGGAAATAGATGAGATTGTTGGAGTGGATCCAGCCAGTAAGGACCTTCTAGTGAATAAACTATATGAATGGAGTGTATCAGGAGACTCTCACAGGCAGGTTTATACTCCAAGCAAGCTAGAGAAAATTTCTGCTTTAAGCGGTCTGACTATCTCTGAGCTGATAGAAGAAATTCAACAGAGAAAACGACTGCTTGAGTATATGAGGGAAAAAGGAATTCGAAACTATATTGACGTGACCCGAGTAGTTCGTACATATTACAGGAATCCAAATCTTGAATTTGAGGAGTTAACTGCCTATGCGATTGAGTAATCCAGAAGCCATCGAGGTAATAAATATATATCTCCCTAGACCTTTTGTACGGTTTTTGAGATCTTATTACAATAAAAGGAAAGAAAAATATTTCGCCCTTGAAAAGGATATAAAGGCTGCAAGGCTTCCAATTACTCCCTATTATATCATAGGTGTGGGGAGCCTATATGGTTTTATCCTTGCACTGGGCTTGTCAATCTTTCTTTACTTGGTTTTACCTTCATATGTGATAGATCTCAATCGATATCATCTTCCCATTGAAGTATCTTTTCCAATCGATTTTAAAAGACCAGTTTTCAGTCTAAAAGTGATTGCTGTACCTATCTTTTTTATTTTCTGGTTTTTGTTCTATTACATCGTTTTGGCATATCCATCTTTTAAAGCAAAAGTAAGGGCGGGGAATATTGATCTCACACTACCACATGCGGTGAACATGCTGCTAGCGGCATCCAAAGGGGGAGTTCCATTACTTCAGATGTTTAAAATTGTTGCAGAAGAACGTAATCTCACTCAAGAGATAGGAAAGGAGTTCAGTGAAGTAATCAAGAGAATAACATACTTCAATGAAGATATAACCTCAGCTATGAGATATGTTTCATCTACAACTCCTTCTTCCAGATTTTCTAACTTCATAGAAGACTTCATTGCAGTAATTGAGAGTGGTGGAAAAATCGATGATTTTCTTAAAATGAGAAGTAATTATCTGATGGAAGAGAAAGAACGATATGAGCGCGCTTTTCTGGATACTCTCGAAGCTTTTGCAGAAGTATATCTGGCTCTGTTTGTTGTAGGACCTCTGTTCCTGATGATTACACTCGTTGTCATGGGGATAGTGGGACAGGAAGTTGAATCTCTACTCAAAATAGTGGTGTATCTGTTTATACCTCTTGGGTCTCTAGGGTTTGTATATATCATTAGAACCATTGTTAAACCAGGAACTGGTAAGTGGATATCAAAAAGGATAACAGGTCTATCTTTTTTTTCGGCAAATGTTGATCCAGATAAGCCTTCAGAAGTTGAGAGACCTTCTATCTTTAAAAGAATGACCAGCAGGGTTAAGAGCAGGCTTAGAATTCTTTTTTCTGATGTTGGCATTTATACTGTTCGACCTGAGAATATATTGTATATTACCATCCCTGTCACCTTGATCATATTATTTACGATGAAAGAGCGTATAGTGTTCGAGTCTCAGGTAATTTTTCTTGCGGCAGGAAACATATTACCATACACGGTATTTTACGAAATCAGAAAGCAAAAAATGGCTAAAATTGAAGAGTTAATTCCTGATTTTCTCAGACAGATGGCCAGTCTTAACGAAGCTGGCATGAATGCAGTGGAAGCCATTAGAATTCTTTCTACTGCAAACTTAGGAGTTTTAACCAAAGAGATTATTAAAATAAAGAGAGAGGTAGAATGGGGAAAATTGCTTACAGAGGCTTTTCAGAAGTTTGAGCAGAGAGTTGGTAGCATATTAATATCCAAAGTTGTATCCATGCTTGTGAAAGCCATTGAATCATCTTATCGGATTAGGGATGCTTTGTCGGCTGCAGCTTCTAGCGCGTATATGGAAGTTGAATCAGCTCGTCGAATAAAGAGAGAGATGGTTATTTATGTGATGTTGATTTATATCTCTTATGGAGTGTTTCTGTTTACTGTAGTTGTTATTCTCAAAAATTTTATTAGTGTGTTTGCAGGTATTGAGGTTCCTGAAGTGGCTGGAACCTCATTTAATGTACCGGATCTGCCAATGCTAACTAGGTTGTTTTATCATACCTCACTCCTTGGAGGATTTTTTAGCGGTCTTGCAGCGGGGATAATGGGTGAAGGAGATGTAAGATCTGGATTAAAGCATTCAATGATCATAGTTTTGATGACATTTTTCGTGTTTAAATTGTTCGTAGGTGGATAAAATGAATAAAATGAGATATGGAAACAATCCTAGATACAATATCATTGGTAATAAAAACGGTGTCAGTTCAATTCTCGGTTTCATTTTGGCTTTTGCCATAATAATTGGGTTATTCGGGATTATGCAGACTGTGTTTGTTCCGGAATGGACGAGAACTGAGGAGGTAAGCTATTCTAAGCTGGTCTTATCTGAATTTTCTGCAATTCCAAAAGTAGTATCACTATCATCGAGTCTTGGGGACCCAAATACAGTGACTATTGATCTTGGTGTCAAGCATTCCAGTTATCCCTTTTTGTTGACTCCTCCAGACATGGCTAGTTCCTTAAAGGTTAGAAAACTCAATTTTACAATTACCTACAATGAAACACTTCCCAATGGATCTGTTTACAATAAGACTCTCAAGTATAACACTTCAGCGATAATTTTAACACCCAATTATCTGTATCTGGACAAAAGAGATTTAATCTATGAACATGGCTATGCCTTCAAAAGATTTGAAACAGCAAATATTACTATCGTGGAGCAGAGTTCTTTTAGGAGCGATCGCATTACATTTTACATACTGAATACAACTTTTGACTCTATCTCTTCGGTCCAACCTGTGAGTTTAGTCTTTGCTCCAATATCGTATGGAGGAAATATTAAAGTGGATAATGCAACATTGACTTTTGAGTCATTAAATCCAGAGTACTGGAATGAGACTTTACGTGACATTGGTCAGGTAAATGTGAGTGGCAATCTTGTGGAACTTAAAATTGAGAATGCTATAATAAGCCTGGCAGTTTTATCTACTTCGACAGAAGGGAATTACGTCACCATAACCCCCCAATTAGATTTAATAGTTCCATTATCATCAAGGCTGGATCTCTTTGTTGGAGAGACTGAAAAAGTGGAAGTTCTTGCCAGGGATCAGTTTGGAAATCCGATCTCTGGGGTAACCATCAATGCATCGGTAAATGGTACTATAGGCTATCTTGATAGAAATGCGTCTACCACAGATCTCAATGGAGTTGCCACATTTTACTTTACTGCTCTTCTCGAAGGTTCGGGAACCATAGATTTCCAGGCGGATTCAAAGCAAGCCTCTCTCCCAGTTACAGTAGTTGATGTTAGCGTACAGGAACGTAAATGGGATCAGAATACCTTTAATACCTCTGTTATTGTCTCTCCCGACTTTGTGTGGACCGATATATATAATGCGAGTAAGATCATCTTGAAGAACGCCACCAGTATAACTGGGGAGCCTCAGAGTGAGTTTGAGATACAATTTGTTGTATATAACGATTCTGTATATTATGTTTTTGAAATGAAAGGAGGTACTGAGCACGGAGAAGGTCCACCGTTACCAGTTGGTAAAGTATCTCTATATAGAAATGGTAATGAAGAATTTAAA
This sequence comes from Archaeoglobi archaeon JdFR-42, assembly GCA_002010305.1. GTDB lineage: Archaea > Halobacteriota > Archaeoglobi > Archaeoglobales > JdFR-42 > JdFR-42. The sequence continues at coordinate 206,018 of MTND01000027.1, read as the reverse complement.
AATGAGAAACTTACAGATACTGCATGGAATAGTATTTTTAATAGCACTGGGACAGACTTGCTTGATGTAGATAATTATGATAACTTGAATAACGCTGAAAAAAATGCTTTACTTGGTGTTAAGAACTTCCTCCAGAACGCTACATCAGATAATCCCGTAAATCTTGCAGTGCAGAGAATTGGGGAAGAGGGAGAGGGAGGATGGAAAGTAGAGATCCAAATAATTTAATAGCGTATATGGTAACTGGGAGATTGAATACCTAGCTCCTTAGAAAATACCAGAGAAAAAATTAGTATAAGCTGTTTTCTAGAGGAAAAACTTAGAGAAGAGCCTAATTTAGAAAATAGCGGGCGCGAGGGGATTTGAACCCCCGACCTACAGCTTAGGAGGCTGCCGCTCTGTCCATGCTGAGCTACGCGCCCATCTTACTTTATGTGCTTTTCAAGATTTAAACTCTCTCAAAGATTCTCTCAATAATGAAGACAATCATCTCAGATTTAGATTTTTCACATCTTCGAGTCTGGATATGAGATCGATCTATATTTATTTTTCGGTAGGCCGCTTGTTTTTCCCGTATCTCCACTCTCCTCTGTTTTTTAAAAATTAGGTGATGATATACAGGTATATGGAGATATGGTAACCCTATATGAAGTTACAGACTGTTTTAGGCAAGAACCATGAAATTCTGAATGAATTAGAAAGATTACTGGATTGCATGTTTATAGACTTTCATAGTAGTGATTGAGCCATTTCTAGTTAGTTTAGAAGGCGATAATGCCACGTAACCTCCAAAGAGTTCATGGAGGATACTGCCCACTATGATACTATAGGTGCAATGAACTTTACTTGACACAATTTTATCACTATGCATATCCCCTATCTCAGCCAGAGCACATTTCCCTATTTTCAGCTCAAATGTTCTTTCATCCAGTGCTCTAAATTCCACACCTTCCACATATCCGGTTTTACTTAGAATTCCCAGAATTGCATTTACGTTTTCGGTAAGGCTTTTTTCTTTATCTATGTTAAATCCAAATTTGCTCAGAATTTTTGGAAACGTTTGATATGCAGAAAACAGTACTTTTTTGTCTGTTCCATTCTGCAAAGATTGTTTTATTGCGCAGGATACTGCATGAAACAATACCACCGCATCCATATCTGCCAGTTCATCATCTTTCATGTATTGCACCCATCAGCATTAAAGGGACTTTATATATATAAATTAGCGCAAAGCTCTTGCTTCAGTGAAGTATTTTTTTTATATTTTATAATTTAAAAATAAACTGTGAAAAACATTATTGTGTAATTTCTTCCAGTAAAATTAAATATGGTAGAATTGGCCAATACCTTTTAGAGGCTCCCCCCAGACACAGCTGGAAGTATGGAAATCTCATCATCTTTTTTGACATATGTATCGAGCCCATTTAAGTGTCTGATATCTTCTCCATTCACAAATATGTTTACAAATCGTCTTACCTGATCTCCTTCAAGCAATCTTGTTTTAAACTCATCTCCATACCTTTCTACGAGTGTGTTAAGGACCTCCTTAATAGGCACATCATCCAGCTCAAGCTCGACTTCTCTTTCCTTCGTCAGATTAAAAAATGCCGATGAAAACCTAATTTTCATTCTCACACCTCCATTACGTCTTTATTGCAACTTTCTTTTCGAAGTCTGAAATCAACGGCTTGATTTTTACCGGATCTGGTAGATGATCTAGTACAGCATCTTGGGTTTTCAAGCCATTACCTGTGAGGTATATTACTACAGTTTCATCTTCTTCAATTAAACCCTTTTCCACCAGTCTCAGAAATCCTGCGAGGGTGACTCCTCCAGCCGGCTCTGTAAATATGCCCTCAGTGCTGGCAAGGAGTTTAATGGCATTTACTATCTCTTCATCTGTAGGATCTTCGGCATATCCACCTGTATTTTTGATTATTCTTTTTGCATAATATCCATCAGCCGGATTTCCAATGGCAAGACTATGGGCGATAGTATGTGGCTTTCGAATCGGTTCAATCTCCATATCTTCTTTTACGGCCTTGACAATGGGATTGCAACCACTGGGTTGCATACCTGAAACTTTCATATCATCAGGAGGATCGATTAAGCCGATTTTTGCAAATTCATTGAAGCCTCTATGAATGGCACATAACAGTGCTCCTGAGGCCATAGGGACTACAACATGATCTGGAGAGGTCCAGTCAAGTTGCTCTGCTACTTCAAAAGCCAGAGTTTTAGAACCTTCTGTATAATATGGTCTCACATTGATGTTGACGAATCCCCAATCTGGATGGAAATCAGCTATTTCTGTGGCTAATCGATTGGCATCATCGTATGTTCCCTCTACTTCTATGATGTTAGCCCCATACACAAGACTCTGAACGATCTTCCCTTTTTCTATCCCCTCGGGTATAAATATATATGCAGGCAGTCCTGCTTTGGCGGCATGAGCACTTACCGATGCAGCCAGATTTCCAGTTGAAGCACATCCAACAGCAGTTACCCCAAACTCAAGAGCTTTGGTAACAGCCACAGAGGTGACCCTATCTTTGAAGGAGTTTGTTGGATTAACCGAATCATCCATTGCATATAGATTTTTCAAACCAAGAGTTTTACCCAGATTTTCCAGTTTATGGAGTTTGTTAAATCCAGCTCCAAGATCCACTAAAGTTTTCCCTTCTACGGGGAGAAAATCAATATATCGATAAATGGAATTTGGACCTGATTGAATTCTCTCTTTTGAAGTATGATCAGCGATATATTCCCAGTCGTATACAACCTCAAGGGGGCCAAAACATTCATAACATGTGTTCTGGAGCGTTGTCTCATATTCAGCCCCGCATTCTCTGCAACGCAATCCGGTAACTTTTGGCATGAAAGCTGGTTTCCAAATGCTAATATATAATTTTTTCTGTGGTTAATATTACAAATAGTAATAAATAAGACCTCATCGCCGATTGTGTCAGTACCACGGACAGATAACTATAAATTTCTTTTCCTCGGATGATTGTTTAGACAATGCTGAGAAAAGTCTCTGAGTTTAAAAATAAAGCGAAGGTGTATTCAGATATAACAGGACTCCGCTCAATATCTCGCAGATACTTCGTTATTGGGGCTTTTGACGGTGTATTGACCATACTGGGGATGATAATAGGGGCATATCTGAGTGGTAGGGCTAACAATGAGATAATTTTTGCAGCTGGAATTGCAACTGCCATAGCCCTTGCTATTTCCAGTGGATGGGGTGCTTTTGAGGTGGAAGTCAGTGAGAATATTGCCATAATGGCAAGGAAAAGGAAAGTCATGCTGATAAGCATGAAGAATTCAATCACACATAAAGCACATAACTTTGCTATATATATAACCAGCCTGATTCATGCTCTTGCCCCTATGATAACCGCCCTTCCTTTGCTAATCCCTTTTGTAATTGGTCTGGATTATATATTTGCAATGCAAATCTCACTACTAATTGGATTCGGGATGCTTTTTTTCATAGGATACTATCTGGGGAAAATCACAGAAAGGAACGTCGTTATTGCAGGTATGCGTATGGTCGTCGCAGGTGTGGTGACGTTATCTGTGATAATCTCCCTGGACTACATTATGGGCTACTGACCCAGTATTCGGTTATGGGTCTTACTGATAACTCTCCATGTTTCATTTTTTTAATGGCTTCAGCAGCCGCTCCAGCAGCTTGGATGGTAGTGATATATGGGACGCTATAATCCACCGCTGATCGCCGGATCATATAGCTCTCTTCCCGAGACTTTTTATCCCCAGGTATGTTAATAATCAGATCTATCTTTTTGGATTTTATCAGGTCGACCACGTTGGGTCTTCCTTCGCCCACTTTGAGAACTCTCTCTGCTCTGATACCAAATTCTGAGAGGAATTGTTGTGTCCCTTTTGTAGCCTTTAGCTTCAGTCCTGCATCAGCAAGCTTTTTGGCTATATCAACCGCATAGTTTTTGAACCTGTCATCAATAGATATGAATACCACTCCATCGAGAGGCAGGTTATTATATGCTGCTAGTTGGGCTTTATAGAATGCTTTAGGAAAGTCCTCATCTATACCCATAACCTCTCCAGTACTTTTCATTTCAGGACCTAGTACCGGATCTACCCCTGGAAGTCGATCAAACGGCAATACAACCTCTTTTACTGATACATGTGAGAATTCTGGTTTTTTCAGACCAAGTTCGGATATAGTCTTACCGAGGATGACTTTCATGGCCACTTTTGCGAGAGGTATGCCTATTGCTTTAGATACATAGGGTATTGTTCTTGAAGCTCTGGGGTTTACTTCTAGGACATACACCTTTCCATCCTTTACAGCCATCTGTATGTTGATAAGGCCTATTACTCTCAAAGCAAGGGCTAGTTTTTCTGTATACTGCTTGATAGTCTCAAGGATTTCCTTTGATATGGATTGTGGGGGGATAACACAAGCTGAATCACCGGAATGAATTCCGGCCTCTTCAATGTGTTCCATTATGGCACCTATGAAGACCTCTTTCCCATCACAGACTGCATCTACATCGATCTCTACTGCGTTATCTAGGAATTTGTCGATTAGAATGGGGTGTTGCTGAGAAACTTTTACCGCCTCTTTCATGTAGAACTCCAGTTCTTGTTCATCATAAACAATCTCCATAGCCCGACCACCAAGGACATATGATGGTCTGACTAACACAGGATAACCAATCTTTTCGGCGATTCGCTTTGCCTCATCTATGGAGAAGGCTATTCCACTATCAGGTTGAAGGATTTTCAAGTTTTTCAGCAAGGCACTGAATTTATCTCTATCTTCAGCCAGATCTATATGGGATGGTTGGGTACCAAGGATTTTTGTTTTAAGACCCAGTCGCTTAAGCTCGTTATGAAGTGGAATGGCGAGATTAATAGAAGTTTGACCGCCAAACTGGAGGACCACGCCATCAGGCACCTCCTTCTCAATTATATTCATCACGTCTTCAAGAGTAAGAGGGTCAAAAAAGAGTTTATCGGAAGTATCATAATCAGTGGACACAGTCTCAGGGTTGTTATTCACTATCAGTGCCTCGATACCTTCCTCTCTGAGGGCCTGGACAGCATGGACAGTACAGTAGTCAAATTCTATGCCTTGGCCGATTCGTATTGGTCCCGCCCCAATAATCAACACTTTCTTTTTGTTATCCGGATTTGCTTCACAGTGATCTTCATAAGTAGAATAATAGTACGGGGTGGTGGCTTCAAATTCTGCAGCACATGTATCCACCATTTTGAAGGTAGCGTCGATTCCATTTTTCAATCTTTCGTCTTTTATCCTTTCTCTAGGAATTCCTACCAGTTTACCAATGAATTCGTCAGTGAATCCCATCCTCTTGGCTTTCTTGAGATATTTTCTCCAGTCTTTTTTAATCAATTCTTCCATATCCACAAGTTTCTTGATTTTATAGATGAAAAAGGGATCAATCTGGGAGATGGTCGCAATATATTCAGGAGAGAAGCCTTTTTTCAGTGCCTGATAGATAGCAAAGAGTCTTTTATGGTTGGGCGTCTTTATCAATTTCTCCAGCTCATGGGCCTTGAAAACTTCATCCCCTTCTATTCCATGGCCAATGTCCAATCCTCTCACTGCTTTAAGGAGGGCTTCTTCAAAGGTTCTTCCAATGGCCATAACTTCCCCTGTGCTTTTCATAGATGTGGTAAGAGTGGAGTCTGCCGTAGGAAATTTATCGAAAGGCCAGCGTGGTATTTTGATTACTACATAATCAATAGTGGGTTCAAAGGATGCAGGAGTCTTTTTAGTTATATCGTTGGTAATTTCGTCAAGATGTAGTCCAATTGCAATTTTGGCAGCTACTCTAGCGATAGGATAACCCGTTGCTTTTGATGCAAGGGCCGACGATCTTGAAACTCTCGGATTGACCTCTATCACCCTGTATTCTCCGTCTTTAAGGGCAAACTGTATGTTACATCCACCCTCTATTTTGAGGGTGCTAATGATCTTTATGGCGGCACTTCTCAGCATCTGATGTTCGTGGTCTGAAAGGGTTTGGGAAGGAGTTACTACAATGGATTCCCCAGTGTGAATTCCCATAGGGTCTATGTTCTCCATGTTGCAGATTGTTATGCAGGTTCCTGCTCCGTCACGCATAACCTCATATTCAATCTCTTTCCATCCCAGAACGCTCTGTTCTACCAGAACCTGATTTATACGGGATCTTTTAATCCCTTTTTCTACCATGCTTTTGAGTTCTTCGAGATTATAGGCTATTCCTCCTCCAAAACCACCCAGAGTATATGCAGGTCTTATAATCAGAGGGAGGCCAAGCTCATCTACTAAATCAACAGCCTCTTCCACATTGTTAACAGCTTTACTGCCTGGAATTGGTTCGTTTATTGAGTTCATGGTATTTTTGAATTTTTCTCTGTCTTCAGAGGCGTAAATTGCTTCCACAGGAGTTCCTATAACCTCTATTCCGTAATCATCTAGGATTCCCATTTCAGCTAGTTCTGCTGTAATATTGAGACCAGTTTGCCCCCCCATCCCGCCAAGGATACCATCAGGCCTCTCTTTTTCGATTATTTTACCAACAATTTCCGGAAGGAGGGGTTCTATATATACTCGATCTGCAATTTCAGGGTCGGTCATTATAGTGGCGGGATTCGAGTTTATTAGAACAACCTCGATTCCTTCTTCTTTGAGTGATTTACATGCCTGACTCCCACTGTAGTCGAATTCTGCTGCTTGGCCTATCTGTATGGGACCGCTTCCCACAACTAAAACTTTAGAGATATCTTCTCGCTTAGGCATTGCTACCATGCAACCTTTTATACATCATATCAAAGAAAAATTCTGTATCATATGGCCCGGGCTTACCCTCAGGATGGTACTGTACAGTGTACACTTCAAGGTAATCCCCTTCCATACCTTCCACCGTTCCATCATTTGCGTTAATCTGCGTGATCTGAAGCTCTTTTGGATCTACAGTTTCAGGATTAACTGCAAATCCATGATTCTGAGAAGTTATAAACACTCTATTTCGAACGAAATCTTTTACTGGTTGATTTCCTCCTCTATGACCGAATTTAAGCTTGTATGTATCTCCTCCGAGGGCAAGTGCGACGATCTGGTGTCCAAAGCATATTCCATACACAGGTATCTGTCCTATCAGTTCTTTTCCCAGTTTAATTGCCTCTTCAGCCCTTTTTGGATCTCCAGGACCATTTGAAAACAGCACAGCTTCTGGTTCATACTCCTCTAACATCGATCTTGAGGCGTTATAGGGCAATACTATTATATCAAAACCTCTTTTAGAGAGGTTGTTGAGAATATTCCTTTTGATTCCAAGATCAATAACGGCAATTCTCTTACCTACCCCCTCTATTCTATACGGGCTGGTAGTTGAAACCTCTCTTATGAGTTCCATTTCAGAAATATCAGGTTGTTCTCTAACGAGGGCTATTGCCTTTTCCTCCTCTATTTTGTCTCTGAAGATTCCTGCTTTCATGGTACCAAACTGTCTGGTTTTAATGGTGAGCATTCGTGTGTCGACCTCAGCGATACCGGGAACATTGTATTGCTTAAGAAGTGAGTCCACATCTACTTCCATATTGTGGTGTGACGGATAATCACACAGTTCTCTGATGACAAAACCTTCAACCTGAACTCTGGTAGACTGAAAATTTTCCGGGTTAACTCCATAGTTGCCGATCAGCGGGTATGTCATCATCAGGATCTGACCATTATAGGAAGGATCTGTCAAAGCCTCTTCATACCCTGTGTAAGGAGTGGCGAAAACAAGCTCACCAAGACTGTTAACTTTCGCTCCGAATCCTTCACCGTACACTATGGTTCCATCTTCCAAAACCAGCATAGCATCCATATTACCACATTGCTTTTTTGAATTCGATTAAAAAGTCTTTCGGTAAAGAGTCTGTTAATGTATTGCTGGTGGGATAAGAAATAGAAACTTATGTTGTTACACATGAAAAATTGTACGTTTATGACTCACAGCAAAAAATGGACACATTATATCCCTGATGAGTACCTGGATATTTCCTAATGGTGGGGAAAATATTGATGAGATCTGAGAAAATCTTTATGCCAGAAGGAAAATAAGAAAGCGGGTTTAATTGTCGTTATAATAGTTGAGAACAAAATCAGAAGAAAATAAGGGGTCTCGAGTAATTCTCCAGTGCCTCCTATCTCCATCCTGACCCCGTCAAGGTCAATTGAGACTCCGCTAGTCTTGTATATCTACAAAACGTTATGTCGTTAATAAATTGATAGGATCCAGCAAAATACAATAAATTGCAGGAAATTAACCGGAAATATTAATATGCGTGTGGCGATAAGTGTACCATGATATTTCGAGGGTATGGATTCTCATGCCGGTATACCATCCCTCAGTATATATAATGTATAAATAGGTGGACTATCATGTGGGTTTCTGGATTCAGTCGGTGGGATGTGCGAGGTGATCTTTATAGAGTCTCTGGATCACAGTGAAGATGAAGATAGGATAAAAAAATGTCCGAATTGTGAGAGACAAACTCTGAAGTTTTTTAGTGGCATAGGTCTGTGGATCTGTTCCGAATGCGAGTACAACTCTCCTGATCCAACGTTGAATGAAGCCATTAGTGGAACCTTCAGGTGATGGAGGAAAGAGTGTGGAATTAGAATCAATTCGAAAAGACTTTCCGGTTCTTGAAGAAGTTGTGTACTTGGATAATGCAGCAACCACTCAGACTCCTAAACCAGTGGTAGAAGAGATGATTTCTTTTTTTTACGAGTATGGAGCTAATTATGGGCGTGGTGCCCACATCCTTGCTCGAAAAACCACAGAAGCGGTTGAAACGGCCCGTGAAACTCTGGCAAAATTTTTAGGAGCATCTCCTGAACAGATAGTTTTTACCAAGAATACCACAGAAGCTCTGAATCTGGTTGCTAATGGTCTTGAATTTAAGAAAGGAGATCACGTTATTACTACCCAGTTAGAACATCATTCCAATTTCATTCCATGGACTTCCTTGCGGAGAAAGGGTATCGAAGTTTCAATTGTTGAACCATCAACTCATGGTATGCTTTCTGTTAAAAGCTTTGAAGCCAGTATCAGAGAAAATACAAAGGTTGTGGCTTTTACTCATGTGTCCAATGTATTTGGGACCATTCAGGATGTTGAAAGTCTGGTAAATCTAGCCGCCGATTATGGGGCGTTGACTGTGGTGGATGGTGCTCAGTCAGTAGGTCATATGGAAGTGAACGTTAAGAAATTGAAGTGTGATTTCATGGCCATCTCTGGTCATAAAGGATTACTTGGCCCTCAGGGTACAGGAGCATTATATGTCAGTGACCCTGAAATTCTAGAACCATCGATATTTGGGGGAGGAGCTGTTAAAAGTGTTACCGTGAATAAAGTGGTCTTTGAAGATCCACCTTACTGTTTCGAACCAGGGACTCCAAACATTCCGGGGGTTATAGGACTGGGTAAAGCCATAGAGTATGTGAAATCTATAGGTGTGAAAAAAATAGAAAAGTGGGAACGAGAACTTGGAGATCGCATTCGAAAAGGTTTGCAGGAGATAGAGGGTGTTACAGTATATGGGAGTGGAACTACAGGAGTAGTTCCATTTAATATACGTGGAATACATCCTCATGATGTGGCGATCATTCTGGATGAAGTTTTTAATATATGTGTCCGGAGTGGGCATCATTGTGCCATGCCCCTCTTTAAAATTCTAAAAACTGAGGGATCTGTAAGGGCTTCTGTAGCGGTTTACAATTCAAAATATGAGGTTGATCAGCTTATTGAAGGTGTGGAGAACATTGCATCCAATATGGGGTGATGTGAATGGAAGAAATCAGATTCTGTCCTGAACATGGATATTATAGGGGAGAAAGATGTGAATGTGGTATGGCTGGCGAGGTAATCATGTCGGAAGAACGGACAACAAGGCTTGGAAAATTCATTTCTGGAGCGTTAAGACATTTTCCCGACAAGTTGAAATTAGATATAGACGAAAGAGGATGGGTATCTTTTGAAGAGTTAATGAGAGTTGTCAGGAGAAAATATTCGTGGGCCAGTAAGTGGCATGTCCTTGCTCTCTTAAAATCTGATGTTAAAGGAAGATACGAGCTGACTGATGATAAAATTCGAGCTAGATATGGTCATTCTATCAAAGTTGATCTGGATTTTCCTGAGTGTAATCATGAAGTCCTGTATTATGGGACAAGTGAGGAGGAAGCAGACAGATTGCTGGAAGTTGGAATCAAACCAGTAAGACAGAGATATGTTCACCTTTCAACAACTCTTGAGAAGAGCATAGAGGTTGCTAAGTTGAGAACAGAGAGGCCTATAATACTAGAGATAGATGCGAAAAAAGCAAGAGAAGACGGAATCACCATTATTCAGGCAACAGAGGATATTTGCTTATCTGAAGAGATCTCTCCAGAGTATATAAAGAAGGTGGTCAAAATAGGATAACTAATCAGTATGTAGCCTTCTGTCATCTTCTCAGAAAAAATCCCCCTGAACCTAATTTCGTTACATTCTTTATATTTAATCACATAAGAACTTATTTTGCTATGGGCGGGATGAAAGATGAAGGTATTCATTACCTCCTCGCTAACAGACGAAGGAGGAATCTAATTAAATACCTGATGAATAATGGGGGTGAAGGAAGCTTAAAAGATATCTTGGCCTATATGAGTGAATTAGAGGGCTGTACAACATCCAAAGGTAGAAAAAGCATATATGTAAGTCTTATTCAAACACACATTCCCAAGCTTGAGAGATCGGGTGTTATAAAAATGGATTCCAACGGTAACGTTGTACTCCTCCATACTTCTCCTGATATGAAGCTGTATCTTGAGGCTGTGGAATCAGGGAATATACCTTGGAGTTATTATTACCTCGGTTTGTCTTCTATCATGCTGTTGTCCAGTCTGTTTCTGGGAGAGATGTGGGCAATTGTAGTGTCATCCATATTCTTCATGAGTTCTGCTGCTCATTCGGTAATACAGGCGAGAACAACTTCATCATTCCTTGAGAAGATGTGAATGGTTGAAGGGTAACATACCATTACCTTATGTGGTGTATCTGAGCAATTGGTCATTATCAGAGAGTAACATCTCACTATCTATGAGTTAATGGCTGAATAGCTCTAAATTAGTTGGCTATTAACTATGTAGCATTGGATTTATGATGATCATGCATTTAAAACAGAAAAAATGAGGTGAAAGGAAAAATGAAAATGAAAATGTTAGGAGCAATAATGGTCGCTCTGGGGATACTGATGGTGCTCGGTGTAGGAGCTGATTTTGCAGACTATACAGCATCTCGAAGTGCTCACATAGCAGTAGTTGCAGACGATCAGGAGTTAATTGATCTCACTCCAATGCAACCCTATGCGTATATAGATGACAGAGGAGTTCTAGTGATTGATTTCAGCGCAAACAACCCCAACTATCAAAATGAAAGTCTTAACCCCGGATGGTGGGGAATCGGTATAAGCCCTGATTCAAGATACAACTTTAATGATGTGTTCAACGTATCCAATGACCTATGGGATAACGTCACAATCCTTGTAACGATAAGTTCTAGCAATCCTTTTGTTGAACTTTACACCCACAATGAAGAATCACTTGAAGGTGCATGGTCCTCTGACTCAGCTTTGCAAGAAATTAGCTTTTACGTGTATCCAGGAGGAGAGGTATCTGTAGGAATGCATCTAATGGGATGGGCCAATGATGCAGGTGACTGGCTTAACGGCACACTGACCATTCATGCAGAGCCAGCTGATAATGGAGGGTGATGACTGATGAAAACTAAACTGATGGTATTAATGCTGATTGCAATCGGTACTATTGCCTTCATTGGCACTGGAGCTGATTTTGCCAGCTATGATGCACAGAGGAATTTTACAGTGGCAGTGGTTGCAGATGACCAGGAGTTCATAGACCTCACTCCAGGCCAGTATTATGCATATATTACATCCGATGGAGTTATGACGATTGATCTCTCAACAAACAACCCCAACTATCAAAATGAAAGTCTTAACCCCGGATGGTGGGGACTTGGTGTAAGTCCGGACACTCACTACAACTTCGACAATGTGTTCTATGTATCCAATGGTCTGTGGGATAACGTCTCAATTGATGTGCAAATAGTGGTTTCAGGGACACATATAGCGCTATATACTCCAGATGAGTGGTATGGTCACGTGAATTCAAGCACTTCATCCACAGAGATATACTTTACAGTTGATCCAGGGGAACAGGTTGGTGTAGGACTGGACATCAATACTACCGGTATGAGTGCGCCTGACTCGGTTTCCGGCTCTTTGACAATAAATGCATGGCCAAGCACCTGAGTACCTCCATTTTTTATTTTTTTTAGTGGAGGAGTGATAGATATTGAGTGATAGGATTAAATTCAGAATCAATCAAGATCGTCGATTTAACAAAATTTTCTCAATCAGTAAAAAATATCTAGAATGGGTGTAAAAATGTATAAAAAAGGGTTAACGACAATATTTGTCATTGTATTGATTATCCTGATACTATTAACGGGAACGGGTGTGTATACTCAGGGAGATGGAGATGTTAATCTCATCTATGAATTGATACCCAACTCCCCTTATTCTTATATTAATGATTCTGGAAAGCTGGAAATAAACATAACTCCTGAAAACCCTCTGTATGATGGTGGAGTTGCCCCGGACTCGATACATGTAATAGATAGTTTGTTTAGTGTGAAGAACGTAAATAATAGCTCGGGAGTGTATGAGTTTACGGTGAGTGTGCAGGAAGCAGGGGTCCTGCTGTACTCTCCCGGTGATATTTCTCATTCCAGTTCAAATACAGCCTCTAATATTATCACGTTCATATTGAGCCCCGGTGAAGAGGCTAACATAGGCATGGTGATAGACACTTCTGAATATTCTGCCGGGGATTTAATTGAAGATATTGTCAGTATTAGTGTCACCCAGCCAACATAATAATAAAAAACTAAATAAAAGGTAAGAAAATGAAAAAAATCCTTGTAAATATAGTAGTAACCGGAATAATTCTGTTGGCCCTTGTATCTTTAGTGGGGGCAATATTCAACAGGCCCGTGATATTTGCTTACGTGTATTCAGATAGTATGGAGCCGACTATCAGCAGATATGATGCTTTTATTATTAACCCTCTGGCCAGGGATTATCAGATTGGAGATATTATAGTCTTTAAGGCTGGAGACGAATGGATCTGCCATCGGATTGTTGGTGTTACTGAAGGTGGGTACATTACCAAAGGTGATGCTAATGTGGCTACTGACCAGATTGGTGGCGGAAAAATTGTGATGAGGAAAGATATAGCAGGTAAGGTAATCGAATTCATGGACTCACCAATCCTTCTCAAAGGAGCTGGAAAGTATCTGTCCCTTTCTGGAGTTGAGAAAAAGATTTTCATTTCTACAATTTTATTTATTACTGGTATGTACTTGATGGCAATCGGAGAGGATAAATTAAGAACAAAGAAGCGGAGAAAAAGGTTTATAAAAGTACGATTCCTCCAAATCTATTCAATATTTGCCCTAATTGTGGTCGCCGTCTTGACATTCACCATGGTAAGTTCCTTTGACAGAGAGATTATTCAGTATGGAACCACCTCAGCTGCAGGGCTTAGGCCCGAATGGGTTGCTCCAGGAGCAGTATTTGAACGAAGTTTTCAAGTAGAGAATAATGCTCTCTATCCAGTATATGTCATATTGAATGTAGAAAAAGCTAGAAATCTAGAGCTTAATTCTCCATCGGGGTTTTTCCTGAAGTCTGGGGAATCTAAAGATGTTGAAGTGACAATACACGCACCAGACGATACTAGGCTTCATATAGAAGAAGTTATGGTGTATCGATACCTCCCACTAACCCCTCTTGCAGTACTTGATAGACTGGCAGCTATGCATGAGTATCTGCCAGTGTTGGTGGTTGATCTGGTTGTTCTGGCTGGTTTGTTTTTAGCCTACGGTGTACTTGGAAGGGATGAGATATATCGGTGGAGGCTGGCTAGCATAATCAGAATGAGGAGAAGGATGAGAAAACAGTTTATGGGAATGTTAAGGTGGTCAGGATGAAAAAATATCTGCTGATGATTATACTTTTTGCCGGGATATCTGGAGGGTTTGCGGGAATAAACTCAGATTTTGCATGGTATATGACCGAAAGAAGTTCTCTTGTATATGTTGCTCCATGTGAAAACGCCTTTATTTCTTTTGAAGGTGGAAACCTAACAGTGTTAATTGATGATTCTACTTATGGAGAGCTGGTAGTAATCGGAAACAAAATGAACAGAACCATGGATATGGAAATCTTTTTTGAGGGTTGGAGTGGCCCACAAACTGATCTGAGTATATCCGATATCTCACCAGACTCATTTACCCTGTTACCTGGAGAGACCGAGGATATTTATGGTGAGGTTGAAGCTGGAGAGAATGCTGTAGCAGGGACTTATTATGCATATTTTAGAATTGTATCTGAGTGGAGTGATGGAGAAGCAGAAGTTAACACATCCGACTGTCCCCTCGAGATACGGGTTATAGATCCTAATCTGGATCTGCGGAAAGAACTTCTATATGGAGAGACTGAAGACCTCCATACTAATACAAGCTATGAATGGGGCTTGAGATTATATGTGAATAATTCAGGGATGGTTGACATGACAGATATTGAGATAAAGGATGTCATTCCTGGAGAACTGGAACTTATCTCTCTCTCACCATCTAAAGGTTCAACGGATTCAGAAACTCATGGTAGCTCAACTCATATAACTTGGACTCTTGATCTTGTATCTGGAGAAGGAGCATATCTAGATATGGTGATTGAGACTAGGGAGAAGGAAGTAGGACACGGGATGAAAAAGTGTGGTTTCACCTCACCAGGAGATTATTGTTTAAATGAGGGGGCTGAGGTTAAAGGTTTTGACATCTATGGTAAACATTACAGCATAGAAGACATGAAAAGTAACAAAATCTGTATCGAAGTCCATGAAAATGAGAACGATGATGGATGTGATAAGTAGCTATAAGTTGGTTATATAGGTATGTATCTTATGGTTCTATAACAATATATGTTCAAATCGAATATGTTATAAAATGAGCTATAACTATATATAGTATCAGTCATAATGATGAGATCTCAGAAGATACTCTTAGAAGGTTTGTAAAGTTTAATGAACCTAGGGGGTGGAAGGGAAATGATCTCTAACAGAGTAATTATATTAAAAGTCATTACAGTCATTGGAGTTGTACTCCTTCTCCTCTCTGCATTTCTATTATGGGCTAGTTATTCAAAGCCTTTATATACTGTTGAGGAAAATATACTGGGATACACTACTAGAAGCTCTTTTGTATATATGGCAGAGCTACATCCGAACATTCTTTATCCTGAAAAAACTATCACTAGTGAAGATGGAAAAATATTTCAGAAGCTGGTAAAATCTATGAATGTTACTTACTCTTTTTCTTCAGATATGCCTAGAAACAGTAGCTATCGGGGCGAGTATGTGATTTCAGCACTTTTGGTTGAGGGTAGATATGAGTCTCCACTATGGACATATGAGTTACCCTTTTCTGATTCGGGAATTTTTTCTATGGAAGATGGAGGAGTCAGAACAACTTTCCCGGTTAATCTATCTGAGATTAACCAGGTTTTTAGCAAAATAGAAGGCGAAACAGGAGTAAAGGAACCTACCCGTAGTATAGCTTTCATTGCCAAAATAAAACTTGAAGGAGATGTTGATGGAAATCCGATCACTGAAGCTATCATTCATAAATCATCTCTTAAACTGGGAAAAATTCTAGAAGTGAACAACCCGAAAGAGGAAAAACAATGGATAGTTAAAAAGAATAGGCAATATGTAGAGAACCTAGTAAACCTCATGGGAATCCAGATAGGAGTTGGTTCTCTTAGGAAAGTGGGTCTTGGTGGACTGGCAGTCTCTCTGGTTATGCTTGCGTTCTCAGGGTTCAACCTTATGGTGAGGAAAACAACTGTTGAGAACACACTAGACAATATAAACACTAAGTACCGATCATGGATTGTGAAGTCATCAGGCCAGAAAGAGAAAGGAACTGAGATACTGGTAAACTCCTTTGAGGATTTAATAAAAGTTGCTGAGGACATTGGTAAACCCATCATCCATATTAATGGGAGTACTGATTATAAAGTAATAGACGGAAATGTAGTATATATGTTTCGAGCTGGTTATAGCAAAAATAAATCAGCATGAGAGGATATATCTACCAAATAGTCAGTTTCAATGGGGGGAATGATGAAAAGAAGGAGTAAATTTGTAATAATCCTCAAAATATTAGAGATATCAATCAATGGAGCTAATAAAACCAGAGTAGTATATGAAGCAAATCTGAATTTTAAAGAGGCATCAAGATATCTTGACATGTTGATATCTGAGGGTCTGATAATAAAAAAGGGGAAAGATCAGGCCATATATAAGACTTCGAAAAAAGGACTGGAAGTTTTGAAAAAATCAAAGAAGTTCATGGATAGTATGGATTCTCTTGAGCTGGACATTTCTAAAATGTTGTAACCGGAGCTTACAATTTGTAATCAACGATTTACAATGTTGTAAACTATTGTTTACGACTTGTAAATCAACGATTTACAACGTTGTAAGCAAAGCCTTGTATTTGCGCGCTCTCATATTGAAGTTCTTATGTTTTATATGTAAAAAATCAGAAGCGAGAATATTTGTGACTTATATATGACCGTATTATGAACTCTTTTAGGTTGATAGGATTTACGAAAGCTACATGAGCTTTCTCGGCCCTTTTTGCCATTTCGACACACAGATATTTAAGCCGAGGATGAGAATCAAGCATGATTATATTCAGAGTTATATCTTCTTTTCCTATGTGATATGATTCCCTTAGAGCGCTTTCTATTGGGCTGTATCTTGAATGAGCCGAAGTGGTTGGTTCTCCATCTGTGATCAGGAAAATACTCCTGTTCTCGTCCTCCTTCATAAGAATACGCCTAGCGTAATTGAGAGCTAGACCTATATCTGTCGTACCATAAGGTCTCAGATTTGCTATCTCTCCTGGTTGTAACTCTGAGATCGTGTGATTAAAACCTGCTACCCATATACGATCTTCTTTATATTCCTCTTCAAGAAGTTCTTTCAGTCCAAGGGCTGCTTCAATAGCTCCAATCATTTTATGGCCTTTCATAGAATCGGAGCAGTCGATCAGGATTACGATAGAGCATCGTACCATTTGATGTGGAGTTCTTACCTTGATAAACTCATCCTTTAGCTCCATTTTTAAGGGATCTTTTATAGCGGCAGTCAAACAAGATTCTTGTATGTCTATCATATCGAAAGTGTGAAGGACCTCGTCATAGTCTTCAAGATTCGCGCCAGGAGTAAGTCCTGATCCAAAAGCTTCAACTTCGTGTATTCCATGGAATCCTTTTTTCAGAAGAGACATTGAAACCTCAAGAATTCTCTTTCCAAGAAGCTTTTCACCTTTGAATGTGAATTTCGGTCTGGTTATCCTGGATCTTAAAGTCTTTTGAATGTATTCTTCTTTTTCAAGGGCTTCTATGATTTCTGAGTGGAAAGTTCTGACCATTTGACTCATGGAAATATCTGAGGGGTCGACTATCCCCTCTCGAATCATTTCTAGTAGCTGTTCCCAGGCCTGTCGTCTGGCTCTCTTAAATTTTCCCATTGTATCAAAATCAACGGAGTTCCTAAATTCTTGGAGCCAAACTTCAGCAAATCTCTCATCAAAGTGTTTCATAAGTTCATTGTAAAGATCCCAGTAATAGTTCTGGTTCTCTCTACCTGTATTTCCTGATTCGTCCAGAAATTCTTTAAGAAAATCTTCAAGATCCAATTTAGAATCATTATCAATTTCTTCATAAGGATTAAAGAGAGATCGAAGCAAATCTTTTATTCTCTCTTCTCCCATCAAGTCAGTGAGACTGCTCTCACTTTCACATAGCCTGCAATCTGGTTTCATCATATTCTACCACATAATGGTTATATTCTCGCCTTATAAGTCCTGTACATCTCCCAATAGATTCAAGCAAGATCTCAAGGGCAGATAGACGCATCCACTTATCTTCCGCCAGAGTTTGAATTAACTCATTAACTTTTTTGAATTCAGGTAACCTTTCAACAGCTTCTCGAAGTTCTATTTTTATGGTTCCATTCATTTTGTAGCCCATAGATAGTATTTCTTTTAATATGAAATTAAACTCTTCTCTGGGTATTGTAGCGTAAATATCCGCACATGTTCTGTTAATTGCCTCTTCAACCAGTTTTTCTATTATTTTTTCTTTCTCAGTTTCTACTTCATAAGTGACTTCCAATCTCCCTCCAAGAGCGAGTTTAACCACATCATAGTTGTTTCCATAGTCTTCAAGAGTAATAACAGACTTTCCATTACGAATAGCGTAGGATATGACGTGGTCATATAGTTTGATGGTAGCCCTGCATGATGGCTCAGAAGTTATTTTAGAGGCGATATGGCATCGTTTGCTTCTGGCATATCTGACAATTCTAGCTAGGATTTTCATATGCCAGACAGGGATTTTTGCCACTTCTTCCATTTTTCTATAATGAGAGTTTCTCAATCCAATTTCGATCTCCTCTTCCAGAGATTCTGGAGGACCAATCTCAATCTGCTCCATCCTATCAAGAAGGGGTTCTTTAATTGGACTGGTTCCACGGTAATTGGCAGGATTTGTGGAAGCGATTTCTATGGAGTTTAGATGAAAAGGGACCACATCACCCTCTGGAGTAGTTATCTGACCCTCTTCGAAGAGTTCATGAAGGAGAGTCTGAAGGGCTGTAGGAATAGCCCCGAGCTCGTCATAATAACCGATCCCTCTGTTGGCTTTAAGAGCTCTGCCGGGAACAAACACTTCAGGGTGGTCCAGATCATACCCTTCTCGTATTTTCTGGATGGATATACCCCCAATCAACTGTCTAGTGGTCATCATTGGATCTCCCGGTATCCTGACCCAAACTCTTGGAACCCATTCAAGCTCTACCTCTCTCTCATGAAGAACTTTCTTTTTACAGGAGAAACAGGTAGGTCGTGTAGGATCGTCATGGATTTTACATCCTTTAATGGCCAGAAGCTTATCTGGAAGGAGTTTTGCAATTGCTTTCGAAAAAGTTGTTTTTCCATATCCGCGTTTACCTTTGAAGAGTATACTTGAACCGCTCATGAGGGCTGTTTTAACCATCTCCTTCTCCTTCTCTTTTCCTACGATATCTGGAAAAGGGTCCTTTCCGGACTTCTCAAACTCGAGTATTTTTTCCCGGATGTATTCCGTAGGAGATCGGGAATGGTAATACTCAAAAGGTTCATCCCAGATGTTTACTTCTTCTCCATGGAGAAGATATACAGGGGCATTGGAAGGAGTAATCATAATTTCTTCAAATATTTCTTCCACATCCATCATCTACACCAATTGTGGAGAATGTGTAACTTATTAGTAATAAATATTTCTTGATTATGATTTCTATCCCATAAGTAACTTTACTTTTTGTTGTTGCTAATTGTAGTGGAGCAATCCTTTATATAGCACTCCTTATGAGTATATCCATCCACTATATAACCTCCATGAGGTGAGCAGATCTATGACTCATGGAAATATTTATCTGACAAAAATGGCAATCACACATAATAACTGTTTTACTGAGCTTACTAAGAATTTTCCTGAAATATTTCTTTTTGTATTTCCTCATCTAAGTAGTGAAGGGACTTATGGTATATTGAAAGTGTTTGGAGGGGAAGAGAGCAGTATGGACGAGTACATTATGTATTTGTCTGATTTTATACGGGAAATTAAAAAACTAGCGGAAGATGATTCAGGAACGACCTTTTTTTACAAATCAATTTCTGAACATGAGTCTGTTCTTAAGGGAGTTATTCAGTGTGGCTGTATTCCGAATTTTCCTGTAATTGTATCAGAAGGGAAGGAAACATGGAATATCTTTTCTGCAGAAAAAACCCGTATTATAGCGTTATTTAAGTGGCTTGAATCTACTAATATTGAAGTAAAATTGCTATCCCATAAACCTGTTGATCCTCTCAGTTTTATTGCTCAACATCAAATTTCTACCATCCCAGTTACAGTAAACATTCAGCTTACGGACAAACAAAAAGAGGCTATAAAAATCGCTCTAGATATGGGATATTATGAATGGCCCAGAAAAATTAAGGTTGAAGATATGGCCTCAGTACTTGGAATAAGCAGAAGCTCTTTTTTACACCGTCTTCGTAAAGCTGAAAAGGTTATAATGGATGGTATTGGAAGGTGGCTTGAATAACGCTTGGATACTGAAGATTCTAAATCAGTATTGATATGGGAGTCATTCATACCTCAGGGCTTCAATGGGCTCTAGGTTAGAGGCTTTCCATGCGGGGTAGAGACCACTGATGATAGAGACCCCAAGACCAAAAACAACACCCTCCATTACATACAGGGCTGTTTTTGGGATAAATATATATTTAGTGGATTTTAGGATGATAAGGTCAATTCCATATCCACCCAGAATGCTGAGAAACCCCCCAATGGAACTACCAATGGCTCCAAGAATAAGGGTTTCAAGGAGGAATATTAACATTATTTCTTTTCTTGAGGCGCCGATAGCTTTCATAACGCCTATTTCTTTGGTCCTTTCTATAGCAGACATAAGCATGATGTTCAGTATACTGACTCCTGCTACCAGCAATGAGATGCCTGCTATTGCCATAAGGAATCGGGATATATAGGTAAATGCTCTGTTTATCGATTCAAGAATGTTCTTCATCTCCCATACTCGAATTTTTGTCTCTCGTTTATTGATCACATCCTTTATGGTTTTGGATACTTCTTCCACGTTGTCTATGGAAACCGTCTTGACTATTACCATCTCATACTCTCCACTATACAGAGTGTCAAAGGTTCTTTCTGAAATTATTATTCCACGATCTGGATTTATGTCAAAGCTTCGTCCTTTTTCCTCTAGAATACCAGCAACTCTAAAGCTGTGGTTCTCCAAACCGATCTTACTCCCAACACGAAGATTGAATTTCTCTGCTAGAATAGATCCTACAACCACATTGTTTCCTGCTAAAGAAACACTCCCACTCTTGAGATCGAATAATTCCTTCACGCCATCCTCTTCCAAACCATAAATTGTGACATATGCTTTTTTCTTTCCTAATGTTATAAGACCAGATTCACTCTTAACCGGTATAGCGATCTTTATATCGGCCATCTTGTCAATTATTCTGAGGGTCTGGTGATCTATGGAGTTATAACCATCAGGGAAGGAAGGATAGATTACAATTTCGTTAGCGACATCTTGAAACAACTCTATAGTACTCATTTTAAGGCTATTCCCGAAAATTCCAACGGAAGAAATCGTCATTACTCCTATAATTATCCCAATAATGGCAAGAAGTGTTCTCATTCGCTGTCTTTTAAGATTCCTGCGGGCGAGTTCAAGATACATCCAGCTTACCATCCTTTATCCGAATAATTCTTTCTGAATATTCAGCAACTACCGGATCGTGGGTTACCACAATAATGGTTCTCCCCTTCATGTTGAGATCTTTAAGCAGTTCCATTATATCCCTTCCAGTTTTCGAATCAAGATTACCGGTTGGTTCATCAGCGAGAATGATGGCTGGATTGTTGGCAAGGGCTCGTGCAATGGCGATTCGCTGTTGTTCCCCTCCACTCATTTCAGCAGGTCTGTGAGCAGCTTTATCCTCCATTCCAACCAATTCCAAGAGTTTTTTTGCCCTCATCTCTCTTTTCTGTTTTTCAATCCCTTTGAATATCATAGGTAGCTCAACATTTTCTATAGCGTTCAGCGTTGGGATTAAATTGAATTGTTGAAATACAAAACCGATTTTATCTCTTCGTATACCGGTCAAAGCAATATCGTTGAGGGATGAGACATTCACACCATCTAGAAATACTTTCCCCTTAGTGGGTCTATCCAGACATCCAATAAGGTTCAACAACGTAGTTTTCCCGGATCCAGAAGGCCCCATAATGGAAATGAACTCTCCACTATTGACGGAGAGAGATACGTTGTTCACTGCTCGAATTTCTTGGCGACCCATGGTGTATATTTTATAGACTTTGACGAGCTTGATTACTGCATTGCTCGCTTCCATGAATAACCAACTACCACTAATACCAGAACAGAGATCAAACCAATTAGAATGTAATATTTCTTTGGTATTTCTGGTTCTTTTAGGACAGGTTTTTCTTTCACAGGAAGATTTTGCTGAATGGTTATCAGCTGCCCAACTCCTGTGACAAACTGAATAGAGATGGTGATGGTGGAGGTATTCTCTTTTACCGGAATGTTGATATCAAAACTGTTGAAATCTGATGGAGCTAATGCACCAATAAAGTAACTTTCTTCAGAATCACTTGCCAAGACTGAAACCGTTACCCCTTTCACCTCATAGTTTCCGAGATTACTGACATCACCGATTATGTTCAATTCTATCCCATCTTTTTTAATCTCGACTCCATTCAAGGAAAGAACATCTTTATCAGGTACTTGGATATAAAGGTCGGTTGAACCAGTATAAATCTTTCCAAGAACATCGGAGTACATATATGTTAGAGTAAGGTGTTTCGTACCGCTAGAGATAGGAGTTACCCTGATGGTGAAAGGTACCGAATCCATGGAAGAAAGAGCAGGCAGTACTACATCTCTAGATGAAACGATGCCATCACCCTCAATAGACATGATGAGTGAATATATGGTATCTTGCCTGAGATTTGTTATATTGCCAGAGAACACGACCGTATCATATCTCAATACTTCATTTGGATACTTTTCCAGTGAGATCTGAATTTCTCTGCTCGGTAGAGAATTAATGGGTGCGGTAGTGTTGGTATATCTGACATTCTCTCCATTATTGAACTGAAGAGAGAATTGTACAGTCTCTACAGGTTTAGTGGTGTAGAGATAAAACACTCCTTTGGCGGATGAACCTCCTGAAATCCTGTCGAAATATAGATATTCTGGGTATACATTTCCATCCACAATCGGTCGCACTTTAATGGAAGTGAGGTCTCCACTCCTTGGGTTTATTATAGTAAAGTTAATCCGATTTACTTCATTTACATACAGTATTCCAGTATCCAGCAATACTTCTGGCTCAGTAGAATCTACGGTTACAAGAATAGGGTATTGAAGAGTAGAGTCATTACCACGCACCACCAGAGTAGGATAATATACCCCTTCTTTCATACCTGAAATCACAAATGTGAGGTCAACAGATCCTCCACTGGTGAGAGTCCCTAGTTTGGAGTATCCCGGCGAGAGCACTTTTAGTCCGTTACCATATAGCACAGCCTCTCTTATTTCAGCAGATCGAGTTCCAGTATTGGTAACTGTCACCACCAATTTTCCAGTATCCCCTGGAAATAATGTAGAAGGGTTCACCGAATAAGAGCTTATTACAAGCCCTGATTCTCCACCAAGGACTGGGATAGGGAATAACAAAAGCAGTAAAGCCACTAGGATAACAGTCTTCATATAACACTCACCACTTTAAATAGAGTATATAGCACCCATAGACCAATTGGGATACAGACAGTTATGGTGGCATCCTTTACTTTTATGTTTCTTGAACTGGCCACAGCGAATATGAATATATTAGCAGCCCATATTAGGAAGAGTATAGATACTATAGCGGAAATCTGTGTTGCTAAACTGGTTTCGAGTATTTCTCTGTACTTTACCAGATCTTCTATTGTGAGACCTCTCATGGATGAAAGAACTTCAATACCTATATAACCTCCAATTGCATCGCCTATGAGTAAAGGTATGAATCCGTATCCAATAAACGAAATGAGCTTTTTAAAACTCCCTTTACCGCCAAACAAACTTGATAGCCCATAGAATATCAAACCAAGGACAATCCACTTTATAAACGGTGTCAGGAAACCAAAAACTGACCCTATGGCCATGCCTATCGCCATAAATTGATGTGCTTCGACAGGGAGCATTGGTGTTATAGTTTTAATAGTGTAATAGGCTAAAAAAGCTGAAATAATTCCGTTTAGTGTCAGGATTATTAATGCAGGGATATAGCTGACTTCCTCTTTCTTTGTAAAGAATTTCTTAGGATTGTATAGAACTTCCATGAATTGACCCCCTTACGGGTGTCGTAGTTTCAGCAACAACGTATTTAATCCTTTTGGAATTACTGGGTAAAAGCTGGAATAGAATGAGAAAAGTTATACCTCTGAATGACGGATTAAATACTGATGAGTTTAACCTTTCACGAAATAGCCCGTTTATGTGAGAAGATTGAGGGGATATCATCCACTCTTGAGATACGGGATGTTCTAGGAGAGTTTCTTAAAGATATTGAAGATGACGGTGATTTATATAATACCATATTGTTCCTCATGGGGGATGTGTTCCCAGCATGGGATGAGCGGGATCTTGGGATTGGTATTGGACTTCTGTACGAAGCTTTAAAGTTTGCAACTGGTCTGAGCAAGGAAGAAATGGAAAGAATAGTTAAAGAAATGGGCGATGTAGGTCTTGCAGTAGAATTCATAATAGGGAAAAAAAAGCAGCAATTGCTGTATGTGGAAGAGATCACTTTACAATCGCTGAGAAATAGAATTAATGAGATCAGTAGAATGACAGGCAAGAAAGCACAGATTAATAAAATTAGAGCTCTTGCAGATATTTTCATGTCGGTTTCACCTCTTGAGGCGAGATATCTAGCAAGACTTGTTCTGGGTGAGTTGAGGATAGGTGTGGGAGAGGGAATCATGCGAGATGCAATTGCCAGAGCCTTTTCTGTTTCATCAGAGCAGGTAGAGAGGGCTTATATGCTTATTAGCGATCTTGGAAAGGTCGCAGTGATTGCCAAAAATGAAGGCAATTCTGGACTAAAAAAAGTTACACTCACTCCTCATATCCCTATTAGAATGATGCTGGCTCAGATGGCTAAAAGTATTGAGGAGGCCCTAAAAGACATAGATATGCCAGTGGTTGAATGGAAGTATGATGGAAGTAGAGTCCAAGTTCACAAGACTGGAGATAAACTGACTATTTACTCTCGGAGACTTGAAAACGTTACTCCGTCTCTACCTGAGATAGTGGAGGGAGTAAATAAGAGCGTGAAGGAAGATGTCATACTGGATGGAGAAGTAATAGCCATTAAAGATGGTCGTCCCATGCCTTTTCAGAATATCCTAAGAAGGTTCAGAAGGAAATATGACGTTAGAGAAAAAGCTGAAGAGATTCCCTTATATGTAATCTTTTTCGATATACTGTACTGGAATGGAATCGTCTTGATAGATCTTCCACTGAAAGAGAGGCGGAAAATTCTTGAGAAAGTGGTGAAAGAGAGTGAAAGAGTCTCTGTTGCCACAGAAATAATGAGTAACGAGATATCTGTAATACGTGAGGTGTACACTGAAGCTCTAAAAGCAGGTCACGAAGGGATTATGATGAAAAACCCAGAGAGTCATTACATTCCAGGACGAAGAGGTAAAAATTGGTTGAAACTCAAACCTACTCTTGAAACCCTAGATCTGGTGGTAATTGGGGGGGAATGGGGTGAAGGAAGACGAGCTAGGTTTATAGGTTCCTATGAACTTGCTTGTTATGATCCTTCAACCAATAGTTTCCTTAGGATTGGTCGAGTGGCAACTGGATTTTCAGATGAACAGCTAGAAGAGCTTACTGGAATGTTTAAAGACCTGATCGAAGGGGAAGAAGGAAAAATCATCCATTTTATTCCCAAAATTGTATTTGAAGTGGCATATGAGGAGATTCAGAAGAGCCCAAAGTATGAAAGTGGATTTGCTTTGAGATTTCCTAGGCTTGTTCGTGTAAGGGATGACAAAAGTCCAGAGGATGCTGACACCATAGACCGAATTGAACAGATTTATGAGAGCCAGTTTTAGTGTTAAAAATTAAGAGAAAAAGTTAGATTTTTTAGATTCGCACTCCCAGTTTATATCCCTCATGTATTGCATAAGCTGTGTTTCTAGGCATCACTGCATCCCCGATAAGGTATTTCTCGTCTACCACAAATTCCAGTGCCTTCCACAGGTAGTTCACAGATTTTCTGGGCCCTCCGATCACAATAGAGTCTACGTTCACTTCTACTATGCCTTCAGGAGTCTCAACATAAGCAATTCCGTTCTCCACCTTATTAATTTTGCTCTCTGTAAGCACAGAGATATTGAATTCTTTAAGCCACAGTTTGTGTCTCCATCGGAATGTAGGTATGACATCACTACCAACCCTTCTACCTTCTTCAATCACGGTCACTCTCTTCCCTTTTGTCGCTAAATACTCTGCAGCCACTAGTGCAGCTCTCTCACCACTGACAACCACGACATTTTTACCAGTTTCAACTTCATCTTTCAGCACTTCTACGGCTGTGTAAGTTGGGACGTTAAATGTAACTTTATCCACTTCTGCTCCAGTTGCAATTACCGCAACATCAAAACCTCCTTTAGCGATTAGCCTGGCATCGACTTCAGTGTTAAGCTTGATTTCTACTCCCAATTTTCTTAGCTGTGTCTCATAGTAACGTATTAGATCTAGGAACACATGGCCTCCACCCACCTCTTTAGAGGCAGGGACGAGTTGTCCACCCAACCTGTCCTCTTTTTCAAATAATACCACATCGTGACCTCTTCTGGCAGCAACCATAGCACATTCTAGGCCTGCAACTCCCCCTCCTATCACAGCTATCCTTTTCTTTCTTACTGCTGGTCTTATTTCATACTCTGGTTCTACTTCATGTCCCAAGCGCGGGTTTACAGTACATATGTATGGCAGGTTATGAAACATTGTGGAAAGACACATCAAACCCCCTAGGCATGGTTTTATATCCTCAAACCGCCCTTCCTTAGCTTTATGTAGAATCTCAGGATCTGCCAGTGCTGGTCGGCATATTTCCCACATATCGATTATTCCATCTTTGATAGCCTTATCTGCCAGTCTTGGATCTCCAAATCTTGGACCAAATACTACAGGAACCTTCAGATGTTTTTTAGCGTTTTCAGCAAGATACAGCCACTGAGTAGTTGGTAGATCTCTACCAAGGGCCCCTCTACTGGATTCGTGCCATCCCACCACTATGCTTATGATATCTGCGCCAGCTTTTTCAGCAATCTTCATGTACTCGATACACTCTTCCTCGGTACTACCTCCAACCTCATCCAGTAATTCAGTCCCATTCAGTCTGACTGAGAGAAGTTTGTCACCTCCAATTCTATCTCTAATGGCTTCAATGGTCTCCACCATGAAGCGACATCTGTTTTCGATCTCTCCTCCATACTCATCCGTTCTTTTATTAGTGAAGGGTGAAAGGAAATTGGCTAGTATGTATCCCTGGAAGGCGGTTATCTCAACACCGTCAAATCCAGCCTCAATGGCTCTTCTTGCTGCTTCCGCGTGATCCTCTACCACTCTGTGGATGTCCTCTTTACTCATTTCTTTTACAGGCTTGTAGTGTCTCAGTCGTTGAGGAACGTCAGATGGCTGGATAGCATAGCCTGTATCGATTCCACCATATCTCCCTGCATGAAGTATTTGCTGAATGGCTATAGCACCCTCAGCATGAATCAAATCAGCTACTTTCTTTAATCCGGGAATAAATTTGTCATCATACAGGCCAAGCTGTCTGAAATAACCCTTCCCTTCTTTCTTGCTATCAGGGAAAGCTCCCTGATTGGTTATAATCCCGCATCCTGTTTTTGCAACCACCTTCATCCTTGCAAGTTCCCTTTCCGACACTGTTCCATCGAGATTGTTAAAGTTGGAGACAGAGCATGCTGCGTACTTCACTCTATTCTTCACTTCAAATTTCCCTATCCTGATGGGTTGAAACAGATGCTCAAGCATGTTCATCATCCTCAGAGGCTGTCGAATACACTGACACTATATGACATTTTCTATTGTAGCATTATGGTGTACAGGGTATTATTCGTTAGGGATGCTTGTATGGAAAAAAAGTTGTATACATTATATTTCTCCCATAAAAAGCTATTATAACATCTTATTTTTTGGAACAAGGTTTGAAGAAATTCTAGTTCATATCACCGGTTAGAGAGACAGTCAATAATTGACTAATGGAGTGGTTCGAATATATACTCGACTTTTGATGGAGATGTTCTCAGCAGAAAATTTTCGAAAAGTTTTACACATACCTGATGCAACTTTAACAACAGGTGATACAGGATATGAACATAGTTATAGTAGGAGGGGGCACTGCTGGTGTTTCGAGTGCCCTTGCTGCCAGAAAGAATAATCCTGAGAGCAGAATTTTGCTTCTAACTTCAGAAGGACATGTTGGATACCAGCGGTGTGCCCTTCCCCTTCTTTTTACCCGTGAAGTCAGCCCAGATAGCATGCAGATAATATCTATGGATTCACTAAGGCATCAGAAAATTGAGGTACTGACAGGAGTACATGTTTCAGAGATTAAACCAGAGGACAGAATTTTAAAAACAACAAGTGGAGATATTGGATACGATCGCCTCATTCTCTGTGTGGGTAATGGTTCACCTCTTCCTGCAGATATTTCAGGAATCGACTCTTCATGTGTATTCAGGCTGTACGGCATAGAAGATGGAATAAACCTTGCAGAAAGACTGAGGCGCTCTACGAACATTGCAATTCTTGGCTCTTCAATTGTTGGAATGGAGGTTTTACTTCTTGCCAGAAAGAAATTCTATACGACTCTAATCGACGATGCTCCTTCACTGAAGTTAATCAATAGTGTCCTAGATGATTGGATTGGCAGTCCGGTAGAGGAGGATATAAATCGATATCCCAATACCGATGTCAGACTTGATGTCTCCTTTGATGAAATAGAGATTTCAGAAAAAGGGATTTTAATTGAAGGAGAACTGATTGAGGCGGATATAGTTGTTGATGCTACCGAGCGATTTTCTATGGAGGGTATATCCCTCGCAAGGGATGCTGGAATTGAGATTGGTGAAACTGGTGGAATAAAAGTTAGAAACACAATGGAAACTTCTGTCGAAAACATTTATGCCGCTGGTGATTGTATTGAATTCGTTAATTTTACAGGGCTACCCCAGAAATCTTTTACTGAGCCTCTAGCCAGTAGAGAGGGAGAAGTAGCAGGAATTAACGCGTCTGGAGGTACTAAATATCTCTTACCTCTTCTTATTCCTTATGTGATGGCTTTTGACACCATCCAGTTTGGATGGGTTGGAATAACACCTATAACGCGTGCAAAAGAACTGGGAATAGAAACTATAGCAGGTTTTGGTGAAAGCAATGGCAGACCAGGACACATCCCTGAAATGGAGCTGACACGATGCCTGCTTATATTTGATAAAAACTCAGACAAATTGATTGGTGCAGAAGCTGTGGGTGGAAAGAACATCAAATGGAGAATCGATTTGTTATCCTTGGCTATACGTGAGGGATTCACACCAGAGAAGATCCTAAATATGGATCTTTCCTTTAAGCCATTTGCAAGTCTAATAGAAGAGCCCTTGTTCTTGGCAGCAGAAGACGCTCTCCAGAAAATGTGATAGGAAACCTCTTAATTACTTTTTTTTCAAGTATATAATATAAGTGCCACTATCGTTCAACACTCCCAGAGCCTCTGTAGTGTCCTGAGTTGCTCTCAAGATATTGTCTACGGATGGAGGATAGTCGACAATTACTTTAACGATCTCTCCACTATTCATCTTTTTTAGCATCATCTTTGTCTTTACCACTGGATACGGACACGTCTCTCCGCGTATATCCAATTCTTCATCATAGATGATGGATTCAGCTTCAGTCTTCTCAAGTTTTTTTACCATGATGCCACCTCTTGAGCTATGTGTGATAGGATATAAGCATTACTCTCCTTGAGTATTTTTTGATGAAAGTTTACCTGATAAGGCTTCATTGCCAACCTCCATCAGAAACTTGCACACCTCGAAAACGTAATCAAAGCATTTTATCTGGATAACTCCTCTCTGTACAAGGTCTCTGAGATTCAAATTTGATATGTCCCCAATTTCATCTGGTTTCAAAACATCAAACTGAATCAAAATAGAGCAGTCAATCCCACCATATTTACTTTCAAAGGTATCAAAAAGCTCCAGAGTTTTGTGGATTATTGCATCTTTTTTATCCTTACCAGTAAGCTCACTCTCACTGTATATAAGTCCGATACTTATGATCCCTGCTACGAGGGCACCACATACTGAGCCCCTACCACCCATACCTGCTCCAAATCCACTCCCAATATCCGGAATATGTTCACATTCGATATCAAAGTACTCATTAACAGCTTTGATGATTGCTTCTGCACAATTATACTCTCCCTCAAAGTATTCTCTCGCCATCTTCCAGAGTTCCATGACTTCTGGGAGGTGTGAACTAAATATAAAAAACTTTAGATTGATTGAGGTGTTCAGTCATCAGTGGTACAACTAATCAAATAATATAATAAAACTCTAAAAGAAGTTGTTTGGTCAGATCCAGCATCACATGACCTTCTAAACTTAGAAAATGTTATACGGTATGTGTTGCAATCCTTCGAGAATGGTGATAAATACATTATGACTGGTAAACAGTATTTTAATACCATTGCTCATCAATGGGATGAAATCCGAAAAACTCTCTTCTCCGAAGCGGTAAGAGAAAAAGCTATTTCATTAGCAGATGTACAATCCGACAGAATTGCCGCTGATATTGGAGCAGGAACGGGTTTTATCACTGAAGGTCTCACTCATAAAGGTTTGAAGGTGATTGCAATTGATCGCTCTGAAGAGATGATTAGAGAGATGAAAAAGAAGTTACAGGGCACTGGTTCTATTGATTGTTATATTGCCGATGCTGAATACCTCCCGTTCAGGAATGAAAGTGTTGATTACGTGTTCTCCAATATGTTCTTGCACCATGTAGAAAATCCCCCAATTACGATTAGAGAGATGGTAAGAATCTTAAAGCCTAGCGGGAAGCTTATAATTACGGATCTTATTAAGCATGATTTCGAATTTCTGAAAAAAGAGCATCATGATCACTGGATGGGTTTCGAAAGAGAGAATGTCAGACAGTGGTTGATAGAGTCAGGACTCAACAAGGTAATAGTTGAATGTTTGGGTGAAACCTGTTGTGCTCATTCTAGTTCTGGAAAAGAATATGCCACTATCAGCATATTTATTGGATCGGGTGAAAAATAGTCTAGCATTCATGATTTCACGTCTTAAGGGAGATATCTCGAACAACATCTTTTTTGTAATGGTTTTTGTATCAACAATAACTTATTGATTACCGATAAATTTATAATGGATAGCAACTCTACCATCGGTGGTGATTATTGGTGATGGAATCAGTGGGCAATGGTAAAGCTATCTCAGTTGATGGGGTGTTTAAATGAGGATAGGGATTGATGTTGGTGGGACCTTTACGGATGTAGTTCTGGTGGATGATCGGACAGAGACCATATATCACACAAAAACACTAACCACGCCAGAGGATCTAACGGTAGGAGTCTTCAATGGGATCAGAAAGGTACTTGAGCTTGGATCTGTAAAGATTGAAGAAATCGAGCATATAGTACATGGTACTACAGTGGGAACGAACGCTCTTATAGAGCGTAAGGGAGCAAAGACTGGATTGATAACCACTCAGGGATTTATTGATGTTCTTGAAATCGGACGATTCCAGAGACCCAAGGAGGGGTTGTATGATATAATGGTTGACAATCCTGATCCTTTAGTACCAAGATATCTTAGAAAAGGAGTGGAAGAGAGAATTAACAGCAAAGGGGAAGTGGTAAAGCATCTTAATGAAGAATCAGTCAGGAAAGCAGTAGATTTTTTCATATCTGAAGGAGTGGAATCAGTAGCAGTATCCTTGCTTTTCTCTTTTATGAATCCGGTCCATGAGAGGAGGGTCAGAGAGATTATTAAGGAGATAAGTCCTGAGATGTATGTCTCTCTTTCTTCAGAAATTGCTCCAGAATTCAGAGAGTTCGAGAGAACCAGTACTACTGTTTTGAATGCATATTTACAGCCAATTCTTGAGCGTTACATAGACAAACTTGCCAGTAAACTGGAAAAAGAGTATGGAATTGGAGATCTGAGAATCATGCTTGCTCATGGAGGAATTATGCCTGCTGAAACTGCTAAGAAGCATGCAGTAACCATTGTTAATTCCGGACCAGCAGGAGGAGTTCTGGCAGGTACTTTTATTGGGGGTATCGCAGGCTCCCAGAATATTATCACTGTTGACATGGGTGGAACGAGCTTTGACATATGTTTAATCGAAAAGGGAGTTCCTGTTGTCACAACAGAGGGTAATTTTGAAGGATATCCTGTTAAGGTTCCAATTATAGATGTTAATGCCATTGGAGCTGGTGGTGGAAGTATCGCATGGCTGGATAGAGCAGGTATGCTGAATGTCGGCCCTGAGAGTGCGGGAGCCAGTCCAGGTCCAGCATGCTACGGAAGAGGAGGAAACCGACCTACCGTTACAGATGCCAATGTGGTTCTTGGAAGAATATCTCCACAGAATTTCCTTGGAGGAGAGATGAGTCTAGATGTAGAAAAGGCAAGAGAGGTTATTTCTAATTTGGCAAAAAACATGAATATGAGTGTCGAGGAGACTGCCATGGGTATTTTGAGAGTGGCAGATGCTAAGATGGAAAAAGGCATATCAGTGAGTTCGACTGAAAAAGGGTATGATCTAAGGGAGTTTACCCTAATAGCTTTTGGTGGTGCTGGCCCCTTGCATGCAGTTCAAATTGCGGCAGATCTCAAAATTCCAAGGGTTATTATTCCACCGCTTCCGTCAGACTTTTCTGCATTTGGATTGCTAGTAGCAGACATCAAACATGATTATGTCCGGAGTTACATTGTTGGGGAGGATGATGTTGATTTTGGATTATTGCAGGAATATTTCGCAGAGCTTGAAGGCCAGGGTGTGAATCAACTGTTAAAAGAAGGAGTAAGCGAGAAGGAGATGGAGATCCGGTGGACCATGGATATGAGGTATCTTGGTCAGAGTTACGAGCTTAACATCCCACTTGAAAGGGGCTTCAGATTTAATGAGAAGAATTTCAAAGACGTAATAGAGAAATTCCATGAAAAACATCAGCAGAAATACGAATATAGCTCTAAAAACGAGAAAGTTGAAATAGTCAACCTTAGAGTTACTGCCATAGGAAAAACTCCTGAAATCAGGCTTAAAAAACTTGAAAAGGGATCTAAGGATCCAAACCAGGCTCTTAAAGAGGAGCGGGATGTGTATTTCAATGAGGGTTTTGTGACCGTTCCAGTGTATACAAGAGAACAGCTCCTTGCGGGAAATGTCCTTCAGGGGCCGTGTGTCATAGAAGAAAAGTTTTCCACCACCATATTGCACGAAGGGGCTAAAGGACTGGTGGATATATATGGAAACATTTTGATTGAGGTAGGTGGTTCTCCATGAAGTATAAAGCAGACCCCATTACCATGCAGGTTATCCGATACGCCCTTGAGCAAATAGCAGACGAAATGGGTTATACCCTTGTCAGAACTGGCAGATCGACCATCATTAAAGAGATCATGGATATCACCTGTGCTGTGTTTGACGAGAACGGAGGTACCATAGCTCAGGCCCATCATGCACCAATGTTGCTTACAGGCTTTGAAATTACCATGCGAGAACTCGTAAAGCGATTCCCGCCAGAAGTCCTTGATGAAGGAGATGTGATCATATCTAACGATCCTTATATGGGTGGTCAGCATATCATGGATGTCCAGACCTTTGCTCCTGTGCATTATAATGGAGATCTGGTGGGTTTTGTGGGTAATATTGCTCATATGGCTGATATGGGTGGAGCCGCTCCAGGAGGAGTAGCTGGTGGAATGACAGAAATCTATATGGAAGGTCTACGGTTGCCCATGATAAAACTGTATAAAAAATTCCAGGAAAATGAGGATGTATTTGCTATTCTAAGAAACAACATCAGAGTGCCAGAGAAAACACTGGGTGATATCAGGGCTCAGGTATCTGCCAACTATGTGGGGGTCAGAAAAATCCAGGATCTTTATAAGAAATATGGCAAGGAGGTAATTCAAGAATGTCTTGCAGCTCTCCTTGACTATTCGGAGAGAAGAATGAGAGAAGGGATTGAGAAATTACCAGACGGGAAATACACAGGAGAAGTTTTCATCGACAATGACGGTGTGACTGATGACCCCATCCCAATACAGGTAAATGTCCAAATTGATGGAGACAATGTAAAAGTGGATTTTAAGGGAACATCCAAGCAAGTAAAGGGTAACATCAACTGTCCCATTGCAACCACTCATGCAGCAGTGTATTATTCAATCATAGCGGTTGTAGACCCCCATATCCCTACAAATTCTGGATGTTACAGGCCTGTGAGTGTTGAAGCTGAAGAAGGGCTCATTGTGAATCCTCGTCCACCTGCAGCTGTAGCAGCCAGAACGAATTGTTCTCAAAAAATCACCGAGGCCATGATGAAGGCTCTGAGCGAAGCAGCTCCAGACAGGGTAATGGCCGGGAGCCATGGACAGATCTCTACCTGTGGGTTTAGTGGATTTTATCCAGGTACCAGAAAGAGATGGGTTTATACTGAAATACAGGGTGGAGGTGCTGGAGCAAGACCCATTAAAGATGGTAAAGATGGACAGGATTCCCATCTTGCTAGGTTCATGAACACTCCTATCGAGGCTATTGAAGTTGAGTATCCTGTTATGATTGAGATGTACGAATTTATTCCCGACTCTGGAGGAGCTGGAAAGTTCAGAGGAGCTCTTGGATTGAGAAGAGATATCAGATTCCTTGTAGATGAAGTCTCTTTCGCAAGATACGGTGATAGCCAGGAATTCCCCCCTCATGGTCTGTTTGGAGGTAAGTCAGGTACTCCTGGCAGATTCATTCTCAATCCTCATTCAAACGGTACAAGGCTGAAATCTAAGGGCATCAGCACGTTGAGACTTAATGATGTGGTTAGCCTCAGACTTCCTGGCGGAGGAGGATATGGCGACCCACTAGAAAGAGATTTCTCTCTGATTGAACGGGATGTCAGGGACGGAAAGGTTACCATAGAAAAGGCGAAAGAAGATTACAAAGTTGTAATTAACCCGAAGACCATGAAAGTTGATGAGGAAGCAACAAAAAGGCTCAGGAGGGAAGGATGAAAAACAAATTAAACATGCTTGATGAGATGGAATATGACAGGGAGAATGGGGCTCTGCTGTATCGCGGAGTCCGATATCTCCTTATTCGCCCGGAGACCATAATTGGGTTTCAGAAAGCTGTTGAAGACATGTCTGGTGAAAGTGCAAAAGAGGCTATGTTTAAGGGAGGTTTTGAAGGAGGAAGATTGTCCACTGTAAGATACATGGAGGAGTTCAATCTCGGACCAGAAGAAATAATGGAATTCATGTGTTCCATGGGGGGCGCCCTTGGGTGGGGTAGGATGGAATGGGAGTATGATGATACCAGAATTGTTGTTAGAGTGTATAATTCTCCCTTTGCTGAAAAGTATGGGATCTCGGATCATGGAGTATGTCATTTGATTGAGGGTGTGTTTGCAGGCGTTGGGGAAGTGTTTTTTGGAAGTGCCAGTAGTAAAGAAATCAAATGTGTTGCTATGGGAGACGATTTTTGTGAGATTGTTGTTGAACCAAAAGAGGGGTGATAAGTATGGATTTTACTTTTACTGAAGAGCAGGAAATATTTAGAAGAACTTTGCAAGAGTATGTAGAAAAGAAAGTGAAACCTGTAGCCAATGATGTGGATAAAAAGGATACATTTCCTGAGGATCTTTTCAAAGGGCTGGCTGACTTAGGATGTTTTGGTCTAAGATATCCCGAGGAGTACGGAGGTGTAAACGCAGATAGAGTAACTTTCTGTATTTTTTGTGAAGAGATCGCGAAAGGGTCGTTAAGTCTTGCTGCAAGTGCTACCATGCAGGCTTTTATGGGTACTCATTTTATTGCAAAATTTGGAAATGGAGAAATCAAGGATAAATATCTCATTCCGGCTATCAAAGGGGAGAAAAAAGGAGTTATATGTATGACAGAGCCAGGAGCTGGTTCAGATCTGGGTAGTATTACAACCACAGCAGTAAAAGAGGGAGATGAGTATGTCATCAATGGGGTTAAAACTTGGGTTACCAATGGTCCATTGGCCGATTTTTATACTGTTGCAGCAAGAACCAGCAAAGGAGATGGAATGAAAGGTATCGACTTCTTTTTCGTTCCAAGAGGAACAGAGGGTGTTGAAATAGGACGAGATATAGAGAAGATGGGATTAAAAGGTTCTAAAACGTCTGAGATTGTATTCAATGACGTTCGAATACCTGCTGATTATCTACTGGGGGAAAAAGAAGGAATGGGACACGTGTATCTTCGAGAGATTCTTGCAGAAATTCGTATTATGACCGGTGCTTTGAGCCTTGGTGCTGGCTTTGCAATACTGAATGATGCCATTGAATATGCAAAAGAAAGAGTGCAATTTGGAAGACCTATAGGAAAATTCCAGGCCATAAAATTCAAACTAGCTGAAGTTGCAACAGACCTTGAAGCTGCGAAATGGCTAGTCTATTACGCAGCATGGCTTATTGACCAGGGTAAAAGACCTATAAAAGAGGCGAGTATGGCTAAATTATTTGCCAGTGAGGCAGCAGTAAAAGCAGCAGATGAGGGTTCGAGGGTCTTTGCAAGTTATGGATTCTCAAGGGATCATGCCATTGAAAGATTTTACAGGGACGTTAGATTCCTTCTCATTGGAGGAGGCACTTCCGAGATTCTGAAGTTAATAATTGGATCAGAACTCGGATTATGAGGTGTCAAAAGTGACTGGAGTTGTGACATCAAAGGAAATGAATGCTGTGCATGAGCAGAAAAAGAGGTTGAGGATCTTGATAGCTAAACCAGGTTTAGATGGTCATGACAGAGGTGCAAAAGTGATAGCTCTAGCATTAAGAGATGCAGGATTCGAAGTACTGTACACAGGATTACATCGGACTATTGATGACATTGTAAATACTGCCATTCAGGAAGATGTGGATGTGATCGGGTTGAGTGTGTATTCAGGTATTCATATCCCAGCGTCAAAAGAACTCCTTGAAAAACTGGAAGAAGCGGGTGTAGATGATATCACAGTTATTGTAGGGGGCAACATCCCACCGAAGGATATAAAGAGGCTTGAAGAGATGGGTGTTGCCGCTGTGTTCCCTGTAGGTACGAGATTTGAGGAGATTATAGATTTCTGCCAGCAATTGCTGAGAGGTAATAAATCATAGATTTACAATTTTGGAGGAAGGTGAAATAAAATGGCGAAAAAAGAAATCACAGAGAAAGATCTTCGAAAAGTTGTACTGGAATCGGGAATAGAGGTTAAACCCATTTACCGACCCGAGGATATTAAAGATCTGGATTATGAAAGAGATATAGGAAATCCGGGAGAGTTTCCATTTACTAGGGGCATTCATAAGTTCATGTACCGCTACCGCCCTTGGACTATGAGACAGTACTCAGGTTTTGGAACTCCTGAAGATACAAATTCCCGATTTAAATTTTTGATAGAAAACGGTCAGAATGCGCTGAATGTCGCTTTTGACCTCCCAACTCAGAATGGCCTTGACTCAGATAATCCTCTCGCCAAATGGGAAGTGGGCAGAGTAGGGATGGCTGTTGACACTTTAAAGGATATGGAAATAGCTTTCGATGGTATACCTATCGACAAGATAAGCACGTCTCTTACCATAAACGCAACTGCCCCAATAATTCTGGCCATGTACTTTGTGGTGGCTGAGAAGCAGGGAGTGGATTTGAAGGATGTTAGAGCAACTCCTCAGAATGACATTCTCAAAGAGATAATAGGGCGTGGTGCATGGATATTCCCGGTGGAGCCTTCTGTCAAACTGGTATGTGATATTATTGAGTTTTGTGCCAGAAATGCTCCAAAAGTTTATCCTGTGAGTGTGTGTGGATACCACATCAGGGAGAGTGGGGCAACTCCTGCTCAGGAAATGGGTTACGCTTTCAGTATTGCTGAGACATACATTGATAAAGTCTTGGAAAGAGGTCTGAAAGTGGATGAGTTTGTTCCTAGGTTTTCCTTTAATTTCGACATATTTGGGAATATGTTTGAGCAGATTGCCAAGTTGAGGGCAGGACGAAGACTCTGGGCCAGAATTATTAGAGACAAGTATGGAGCGAAGAACTCAGCATCCATGAAAATGAAGATGATCGCTGGGGGAGGAGGAGCTGGACTGACTTTCGAGCAGCCTGAGAACAATATAGTGAGAGGGGCCTATTATGCTCTTGTATCGGCTCTCAGCGGAACTCAAACCATGGCATTATGTACCTTTGATGAAGCATATACCATTCCATCGGCTAAAGCTTCTCTTCTGGCTCTTAGGACCATGCAGATTCTGATGGAAGAAACCGGCGTATGTGATACAGTAGATCCCCTTGGCGGATCATATTACATTGAATGGCTGACCAACGAAATGGAGAAGAAGATCATAGAAGTAATGGAAGAGGTTGAGAGTTGGGGTGGTATGATCAATGCAGTAGAGAGAGGATACATCCAGTCAAAAATCGCCAGACAGGCATATGAAATGGAAAAGAAAATCCAGTCCGGTGAAATAGTCAAAGTGGGGGTAAACAAGTATCGAATGGAAGAGGAAGAAAAAGAAATTGAACTGTATGATCTGGATATGACTGCTGTGAAAACTCAATTGGAAAGGCTGAAGGAAGTTAAAAATGAGCGCAATAACCTGAAAGTTAAGGAAAGCCTTGAAGAACTAAAGAAGGCTATAAAAAGAGACGAAAATCTAATGCCCTATATCATAGAAGCGGTTAGACATTATGCAACAGTAGGAGAGATAACTCAGGTTCTTAAAGATGAATATGGGGTGTTTAAAGAGCCCCCCATCTTTTGAGGGTTGACCCATGAAAGCTTTAGATGGTGTTATTGTACTAGATCTAACACGAATGCTGGCAGGACCTTTTACCACTATGATCTTGGGAGATCTTGGAGCAGAAGTTATAAAGATCGAGGACCCAGAAAATGGAGACCCAACCAGAGACATAGGCCCCTTTTTCGTAGACGGTATGAGTGCATATTTCATCAGCATAAACAGGAACAAAAAGAGCCTAGCACTGGATCTGAAAAGCGATAAGGGAAGGGAGATATTCTATAAACTCGTCGAAAAGGCTGATGTAGTAGTTGATAATTTTAGACCAGGTGTACTATCTCGACTTGGAATTGAATATGAGACCTTAAAAAAGATAAATCCCAAGATCATATGCTGCTCTATATCCGCTTATGGGGAAGAAGGGCCAAAAAGGGATCATCCTGCTTTTGATCTAGCAATTCAGGCCTACAGCGGAGCCATGAGTGTTACTGGAGAACCTGGAAGAGCTCCTGTGAGGATGGGGATTCCTATTGGGGATCTGGCTGGTGGGTTATATGGAGCTATAAGTGTTCTTGCAGCGCTCCAGAAGCGGGAAAGAACTGGAGAAGGTTGCAGAATAGAACTCAGCCTTCTTGATTGTACATTTTCTTTGTTAACTTACATGGTGCAGTATTATCTAAGTGCAGGTTATGTTACAGAAAGAGTTGGGTCAGGCCATCCATCCATCGTACCATATCAGGCTTTCGAAACCAGAGATGGTTACTTAGTTGTGGCAGTGTTTACTGAAAGAATCTGGGAGGGGTTCTGTAAGGCTCTTGGACTTGAAAAACTCGTTGATGATCCAAGGTTCTTGAATAATTCAAAAAGGGTGGAAAACAGAGAAGCACTTATTCCAATTTTACAGGAAAGATTTCACGAGAGGTCTACAGATGAATGGTTGGAGATCCTGAACAGGTACGCAGTACCGTGTTCCCCTATCAACACCATTGATAAAGTGGTTAAAGACGAGCAGATCCGCATGAGGAATATGGTAGTAGAGTTCTTTCATCCAAC
The DNA here is from genome assembly GCA_002010305.1 of Archaeoglobi archaeon JdFR-42. Lineage (GTDB taxonomy): Archaea > Halobacteriota > Archaeoglobi > Archaeoglobales > JdFR-42 > JdFR-42. Next base: position 166,038 of record MTND01000027.1, on the reverse strand, counting down.
CTATGGTAGGGTGAAAACTCTTGGCACTCCTGTGAAGATGCATGGTGAGATGGAGGAATTTGATCCGGCACCAACATTGGGGGAACAGAGTGAGAGGATCCTCACTCACATCCTTGGTCTCTCTGAAGAAGAAGTAAGAAAGCTGAAAGAAGATGGAGTAATCGGAAACGGAAACCACTGAGTTGCAGGTACCATTTCATCATGTAAAGCTATGCTTTACAAAAAATGTTAAAATAAGATAGTGTGTAAACATCAGATAAAACAACAGGAGAAGAGAAAATATGACCAATATCGAGCGGAAAGTTGTTGAAATATTGAAAATTCTTGCTGAACAGGAAAAACCTACTGGAGCGAGATTTATTGCCAATAAACTTCGGGAAAGGGGGATATATCTTACTGAACAGGCAGTAAGATACCATCTAAGGATTCTGGATGAAAGGGGACTGACAGAGAATTTTGGTCTCAAAGGTAGAGTTATAACTGAGAAAGGTCTCAGAGAGATTGAAAAAGGTAACATAGCTGATCGGATTGGATATGGTCTAAGCAGGATACATGAATGCATATTTTATTCCAATTTTGATGTCGAAACCGGAGAAGGGAAAGTAATTGCAAATCTGGCTATTTTTCCAAAAAATAGCCTGAAGAAGGTTACCGGGATATTTGACCGATGTGGAAAAAAAGGCCTAGCTTTCAGCAGTAGAGTGGCCCCAGCAAGAGACATTCCATTGATTGAAGAAGGTAAGGTAGGTATATACTATCTGTCCAGTTTTACTTTAGATGCCATTTTATACAGAAATGGGATCGTCTCCACTCTCAGATTTGCTGGATCAGTAGAGATGTCAAATTTCATGCTCACAAGATTCACTCAAGTGATTGGATTTGAGGAGTCGTCTATAACTGCTCTTGATCTCTTCATACAGCGTATGTTTTCTGAAGTGAGTGAGAAATCGATCTTCGAAGGAGAAGGAGAAGTCTTTGGAATTTACAGGGAAATTCCATTTGTTGGTCGAGAAAGACTTGTTGAGATTATGAAATTACTAGAGGAACATGATATCAAACCTGCCCATGCTATAGGAGGTCTTGACGAACCTGTGTGTGGAGTTCCACCGAGGGGGGTAAATAAAATTGGGTTTGTATGTGTAGGCCCTTCAACGCCAATTGGGATTCTAAGGGCTTCAGGAGTCCCCACTAAGGTTCACATATCTCAGGAAATACTGGACTTTTCTGAGTTTTGTGATGTAAAGGATCTGGAGGTGTAATATTGAAGAAATTGGTCTTTAACCCAGACCTATGTACGGGATGCAGAGCGTGTGAGCTGGCCTGCAGTTTTATCAACGAGGGTGTATTTTCTCCAACAAAAGCCAGGATAAGGGTTGTAAAGTTTGATAGGGACGGCATAGATGTTCCTACTGGATGCGAACACTGTGAGGATGCCCCATGTATGATTGTATGCCCTGTCAGATCGATATACAGGGATGAAGACACTCAAGCGGTGATTCTTGATCCTGACATCTGTATCGGATGCAAACGTTGCATGATCGCATGTCCTTTTGGGGCCATAGGATTTGATGAAGATAAAAAAGTCTTTTTTAAGTGCGATCTGTGCAGAGGAGATCCAGAGTGTGTGAAATGGTGTTTTACTCGAGCTGTTAGCTATTCCACTTCTCTGGATGTTGATACCATAAAGAAGGTTAAGATAGCAAGAAAGGAAGCTGCTGCTCAGGCTCGTGCGAGGGATCTCAGATGATGGAAAAACTATATGGATATGCAGGTCAAACTCTGAAAGTTGATTTGACAAAAGGGAAAGTTATAAAGGAACCACTGGACAGGGATCTTGTAAAAAGATTTCTTGGAGGACGTGGCCTCAATGGAAGACTGCTCTTCGATCTCGTTGGGCCCGATGTTGACCCAATGAGCCCGGATAATGTGCTTTTGATTGCTACAGGGCCTGTTAATGGTCTTCTGGGATTAACTACAGGAAGAGTAGATGTTACTTCCCTCTCTCCGCTGACAGGTATTTTCGGAAACTCCAATGCTGGTACCAATTTTGCTCCAGAGCTGAAATACGCCGGTTATGATAACATCGTGGTGGTGGGAAGATCTAAAAAACCAGTGTATCTCCTGATAGAAGATGATCATGTGGAGTTGAGAGATGCCTCAGATCTGAAAGGAAGTGGAGTCTTTGAGACCACTGATGTCCTTAAAGAGAGACATGACGATGTGAAGGTGGCTGCAGTAGGCAGAGCAGCAGAAAATGGTGTGTTATATGGCTCTGTTATCTTTGATTACTGGGATGCCGCTGGAAGAGCCGGAATGGGGACGGTAATGGCGTCGAAAAACCTTAAGGCCATTGGCGTCAGTGGTACGGGATCTATAGAGGTTGCAGATCCGGATAGATATTATGAGGTTGCTAGAGATGGCTGGCTGGCTTTGATGAACGACTTTGGATTTAAGACCCAGGAACATTCTGTTCTTGGGACTGCGGTATGTGTTGGATGGGGCAACGCTCAGGGATGGCTTCCCACGAGAAATTTCAGAGAATCCTACTTTGAAGATGCAGACAAAATAAGTGGAGAAGAATTCAGAGATAGATTTTCTGTCAAAGAGTCGCCAATTCCTGCTGGAAGAGCCTGTATGTCATGCCCAAACAGATGCAAGAGATATGGTGTTATTCGAACTGGTAAATATGCGGGAACAAGAGGCAATATTGAATTTGAGGCTATAGGGGCTTTTGGTAGTAAATGTGGCGTAGGCGATTTCGATGCAGTATTCCACGCCAATATGATTGCCAATGATTACGGTATGGATGCCGTGTCTTGCGGTAATATGATCGCTACATTTATGGAATGGAGGGAAGAGGGTATTATTGATGACGAGTTTCTAGATGGTCTTGATTTGAGATTTGGAAATGCCGATGCGATGGTTGAAGCTATCCACAAAATTGCCAATAGAGAGGGTAAAATAGGTGAACTTGGGGGACTTGGATCTTATCTTGCTGCGAAAGCCATATCTGAGAAAGCAATGTACTACACCTCCAATGTTAAAGGAATGGACTCCATTTCATGTGATCCTAGGGCTGCCAAAGGATTTGGATTTGCCTATGCAGTGGCGAGCAGAGGATCAGACCATCTTCGAGCTCATCCTGTGTTTGAGATGATAAAACTTCCACCAGAAATAGGAAAAGACCTCTTTGGAGATCCAGAAGCAGTAGATCTGAGAAAATATGGAGGGAAACCAGAGATGGTCGCATGGCATGAAGAACTGGGAGCAATAACAGACTCCATAGGTTCTTGCAGGTTCATGCATGCAAGTTATTATACTCAATATCCAGTACCAGAACTCATTCATAAGTACTTCAAGCTAAAGGGAGAAGTGCATTCCCTGAAATATCATGAATGGATTTCGGCTGTGACTGGATGGAACATCAGCTATGAAGAATTGCTCAGAATAGGAAAGCGAATTATTAATGTGGAGAGGGCATTTAACATCCGAAGAGGAATTCGAAGAAAGGATGATACTCTTCCAGAGAGATTTTTCAAGGATAAAGTACCTCGTGGGCCAGCTAAAGGAGAAATATATACCAGAGATACCTTCAACAAGATGATAGACAGATATTATGAAATCAGAGGATGGGACCCCGAAACAGGGTTGATAAAACGGGAAACTCTAGAGGATCTTGAACTCCATGATGTGTTGAAGATTCTTGAAAAAGAAGGACTGGTGGTATAAATGCCTCTGTGCAAGACCTGTAAGGAAAGGATCGATTTATCTCAGCCATATGTCAGAGTAAACATATGCTGGAAGTGTCGTAAAACTTTCTGTGATCTGCATTTTGACAAGTCAAAGAACCTCTGTAATCGCTGTCTGGGAATCAGTAAAGAGGAGATGGAGGCCAGAAAAGGATTTAGATTTTCCTTTATTCGCAGGTGAGACCTGTTGATAGTCTTCGTGAGGTTTCTCGGTTATTTTTCTCAGGTAACCGGAAAAAGAGAAGAGAGAATCAATCTTGAAAGGGGTTCTACAGTGGAAGATCTACTTCAGGTTCTTTTTTCTAAATATGGCAGAGAGTTCAGGAACGCTATTGAACGAGAAGGGTATAGAGAAGCTATTTTTGTGGTGAATGGAAAGGAAGTAAAGAGAGACCATATTCTGGCTCATGGAGACGAAGTGGCCATATCCTTTCCCATGGGAGGAGGAATATTGGAAAATCCTCTTTCCTATTTTTTCAATCCCAGATCAATAGCAGTCTTTGGTGCAACAGGAAACAAAGAGAAGTTGGGGTACGTTCTTTTTAAGAATATCATCGATTCTGGTTTTGATGGCCAGGTGTATCCGATACATCCAAAGGAAAAGGAAATACTGGGATACAGAGTGTATCAGAGTATCCTTGAAATAGAAGGGGAGGTGGATCTTGCTATAATATCCATTCCTGGGAAATACGTTCTCCCTGCTCTGAACGACTGTGTTGCGAAAGGAGTTAAAGCCTGTGTTATCCTATCAGCTGGATTTGGAGAGGTTGAGAGTCAGGAAAGTCGTGCTGTTCAGGAAAAGATGTACGAGATTGCAAAGGAATCAGGGGTCAGAATTATTGGACCAAATTGTATGGGTATCCTTGACACCCATACGAAAATTAATGCCAGTTATTTCTGGGAAGTTCCTATGGATGAAGGAAATGTGGCTTTTATCTCTCAAAGTGGTGCCTTTGGAGGGATAGCTTTACATTATGTACGAAATTCTCTATTAAAATTAAGTCGGTTTGTAAGTATAGGCAACATGGTAGATGTAGATTTCGTAGAAATGATGGAGTTTCTTGGTTCAGATGAAAAAACTGATGTGATCATGCTTTTGATGGAAGGGTTGAAAGATGGAAGGAAATTCATTGATACTGCTAGAAGTATTTCTTCTAGAAAACCTGTTCTTGTTTACAAAATAGGGAGAACAGGTGCAGGAACAAGAGCTGCAAGGTCTCATACAGGTTCTATGGCAGGAGAGTTCAGGATCTTTGAGGCTGCATGTAGGCAGAGCAGGGTTTTGTTGTTTAAAAATATGGATGAAATGCTTGACACTGCTCAAGTTTTGTCCACCCAACCACTCCCTTCCTGTGACAGTGTAGGGATCATAACCATAAGCGGTGGACCAAGTGTAGCTGTCAGTGACCTATGCGAGGAACTCGGCCTGAAAGTCCCGGAATTCGATTCTGAAGCTAAAAAACAATTAAAGGAAGTTGCATCACCAATTGCCGCCCTATCAAATCCGCTAGATATGACTCCAGCAACCCCCTTTTCCAATTATAGTAGATGTGTGGATATAGTTATGTCTCTGGAGTACATTGGGGGTGTGATTGCCATAAATGTGGGTCTCGACTCCAGAGAGTTTGCAGAGGCCTTTGTAAATGCCAGCAGGAAATATGGAAAACCTGTTGTGGCCTATGTTGTTGATACACCTGTTATACATAAAATTTTTCGGGATAATAAGATTCCTGTATTGAGCTCCCCTGAACGATGTGCTTATGCTTTTAAGAATCTTGTTACTAGGGCGAACTGGATGCTATTCGGATAGTAACTGGAGGTGAATATTGTGAAGGATTACATGTTCAATGAAAAAATAGAGACGTTAGATAGAAAAAAAATCGAAGCCATTCAGCTTGAAAGGTTAAAGAATACCGTCCATCGAGTATATGAGAATGTAGCATACTATCGCAGGAAGATGAAGGAAATGGGTGTTAAACCTGAAGATATAAAAACGCTTCAGGATGTAAGAAAGTTGCCTTTTATGGAAAAGGAGGATCTAAGGAAAAACTATCCTTTTGGCCTTCTAGCGGTTCCAATGGAAGAGCTAGTGGAGCTTCATGCTTCTTCAGGTACTACGGGAAAACCCACCACGGTAGTATATACTCTGAACGACATCGATGTATGGGGCGAGGTTATGGCCCGCTGTCTAGCCATGTCTGGTTTATCGAAAAAGGACATATTTCAGAATCCAATACCCTATGGGCTGTTCACTGGAGCCTTTGGATTTCACTATGGTGCGAGGAAAATAGGAGCCTTAATAGTTCCAAGTAGTGGAGGAGAGTCCAACCGTCAGATTACTCTTATGAAGGATTATGGAACCACTTTCATGTCTGGTGTTATCTCTTATGGACTGCATCTGGCTAAAGTAGCCATGGAGATGGGAATAGATCCTTCAAAAGATCTCGAAGTAAGAGCTGGATTATTTGGAGCAGAAACCTTCACTGAAGGGTTGAGAAAGAAAATGAATGATTTATGGGATATGGATGCTCATAACGTATATGGACTGAGCGAAATGTGCGGTCCCGGAGTTTCAACAGATTGTGACCAGCATGATGGTCTTCACCTCTGGGAAGATCACTTCTTGGTTGAGTGTGTGGATCCAAAAACAGGTGAACCAATTGAGCTGGAGGAGAAAGGGGAACTTGTAATATCCACATTGACTAAAGAGTCGATGCCTATTCTAAGATACAGAACTAGAGATTTGGCCTTCTTGTATGATACAAAAGAGTGTGAGTGTGGGAGGACCCATATAAAGCATTCGACGATTATAGGAAGAACCGATGATATGATAATTGTGAGTGGTACCAATATCTTTCCCAGTCAGATCGAAGAAGCTCTCATGAGACACCAGGAGAGTGGAGTCAATTATAGAATAATTGTTGAAAAGAAAGGGTATCTGGACACGATGACGGTGGAAGTGGAATCCCTTAAGAAACTCTCGAATAAAGAAAAAACGGAACTTATAAGGCATTATACTAAGGAAATAAAGGCCATTACAGGATATACTCCAAAAGTCAGAATTGTTGATCCAGGAACGATTCCAAGAGATGGTATAAAAGCCAAGCGAGTTATTGATCTTAGAGATACCAGTTGATTCTTTTGTAGAGACTCTTCTTTTTTGTACAATTCCCATTGATGCTAGCATATGTTTCAGATAAGGTATACGTAAACTAAAAAGTCCTCGAACAAAATCGCTCATAGTCTCAAAGATAGCAGAAACAAAAACGTTGGAAACAATCTTTTTTGCAAATTGGATATAGTCATTGGACCCAAAATATGACTAACGGTAAGGCTAGTTTTGGCTTATAACTATTGTTGGATCTACCGATAATCTCAAAATCTAACAGAGTAGTTTTATTGCAACTGGCGGATAGCTTTATATTCCATTATTTCAAACCCGGAGAGCTTGCCCATATATTAGATGATGGTGTACCAAAGACTCTCTTGCATTCAGTGTACATGGGACATAGTGTACATTTGTAATCTCCTATCTTAAAGGCTTGGGTACCAAAACATTTCATCATTATTATTACCACCATTATTACTACAATAATCATACTACATAAATGTTTCTGTTATGAACGAATATATAAGAATTTTAATACAAAATAATTAATTAATTGGACACTATTTAGTGAGAATCATATAATCATAAAAAATCTTACAACTCTGATCGAGAGTAACCAATCTGGCAAGAGCCTCTAAGGGATCATCTCCACAGGCGTAGGCACCATGTCCTTTTACTACAACGACTTCACTCTCTGAAATTTTTTCTGCAATGTTCTTAGAAAGACGCTCTACATCATATTCTCCTTCTACTACAGGAACTGCCCCAAGAACGTATCTCCCTTCAAGGTCAATTGGCTCGAAAGTATCTACCAAAAAAGAAACAACTATAGTTTTAATGCCGTGACTGTGAAGTATGAACTTGGTGTCAATTGTCTCATATATCGTTCGGTGGATTACTAGATCTCTGGATGCTCTCGGATCGCTCCCATGAAAATCTACCTTCACGAAATCTTCTGGTGACAGAGAACCTAAAAATGCTCCCTTTCGAGTAATGATAATTTTTTGATCTCTATGTGCACTGATGTTCCCACTTGCTCCAGCCACCAAGGAATATCGAACCATCTCTTTACCACAGCATATCAACTGTTGCACCAAGTTCATGAGGGATGATTTGAGAAAGACTATATTAAAGTAACCCCATTCAAAATAATGAATGAAGAAAAAAGGGTCAAGGATCGAAAGGGAGCTGGTCAACCTGTTATGGGACCTTCAGTGCCCAGCTATTCGCGTGCCATCATCTGGTGCTGCCACAAAAAGACCTTTGCCAGATATCATTGCAGGAAATGGCAGGAGATACATGGCCATTGAAGTTAAAGGAAGGAAGGAGTTTCCAATATACCTCTCTGACGATGAGGTAAACGCCCTTAAGGAGTTTTCAGCGAGTTTTGGGGCTATGCCTTTTGTTGGATTCAGACTGGATTATAAGGAATGGAGATTTATCGATGTAGAGGATCTTAAACCCACCAAAAAAGGGAATTTCAAGATAGATGAAGACTTGATGTATGAAAAAAGCATCGATGTATTTGAACTGGTTGGCGTGTCCAGGCAGAAAAAGCTACACTTCCTGAAAGATCCGGAATAAAAAATATGGAGAGTTAAGGAGTCACTAGGGAAACATATCACTAAAATGTTTGTTCACTTCTTCCTCAACTTTACTGAAAATACTGTTCCCATGAGCATCAATACCAACCAGTAGAGGGCCAAACTTCTCCACCTCAAGAACCCATACTGCTTCGGGCACTCCCAGATCAAGCCAGATTACGTCCTTTACTGAAGTTATTGTTTCGGCGGCAGTGGCAGCACACCCTCCAGTATAAGCTAGATAGACACATTTTTCTCGCATTGCTTCAGTTACTTTACCATCCATTCCCCCTTTTCCAATAAGTGCTCTCACATCGAAGTTCTGTAACAATGGAACAGCGGCTCTGTTCATCCTTGCACTGGTTGTGGGTCCTGCTGCTACTACTTTCCATTTACTGTCCAATTTTTTTACGAGGGGTCCGCAGTGGTAAATTACCTGGTTTTCCAGTGAAAACGGAATCTTTTTACTCTCTTTTCTATATTCCATAATTCTCATGTGGGCTTTGTCCCGTGCAGTATAAATTATCCCGGAGAGATATACTTCATCTCCTACATTCAATTCCATTATGTCTTCCTTTGAAAGAGGGGTATTAAACTGATATTTCATCTAATCACCTCAAAACTCCTGAAGCTCGTCTCGAGGCCCAGCACTGGATATTAACTGCAACAGGCAACGATGCTGTATGACAATAGGCCATTTCCACATTTACAGCAAGAGAAGTTGTTCTTCCACCTAACCCCATAGGTCCAATGCCAAGAGAGTTTATCGCTTCCAAAAGTTCAGCCTCATACTCTGAAGGCGTTCCAAGAACTTTGAAGGCTGCTTTTTTTGCAAGTCTTGCACATTTATCAAAGCTACCACCGATCCCAACTCCAACTATTGTGGGTGGACACGGTTTTCCCATAGCGTTTTTTACCGTTTCTACTACAAATTTCTTTATTTCACCAGCTTCTGATGGATTGAACATTCGCAATCGACTCATATTTTCTGAACCTGCCCCCTTGGGTGCTACTGTAATTTGTATATGGTCTCCTTCTACAAATTCACAATGGATATCGGGAATACCCACTCCTATGTTAGTCCCAGGATTTTCGCGAGTTAGCGGATGGACAGCATTTGGTCTAAGTGGTATGAGTTCTGTTGCCTTTTTAACACCCTCTTCAATAGCTGATTTGAGATCAAAATCTAGAGTTACATCCATCCCTATTTCAAGGAATATGATTGGAATTCCTGTATCTTGGCAAATCGGAATTTTTTTGGTTTTCGCAACTTCTATGTTTCTTAAGATTGCTTCAAGTTGGCGTTGAGCCATCTCGTTCTCCTCTCTTTCGAGAGCCTTTTCGATAGCTCTGACCACATCATCTGGAAGCTCAGTCTCAGCCTTGTGGAAAAGCTCTACAATCTTATTTACTACAGCATTGTATGTGATCATAACCGACACCAGCTATGGCGTCGGACTCAATATAATAATACCTTTTCTCTATTTTTTCAAAAGGGTATTAAGGAGTCTGTTAAAACATGGTATGCATAGGATTCTCCCTTCAAGTACCCGTGCTCGTGTTTCCATCACTGGTTCTCTGCATTCCTCACACTCCACTGAAGTATGAATTCTTGCTTCAGGAGGGATGTCAGAAAAATCTTTGAACCTTTCTATTTTAAGGAACACTTTGGGATTATTTAGGATGTACTCTATAACTTCATTCTTTTTCAGCCCATTCAGTTTCTTGGATATATCACCTGCCAGTGATATTCTGATAGCTTGTTTGTTGACCCGGTTGATAAAGGTGTAAGCGTGTTTGCCGTAATCTCTGAAAACCAGATTCCCTTTTCCAAATGTGCAACCCATAATATACTGAATTGCGTCTACAGCACAAGAATTGTTTTCCACAATACATACGATCTCTTCGTCTTCAGGTCTTGGAAACTCCTCTCTGGCAATATGAGCAACTTTGAAGCCTAGAGCCAGTCCAAAGCATAAATGACCGTGAAAATTCACTACTTCTTCCAATTCTGGATCATTTATGTATTCTTCTAAACTCATAGTTTGACGTCTTCGACCATCATATGAAAGGATTGCGATTAGCGTAGAAGTAGATAGACGTGAAACGGATATACATTCAGACGGTAGCCACTATTTTTATTACATCATTATGCTGGAGGTGATAGTCCTCTGATACTCTCATCCTGGTTTTTGCATCTACAGCATACAAAAAATGTTTTTCCAGATCTGTATGAACTTTAGCTGCTAGGTCTCTGGGAGTTGCCCCCTCTTTCAGCAGAAATGCATCTGGGAGGACTTGACCATTTGAATCTGTGTATTTATTTTCGTCTTCTACTGGATATACAACTATATAACTCAGTTCTTCGAAAACTACTTTATTGATAACTTTCTGAACTCCTGTAGAGCCAAATTCATCAAGAAATATTTTTATTTTGTCAAGAACTTCAGCTTGCCTATCATTCAGTTTTTTAAGTATTTTAAAATCTTTCTCTCCTGGGATATATGATATAAACCCATTTTTTGCAGCCATTCTTAGAGCATATTCAAAGACTCCGGATGTAGCAACTACGTGGTCTCCAAGATCTAGAAGCCTATTGATGTTATCTCTGGGAGCTATGTCTGCCTTATTTGCAGCCACCACAATCTTTCTACTGGTCTCCATCAGAACTTGAGAGAGTTCACGGAGATCTTCGTCAGTATACTTTGATATGTCCTTATGTATGGCCATTAGGGCAGATTTTGCATGATATTCTGAAATTCCGGCACCTAACAGTTGTTCAGAGATAAGTCTATGGGGTAAAGCCTTTTCTAGCTGGATCCTTCTGGTTATTCTCTCCCAGTGTTTTTTTAGCAAGCCATATATCCACATTGTGAGCTCTTTTTTCAAAAATTCGATATCATTCAGAGGATCATGAGTACCGATCCCCACCTCATTTCCATCTGGATCAGTTGAGCCAGATGCATCAACCACATGAATGATGGCCTCAGCCTGTCTCAGAGTATCAAGAAATTCGTTTCCAAGACCACGACCTTTGTGGGCGTCTGGAACAAGTCCAGCCACATCGATTAATTCAACTGGTATGAATCTCCACCCCTCTATACATCTTTCGCATTCAACATCAAGTTGTCTACATACACATTCTGTCTTCACATGGGCAATACCCACATTAGGTTCTATAGTAGTGAAAGGATAATTTGCTATGGCCACATCCGCAAGAGTTGCAGCCTTAAAAAAAGTGGATTTTCCAGAATTGGGTTTACCTGCTAGACCAATGGTTATCATCGAAAATCCTCAGATTTCTTTAAAATTCCTCTTTTCGTGTATTCTCCCGGTTTCCTCGTATTAAAAAGCCGAGATAGTGCATCCATGTTTTTTTTCAGAGACTCAGCGAAGCTCTTACTGATCTCTCCATGTCTGTAAAAGAACTCAATTAGCTCGAGAGCTTCTTCAACCCCTGAGCATCGCTCAAAATGATCCATTATACTGGGTATATGGCTGTTCTGAGAAATTTCTTCAGCCAGATGGGGGAAACGCTCCCGGAATGTCCTCCAGTCCCATTCCATCATTTGTTACACCTTCTGGTTTTTCCCTTCTTATGATTTTAACACCTTCTTTACCTATAATATTTCCTTCGATCCTTACATCCTTTTCAACAAAAATTTTTCTTCCCCGTACATCTCCCTTAATAATACTTCGTCCCTTAATCCAAATATCCTTTCCCTCTACATCTCCATGGATCAAGGAATCCTCGATTTCAATATGGTCTGAAGCTCTAACACTTCCAAAGAACTCACAATCACCTTTTATCAAGACCTTCTCTCCTCTGAGATTGCCGTGTACTCTGCATCCATTCTCAAATATCGCCTCTTTTGGAACTTTTATTTCACTCAGAGTTATTTTAGCAGAGCTGGGAATGATCATCGGGTCACTTACATCTTCAAATTCATCTAGGAGTTCTTCGATTTCCTCTATTCTACCAGTTCTGAAGAGTTCCATTATGTATAGAAATATAAACACAATCAGTGGAATGGGGTTTTTTATTACGATCCATCCCTTTGCCTCAAAGCCTTTCTGAATCTTGACATTACTCCCTACCTCGAGATCTCCATACACTACGAGTTTCCCCTTAATAGTAACGAATTCTCCAATATAGGCATCTCCCTCGGAATATACATCTCCAGTAATTTCACACCAGTCATCCACCCGGACCTCTTTTCCTGATATATCTCTGTTAATTCGAGTCTTCTCTCCAACGAATACTTTTTTTCCAACTATCCCTAGCTCGAGATGACAATTACTGCCTACAATTACATCAGTATCGGTGATTATATTGTTTTCATCAAATCTAGTTCCTGATGGAATTCTCAGTGTATCAAGAATTTCAGGGATGTCGACCTCATGCACCATATTTCTCAGCAACTCCTATAAGATCCATAATTATTGGCATCAAGTCCAGCCCACGAATCCTACACAAGCCTCCAGAAGGGGCAGAAAATTCATCAAAAGAGTCAATCCGATCCCTTCTTACGTTTTCATCGACAAGGGTTACAGGTACAGGATCTCCAGAGTGATTTCTCACTGAGATGGGTGTAGAATGGTCGGCTGTCACAACTATACAGCAGTTATTCAATGAGAGGATCGGGGTCAATGCCTTATCAACTTTCTCTATAAATCTAACTTTTCCCTGAAAGTCACCATCATGAGCCAGTTCATCAAACGCCTTTATGTGTAAGATGACAACATCGAACCTCTTTATGGCGTCCAGTGCAGCTTTAATTTTTCCTTCAATATTGGTGTCTGGACTGCCAGTCGCACCCTCCACATCTATAACAATCCCACCGAGCATCTTACCAATTCCTTTGATAAGGCTTGTTCCTGTGACTACTCCTAAAGAAAGTCCATATTTTTCTTTGAAAGATTCGATGCGAGGTACTTTGCCAGGACCCCTCAAAAGGAGAGCATTGGCGGGCAATCTACCTTTTTCATATAGAGCCTTATTTAGAGAGTGTTTCCTGAGAATGTCATGAGACCCTTCAGAAAATTTGTTGACAAGACGAGCAGTGTTAATAGCTGCCTCTTCGGAAACTAATGGGATAGCTTTTTTTGGAGGTTTGCCCTCCTTTTTTGGATCTACATCTGAGATTTTGTCTGAAAGATCTTCTCCTCTTAGAATCAGGGCTGCTCGATGACCACTTCCTCTCTTTAAAATAAATTCAGTATCTAATGAGAGCTCATCCATGACTGCCTCAACCAGCTCATCTGTCTGTGAAAATCTTCCTGCTCTTCGATCGATAACTTTTTTTTCAAAAAAAGAACCATCTTTTTCCTCTACTGTAGCAAAGTTTGCTCTGAAGGCGATATCCCCTTCTTTAATGTTAATCCCTGTCCCAGCGGCCTCTATAGGGCCCCTCCCGGTATAGTATTTATACGGATCATAGCCCAGCAATGCAAGATGTCCTACATCAGATCCAGCTCTGATTCCAGGGGATATAGGATCCATTATCCCGTTTATACCCCTCATCGCAAGAGAATCTAGGTTGGGGGTTTTTGCTACAAGGAGGGGCGTTTTATTGTCAATAGGTCTGTCTGCTATTCCATCCAGAATTATCATCAATACCTTTGAGCTCATAGTTATCCTCTCGGGAGTTTCATTCATACAGATTCATAAAATGAGTTAAATCTTTCGCATTAATCCCTTCAAAAAATATCAATGACGTCTATATGAAGTCATTTTTTCGAGTTTTTGAAATTCTTTTATTCTGTCTACTTAACGATTAATATACAATAATACCATAAATTGTCAACCAAGCATTTAAATGTAATATTACAGAACACGAAATATTTGAAGGTAAAAACATTAATCATAAATATGATGGAACATTATTACTGTTGAGGTGGTGGAATGGATCTGGAATTAAAAGACAAAGTTGCCATTGTGACAGGGGGTAGTAGAGGTATCGGGGCCACAATTGCTATTGAGCTTGCCAGAGAAGGGGTTGATGTTGCAATCAATTACAGGAAAAGCGTAGAGCAAGCTCAGCAAGTCAAAGAGACTATTGAAGGGCTTGGAAGGAGATGTTTGCCGATTAGAGCCGATACCTCCAATTTTCAGGATGCACAGGACATGGTGAAGAAAGTTCTAGATGAATTTGGAAGAGTTGATATTCTGGTTAACAATGCAGGGGTCAACTGGGATGGGGTTGTATGGAAGATGTCTGAAGAACAGTGGGATACTGTAATAAACATCAACCTGAAAGGGTATTTTAACTATATCCGAGCATGTGCACCCCTGTTTAAAGAACAGAAATCAGGAAAGATTATCAATCTTACCTCAATTAATGGTTTGAGGGGTAAATTCGGCCAGTCTAATTACTCTGCAGCAAAAGCAGGGATTATCGGGTTAACCAAAGCTGTTGCGAGGGAACTTGGTAGATACAATGTCAATGTAAATGCTGTTGCACCGGGTATGATAATGACTGAGATGTATGAAACTGTACCAGAGGAAGTAAAACAGCAGGCCCTGAATGAGATTGTTCTTGGAAGAGCAGGAGCTCCAGAAGAAGTTGCATGGGTTGTGGTGTTCCTTGCTTCTGAGAGAGCTAGGCATATTACTGGCGAAGTAATTAAGGTCGATGGGGGACAGTATATCTAAAGTTAATCCAAAGTTAACGAGGTGATGAAGTGAAAGTTGGAATTGTAGGGATAGGCCATAGTAAATTTGGTAAAAGAGATGATTGTACAGTCCAAGAACTGGCTTTTGAAAGCTTTAAAGAAGCTCTGTTGGATGCTCAACTAACTCAGAAAGATATCAACGCAACCGTCATTGGTTCTTCTCCAGAATATCACAAGCAAAGATCTATACCAGGAGTAATTGCAGAGTATTTGGGAGTTAATGCTCAGCCAACCTATTTAACTGAAGCTGCCTGTGGGTCTGGTTCAGCAGCCATACGAACTGCATATTCATTGATTAAGTCAGGTCTTCATGATATTGTCGCTGTTGTTGGGATTCAGAAGATGCTGGAGCTATCTACTCCTGAAATTCTTGCGTTGATGGGCAGAGTAGGAGATGTCCAGTGGGAGAGTGGATTTGGAATAACCTTCCCAGGCTATTATGCCCTTTTTGCTCGAAGACACATGCATATGTATGGAACGACAGAAGAGCAGCTTGCCATGGTAGCCGTTAAAGCTCATAAATACGGAGCCATGAATCCGAAGGCCATGTTCCAGAAGGAAATAACCCTTGAAAAGGCATTATCAGCCAGACCTGTTGCATCACCATTGAAACTGTTTGACTGTTGTGCCAATTCAGATGGCTCAGCTACGGTAATTTTAGCGAAAGAAGATCTCGCCAAGAAGATATCAGACACTCCAGTCTGGATTGAAGGAATAGCCTCTGCATCAGCTCCAATTTCTGTGATAAGGCGGGAATACGTGGATAGAGTACCAAGCGCTATTGTTGCTGCTAAAGAAGCATACAAGATGGCTGGAGTCGGTCCTGATGACGTAGATGTCGCCGATGTTCACGATTGCTTCACCATAGCAGAGATCATGGCCTATGAGAACCTTGGTTTCTGTGATATTGGTGAAGGTGGAAAGTTGATTGAAGAGGAACAAACTTACATAGGTGGAAAAGTAGCAGTAAATGTGGATGGGGGACTCAAAGCCAAAGGTCATCCGGTAGGAGCCACAGGAGTTTCTATGACCACTGAGATCGTTAAGCAGCTGAGAGGAGAAGCTGGAAAACGCCAAGTAGATGGAGCGGAAGTCGGGCTTACTCATAATGTGGGTGGCATAGGCCAATACTGTTTTGTGCAGATATTCAAGAGGTGATGTAGATGTTCGACAAATTCGGAAAAATTAGTTACGTCCCCAACTCGAAAGTTGCGAGATTTGTAGAGTGTCTAGAAGAGGGAAAGCTTACCGGGACTAAATGCAAGAAATGCGGAACTCTTTATGTTCCACCCAAGGCAGATTGTGTGGATTGCCTGAGTGATGAGATGGAATGGGTTGAATTGAGTGGCGAGTGTACACTTCATACCTTCACTACTATTCACGCTGCTCCGGCTGGCTTTGATGACTTTGCTCCTTATACCCTTGCAGTGGTGGACATGAAGGAAGGTGGAAGGTTGATGACTTTCACCGAAGGTCTCTCAGAGGAGGATCTTGAGATAGGTATGGATCTCAGAGTTGTCCCGAAGGAAATGGATGGTAAGCTACTGTATGTGGTTACCAGACCATGAGTCTCGCTCCCTAAAGACATTTCTCTTTTTAATTTATGGAAAAAGAACTCATAACACTTTAAAGGTATAATATTTATTAGCTCGTTCATGATATCCTACGATTTCTAATAGAACACTGCACACTC
Source organism: Archaeoglobi archaeon JdFR-42 (assembly GCA_002010305.1). Lineage (GTDB taxonomy): Archaea > Halobacteriota > Archaeoglobi > Archaeoglobales > JdFR-42 > JdFR-42. The sequence continues at coordinate 149,229 of MTND01000027.1, read as the reverse complement.
ACTCTCCAGGATATATCATGCCTTTTAGAAGATTACTCAGCACAACAGGGTAATTTGCCAATATCCTTCCTGAAAGATAGAGCAACGAGTTTTATTGCTTCGCTCATTGTGGGGAATACATGAACGGTATCTATCACCTGGTCTACTGTCATCTTATTCTTTACAATCATAGTTGCCTCGTGGATTATTTCTGCAGCTTTTCCTGACAAGATATGAATACCAAGTATTTGCCAAGTATCTCTATCAACCACCATCTTGATCAATCCTTTTTCGTCTCCAGTAATGAGGGCTTTTGGAACAGAAGTAAAGCTAACAGTCTTGCAGGCACATGTATACTTTTGTATTGCCTCTTCATCTGTCATTCCAACACTAGCAAGCTGAGGTTCTGTGAACACAACTTTCGGAACTGTAGAGTAATCCATTAAGATCTCTTTCTCAGTGAGGGCATTGATGGCCGCTATCGAACCTTCTTTTGCTGCCACAGTCTCTAGCATGGGTTCTCCAGTCACATCTCCAGCCGCATATATTTTATTACTCGCCTTCATTGTTTTGTCGGTCATTATAAACCCACTATCATTAAGCTGGACATCGGTATGTTCAAGACCAATTCCATCAGTATTGGGCTTCCTGCCAGTGGCAAAAAGGATATATTCTGACTCAAACTCTCTTTCAGTATTGTTGATTACTGACCTTACTCGTATTCCATTATTGGCTTTTTCCACTTTTTTCAGGTTAACGCCCGTGAAAATTCTGATACCTTCTTCTGAGAGTATTTTTCTAAGACTCTCAGATAGCTCAGGCTCTGCTTTAGGCATTATTCTACTGCTCCTCTGGAGGAGAGTAACCTCACTGCCTGCTCTTGAGAAAATCTGGGCAAACTCCAGCCCTTGTGTTCTCCCTCCCATGATTATGATACTTTCAGGCTTTTCCTTCAGGCTAAGCGCCTCAACGTTTGTTAGGACTCTATCCTTTATAGACTCGATACCTTTTACCGGAAGAATGCGAGCTCTCGCTCCAGTTGCTATAAGAAGTTTTCTGATCTCGATGGTGTCTCCGTTTACTTTTAACCTGCCATCTGGCCTGATAACACCTTTCCCCTCAACATATTCCACATGATCCATGGAGTCAATAGCATCTCTATATTTTTCCTTTCTCAGTCTCTCTACAAGACGGTTTTTACCTTCAGCCAGTCTTTTGAAGCTGAACTCTTCTTCTCTCAGTTCGATACCATCATAATGGTGATTCAGTGCTCTCCATCGTAATTCAAGGCCTGTTAAGAGATACTTGGAGGGGACACAGCCCACATTGACACATGTTCCACCTATAGGGCCCTGATTAACCATCAATGTTTTTACTCCAAACTCTTCTGCCTTCACTGCAGCAGAAAAACCTGCGGCCCCACCACCCAATATCACAAAATCATATTTCATGAAGCTCACCTATCAGGTACAACATGAATCAACCCTTTTCTCTTCTTCTTCAGCCATTTCTAGTTTTTTCTTAATCGATCTCTCTTTAATTGATAGATGTTTGTTAATAAATTTAGTGTAGTACTCTTTGCAGCATCTACCTAGTGGATTGGTAACCACACAGAATTTTCCGTCTCCTAGTTCCGTTACTTTTTCCACTTCTTCGACAGATCTGGCACCTTCCTCAATGGTTTTTAGAACATCTTCTTCTGTAACCTGTTTGCAGTAGCAAAGAGGCCTTGAAGATCCAGTTGCTTTAAAAAATACCCTTGTTTTCACCTGATTTAGGGTGAATTTAGCCAGTTTGTTGAAATATACTATGTCGCATTCTGGATTCTGACATGCATAAAAATCGTCATCAATTAAGTGCCAGTATTCAGGATTTACATGACTCCCAACTGTAATCTTTTTTACTTTCAATCCATTCATCCCACATTCACAGTTCACGGTGTTACCTCCCATTCAGAGATTACTGTTGCCCTGTATGGTTTAATTGCTTCTACAATCCTGTCTACAGATGTATATGCCGGGTCAAAAATCACAATGCCTCCTTTTTCCTTATAACTTATGTCTACCCTGATTATCCCGTCTTCTTTCATAAGCTTGTCTTTGATAATACCGGCACAGCTTTCACAACTCATACCATCGATGGAAAGTCTAACTGCTCTTAGATTTTCTGAAGTAGAGTTTTGATACACTCCATCAGCGATGGAAAAAGACTCCCTAGTTACAACAATTCCAGTAATAAAAGGGATCACCAGAAAGTTTATTATTAGAAGCCCTGTTATAAATGTTAGGAGAGTAGCTGATATAAACTTTTCTTCTCTCTTGATCATTTCTTTATATCCACATGAACACCGGACAGCTTTTTGTCTGATATGCAGAAATATATATGCCCCTATAAAAACTGTCCCAGCCAGAATAAAATAAGGCCTGTATTGAGATATCGCCAGACCGGCAGTCACACCAACTCCTATAATTAGTAATATCAGAGGAATAATGCAGCAAATTGAGGACACTAGTGTCCCCGACAACCCTCCAAGAAATCCTTTTCTGGTCTGTATATCCGTAGACTCTCTAGAAAGACCTTTAGAGTTCATTATGAAGCCTCTCCATAGCTATACCGTCTTCATCTCTCAAAATACCACATTTTCTGAGATGGTTTTCGTAAACAGATAGGTGATTTTTAATCTTCAAAATCAGCTCCTTTATATCGGAGTTAAGCCTGTATATTCTCCTTTTCCCTTTCTGTTCTACTTCAACAAAACCGCAATTTAAAAGACATCGAAGATTATGAGATACCCTGCTCTGCTCATAACCACTAGCCTGACAGATCTCCAGAACACTTCTCTCCTCTTCCATCAATAGCATTACTATGTCAAAACGGGTTCGATTAGAGAGAACTCCTGCAAATAACTTATATGATTCAAACATCATATGATGTATTCATCATACAATATAAAAAATTTTCCTTTGAAGGAGTTTATTGAAATACCAAGTATTGCCCAGGCATCATGTGGATATATAGAGTTTGCCGAAAAGTGCAGTAAAATGGAGGGTCATCTTTTACCTTCAATCTACTTTAGGTACACTAACATCGCTGAAAACTATCGAATACAGCTGTGCATTATAGTCTTTTGCATTTTTGTATGCATCATAGATACCATAAAGCCACGGTATAATGAGCCAAAAAAATATTAGGATCAATATTCCCTTGCCAACTTTTCCAATATACATCTGCCCTACTCCCGGTATTATAATACTAAGGGCTGTGGCAATACCTTCATTTTTCTTCTTCTGTTCGTAGTAAACCACTTTCTGGTATTTATCCATGTCTTTTACAAACTCTTTGATTTGCATCACTTCAATTTCGTCCATATGCAAAACCTCATTAACCGACTTTTGAGTTCAGTATTCTGAGAGACGAAAAGGGCACTTTAACCTATTGATATAACTGCCTCAAATATGGTTTTAACAAGCTCGTAAGCAGTCTCCTGCAACCCTCCTCCTGCAATCAGAATTATTATCCTGCACTCACTGGCAAAAGGTATCAACTCTTCCGCCATTTTACGGTAACAGTCTGAAGTGAGATCCATCCCAGCATATTCTCTCCTGTGAGTATCGTTACCAAGATACCAAAACACAACTTCCGGTTTGAAATCTTTGACTCTGGACATTACTTCTTGGAACACTGAAAGATAATCTCTTGCAGATAGGTTATTGGTAGGGATACAAACCATTCTTCCATTATTATACTCAGTCCTCTCTTCGCAAAGACATACATACTGAAGATTTCTGTCGTGAGTAAAAAACTCGATGGATCCTCCTCCATGATGAGCATCGCAGTCAATTATGGATATCTTTCTTATGCCTTTGTTCTTGAGGGCTCTAACAGCAATTGCCACATCGTTTAAAAAACTATATCCCCTAAATTTGGTTTTTGAGGCACCATGCCCGGTCCCAGAAGTAGGAACGATAACAACGTCATGGTCCTGAATGAGATCAACAGCTCTAAGAACTGATCTAAGTGAACTAAAAATGACATCTGAAAAGGCAAGCCTCTTGACTTTGTCAACAAGATCCTTAGAATGAGTATCATATATCACCCCTTCATCGATTTCAGATTTACTCGCTTCATCTATATGGATGCTGTATTCAACAACAGCCTTCTCTATCCCTTTTATTTTTCGAGAAGTGGGAAAAAAATCATCTTTAGTGCCAGGATGGTATACCACAGAGATATTCATCAATAATAGTTATGAAATTCTTGCCATATATGTTTTTGGATTCCTACAACTATGTATAACATACTTATGGTCTTCCTTTCAATACCCTCGGTGAGAATATTTTCGGGAAAAGACATAAATACATTTTTACGCGTGTTTTTCTTTATGGCTCATAATACTATCACGATTACTTTTTTACCTTCGGGAAAGAGAGTTAAAGTAGAAAAAGGAATCGATATTCTTTCTGCAGCTCAAAAAGCAAAAGAAGGTATCCGAAGCCTGTGTGGTGGGAAAGGTGCATGTGGGAAATGTATTGTTCTAGTCAATAATGGAGTTACTGAGAAATCAGAAGAACTTCAAAAAAGATTTCTTTCTAAAGAAAGGAGGGAAAAAGGATTTGTCATTGCATGCAGGACAAAAGCTCTCTCTGACCTTGAAGTGTTTATCCCTCCAGAAACAAGACTTGAAAAGCAGCAGATACTTAGCGATTTTGTTGTTACGAGGAATGACCTTTTCCCGTTAGTTCGTAAAGAATTTGTTTCAAACTCTTTTTTACCTGAAATAATCGCTTCCAGAAACTACAATCTCTCTTGTTCCCCAGATGTTGAAGAAGGAGATTTTACATTGGTACTGAGAGGAAAAGATGTAATTGCTGTAGAAGAAGGCAATACATCAGATAAACTATACGGGCTTGCGGTGGACATTGGTACTACATCTATAGTCGCTGCACTAGTTGATCTAAATACTGGTCGCATCCTTAATATCACATCTGACTATAATGGTCAGATAATCTATGGTGAAGAGATTCTTTCTAGAGTAGAATTATCTAGGAAAAAGGATGATGGGGTCTCTCTCTTGAAAGAGGCTGTTATCGGATCACTTAACAGGATAATTCACGAACTTCTTAATGAGTATGTGTCCCCTGAAATGATCTATGACGTGGTTACAGCGGGAAATACCATTATGTCTCACTTCTTTCATGGTAAATCTGTGGATTATCTTTTTTCACAAAAAAAACCAGGAGAAAACTCCTCAAAAGAGAATCTTAAGACTCTACAATCTAATCTGAACAGAGCCCCTCTTGTTACTCCTGCTTATGAACTTGGATTAAATGTAAACAAAAATGCCATGGTGTACTCCCTCCCATCGGTCGGAAAATTTCTTGGAGGAGATGTCATAGGCGACATCATCTCATCAAATATGATTAATTCTATGGAGATATCTCTTCTAATAGATTTAGGCACTAATGGGGAGATCGTTATAGGTAGTGAAGGCTGGGCTATATCGACTTCTGTTGCTTCAGGTCCTGCTTTTGAAGGGTATGAGATAAAATATGGAAGTCGGGCGGTGGAAGGAGCAATAGATCACGTTATCATTGAAGGATATGATGCAAAACCCCGTATCAATGTTATTGGAAATGTAAAACCTAAGAGCATATGTGGTAGTGGTTTAATAGATCTTCTCGCTGAGTTGTTCAAAAATGGTATCGTGGACTTCACTGGTAAGCTTGATAAAAGCAATCCAAGAGTAAGAAATGATCAGCAGATGGAATATGTGGTTGTAGAAAAAGACGAGAGTGCAATAGGTCAGGAAATTACATTGTCCCAGAAGGATATTGAGACTCTTCTTGAATCTAAAGCTGCCGTATGTGCAGGAATTTCAGTTCTACTCAAGAAACTAGCTTTTTCCATTCAAGACATTGAAAAGGTTTACATTGCAGGAGGATTTGGATACTATATCAATGTTGAAAACGCCACCACTATCGGACTGTTCCCGGAATTTCCCAATGGAGAAGTGATCCAAATTGGTAATGGTTCTCTGTCCGGGTCGTATCTCGCTCTCACGTCTGTTAAGAAGAGACAGATGGTTGAAACTGTAGCGAAGCTTGTGAGCTACATAGATCTCTCCACTGATCCAGAATTTTTTGAAGAATATAATGGAGCATTAGTATTGCCAGGTAAAGAGGAGCTTTTTCCGACCATTTATACAAGGTATATTTAACCTAAAACCCTATCTTAGGTGATGTAGGAGTGCCCTAAATTTTTAATAGAGTGGTAGTAGAAGATAGTGTAGTGAATCTTGAAAATCTATTTCCCAAGAAAGACTATTATCCTGGACAGAAAGCATTAATTAAAAGGATTTATGATGCTATCCTCAAAAACAGGATTGTATTGTTTGAGGGGGGCTGTGGAACTGGAAAAACTATCGTCTCTCTAGTGGCTGCCCTTAGCGCTGGGACATTATCGGGTAAGAAGATTGTGGTCGCAACAGATGTACATAGACAGATGGAGCGATTTGTTGAAGAGGCTAAAGATATTCAGAAGAAATTTTCTTTTAAAGGAGTGGCCCTGATTGGCAAAACTCATTTGTGTCCATTGAAGAAATCATACCTTGAATGTGAAAAACTCATGAATGCTGTAAGAAGTCCAACAAGAGTGTTCAAAGATGAGATATGCGAATATGCTGTCAGCTCCTTCTCTTCCCCTACTGGGCACCTAGTAAATTGGGTATTATCTGAAATGAGATTGCCTGAGGAAGTTTATGAGAGGATGAAAAGTTTGAAACAATGTCCTTACGAGATCATTAAAAGAAGTCTAAAAAATGCCAACCTCGTAATATGCAATTATCAGCATCTGTTAAACGTAGATATACTGTATCGAGTACTTGGATGGATGGAATGTGCCCTTGAGGATTTAATCATTATATTTGACGAAGCCCATAACATTGAGGCTAAAGCAAGGTTGAACGCCAGCCATCAACTTCCTTTGGATGAGATCAGGAAAGGACTGGAAGAGCTTGATAAAGATACAGAAGAATATGCCTTTTTGAAAGCACTTATTGCTAGGGTATATGAAATTGTGGAGGATACGTATAAAGGCGTGGGTGAGCTACCCTATCATCAGGAGAAAATTCCTCTTCGTACTGGAGATCGAGAACATTTGCTCTCATATCTGGAATCGGAGTTCGGAGAGAACATATCAGACCTCTGTGAGGCTATATATAATAAAGGAATTGAAAGTGGAGATGATTCGCCTCTGATGAACATCTCAAATTTCATTATAAGTTATATGGAACTTGCGCATACTCACGTATATTTCCCTCAACTCAACGTTATCCGTGATAAAAGGTTATATGTAGAGCTTGAACTGTATGCCTGCCTTCCCGGACGAGTAACTCGGCCCATATTTGAGAAGGTCAGTGCAGCCATATTGATGTCAGCAACTCTTCAACCTTTTGACATACTAGAACGGGTTCTTGGTATTGAAAGAGAAGTGGAACGTCTATCAATACCTTCTCCTTTTCCCCCAGACCACAGAATTACTATTGCAGGCGGCATCCCACCCCTCTTTGCTAAGGATCGGAGGGATCCTGGTATCATTTATGCTCTGAAGAATGTTCTGGAAGGGATTATCACTAACTCTTCTGGTAATGTCTTGATCTTCTTCCCTGCACGAGAAGAGGCTGAACGTTATTTTGAAGTAGTAGATACAGATGCTCGAAAAATTCTTGATCAATCAGGAAGCTCAAAAGAGGCTCTCAAAGCCCTTTCAGAATGTGATGTAAAATGCGTTTTATTTTCGTATCTCTGGGGAACTCTGACCGAAGGTGTTGATTATCCTGGTGATCTGGCCAGAACTGTTGTGGTGGTGGGAGTAGGGTATCCAGCTCTAAACCCTGAGTTAAAAGCCATAATCTCCTCATATGAGCAAGAGTTTGGTGAAAGCACGGGATGGAGATTTGGAGTCGAAATTCCTACAATACGGCGAATCAGACAAGCGCTCGGTCGTGTTATACGTTCTCCAGAGGACTATGGAGCAAGGATTCTCTTGGATTACAGATTCACCAGAGATTCGTTTTTAAGGATGCCAAAGTATTCTGTATATTCTGAATTTCCAGCAGATGAGAGAAGGGAAATGATAGATACAGAGCCTGAGAACATACCATTTCTGATTGCAGATTTTTTTGATAAATATTCCAGTAAGAAAAAATAGCTCTGACAGCATTACTTGGTAATTTCTATCCCGGAAGAATTCATATTGAAAGGAATTTTACCAAGTCGGTGATTGGTAAATTGCATATTATGAATTATGAGACTCCTTTGTGGGGATTCTCCTTCAGTTTCAAATCGAAGTTCTATAAATCCTGAGCATATATGCCTGAGAATTTTCAGGAGAGTCTCATCCGTTGCAAAATCAGACACAATTAAAGTGGTATATCCTCTGTTCCTCGCTTCAAGAATTAGAGCTTCAGTAAATCTGACAAGAGAGAGGCTTTGAGATGGAGAGAAGTTCAATGAAATACTGGTCCATGAATCGACGACCAGTCTACCATTCTTTCCTGCTGTATCCAGAGCATGCATTAAAGTTTTAGATATAGAATTGAGATCCCTTGGATCCTCTATGTAAAACCGTTCTTCTTCAGGAGTGATACCAATTCGTCTTTTACTTACACCATCGATAAGAATTAGCTGATTGCTATCCACATAATTGGTGTAGTCTATTCCCACCATTAGCATTTTTGTTTTTAGATCGCGAGGGAACATATCAAATGTGATATACACGCATGGCTCTCTGAGATCCAGTCCTTTTTTTACAAATTGAAGGCAGAAAGTTGTTTTCCCTGTTCCAGGCAGTCCATACAGTACGACGGACATGCCCTTGGGAAATCCACCTTCCATATGAATGTCCAGATTTTTGATTCCAGATTCTACTCTTTCTATCATTTACCCATGAGCCTCAACACGCTTCTTTATATGATTTATATATACACCAACTGGTATCTTTTCTCCTGCTGCTGTTGACTTACCCTCCTGTATAGCTCTGAGGATTTTCCTAGCATCAGGTTCTGCATCTACTAGAGTGAAACCGAAGCCAACCATATCGGGATTATGGGAGTCACTTCCCCCAATTTCAGGCAGATTCAGTCTGAAATTCAATCGTCTGGCCATATAGTTTCCAAGCCCGATTATGTATTTCGCGTTGTATACCTCTACAGCATCCACATGGTATTTTTTAAATCCCCATAGACCATGTCTAAAAAGATGGAATGGATGAGGCACGGCAACAAGTCCTTTTTGTTTTTTAACCTTCTTTATGGCTTCCAATGGATGAAGACCGGGTTCAATGGTTTTCTTTATTCCAAAAGCCAGCAAATGCCCAAACTGGGTAGTTATCTCTTCTCCAGGTATAACAACTAAATCGGGATACTCTTCAGTAGCAAGTTCCAAAGCCAAAAGGGCACCTGTGGTCGTGTCGTGATCAGTAATGGCAAGACCGTCAAGTCCCCTAGTTAGTATTGCTTCAAAAAGGTCTTCTATTGCTCCATAACCATCCCTTGAAAAACATGTATGGACATGCATATCAATTTTAAGCATGATGTTAGAGTTTTTGTTAAAAAATATATATATAGTTTGTCTTATAAGCATGAGATGAACATTATTGCAATTACTGGTGAAGAAGCATATCAGGATGTGGTAAAAGCAATTTCTGGAAAAGCTGATGTATTGAAGATCGACATCGATGTTGCAGCGTTCATCACTCCCTCTAAGCTCTCCAAATACAAGGATAAATTAAAAAAATATGATCTGGTGTTACTCCCGGGTCTTGTAAAGGGAAATTTCAGAAAACTAGAAGAAGATATTGGAACCAAAATACGTCTTGGGCCTATACATGCTTTTGATCTTGGAATGGTACTGGATAACATAGATAAAATTGAACTATCTCATGAAATTCCAGCATGCAGACTCTTGCAGGAATTCAAGAAAAATGAAACCTTTAGTATATATGACAAACTAAAAGAGGAATCCAAATACGCTTTTAAGATTAGAGATCTTAAAGTAAGCTATACAGTCCCACTCATTCTTGCTGAAATCGTAAATGCCACTGAAATGACAAAAGAAGAACTCTCTCTACACATTGAATATTTCGTGGAAGAGGGAGCAGATATGATCGATATAGGTATTCCAGTGGAGATTGATCTTGAAAGGGCTATACAAACTATCAAGTGGGCTGTGAATGTATCACCTGTACCTGTTAGTATAGACACGTTAAATTCAAGAATTATAGAAAAAGCCATACCAGAAGGGGTTGATCTCATACTGAGTGTAAGTAGGGATTCTCTGGGTCTTATTCCGCTTATATCCAAGTATGATGTTGCAATTGTAGTAATAGGAAAGACAGGTCTTAGAGATCTCATCTCCACCATATCCGTATTAAGGAGAGAGGGAATCGAAAAAATCATTGCTGATCCTATTCTAAACCCTCCTGGATTTGGTCTTTCTAAGTCCATTTGTAGATACCGAAAATTCAGGGAATTGAATCCGAATATCCCTACCCTTATGGGGGTAGGCAATGTTTCTGAACTGATTGATGCAGATTCCCAAGGAGTTAATGCGCTTGTGGCATCCCTTGCAATAGAACTTGGTGCCAGTATATTACTGACCACAGAACACAGTCCAAAAACTACAGGATGTGTAAAGGAGTTGAAAACGGCAAGTGTTATGGCTGCAGTATCCAAGTATCGAAATACTCCTCCAAAAGACCTTGGAGTAGATCTACTGATAATAAAAGAGAAATTCAAGCGTCCTGAGGGAGATATGCCCAAAAAATTTATTAAAGCTCGTAACAGCATTAGATTTAAAAGAGATCCTCTGGGGGACTTTAGGATATGGATTTCAAACGGGAAAATTGTTGTGAGTCATAAAAAAGCTATTATAGTAGGGGATGATGCAAAAAGTATTATATCAACGATTCTGGAGATGGGTCTCATTTCGTCTCTTCAGCATGCGTCATATTTAGGGAGGGAGTTAATGAAGGCAGAACTGGCAGTAAGGTTTAATAGAAGTTATATGCAGGATGATGTGTTCTGATTAGAGGTGCCATGTATGGAGATACACACTATAGATAGAATTGCCAGAGATCTTGAAGAAAAAGAATGGGATCGGATTGTAATAAATCGAGGGTGGTCTGTTTCAGGCCCTATTCACGTTGGTAATCTACGGCCAGACGGAATACTTCCTTCGGTGGTAGGTGATGTGCTGAGAGAACAGGGGATGGAAGTAGAAGAACTCGTTATTGTGTATGATCAAGACCCTTTCAAGGCTAAACCAGGTCAAGTGATATGGTACGAGAATCCAGAATATGCGCTTTTACATAAGGGTGTCCCCAAGGATTATGAACCATCAGAAGCGCTTGTCAATGAATTAAAAGGTATCAGGCTTAGAGACGCTCCAGATCCTTTTGAATGCCACGACTCGTGGGCAGATCACTGGTTGGATATGATACACTCAGTACTTCCCGAATTTGATGTTAATGCCAGAATCGTCAGAACTTCTGAATTTTATGAGGATAAAAAAACTTATGAAGCTTTTAAGATATTTATGGATAAGACAAACAGGGTTAGAGAAATAATAAACAGATATCGAAATATTCCCTTGTCTTCTGACTGGATACCGATCAATGGCTGGTGTCCAGAATGTAAGAGTATAGCAGATACTCGTACAGTTGATGTGAATCTTCAGAAAAGAGAGGTCTTGATAAAATGCAAAAAATGTGGATGGGAAGGGTGGACTGAATTTAAGGATTCGAAGCTGAACTGGCGGCTGGAATGGGCCACTCTATGGTACGTATATGATATCAAACTTGAACCCTATGGGAAAGATCATGCATCAGCAGGAGGGTCTAGGGAAAGCTGTATTAACTTGGCTGAGGACATCCTCGAAATAGAACCTCCTTTTGGATTCTGGACAGAATGGGTTGGAATTGTATGGGATAGGAAAGACAGAGGAGATATGACTAGTTCTGGTAACCTTCTAATGAGACCAGATCAGTGGCTTGAAATCGCAGAACCAGAAGTATTAAGATATTTGTATATTAGACATAAATTTACTTCCAGAATTGTCATAGATCCCCATAACATATACAGATATGTGAATGAATTTGATGAAGCTGAGGGGATATATTACGGAACAGTTACAGATCATACCTACACTGATAAAGACGTTGCAGCCATAAAAAGAAGCTATGAGTTATCCGTTGTAACGCCCACTGATGAGTCTCCTGTAAGAGTACCCTACACTCAGGCAGCCATTATAGCACAGGTTTCCAGAGAGGAGAACTGGGTAGAAAAAGCCCTTAGAATGATGAATATGCTTGAGAGTATGAATATCACGGACGACCTTGAGAGAACAATACTTTCTCGAATAAGGAGAGCAAATACATGGATACAAAAATATGCACCCGATATGTACGTAATCTCCATTGTCGAGCCATCGTCTGACTTTATCAGAAATCTTGGTGAGGATATACACCTGCTTGAAAAAGCTTATAGGATCATAAAAAATGCGACGAGTGAGAACGAACTAGATGAGGGGTTTTTTGCTTTGTGTAGGGAGATGCAAATCAAACCAAAAAGATTTTTCAGGCTTATGTACCAACTGTACTTGGGGAAAAATTCTGGACCAAGACTGTCTTCTTTTTTATTTGCTATAGGAAAGGATAAATCCCTCGAAGTAATTGAAAAAGTCCTTTCAAGTAAGAATTAATTGTGAATCGAGTTGACTTATTGCCGATACTCTCCGATACTCTACCGATACTCCATCTGTACTTCCCATTCTCCTAGTTCGAGTAATTTTTCTTTAAATTTCAAGATGGTCATTTCATCTGAATTCCAGTAAAACTCTCTGGCCACGATGTTGGTCTCATTAAAATCCCTAATGATACATTTGAGAAACTCATCTATTACCAGACGTTCAGAAAATGGGGCCAGAAATAATGCTTTATACTTGTCTCCCTTCCTCGCATAGGAAATCAATTTATAACCCTTTCCAGCAATAGCTTCCACATCCTCATATGAACAGAGAACTTCAATTTCATGGTGGATGGTGGGGTCAATTTCTACAAGACACTGTATAATCTTTTTAAGGATTTCGATATCTGGATTCTTCAGGATGGTTATAAGAATTTTCCCGGCGGTACAGTGTATTTCTATGCTCTCATTTTTTACAAGAAGACTATGAAGTTCCCTATCTACTCCACCCTCACCCACTCTCATTAGTAGATAGTTTACGGTAATAAATGTTTTGAAAAGACCCATTATAATTCATTAATAATATGCACCCTCTATAGTTTGCACATTTAAGTCCCATCTCTCCAGCTTGAGAGATATCTTATCTGGGTATCTGTAAGTGTGTCAATCTTCACACCGATGGTTTCGAGTTTTATTTCAGCTACCGATCTATCGATTTCTGAAGGAACATCATATACTCTATTCTCCAGTCTTTCTCTGTTATTCCACAGATACTCAGCACACAGCGCTTGATTGGAGAAACTCATATCCATTACCTCTATTGGGTGTCCGTCACCAGCCACAAGATTAACTAGTCTACCTTCTGCCAGTACATACAGCTTTTTATCACCAAGATTGTACTCAGTGATCATTTTTCGGGATTCTCTAACCTCTTTTGCCATTTTTTCAAGCCCATCTACATCAATTTCCACATTAAAATGTCCCGCATTAGCCAGTAGAGCACCGTTCTTCATCTTCAAAAAATGCTCCCCCTGTATTATGTCTCTATTACCTGTTGCAGTAATAAATATATCCCCAATTTCTACAGCTTTTTCCATAGGCATAACTCTGAATCCATCCATTAATGCTTCCAGAGCTCTAACAGGATCGACTTCAGTTACTATAACATTTGCACCCAGTCCTTTTGCTCTGAGAGCGATACCTTTTCCGCACCACCCATATCCAGCAACCACGACATTTTTCCCTGCTATCAAGATGTTTGTAGTACGAATTATTCCATCCCATGTAGACTGACCTGTGCCATACCTGTTGTCAAACAGGAATTTTGTCAGGGCGTTATTTACCGCAATTACAGGAAATTTAAGGACTCCTTCTGCCTCCATTACTTTTATTCTATTGACCCCAGTAGTCGTCTCCTCTGAAGCCCCCACAACATTCTCAATGATATCTGCTCTTCTCATATGCAGTTCAAATATCAGATCTGCTCCATCGTCGATAACAATGTCCGGCTTATGATCCAGAACTTTGTTTATAGCTTTATAATATTCCTCTCTAGAAAGACCATATCTAGCATAACAACTAACACCATTTCGTCCAGAAAGGGCTTTTGCAACATCATCATCTGTGCTAAGAGGGTTACATCCTGTGATAGCTACCTCTGCTCCTCCTTCTACAAGGGCTTCTACCAAGCAAGCCGTTTTAGCCTCTACATGGAGAGCCATGCCAATAGTGAGACCTTCTAGGGGTTTTTCCCTAGAAAAACGCTTTTTTATTTGATTAAGGACATCCATTCGCTGACTGGCCCATGATATTTTACGTTCACCCTCAGAGATCATCCTCTACACCCTTTTTGGAAAACTATATAACATATATGGTTTTTACGGGTTTCTCATTCATATTCGTCTAAAATTATTACTTTTTCCTCATATTCTCGTATACTCCCTTTTGAGTATCTTTCTCTTAGAATTTCGTCAAGAATTTCTTCTAGTTCGTTAAACGATAATGTCTGAAGTGGTTCGAGGGGAAATCGAAGGCCGAGAACCCTGTACGGGATAAGATGTCTAGTAGATTTCGGAGGAAGGAGTTTTCCCTGTAATGCATAGGAGATCACTTCTTCTTTAGAAAATGGCCGATAAAATAACAGAGGTGCGTCGGTAGTTTTTTGAGTAGTATATTCAATTGTCAACTCATCTTTCATCTGTTCCAGCATTCTCAATACTTCCACTTTTTCCATCTCTATCTCAAAAACAGTGTTTTTGTATATAACTCCACAGTCCAGCTCATCCTTTCTTGCTCTGCTCATAGGGAATAATTTTTTAATTTTCTCGAAAGGTGCCTTCAGAATACGGTTCCACGACTCAATGGAAACATCAGAATATCTAACAACCTGTACAACAACATTTTTTGCAGAGAGGGTATTCAGGGCACTGATGCGATGATTCCCATCTATCACTATATATTTTCTTTTGGCTTTAGTCACAATAACTGGATTCTTCAGGAAATTTTGTTCCTGTATTATTCTCTCAAGGTATTTTGTTTTTTCAGGTAACGTTTCCTCATGAAGTACAGCTTTTGATATGGGGATGACTTCCAGCCCCATATTCTTGACTGACATTCGGTATTAGTTTGTTTCCCATGATATATAACTTCATTTATCTGAAAAATGGTTTTTGGTAAGGATTGACTATAATATAATTATCATAGGCCTATTAGTAGGAATAGTTCAGGAGAAAATTATTTAAACTGGGGGAAATAAATAAACTGATGGGTGAGTGGAATGAAAAAAACCATTGAAAATCTTACCAAGGCGTTTATTGGTGAAAGTCAGGCGAGAAACAGGTATACGTTTTATGCAAAAATCGCCCAGAAAGATGGTTATGAACAGATTTCAGAGATTTTTCTTATAACCGCTGACAACGAGAGAGAACATGCTAAATGGCTTTTTAGATTAATTAATCAGCTGAAAAAAGAGTCCTCTGAGAATCTTGATGAAATCGTTGTAGAGGCTGCCGCCCCCACTACACTTGGTACCACTGTGGAAAATCTAAAGGCAGCTATCGCTGGAGAACATTACGAGAACACCGAGATGTATCCTGAATTTGCAAAAGTGGCTGAAGAAGAGGGATATTCAGACATTGCAAAACGACTGAGAGCAATTTCTAAAGCAGAAGAGCATCATGAAGAGCGTTATAGAAAATTACTTAAGGAAATTGAAGAAGGGACTGTTTTTAAAAAGAGCGAGGATACCTTTTGGGTATGCAGAAAATGTGGCTATATTCACTATGGGCTAGAACCACCTGAAAAGTGCCCCTCATGTGACCATCCTGCCAGGTATTTCCAGTTGAAATGTGAAGAGTATTAATCGCCCTTTTTTCCATATATTCCTCCTATATGGGATAAGCATTCATAGTAATTAGTCCTACAACTCATTTTTGGATTTTAGGGTTTAAATTTTAAAGATCCCAACCTGTGTATTCATCCTTACATAGGAGAATCTCTAAAATGTAGTTCATAGCAAGAGAAAGCTTTTAATAGTGATTCAGATAAGGGGGTTGAGATGATAGCTGGTTTCACAGAAGAACAGATTCGAAGGTATGCAAGACATATCATCCTCCCTGAAGTCGGTGGTGAGGGTCAGAAAAAATTACTGAAATCGAAAGTATTGTGTGTTGGAGCTGGCGGTCTAGGTAGCCCTATAATCCAGTATCTTGCAGCAGCAGGCGTTGGAACTCTAGGTATTATCGATGATGACGTAGTGGATTTGAGCAACCTTCAGAGACAGACAATCCATGCTGGAAACCTTGGCAGAAACAAAGCAGTTTCTGCAAAAGAATTTGTCGAGAGACTGAATCCAGATGTAGAAGTTATCACATATACTGAAAAACTTAGCCCAGATAACGTTAGAGATCTCATAAAAGGGTATGATATGATTGCTGATGGGACAGACAACTTTCCCACAAGGTACCTGATAAATGACGCCTGCGTCCTAGAGAATAAACCATTTTCCCACGGAAGTATTTTCCGATTTGAAGGCCAGATCATGACCATAGTCCCGAACGAAGGGCCCTGTTATCGGTGTGTTTTTGAGCATGCTCCTCCAGAAGGTATGGTCCCGAGCTGTCAGGAAGCGGGTGTTTTTGGTGTCCTTCCAGGACTTGTAGGGAGCATTCAGGCGACAGAGATAATTAAATACCTTCTTGGAATTGGAGACATCCTGAAAGGTAGAATGCTATATATAGACACTTTGAATATGGACTTTTTCGAAATCAAAGTCAAGAAAAATCCTGATTGCCCTATGTGTGGGAAAAGAGTGATTGACGATATACATCCTGAGAACTATCAAGAAAGTTGTAGGTTGTGGTGAATATGAGAGAGAAACTGGATTTAAGAGGCGAGGTATGTCCATTTACCTTTGTCAAAACAAAACTTAAGCTTGAAACCCTTAACAGTGGAGACATACTGGAAGTATACTTAGACTATGAACCGGCCACCAGAAACGTTCCAAGGAGTTTAAAAGCTGAGGGCCATGAAGTTCTTGAACTGAAACAAATAGGAGATGGGGAGTGGCTTCTGAAAGTTAGAAAGGCTTAATTGTCTTTGTTTCTTTATTCTCGATTAAGTAATACTAAATGTATTACATAGCTTTAAAATGCTCGATGGGTTCTCTATAAAGTTACGGCCTCTCCAAAAAAGGTTAGGATCTATTTTTGATACAAGATTATATGGTATCAGGTTTATATAATAAAACTGCATATGATAAATGGTAGTCAAGGTGGGATGGCCAAATGTTCAGATTTCAGACTCCTCAGAAGATTTTTCAAATCGGTAATGTAAAAATTGGTGGTCAACCCGGTGAGAGTCCAACTGTACTCATAGGTAGTATCTTTTATCATGGGCAAAAGATAATACATAATGAGAATAAAGGAGTTTTTGATAAAGAAGCTGCTGAGAAGCTGATCAAACTTCAGGAGGAGTTTTCTGATAAAACTGGAAATCCATGCATGCTGGATGTTATTGGGGTTACCAAAGAGTCGATTACGAAACATATTGACTTTGTCACGAAAGTAACAGATTCCCCATTTCTCTTAGACTCTCCAAGTGTTGAGACCAGAATCGCAGGATTAAAGTATGTGGCTGATGTGGGGCTTGAAGACAGAGTTATTTATAACTCCCTCACCTTGGACTCAAAAGCTTCAGAGTTTGATGCCTTGATGGAAAATCGAGTTAAATCTGCCATCCTGTTAACCTATGAGAGGGGGTTTATAGGGGCAGAGAGAAGAGTGGTAGTTCTGAAAGAAATACTAAAAAAAGCTGAAAAAGCTGGGATTGCAAACCCCTTAATCGATACGTATGTAATCGATGTACCAAGTCTATCATTGTCATGCAGGGCTGCTTTTAACATAAAAAAGGAATTTGGATTGCCATGCGGGAGTGGAGCTCATAATGCAGTCTCAAGCTGGACCGGGTTGGCGAAACTCATGGGCAAACAAGCAGTTCCTTCTGTTGAAACTACTGCAATAGTAATGCCAGTTATTCTAGGATTAGATTTCATACTATATGGGCCGATTGAGAGGTGTGAATATGTTTTTCCCTCAATTCACACCATAGATACTACATACCGGTATCTGGTCAGGATGAAAGAAAGAGTAGATGTCTGGTAAAACACCTATCCAGTAAGTCTTCTATAACTCAATAATGTACCGGTAATTCTGAGTTCTTCCATTTTCTTTAACACTTAAAAAGTCTCCAAGACTTTGCCACTTCTACCATTTTTTTCAGATTCTGGAGAGGTGTTTCTGAAGGAATAGCACATCCTGGCATTAAAATAAATTTCTCAGGCCCCCCATCTTCAATAGCCCGAATTGATTCTTCTCTTACCCTTTCTGGAGAACCAAAAAGAAGGGTCTCAATAGGATCGATATTCCCTGCAAGAACTATATCTTTCATTTTCTCTCTCGCTTTTTTCAGGCTTATTTTTTGATCAAGACTGTAAGCATTTCCTCTCAGATCAGGTATGTAAGACCATATGCTCTCAGTATCTCCACACATATGGATAATAACTGGGACATGCTTGCGGACATATTTAATCAATTTCTTGAGATAGGGAAAAGAAAATTCAAGGGAATGTGATGGAGAGATCATGTCAGGAGTCGATGATGGGTCTGGTATGTAAAGAATATCGGCCCCTTTTTTTATCAATATTTCTGAAAACTCTATAAGGGTTATGGTTAAGGTTTCCATAATCTCTTTGACCCGTGAAGGATCGAGATATATTGCCCTGAGTAACTTTTCTGCTTCGAAAATTCTCGTTGCAGTGGTGAATGGTCCTTCAAATAGAGGCATCACAGGTTTTCTTGAAAAGTTCGAGGCATATTCAACTGCATTTTCTATTGCCTTAACACTCGCTGTCTCTTCAAAGTACATATTTTCATAGATATCAAGGGTTTTATATACAACAGGTCCAAATCTAGTAAACCTGATTTTACAACCAAAACCTTCTGGGATGTAGTTGACATCATAATAGATAGAGACTGAATCAGCGTTTATTGTTTTCTGAAATCTAATTTGAGCTTCTGCCAGTTTTTTTCCATCTTCTCTTACCTCAATAGGAGAATATGGTGAGTGTTTTATGGCTATAAAACCTGTTGTCATCAATACCGGTACCCTTTCAGGTGTCTCATTCTGAAGAACCATTAGAAGGGGATTTCGACTCATTTAATCCTCTTTGGTTTTACTGACAATCTCTCTATAATCGAAACCCCACCAGCTCGAAGAACTCTTTCTTTTGCCGTATCCCATCACATCATCCAGTTTCTTTCCAATCTCCCCTCCCACAATCGGAGCTATATATTCTCTGAAAAATGCATGAATGTAATACGACGCTTTATCCACTGGCTTATTATATGGACATACTCTGACACAAACACCACATGCACTATTTCCGGATCTACACCAGTATTCAAAACATTTTTCAACATTAACATACCATTTGTAAACTCCCTTAATGTTGCTTTGCGTGTCTCCCTCCCATTCAGGATCTCCGTATGGAATGGCCTGGGAAGGGCATTTCTCAGCACACTTCTTACATTTCAGACAAAACTCGTAAACCCCAAATTTGATGGGCCTATCAGGCACCAGAGGTGCGTTTGTAAATACCTTTGCAAGTCTTACCCTAGGACCATATTTCCTTGTTATAAGCAACCCCATTCTGCTGAATTCTCCAAGCCCTGCACTTATTGCATAGGGTATACTGATGGCTAGATCATTTCCACTAGGGATAGCAGTGAATCCGAGGGCTCTCAGAAATTCTGCAAGACTGCCAGCTATTATCGCCATCTTGGAGTACCCAAAGCCAACATCACCCATGGAGACTCCACCATCTGCTGTTTCCTGCATGTAATAATCTTCCTCGATACCTATCACTATACAATACTTGATTCCCTCTGGCAGATCAAGGGGATCTTCGCTGAACTCTTCGCCAAGGTGGTATCTAGGATTAAGAATTCTATGAGAGTAAACCCATCTTATATCAAATTGTGCAATCCCCACAAGATCGGCTCCAAAATACTTTGCAACTTTTTTAACAGTTCTTGAGAGTATATCTGGGTTTTTTTCTATTGATTTTTGGAATTTTTCCCTCTCTCTTTTTAATTCTGAGTTTTCATTCCATAGAGCGGAAGCGATAGTAAACACAGGAGATATGTCGCTTTTCCAGCTTAAAAGCCCGCCATCTCCATGATCCATCTGATATGGTGCAGATTTCATAGCTACCCACCATCCAGCAGACATCAATGCATAGTCAAGTAGAGTAGACCTATTCCCTTTCTTGATATTACGGATAACACTTTCAACAGTCTTTTTAGCCATAGTCTGTATTTCTGGATCCCATCCAGTTCTACTGAACATAGTATATTTCTGATCAAACCTTTTAAATTTCTCTGTATCTATTTTCCAAGGCATATTGTCCCATATTTTTTCAACCATACATCTTCTCATTGTTCGATTATAAATAGATATAATTTTTTAACGATAAACTATTAAGATTATACTGAAGATAAAACAACCAACGTAGCCGTTTTCATTCAAACTATCATCAAAAAGTAAAGCTTTTCATTTCAGAGAACTTTTAAATAACGATTCGAGCTTATTTTCAGCTTATCAGTATGTTTGAAAGTCGTTTTCTCATCTCTTATAGTTATTGGCTTATTCTAATCGCCACGTATGGAGCAATCATTTTTACGTTCTGGAATAGAGACTTTTAAACCTCAGATATTTTAATCTTCCAACTTTTAATTTCTATAAAAGAACCGGACATATATCTTTTTATAACCAATTTCTAATTTCTATTTTAACGTTTTTTCATTAATAAACTTTATATCTCACTATGATAAACCATACCAAGATAACACTAGAGAGGGATATAATGAGGAGAGGTAAAAAAATAACAAGAAGAGAGTTTGTTAAGGGAGTTGCTATTGGAAGCTCAATCTTACTCGGCTCTTCTTTACTAGGCTGTGCTGAAGAAAAACCCACTCCAGAAGAAACGCCAAAACCGACTCCAACACCATCTCCAGAAAAAACTCCCACACCATCAAAAGAACCCATCAAGATAGGAGTTTTGGCTCCTTTTAGCGGGCCATTCTCTCAGTATGGGCCTCCTTTTCTCAACGGAGCTAAAATGGCTGTTGAAGAAATAAATGCAAAGGGGGGTGTTCTTGGCAGACCCCTTGAGTTAAGTGTTAGAGATACAAAAAACGATCCTAACAGCGCAGCTACAAGTTTTGAAGAGCTCACATACAGTGAAAAGGTTGTAGCTGCAATTGGACCTGTTTCAAGTGATATAGGGCTGGCTACTTCTAGGAAAGCTGAAGAGCTTCAGATACCTCTCATATTGCATCTTGCAGTTACAGAGAAAATCCATAAAAAGAACAATCGTTATACATTCAGAACAAATCCTTCAGCCCCACTCTGGATGGTTGCAACTGCAGAGTATATTAAGGAAAAGGGTTACAAGAGGATTGGAGCCATAATCGCAGATTATTCATTTGGACACTCGATCAAAGCAGGAATTGAGAAACACATAGCTTCAATACCTGGTGTAACTGTTCAAGTTGAGGTGGCACCAGTACGAGAAAAGGATTTCACTCCATATTTACGGAAACTGAAAGACCTTGATCCTGAATTCTTTGTAGCAACTGGTCATCCACCAGGGTGCAAGGTGATAATGAAACAGGCTCTTGAGCTTGGATTCAAAAGTGAGGGTTATGTTGGCCCAGCACTACTGGAAGATGAATGGGTTTCAGCTCTGGGGGAGAAGGTTACAGAAGGAGCGATGGCGTTTGCAGCTACTGATTATGGAAGTGAAGAGTATAAAAAAGTTGCAGAAAAATACCGAGAGAAGTACGGAGACTACATGAACAACATGGCCGTTGATGGATATGTGAATATCTATCATCTTGCTTGGGCTCTTAATCAGGCGGGATCAGATGATCCAAAGAAACTTGCGGATACAATAAGAAATGGAAGATTTGAGATTCCGCTGTTCATATATCCACTCTCTTACACTGAATGGGGCGATCTAAAAGAGCCGAGGCTGGCTCTTGAAGCTTTCAGAGCTGGTCCACCTTCAGGCAACGTGAATCCCGGAGCGAACTGGCATATAGAAACCATATTTGTATCGTCTACTCTGATTCCACCCGAACCAGAATCTTAGAAAGAATGGATGGGTTAAATCTTGGAGAGGGCGATCACAACTGCAGTGCACTAATACGCATAAATCCCTTCAGAGGTTTTGAGACGAAAGTATAAACAAATAGCTAATAGAAAGAGGGGCGGGTCAGATTTACTGACCTCAATAGAGTCAGTAAAACTACTCCCGCCCATTTTATTAATGACATTCTCAGAACTAAAGATGTGATGTAAAGCCGGGGAAATAGAATGGTTTTTTATTACAGAGTGTAGCTAACATTAAAAACCAAGTAGGAGGTATGAAGTTGAGCGAAATTCAGGATGAATATATTAACGCTTTAGCAGATTTAGATGAGACAAAGGTATTTGAGCTTACAGAAAAAAAGTTGAATGCTGGAGAAGATCCACTGGAGATTCTGAATGATGTTAAGAAGGCTATGGATATAGTTGGTAAACGCTTCGAGGATGGATGGTATTTCGTAGCAGATCTGATGATGGCTGGCGAAATTCTTAATAAGTTAACGGATATGCTAAAACCAAAATTGAAAAAAAGCAACACTTCTAAACTACTGGGTAAAGTTGTTATAGGAACTGTGAAAGGAGATATACACGATATTGGAAAAGATATAGTAATTACCATGTTTGAAGCTAACGACTTTGAAGTTATAGATCTAGGTGTCGATGTACACCCTGATAAATTTGTTGAAGCAATACAAAAGCATCAACCCAAGATAGTTGGCATGAGTGCTCTTTTAACCTCTGCATTTGGTTCAATGAGAGAGACTGTTAAGACCATAGAAGAGGCCGGTTTGAGGAATCAAATTAAAATTATCATAGGTGGGGGTACTATTGATGAAGACACGAAGGAATATGTGGGTGCTGATGCGTATTGTCGCGATCCTGTAGCTGCCATAAATCTGGCTAAAAAATGGATGGAAGGTGAATAACATGACAAATATCAAAAAAATTCTTGAAAAATGGGCTTCAAAAGAAAGAATTCAATTTCAAAGCCAGGAGGCGGAACAAAAATATGCTGAGAGAGCAGAGAGATTGGCAGATGCCATTCAGTTGAAGATCCCTGATAAGATACCATTGGCTCCAGATGCTGGTCTATTCCCTCTAACTTATTCAGGAATATCGCTAAGAGAAGCAATGTACAACTATGATAAAATATGTATAGCGTTAAAAAAGACCATCACTGATTTCAAGTGGGATGCTGTGCCAAGGGTCCCAGTATGGCCTGCTAAAGCTTTTGAAGTCCTTAAATACAAACCCCTTAGACTGCCTGGCCTTGGACTGGATGATGATGCGCCAACCTATCAGTTTGTGGAGCCCGGACAGAAAATTGAAGGAAAAGAGTTATATGAACCTATGAAACTGGAAGAATACGACTGGTTTTTGGAAGATCCCAGTGATTTTAATTTAAGGGGCCATCTCTCTCAAGTATGCGATGCTCTGAAACCTTTTGCAAACCTGCCCCCAATTAATGGAATTACATGCTACTACCACGGTTATCTGGATGCTCTGGCAACACCAGATATCGATAAGGCTTTCGAAGCTCTTGCTGAAGCAGCAAGAGAAGTTAGAAAGTGGAGAATGGTTATGGGACAATGTCTACAGGATGTAAAAAGTATGGGATTTCCAGAGTTTTTTTCAGCCCTTACTCATGCTCCATTTGACTATATTGGGGACTTTCGAAGAGGAACGAGGGGTATTTTAACAGATATATTCAGGAACCCAGAAAAAGTAAAAGCTGTGTGTGAGAGAGTTGCCCCTTTTATGAGTGAATGGGGTATTAGATTTGCTAAATTAACTGGAAATCCTATTGTAGTGTTTCGTCTTCATAAAGGAATATTTATGAGGCCTGAGCAATTCGAGGAGTTCTACTGGTCTACCCTCAAAAAAGTCTTTCTGACTCTAATTAAGAATGATGTTATACCATACGCTTATACAGAAGGAGATTACAGACCTTATCTTGAGATCATCAAAGAGATGCCTAGAGGCAAGATAATATACCATATTGAGCAAGGAATATTTGAGGCAAAGGAGGTTCTAGGAGATAAGTTCTGTCTAACGGGAGGTATTCCTGCCTCGTTGCTGTATACTGCATCTCCTCAAAAAGTTGAAGAGTATTGCAAAAAAGCTATCGAAGTTCTGGGTGAAAATGGGGGCTTTATACTGGATAGTGATGTACCGTTAGATGTAGTAAAGCCTGAGAACCTTAAAGCCGTAAATGAAGCGGTTTTGAAATACGGACATTATTCATAATAAAACAGGCTTACATCTCTTAATGAAAACCACGTTTATTGTTTTTAAATATTATCTATTGCTGATTTACGGATAGAGGCAAGTAATAACAACCCAACGAATGATATCAACGCTACTACAACTCCAAATAGAAAAGTGTTTTTGAAATACAGGACACTACCGCCTACCCCTCCAAGAAAAGAGCCTGTAAACTGCATCATGTTGTAGATTCCTGAAGCTGTACCCATAGAAGACTTACCTGATAATCTAGTAAGCATGGACGGTAATATCGCTTCAAGAATTGAAAATCCTGAAAAAATAACACTAAAGATGAAGAATACGAGCACTACACTATCGATGGTATGGATTTCAGTAAGCATCACTCCTCCAAGAATAAAGAGAAATGGACCAAGAATCCCCATTTCTTTTCTATAGCCCTTGTCAGCAATATGGGCTGTTGAATATGATACAATCATCCCAAGTAGAACCATTGGAAGCATTACTCTCCAGTAATGTTCAATGACAAGATATCTTGAAAGAACGATGGGCAATACGAAGAACATAGAAAGCAAGTTAAAATTAGCTATGACTCCAGCGAGATCTATCTTGATTAGATTTCTATCTCTGAATAAATTTTTGAATCTCACCCTCTCTCTTGGGTGACCTTTATGTTCTTTTATAAATAGTCCTGCAAGTATTGCAGCAATAAAAGCTAATGTTCCTGTGAGGAGAAATATAAAAGAGATATCTTTATTCCCTGCGATAAAAGTTCCCAGTGGCATTCCAAGAGAAAATGACAGGCTGAAGGATATACCGATTATAGCCATAGCTCTGGACCGGACATCATAGGGAAATACGTCCCCTATAAACGCGATGACAGTAGAGGTAATGGCTCCACATCCCTGAAGAAGCCTAGCTACAATCAACCAGAAAATATTGGGAGGATATGCTGCTAAGATAGAGCCAGCACTGAAGATGAGCATTCCAAGGACTATGATCTTCAATCTACCAAATCGATCACTCAGATATCCGAATGGTATCTGGAAAATGGCCTGGGTTAAAGCATATCCACTAAATGCCAGTCCCATCAATAAAGGAGAAGACGTGAATTCTCTCGCATATATAGCGAAAATCGGAAATACCATGGATATTCCGAGCATTCTCAGAGATAGTACCACAGAAAGTATGGATAAGGTTCTTTTCTGAAATGAATCGAACATTTTTGACTCTACTCCACTAACTTATTTTTAAAGTTTTCTTTCTCTTTATCCACAAAAACTAGAAAAGCTGGAACTATTGTAAGGGCTGCTATAAGGCTAAATATTATTGCAATAAGAGAGATAAATCCAAAATTCCTCATCATAGGGAAATCTGAGACCATCATTGCAGCGAAACCGCCCGCCATCGTAAGAGCGGATGTAGTAATGGCTCGCCCTATTCTATTAACCGTTATTGTTACTGCTTCTTCTGGTGTTTTTCCTTTGGACCTCTCTTCTCTATACCGTTCAGTGATATGTATTGAGAAATCTATACCTAGTCCGATAATCATGGAGTTCAGACTCGCAGTCAATAACGTTCTGGGCATACCAAACCCAAACATAACCCCTCCTACAACAGCGATTACTGAAGATATTGCAATAATTGGGATTATTGATTTTGATACCGATCTATATACCACAAATAGGAGAATAAACACCAAAAGATAGCTGGCCAGGGTCATTTTTTGCTGGCCATTGATTATCAGATCTGAAATGAACATCTTTAAAACAGCGCTGCCAGTCAAATAAAATCCTGAGCTGATTCCAAAGAATCTAACTTCTTCATTAATTCGATTATATAACTCTTTGAATTTAATCCAGTCCATATTTTTAACGGGGAAATATACTGCCATGAGGGTGTTTCCACTAACATACTTGGTTTTCATTTCTGGTGGAATGGCAGAAAGATAGTACCTGAAAGTATTTTCGTCATCAGGTAAGGTACCACTAAATTCCTTGATTACCTCTGCAATGCTGTCCTTACCTTCCACATCCTGTTCTACCCCATCTATATACCTTCCAAGAGCATCGATTTTTTCTATAAAGTTTTTAGACAGGACCTCTTCATTTTCAATTATCACAATAATTGAATCTTGACTCCCCATAATACGCTGAAGTTCATTTATTCTCTGGATGGCGGGCAAATCTTGAGGCATGTATTTCATAAAATCGGTTTCAAGGCCAACATGTGAATACCCATATCCACCCACTACAACAACCACTAGTCCTATAGCAAGGACAGTTTTTGGTCTTAGGGCCACATATTTTGAAAGATATCTTGACATATCTAATTTATTTTTAAGAACCAAGTTTTTATTTGCCTCATTACTCTTCGGATGTGTTTTATTGGATCTATCAATAATTTTATACAATGCTGGAAGCAACGTAATGCTAAGAATAAATGCAATAATCAGTCCAACAGAAACCATCAGACCGAAATACCCTAAAGCTGGAACACCTGAAAAGTACATAGAAAGGAACCCTATAACTGTTGTCACCATAGCCAGAATAATGGCTTGTCCAGTATTTTGAATAGCATTGGTGAGAGAGGTATCAACACTGTTTCCCAATTTCCTTTCTTCTTCATATCTGCTTTGAAATTGAACAGCGTATTCTATACTCAATCCGATCAAAATAGGAAGAAACCCGTTGGTCATCTCGGTTAATGGAATACCGATGATGGGCATTATACCAAACGCCGATACTGCAGTTATTACTGCCATAATCAGAGGAGAGAGTGCCATTATCTTGTGTCTTACTATGCCTCTGAAAACAATCAAAAGTATGGCTATCATCAATACTATAGATGTGAGGAACATGGCACTCATGCTACTTCCAATGGCTTCCTGTATCTGGTATCTGAGTATTGGATCTCCAGTTGCGACTACAGTTACTCCAACTGGTTTGGTTATATATTCCAGTTTGTTCTCTATAATCTTGGCAATCTGGTTATATTCGTCTTCGTTGTCTGTCAGAGATATTCGCATCAAAGCAAAGGAATTATCTGGAATCATGGAAGATGCACGATCCAGTGCAATATTTCTTAAAAGCAATTCGTCTTCTGGTAGATCACCATATAAGCTAACAACTATGTTGGCAGGAGATGTTACTCCGGTAACTCCAGGAATTTTTGCAATTTCTTTTTCGAGTGTTAACATGTACTCGAAGACTTCTCTGGTTAATATGTCATCTCCTTTAATAAAGATGTATGCAGCATTTCCTCCTCCAAAATTCCTGCTATAAGCCAGAAACTGAGAATATACTTTACTATCTTTTGAAAAATATGTTTCCACGCCCTGATCGTAATATACGTTTTGAGAAGATACAATGGCCAGGATAAAAAAAGTGGCAATGGCTCCTATTGTGAACCATGGATGCTTTCTTGGAATAGCAGAGAGATATTTAAGAAAATTTTGAAACATGTTTTAGCGTTTCCTCCTTCGAATAGCAGTCAGAATAAGGCCGAGAACTACCAAACCAGCCACACCACTCCCAACAGTTTTCAGAGAAATGCTACTTTGCTTTTCTGTCACTTTAATCTGCATCTTTATCGGGTCACTAATAACCCACTCGTCTTGGTTATCCTTGTATTTCACTTCCAAGCTCAAAGCATAGGTTTTTGGAAGCGCATCTGCATCCACTTTAAGCTTAAACATTGCAGTAGCGGTCTCTCCAGGAGCTAGAGTTCCTAAATAGGAAGAGTCATCTGTAGATGTAAAGGGATCTACCACTGTCACTCGTGCAGTAGCATCTTTCACAGTATAAGCCCCTGCATTAGTCACTTGCACTTTGACTGTGCCCTCTTTTCCTGGCTCAAGAATATTGACACCCTCCACAAGGAATTTCAATTTGGGTCCAACTCGGATACCGATTGTTTTTATGTCAGATTCTATTTCTGTATCGTCAATATGGAATTTAACACTGATACTTCCTGGATACTCCTGTTCCCAGGCATCATCCGATGCTTTGATTTTAAATACAGCGTCCTTAGCCTCCCCGGGAGCTAGATCTCCCAAATATACCTTTTTAACAAGAGCGCTCAAAGGAGGAGAGACCTCAAGATTTGCCATTGCGTTTTCAAAGGTCATCTCTCCTGAATTCTTTATTGTTACAGTCACTGTGCCTTCTGATCCAGAAAATACATTACTTTCTACCTTTTTAATCCCAATATCCGGTTTCTCGGATGGAATTACTCCAAATGATACACTCTCAGATGTTTTTTCTTTCCCATCTTCTCCAATGTATCTGGCTTTTATAGAAAAGGGAAATGTCTGAATCTGATCGGTTTCCACTTTTACGGAGTATACAACTGTAACCGCGTCCCCTGGCTTAAAGTCACCAACATATATGGCCCCATCAGTCATGGAAAGACCTGATGATTGTTCAAAACTTTCCGGCTGAGTAGCTGGAATACTTGGTAATCCAGGAAAAGACATCTGAGATATCTCGGCTGTCTGCATCCCGGCCGGAACTTTCATTTCTGAAGAGGTGATAGAAAAGCCTGATGGAGGTGATAGAATAAGTACAGTATTCTTCGCAACTTCCGTTCCTGTATTTTCCACAGTGATCTCGATATCTCCTTTAAATCCGTAGAACAGATTGGTGGTTTTGACATCAGTTACATTCATTTTAAAAGATTTTCCAATAACTATTGGCACTGCCAATTTTTCTGTTTTATCCTCATAGAAATATCTGGTTTCAATCAGGACTCCATCTTGATACAGAAGGGCCACATCCCGTATTTTTTTATATGTGACTGTAACTGGAAGAGTATATGTTCCCGGTTGGGCATCATGATCTACCTTTATTTTAAAAGTCAATATGACTGGAGGCATTCCAGATGGAAGGCTTCCAACAAGTTGAGGTGGAGTATTCACTTCCACCCCGTTAATTCCATCAAGCTCTACTTTGACATTGGTTGCAAGAGTGCTGGCGTTATACATTATCGCATACTTGACAGGATTGGTTTCAAAGATATTCTTGAGGAGACCGACATTTTGGATAGCAATAGAAATAAACCTTTCATCCCCTGGATTAACGTGATTGTCTCCTGTAACTGTTACTTTTATTTCGGGTCCACCTTCAATGTATGTTCCATATACTGGATGTACCAATATTGTCACTATGATCGCCATTAAAATCCACTTTCGTTGCATAAGCTCACCTGTCGTAGCAGTAACAACAACAACTTTATATACCTTATGGTTTCGATATAACTCTGAATGACCGAGATTATCGAAGCCTTACGCGGATTTGGCCTCTCTGAGTATGAATCAAAAGTTCTTGTAGCTCTTTTCAGAGCCAGCGAGTTGACTGCCAAAGAAGTCAGTACTCTTAGCGGAGTCCCGCGAACTTCTGTGTACCAGGTAATCGATTCTCTAAAAAAACGAGGTTTTGTTGAACAATCATACACTAAACCACAAAAATTTAGAGCGTTGCCCCTCGAGTACATACTCAAATCACTGAGAGATGACTCAGAGAGGAATTTGAAGCTCATAGACCAGGAGTTATCAAGTCTTGTCAAGCAGGAAAGAGAAGAGAAAGAGGAGATATGGGTTGTCTATGGAGAGAGCTTCCTTAATAGATTCTTTGACTTACTTAAACAGGCGGAGAAGTCAATTAAACTGGTTTCTAGTAAGTTACCAGATGAATGGCTCGATAAAATCATAGAAGTGTTGAAGAACAAAAAAGCATTATCGGTTGAAATTGTGACTCATTCTTACACAGCGCAATATCTGGAGAGTAGACTTGACGGGGTGGAGATCTATAGGCTTGAAAGAGAAATGGGGAAACAGATTGTTAATGGACTTCTTATTGTAGATGAAAAGCTGTCTATGAGCTTCTTTTTTAAGAATAAGTCGGATTGTATTGCTATATGGAGCTCTGGCAAAGGCCTTGCCTCTTTTTACTCCTACTTTGTTGAACTGGTAAAAGCAAAGTCGAACAGGTAGATTCTCTGAAAAGGTCTCTTTAACCAATAGTCAGCAAGAAATCCCAATCTTTAGGTTGTTGAATGATCACCACACAAGAAGCGAGCCAGGTGTCGGACATTGCTAACAATCGGATAAGAGAGAGTCAAAAAGGAGGGCTTCGAGATACTTTTAAATACCAACATCTTCACTGTGTTAGTGATGCTATCAGAGATGGGCTGGTGGGCAATCAGTCCGCATTCAATCTATTGAGGGGTACTCTTTGGTATAGCTTTAGTAATACTAAGGCTCCTGCTTCTTGCCTGAAAGCGTCATGGATATAGTCGTAGAACTTGTGTTGTTAGTACTGATACGAGAGAGGCCCTAAAGTAAAAACAAAGCCTAGTGGAGAGACATCAAGAGAAAAAGTGCAGGAAATCGTTCGAATTAATAAAAGGGAGAAAAATGGATACACAAACAAGAGATTTATTGTGTGTAGCACTCATATCCTATTCGTGGGAGCGACCCACGTTGTCCTCGCTATCGACACAGAACGAGACATCATCAGCGAAGTCATTTAACTTGAACCGAGGCCCAGTTCCACTCCATACTACTCCATGGATGGTATTTTAGTGGGAATGATGTCGGCGGTAATAAAATTAAGTAAAAAGAAATTGTTTCGCAAAAGAGGTGAGAAAAATTGAGGATATTTAGAAGGAAACCCAAGATGTATTTAGGGGCAAAGGTTCTAAAAGTGGTTAAATGTGCTAAATGTAGGAAAAAGATGTACATTGTTGATGCCTATGGGGCTGAAGGTAGTAAATGCTTTGCTTGTGGTAAGTACTTTTGCTACGAGTGTTTAAGAGATCTCTATACGAGTCAATACAGGTGCTGTTCAAGAGTTGCTACTGAAGGTGTGCAACTCCAGAACTATTACGAAGAATTGCCGAAGGGGATGTCTGAAGAAGAAATTATGAATCTGATGGAGAAGAAGCGACATTAATATCAGAATCACTCTTTCGAGTTGATTGCTCTCGTAATCGTTCGGTTCAC
Organism: Archaeoglobi archaeon JdFR-42; assembly: GCA_002010305.1. Classification (GTDB taxonomy): domain Archaea; phylum Halobacteriota; class Archaeoglobi; order Archaeoglobales; family JdFR-42; genus JdFR-42. The sequence goes on along the minus strand of MTND01000027.1, from coordinate 117,574 downwards.
TTACTAGATATATATCTAGTGCTTCAGCTCTGCTGAAAAAGAGGGAAGGAAATGAAAACATTAGTTACTTAACTAATTTTGCGACCAGATCACCTTTTTTTACCCCAATAGAGTGAGCTACTGGTTCACATTTTGCTTTAAGTAAATAAAGGACTGGTCTGAAATCGTATTCTGATAACGACTCATAGTTCGCCATTCCTTTGGCGATAATGAGAGAAGACTCTTTCATTTTTTTAAGAGTTTCATCTGGTAGCTCATTCAGATTGATACCGACTGCATTAGAACCTGTAGTTAGTACTTCATCAACAATAGAGGTGAGACTGACCATCATTGCATCTGCCATCGTAGCATCACTGAGGATGGGCTTACCTCTTACGACAAGTGATACACGTGCCCCTTTCTCCTTGATTTTCTCAATTAGTAATTTGTCAAATACGATTTCCCCACAGTTATCAGTTATATACACTACATCTTTCATTAAGTTCATTGCATTATCCAGATTATCTATTGTCAGTCCAGATCTGAGGGCTTTGATAAAATAATCAAAGAAATTTTTCTCTTCAACAGTATGCCCCTGTACACCATAATCAAAAGAGTTTCCAATAATGGCGGCTATAGCAGATGCCTTAAAAGGATCTTCAAAGGNGTTTACCGCTTTTTTTACTTTTGGATATAACTTTAAAGCAATTTCGTTAGCTTGCTTTTTCTTCTCAAGATAAGGATCTTCATCTTCTAGTATTTCGTATACCACCCTATGAACTGCTGTGGATATCTCCGTTGCAATTGCATTGGATCTGAATTTCGAAGCTAAAACTTTAACTGCTTCTTCAACAGATTTTTGGACTATTTCTTTACTCTGGCCAGTAAGACTTGCCTCATAATGCACCCGTGCCAGTAAACAAGAAGCGCATTGTGGTTGGACTTTCATGTTATCTCCTGGAATATCCATTGAGACCGAGAATTTAAATTTTTGGATCTGTACATCGTCAACTATTGTTGATAACTTGTAAAACCATGTTTTTACAATACTTCAAAATTATTAACAATTATAAATCTCAAAATTAGTAAATTTATTATTTATCCCACTTCTGTTAATTATGGTGATATCAATGTTTGGAATTGAGTTCGTCCCTAATATGGAAGTGAACAAACTGGTGGAATACTGTGTGCTTGCTGAGGATAACGAATTCAAGGCAGTATGGATAACTGATCATTATAACAACAGAAATGTGTATGCCACCTTAGCGATGGTTGCAGCAAAGACTTCATCTATTAAACTTGGGCCAGGAGTGACCAATCCCTATCATATCCATCCTACTCTGACTGCTTCTGCTATCTCGACCATAAACGAGATTTCAAATGGTAGGGCCATGCTTGGTATAGGAGCAGGAGATAGAACAACTCTTGAAAAACTGGGCATTAGCTGGACAAGACCTCTCAAGTACATAGAAGAGTCTGTGACAGTTATAAGAGATCTTATTGAGGGAAAAAGTGTTACTTATGATGGAGATGTTATAAAAATCCAGGGAGCAAAACTTGATTTTAAAACTGGAACTATACCAATTTACATTGGAGCTCAGGGACCCAAAATGCTTGAGCTTGCTGGTAAGATTGGAGATGGAGTTCTGGTTAACGCGTCTCATCCTCGAGATTTTGAATTTGCCGTTTCACAGATTAAAAAAGGAGTGGAAAAGTCAGGTAAAACAGAATTTGATGTTGTCGCCTATACCTGTATGAGCGTGGATGAGAATTCTGAGAAGGCCAAGAACTCTGCAAAAATCGTCGTGGCATTTATTGTAGCCGGAAGCCCTGATACTGTATTTGAGAGACACAAAATTCCACTGGAAGATGTAGAGAACGTGAGAAAGGCCTTAAACAATGCATTTACCAAAGGAGACTGGCCAGGTGTCGGGAAAGCCGTAACTGAAGACATGCTTGAAGCGTTCTCCATCGCTGGTTCTCCTTCTGAAGTACTTGAGAAAATTGCAGAATTGAGAAAAATTGGAGTTACGCAAGTTGTGGCCGGAAGTCCTATTGGACCTAAAAAAAAGGATGCCATCAAAACGATAGGTTCAGAAATTATCCCCAATCTATAATTCTTTTTCTTCTTTATGGAATCATAAACTACTCGAGAAGTTCAATAGTTCCTCTGAAACATTCGGCTACCTTATTTTTTAGAAGTTTTATTGTCTCTTCGAATCTCTTTTCCATATCTGTTAATCGTTTTCTGAGATCCAAAATTTCCTTTTCCTTTATCGCGATTTGTTCTTTAATATTGGAAATCTCTCTTCGCTTAACCAGAATTTTTTCCCGCTCAGCATTTAACAGTCGGTTAGCCTCTTCAAGTTCATTTTCTAGTTTCTCTTTTTCCTGTAACATTCTGCGAAGGGTTCCATCCAGAATGTACTCCAGACTTTTTATAGATCTTTCTAGATTCCTATCTTTTAACTCGATTATACCTTTGTTTATACAATCCTTCAATCGCATAGCTGTTTTTTCAATCAAATCGACTTCATCCGGCAAGCCAGAGAAATTACAGGTTTCGCCAGTTAAATGCTCCATTTTCTTAAGAGGTCTTTTGAGTGATAGAAGAACTCTAGAAATCTCCGTATCTACTGTATTTTTTTTCGTTTTAAGAGTGGATACTTTTCCATTCAGATGTCTATATGTTTCATTCTTTTTATGCTCCTCTTCTTCGATTTCTAGTTTGGAAAGAGTCCTCTTCATATTCATTATACTGGTTTCTTTTTCTATAATTTGATTTTTCAGATCCTGTATGTTCCCTCTGATGTTTCTGATCACTTGAATTATGTTGAAGATTTCTTTACGAGCCATTAATTCAGGAGATGAGGAAAAAGATCTTATCTCATCAACTAAGCGGGTCATCTCATATACTGCCTTTCTGATATCTGCGAAAGAGTTTTTAAACCCGAGAGATAGGTACTTCGAATGCTTACTTTCCAGTTTGACTGTTCTTTCAAGCAATCTTGTAATTTCATCAATAACCTCTCTCTGGTCTTTTCTATCTAAAATAGATGTATCCCATATATGGAGCATCCCTGATGCAAATTTATCCCGTGCAATTAAGAGTTTTCTTATTATACTCTGACGCATTTGTTCTTCAGGTTCTGCCTTCTTGAAATTTTTCAGCATGGTCATGAGTTTTCTTCTGTTTGCTTCAAGCTCTTCAAGCTTTATATAATGACTTTTCCTGATTGCTTTCTCCAGTTCCTCTAATTCGTTTTCAATAAGCTGTTTCAGCTCATCTATGGACAAGGATACTACTCTTTTTTTTCTGAGCCAGTCAAAGATACTCATGTAAATCATACGCCTTTTGAGAGAGATAATTAAAAAAGTTAACTGAAAAAAGAAAATAGATTTATAATTTTGATTGCCTGAAAACAGTAAAACTGTTACTCAGCAACTTCTGCAAAAGCAAACCTTTTAAGCACTTTAGTAATGATGACTTTGACTTCCTGATCTTTCTGAACGTTAGATACAAAAACAACAAATCCGTCAACCCTGGCAATTCCATCGCCTTCTTTGCCTATGTCTTCGATTTTCACTGTATAAGTGTTGCCTACTTCCACTGGGACTTCAAATCTCAAATTTACACCTCCAACTTACTTAATTACAAAAGGTCTAATTTACTGATATATATACCTTTGTATGAACTCCAGCCTCTTCTCCCATGAAGCCTCTTTAAAATAGCTTATTCAGCTCTTTCCTTTATTCCACAGGATCTCAAAGTAATGTAAATGCGGATTTACAATATCTTCGTTTTCAGTGTAAAGGGCAGAAGGGACTCCATCCTCATCAAAATATACCAATAACAATTTCAGATTATCTATAATGAGAATATAATGGTAATCAACTTTAGCTTCTTTGATTTTTCCACCTACAGATTCGATCTCTTTTCTGCACACTCGTTCAAAAGTCCCAAGGGCATACAACGTTACCCCTTTATTCAAATAGCGCTGAAATACACCTTTGCAATTCAGAGTGAAAAGGGGTCGGTCTCCTGCGAGTCGTACTTCATGTTGAGCAGAGGAAATCATTTCTATTATACGCCCCACAATTGAATTTTCACTTTCTAAAATCCATACATGTGACTTGGAACTCCTATCTCCTGAAGGAAAGGGGGCTTTCTCGACCAGAATAGGTATCATCTCCAGGAGTTCCTGTTCCCGTGCCTCGAATTCGGCTCTTAACTGGCGAATTCTACTATTCAAAGCACGTTTAACTCCAAGTGGAGAATATAGCTTCGGAGTTGTATTTCTGGACTGTATAAAGCCTTTTCTTTCAAGGGATGAGAGTGTATCATAAATACGCTGCTGTGGAACTCCAGATCTTCTGGCTACAGCTCCAGCGGTAGCTTCTTCCATCGTAAGCAGGACATAATAAGCTTTTGCTTCATAGGCAGTAAGTCCATAAATTCTGAGAGCAGCAATGAAATCTTCGTCAAATTCAATGTCCATCCTTTTCAACATTTCTAATTGCCTTATTAAATCTTTCGTCTTCATTTTAATTCCATATACCAAATACGATTATTGTGAGGACATACGATAGAATGGCTATGAATATCCACGATACAAATCCAGCATAAAAGGGTTTTAAACCCACTTCCTTAATTTCATGAATACCTGTATTCATCCCCATAGCTGCCATGGCCATCGTCAAGAGAAAATTATCACCTTTGAGGATCATTTCATAGAGGTATGAAGGAATAATACCGGCAGAATTTATCAAAACCATTATGATAAACCCAAAAACAAAATATGGAACTGGAATGCTTTTAATGGTAACCCTTTCTTGCATTTGTTTTTTGGTCGATAAAACTCCCAGAATAACCGCTACTGGGGCAAGAAATAATACTCTCGAAAGCTTGACGACAGTAGCAATAGCACCACTTGTGGTACTTATCGCAAAACTAGCAGCCACAACTTGTGCAACTTCATGGATACTTGAACCTGTCCAAACACCATATGCTACCTCAGGGAGTTGCAGAAATGTTTCAAGGATTGGATATAAAAACATGGCAACCGTACCAAAAATAGTGACAATAGCAACAGCAAAGGCGATATCTCTATCTCTTGCATTGATAACCCCGCCTATAGCTATAGCTGCCGAGGCACCACAAATACCTGTTCCAGAGCCAATCAATATGGCTAAGGTTTCCGGTAGTTCAAACCGTTTTCCTATCCAAGTAGTAAATATCAGAGTAGCTGATATTACGATTACAACAGTTGTGAGACCTTTTATACCAATTCCAAATACCTCTGTGACACTCAATCTGAATCCAAGGAAGATGATGGCAATTCTGAGAATCCTCTGTAAAGAGAAACTTACTCCTGGACCAGCGTTTTCCGGTACACCTACAGTATTACGGAGGAGCATACCAAATAGTATGGCAAGAATCAGGGCAGAAAGGGTGATGTATGACTTCAGAAATTCTGACGCCATGACTCCTACAATTGCCAAGATTACTGAAAGGACCAATCCTGGGATCAAACTCAAGTTAACTGATTTTTGAATCTTCATTGTACCACCACTTAGTAATGGTTTCACAAACCACCACTATATAATGGTGTACTTAAAAGTTACGATAGAGGTGAATAAAAAATGATAGATGATCTAGACTTATTAACTGAAAGGGTCTTCAAGAATTATGGAAGAAAAATAGAATTAAAATAGATCATCCAGCTCATCGTTTAAAGGAGGCATCCTTCCATGTCTCTGTAAATATTCCTGGATAAGTTCACTCTCTCTCATCGTGTACATTTCATACTCTTCGTAATCAAAGAATTTCGCCTCTTCTCTGATTTCTTCTTCCTCCATCAGATCCTGTTTGAGATCAGGAGTTCCTTTAATATAAATGAGTTCCTGATTTTCGTCATATAGCCTATATACACCCGGTGCCTCTGGTACAGTGGCCAGGTTTTCTTTTATCAGTTCGAAGAGAGATTTTGTGGGAGCAAGCATTTTATCCTGAACGGAATCCCTCCATTTATTCCTGGGAGGTTTTTTAATGTCCCGTACCACACCAGTAGGACAGATCTCCACACACACCCCACAAAATTTACAGCCAGATTCTTTATCTGTTGGACCTGTTCTTCCAACAAGGGCATCATCTTGCATAATGAATCCAAGAGCAGTTGCCTCTCGTACTTCTCTGCATCCTCTGACACATCTGGTGCAGTTAACGCACAAGTTAAAGTTCCATCTATAAAGAGTCTCTTCCACTACCGGCAAATCTTCAAATGTATACTTTGGAGTATCTGAACTCAAACCCACATATTCGGCAATGAACCTCAATTCGCACTTTGGAAATAAATCACAACAGCGTTCTTCTACCGGATTTCCAAAAGTACACTGGATGCGATCACAACCTTCTCTGTATTCACAGGTAATGCATACATGAGGATGATGAGAGAATATTTTTATCAGGGCCTTCTGCCTTAAAGAGGTTAACTGATCTGTCTCTGTAACGATCTCCATTCCGTTCTCCACTTTTTGGTGGCATGCCTTAACTATCTCTCCCCCAGTTACTTCAACAACACAAAGGCCGCACCCTTCATATGGCTCATCATTCCCACTCTCAAATTTTTCTTTACCTCTAAATATCTCATGAATAGGTTTCATCCCTACAGCCGAAGAAACGTTGGGGTGATAGCAAAGATTAGGAATATACACCTTATTTTCAAGAGCAGCCTCAAGGATGGTCGAACCTGCCTCCACCTCATATTTATCTCCATTGATGGTAATGGTTGCCATGTCCCACACCCTGAAATAAAAAAAGAAGTAAAGGTTTATTTTTTCTTTTTCCCCTTAAGATAGAGGGCTCTGCCAAACAGAGCAGCACCTACCGCTCCTGCAATCTGGGTGTCGAAGTCCGGTTTCAGTGCTTTTACACCGAGCATATTCTCGATCCTTTTTACCATTCCAATGTTCTTTGCAATACCCCCAGTAATGGCAAAGTCCTCTTCTACTCCTACTCTCTCCAGTAGCTCAACTACACGGGATGCCATAGCTCTGAAATATGCAGCCAGAATTCTTTCTTTGGGCCAGCCTTTCCTCATAAGACCCAACACTTCGGATTTTGCAAACACCACACAAGTTGTACTGACTGGCTCTGGCTCTTCCTCGACCTGGAGGGATAAAGGCCCCACTTCTGTAATGGGAATTGCAAGAAGATCTGCCATTACTTCAACACCCCTTCCGGTTCCCGCAGCACACTTGTCGTTCATGAGGAAATTGACTACTTTGCCCCTTTCATCAACTTTGATGGCCTTCAAGTCCTGACCACCCATGTCCAATATAGTTCTCACAGTTGGCCCATATAGAAAATTAGCACCCCTACCATGACATGCAATCTCTGTGATAGTTTTATGAGCAAAGGGAATACTAACTCGTCCATATCCCGTTCCGACAATGTAGTGAATGTCTTCAAGTTTAAGATCTCCGATCTTTTCCAGAACCGCTTTCACAACTCTCTCAGAGCTGTCAAGACTGCTGGAGCCAGTTCTGAAGCTTGCATAAGCATAAAGCTCACCATCTAGCATTATCACTGCCTGTGTACTCACAGAGCCAAGATCGATCCCACAGCTGATTACCTCAGCCTCCTTCCAGTTCTTGCTTTCATCAACCCAGACTGTTTCAGGCCATCTCCAGTATTCTCCTTCCTGAATTGCTTCTGCCATTTTCACCACCTCAGGTTTATTCCTCCATAAGAGCTGCTCCTAAAGCTGGAATGTATTCAGGAGCAATAATTTCGGGCAGATACACCTCTGTGTTCAGTTCTCTTTTCAGAGAGTCGATGAACCCTGGATCATTGGCAAGGCCTCCGACTACTAGTACATCATCTTCTATACCCACTCTCCGGACAATAGAAGCGACTCTGTCAGCTATTGCATCATGGATCGCTCTTGAGATCTCTTCTTTAGGTACGTTCTGATGTACAAGAGAGACCACTTCTGACTCAGCAAAAATAACACATTGAGCGTTCATGGCAGCCGCCCCTTTGGATCTTAGAGAGAGTTGCCCAAATTCTTCAAGGGGGACCTCTAAATACCGTGCCATAGCATCTGTGAAAGAGCCTGCGCCAGCAGCACATTTATCTGCTAGAGCGAAATCCCTGATCTTACCATCTTCTGCGAGCTTTATTCCACGGGACTCTTCAGCACCTACTTCAATCACAGTTCGGGTAGACGGTCTGGCAAAGTACCCACCTTTACCAGCTGCAACTACCTGAGATATCTCATCATCAGCAAAAGGCACTGAAGTTTTTCCAAATCCGGTTGCTATTATTTTGTCTACTTGGTCTCTGTTAATCCCTGCAGCTTTCAAGGCCTCTTCAAGGGCCTCTCTGGCTGATTTCTCGTGATCCATTCCAGTCCTTATGTTAGCATACCCAACAATTTCTGCCCCATTTTTTAATACCACTGCCTTTGTATATTTAGAGCCCACATCAATACCGGCTGTAATCAATTTGATCACCTCCTTTTACTGCTTGGATAATTTCTTGATTCCAAGGCTCTCCATAAAGGAATCTATCACGTTCCATGTCCTTGCTTCATCGAATTCTCTTGGGTCTGCCATGTTGCCCTCGTAAGTAGCAACAGGGATATTATGTTTCACCAAATAATCTCTCACCTCGAGTTCTGACATAGCCCATAACTCGCACCCTCTGTTGAGGTGCATGATCATTGCATCTGCTTTCCAATCCTTTATCATCTGGAGGGTCTCGATTTTTCTGATTTTATGGGAGTACGGATGCTGCCACCCCGGCCTGTACCTGAGATTGAACTCAGCAGTCCATCGCAGTGCATCTTCTCGATTGGATATCTCGACTCCAGCTTCTTCAGGTGTAGGAGCTGGTTCCCATCTCCATGTCTCTCCTTTTTCATCCATCCCAAGCCATGCACCTTCCAAGCCAAAAGTATATACTGACCCAAGTGAGACAGCTCCATATTCTTTTTCCAGATATCTATAAACATTCAGGAAAGCCCAAGGTGGAGGGTTGTCTGTCAGGAATCTGAACTGTTCGTTGTTTATAGCGCCTATACCTCTCTTTACTCTATCTTGGGTCTCTTCATACAGTTTGTTGTACAGTTCTGCCACCCTCGGATCGGCTCTATGAAGAACGAGTAGAGCATAGAGAGTAAACATTGATTTCTCTTCAAGAGGAGCAGGTATATTTTGGTTAAGCTTACATATTTTTGCCCATGTAGACATGGAATCTGCTTCTGCCAGCACTGCTTTTATCAATAGCTCGTCGTCATATTCTCTGCCAGTTATCTGTTCCATCCACTTGATGGAGTCTTCGAGCTGTCTAACCACATAGTTAATTTTTCTGTCGTCAAGAAGATATCCAGGGCCTACTGAGATATCTACGGCATAAGTGGGTACATCTCCTTCCAGCTCACCAGCCCTATGATACCACTTTGCATGAGTACAGCAGATGTGAATGGTGTAATTGAAATCGGGTTTCGGGAATGGTTCAACTTCGGTACCATCGGTGAGAACATACTTGTCCATCATTATTGAACCCCAATAATTCCTGAGATATCCACATAGATCTCTTGGTACACCAGCTCTTTCTGCTTTCTCAAGAGCCCTTCTGGAGAAATCCTTGAAAAACGCAACCGTTGCACCATATGGCTCTCCTGTCAGTGGATACACGTCTTCCCCAAGACCAGCGGGAACTGCATCAAAGGCCCAGGCTGAACCTGCCCACCTGACTGCCCCATTGTCCTTTGCTTCAAGATAATCTCGGTAATACTGTTCTCTGTACTTCTTAAAATCATTCCATACCTTTAATGGTTCAACTTTAAACTCTTTTGCCATGCCTCTCACCACCTAAAAGAACAAATCATCCTCCCCAATAGACTCAAGAAAAGCCTCAACACGAGTCCTGAACTGTCCAACAGGGACTGTTATGTCAAATTCTAGGAACAGATGGGGTATGTTCAAATTATCCAGCAATTCTCTCAAAGAAGGGATGTCCAGTTCGTGGGGATCACAGAATTTCTGCTGCATTATGATCGCTCCGTCAACGTTAAACTCTTTTACCCACTTTTCAATCCAATTGAATCTTCTTCTTCCATAGAATCCATAAGTCGGCCAGTCCTTAGCTGGACATGGAACTCTGTTAACATATCTTTTTGCAATAGCCATCAGCCTGTCCTCTTCAGGTCTTACCTCATCCCAGAAATACCTCGCTCCGGTACAGTGTTCTTCAAACACAAATGTAGCAGAATAATTCTGTTCGTATTCTACCATCTTAAAGAACTCCCTGTCGTCATCTTCACTTCCTATGATCATAAGCCTGGTTCCGGTATCCCTATCCACTTCTGCATCCTTTAAATCTTCCAGAAGAGATTCCAGAACTTCGTTATGCTCTTTTTTATCTACCATTTGTGAGGAGATAACCATCTCCATAGCATGAAGGCCAGTAATCGGCGGGTTTTCAAGTTTTCTAAATTCATATACCTGTTTCATAAGCTGTCGATTCTTATTGTACACTTCAATGGCATCATCCAGCTCTTTGTTGGTTATGGTAGTGCCTGTCCATTCCTCTACAGCAACTTTAAATTTCTCAAGCTCTCCTTTGAGATATTCAGCAGCATGATTGTTATTTACGCCATGAGGGAAATGCATGTAATAGCTCCAGTCTACAGGGACACGCTCTTCCCAAGTGAAAAACACTTGTCTTAAGTGTAGACATGACTGGGCAAGCATGATTCCATCAAGATAATCAAACCTTCCCTCTAAACCCTGAGCCAGACAATCATGGCAGAAAGGGCAGTACATGTCATGAAGGTATGGCCTTGTTATACTCTCTGGTTCATGGGACCCTAGAATCCTGACCGGAAGCACTCCTCCTGCGTAAAGGATTTCCTCTGGGACATATGTACATAGGTACCCAACCACTTTCCCACCGTTATTCTGTTGCCACTTTTTGGCATAGTCATGCCTGTTCTCTATCCATTCTGCGAATTGTTTATACTGGGGTAATTCTTCTGCTTTCTTACCCATTCACAACACCTCTGTTATTGAACATATATAGCTAACTCTCCAATTTATCTTTACGTTTAACTGAAATATATATATAGTTTACGGTAATTTGTAAAGAAAACTGTTCAATTATTTTAAAACTGTAATATTTAATACAAGTTGAATCACTCTCTGAATAACCCAGAAGTGGAAAAGGCGCTTATAGTATTACAACTCCGTAAACAGTCACTCACAATCCCTTCATATCATATCGATATACACTTATCTTTTACAGATTTTGAGAAAGTTTTGATAGGTCTCTTCCCCAAACTGGGTATGAGCAACTTCTGGATGCCACTGAATACCATACAGTGGTCTTCTTATGTGTCTCATTGCTTCGATGTCGCATATTTCTGAAGTGGCAAGCAATTTGAATTCATCTGGCATAACATACACCTCGTCGGCATGAGAAGACCATACCCGTATCTGTTTATCAAATCCTTCAAAGAGTTCGTCATACGCCACAATACGCACATATACTTCAGCATAACCTCCCATCTCTCCCCTCCTTACCTTACCTCCAAATGTTTCTGCAATCAACTGATGACCGAGACATATGCCCAGAATGGGTATATCCAGATTCTGGATGTATTCCCGGCAATTGCCTGTACGCTCTATCGAGGGTCCTCCTCCGATTATAAGACCATCAAGATCCAGTTTTTCTAAAGAGTCGAGAGAGGTATTGTTAGAGATCAAACGCGTCTCAACCTCCAGATCCCTGAGAGTCCGGTAGATTAGGTGGTTATACTGTCCATAATTATTAACCACGTACACTCTCATATTTTACTGGTTGAGGCAACTGATTATAAAAGATTATTCGTTTTTTGTTTATTGACTGAAACCCATCAAAATACATTTATTCTTTCTTCGCCAGCAAAGCCTTCAACTCAGGACAACCAGATATCGGATCCCCAGGCTTCTCTGAAGTCAACACATTAACATTCGCATTACTCCACCCATGGGGAATGTTAATTACACCAGGAAGTATTCCTTCAGTAATTTTAGCCTTTATTTCTATTTCTCCTCTTTCAGTTTTCACAACAACCATTTCACCGTCTTTGATTCCATACTGGGCTGCTGTGGCAGGATGTATCTCAACGAAGGGGTCTGGATTTAATTTCCTCAATTTTTCGACATTTCTGAGCTGAGAGTGAGTATAGTTGATAACCCTCGCTCCAGTCGTTAATATCAGCGGGAAGTCTTTGGATTTATCTGAAAATATGCTTTCTGTGGGCTCTTTATGATCTGGAACAGGATCATAGCCTAATTTTTTGAGGGTATCGGAATATAGCTCAACCTTTTTACTAGGTGTTTTAAAGCCCCTCTTTATATATTCTCCATACCTCACTTCTCCCATCCACAAGCCGGCAGGATATTTTTCCATGAGATCCTTCACCGTTAGTCCAGTTGGTTCAAGGACATAATCCAGCATCTCTTCAGGAGTATTCCATGGGAAATATTTATCATAACCCATCTGTTTGGCCAGCATCAACCAGAATTCCACATCAGATTTCGATTCTCCCAGTGGTTCAATAACTTTTTTTCTCAGCACCATATACGGAATTCCAAAAATAACGCTGTAATAATCACATAATTCTGTCCTTTCCAGAAATGTGGCTGCAGGAAGGAAGATGTCAGCCATCTTTGCCGTTTCTGTCATAAACAGATCCATCACAACAAGGAATTCAACTTTTTCAAGGGCTCTTTTCAGTTTTCCTGAATTAGGCCAGGTTAACAATGGATTGGAGCCAGCTATGAATAACGCCTTGATGGGGTAGGGTTTTTCTTCCAGAATGGCGTCATATAAATACATACCTTGACCTTCTCCCAGATGAGTCCCCCAAACCTGGTAAAATAGGGGGTGTTCTTTTATCCCAAGAGGGATACTGTCTAGCATTTCTTGAAGTCTCAGTGAGTTGGTATGAACCCTCGAAGCTCTAACAAACCCTCCTTTCACATCAATATTTCCAGTTAAGGCATGAAGCATTGCAACAGCTCTTGCATTCTGAACTCCAGTAGGAACCTGATCTAAAGCATTTACTCCCTGAACTATGCATGATGGCTTTATGGTTGCTATAGACCGAGCTATCTCCTCGATTGTCTCTAAATCCACCCATGTAGTCTCTGATATCTCTTCTAAAGAATAATTCTTCAAATGCTCTTTAAGACTATCAAATCCATGGCAATAGTTTTCAACAAACTCTTTGTCATACAGATCTTTTTCTACAATAACTTTCATCAATCCTATAGCTAAGGCTGTATCGCTTCCTGGTCTTATTCTGGCATGTATGTCCGCCATTTCCGCCACTCTAGTTTTTCTCGGGTCTATTACTATAATCCTGGCTCCTTTCTTTTTAGCATGTTCAATCATCCAAGCTAATGGAGGTTTTGAGGCATGAGGGTTGTGGGCCCACACTACTATGCATTTCGCATTTTCCGGATCGGCAACCGAAAACTTTCCAGTGGTTAAAATATACCCAATTATTTCATGCCTGTAACACATGCTTTCAGGAGAAAAGCAGTTAGGTGAGCCATACACATCCATAAACCGCCTGATGAAACCCACAGTTGAAGAGCCGCCCAGCAAAATGGGCATACCTATAATGGCAGCAAAAGATTTTGGGCTAAATTCTTCCTTGACTTTTTTCAGTTTTTCGGCTATGACATCTATCGCTTCTTCCCATGAGATTCTGACCCATTCTTCACCATCTCTTTTCATAGGATGCAGAATTCTATCTTTGCTGTAAAGGTAGTCTACCGCAGCAGAACCTTTAGGGCAGAGCCTTCCTCTGTTGAGAGGATTCTCTTTGCTACCCTTCACCCTTATAACTTTACCATTCTCAACGTAAACATCCATTCCACAGGCCCAAGCGCAGAGTTCACAGGCGGTTTTTATAATTTCCACAGGCTTTATGTTGGGTTTCAAACTATAAAAAATTAATGAAATCTTATCCAGATGATGTGGACGATTGAAAAGCGTAATGGAAAAAGGATTAATATATCTTCAAACTAAACAAGATCTGGCCGATGATGATTGATGGGCGACCTGAATAATGATGACAAGAGCTGATCTGAGGCTTTTCTGTTCATAACTCTCATTTATTCGTTCAAAAACGTAACTAAAAAAGGATCTGAGTTTTAAGAATCAAAGTTTGATCACTTCACCTTTAAGTACGTCATACATCCCGCTTATCGTCATCCTGAAAAAAGGAAGAGAAGAAAATGTTAGAAATCCTGATGTAAGAATTGGGGATTCGAGTCCAGTTACATCTCTCAAAGGTGCTTCAAATTTTTCTATTGAATTGGCAAGGGTTTCCATATCCTTTGATGAGGCAATCCCACCCACATCCATTCGCAAGTCTATAAGATCCCCCTCGTTATAATATACAAACCCACCACCTAATTCTATAACTCTATTGGCACATCGTGCCATGGCGCTTGGGTCTCTTCCGATCACAATAAGATTATGACAATCCTGAGAAAATGTTGATGCAAATCCCTCAATATCGAATCCTTTTACCAAACCATAGGGACTTTTTTTTCCATTCCACCGGTCAATCAGTCTGATAACTGAGATTCTATCAGGAAGATTATCATTTTTAACTTCGACATGTATTCTTTTTGTTATGGTTCTGTTCACAATCTCGATGCATGGAACCATTGAATTTGATGGGTTAAAAGCAAAATCTCTTTCAGAGAGATCAGGAGAGATACTTACGGAATTTTGTATTGTTTCAGGAATTTCAAGAGAGCTAGGTTTGATAGTCAAGAGGCTATCTTCCAGCAAGATTTTCCCATCCAGAATAACATATCTTGGTACTGGATTTTTGAGGTCGTTTACAAGGAGAATATCTGCCATATATCCCTCTTTTATCGCTCCCAAGTTAGAAAGCCCAAAATATCTGGCTGGATTTATCGTCGCCATCTGGATGGTAATAATAGGCTCAAATCCCATCTGTATGGCTCTTGTAACTACGTGGTCCATATATCCATACTTTAAGATATCTCTGGGGTCCATCCAGTCAGGTGATAACATAATCCTATCGAAATAATCCGGATAGTTCTTTAAAAACGGGACAATCCGCTCCATTTCTCTTCTTATGGAACCTTCTCGAATTATAACATGTAAACCTTCCTGAAGTTTGATCAGGGCTTCTTCTCCTGTAATAGACTCATGACAGGAAGTTATTCCTGCCTTAGCAAGTAGGTGTATTTTATCTCCCTTTGCTCCCGAGATATGTCCTTCAACAGTCTTACCATATTTTTTTGCAATTTCAATTTTTTTCGACATTACTGGGTCTTTTTTAAGAACTCTTGGCCACGAGATAACTTCTCCCAAACCGACCACTTCTGGTCTTTTCATAAATTCTTCTATTTCTTTAGGCGATAATTTCTCAGGACCTTCAACTTCAGGTATCTGAGGTGTTATAGAGCCAATAGTGAAAAAAATCCTGATCATGGACTGCTTTCCAGCAGACATCAGAAAATCTATACCCTTTGCACCAAAAATATTTGCGAATTCATGGGTCTCAGAAATGCAGCAGGTTGTTCCGTGTATGACTCCTGCAGGAGAGAAATTATGAGGGGTGTACATCACTTCCAGATGGCCATGCGGATCAATAAAACCTGGAAGAGCAAACATTCCCTTTCCATCGATAGTTGTATCGCAACTCGCATCCCCTCCGATCTCGTCTATCTTATTTCCTTCAATTATGATCGAGGTGTCTCTGATTATCTCCCCTGATAAAACATCCACCACATGGCAATTGTCTATTTTTATCATAGTATCTGGATGGACTGTAATATTTCAATATGATAACTTTTTTGTTTTCTCTATGCTGTTGCTGGGTGGTTTCCCCACCAAAAATAAAAAATACAACCTGACTACTCCTCTGATAACTGTCATTTGGCAGGTGGTATGTGTGAAAGTTGTGGTTATAGGTGGAGGAGCAGCAGGGATGAGCTCAGCGTCACGAATTAAACGTATCAATCATGATGCAGAAGTAACAGTTTTTGAATCCGGTAGATTTGTCAGTCATGCTCCGTGCGGCATTCCTTATTTCATAGAGGGTTTTTCACGACATCTTGAAGATTTAACGTATTACTCACCTGAATTTTTCATTAAAAACAGAAAGATAAATGTAAAGACCAATTCCAGAGTGATTGAGATAGATAGTGGCAGTGTGGTAGTGGATTGTCTCGGACAGGAGATTAGAGAAGAGTGGGATTATTTAGTAATAGCTACTGGGGCATCTCCTCGTCGATTAGGAATCCCGGGAGAGGATCTGGATGGAGTCTATACCGTCGATGTTATCGAGGATGGATATACAATTCGAGAAGAATTGAAACATTGTAAAGATGTAGTCGTTGTTGGAGCAAGCTATGTGGAAATAGAGCTTGCTGAGGCCCTTGTATCTCTGAATAAAAATGTGATTGTTATAGAACGGGAGCCCCAGGTTCTTCCATCTGTGGATCAGGATATCGCGAGCATAATGGAAAGAGAGCTCAGAGTCAACATGGATGTTCGTCTTAATGAGACAGTGGAAGCTATTGAGGGAACTGATAGAGTTGAAACTGTTATAACTGACAAAGAGGAGTATAAGGCAGATATGGTTATCCTTGCTACAGGTGTTAAGCCAAATGTAGAACTTGCTCGTCATTTTGGAGTAGAAATTGGTAAAACAGGAGCCATTAAAACACATTCGACTATGGAAACCAGTGTAGAAAACGTATATGCAGCAGGAGACTGTGCTCAGACCATCCATATGATAAGTGGTGAAGAAGTGTGGTATCCTCTTGCACCTACTGCCAACAAAATGGGCTATGTAGCTGGTTCCAACATAGCGGGTAGATATATGGAGTTCCCAGGAGTTCTTGGTACTACTCTTACAAAATTCTTTGATTTACAGCTTGGAAAAACAGGTTTTAATGAGAGAGAAGCAAGAGAGCATGGATTTGAACCTGTGTCTGTTACCATTGAGACGAAAACAAGACCAAGATATTACCCAGGAGGTAAAGAGATTCTCGTTAAGCTGATAGCCAGTCCTACTGGTAAGTTGCTTGGAGCTCAGATAATTGGCTATGAGATGGTTCCTGGACGTGTAAGGACTGCTGCTGCCCTTATCCAAAAAGGAGGAACTGTGGAAGATCTATTTTTTGCTGATTTGGCTTACTCTCCTCCCTTTGGTCCAGTATGGGACCCTCTTGTTATTGCAGCAAGACAGTTGATGAAAAAACTTGATACCATCACATAATGGGAGATTCAAAACTTTTTTATAAATAATCCCACAACATCCCCTTGAATGAACAGTATAGAGACAAATCCATTAGAAGGCTATACTCCTGGAGAGATCATGATAAAATTTATAAAGACTTTGAGTCTTCACCTTATCCATCTGGCGGAAAAGATCAATCTGGATGAAGTCATGTCTTTTATTAAAGCCATTCTAGAGTCAGAAAATATTTTCATTCTTGGAGCCGGTCGATCCGGGTTTGTTGCCAGAGCTTTTGCTATGCGGCTGATGCACCTTGGATTTAACGTGTATGTCGTGGGAGAGACAGTAACACCAAGAATAAGAGAGAACGATCTGCTGATTGCCATTTCAGGAAGTGGAGAAACAACCTCTGTAGTGGATCTTGGAAGAAAAGCAAAGAAAAAAGTCAACTGTAAAGTAGCAGCAATTACAGCCAGAAAAGGATCGAAACTGGCAAAACTTGCAGACATAAAGCTTATAATAAAAGGTAAAGACAAGAGTTCCGCATCTAGAGGTGAGGATAAAAGAATTGCACCTCTTGGAACCTTGTTTGAGATCTCTTCTCTGGTTTTCCTCGACGGTGTAGTAGCGGAACTAATGAAATTGAAAAATCTCAATGAAGACGACCTTCGAATGAGACATTCTGTGCTGGAATGAGGTGATATAATGGAAAAACTGAAGAAATTACTGAAAGAATTTTCTGGAGCTCCTGGCATATCCGGTTATGAAGATCCAGTAAGAGAGATACTGGCAAAAAAACTGGAAAAGCTGGTTGATGAAGTTGAGATTGATCCTCTTGGAAACGTAATCGGCATTAAAAAGGGTGGTAGACCTAAGGTAATGATAGCTGCCCATATGGATGAAATCGGATTTATGGTAAAACATGTAGATGAAAATGGGTTTATCCGATTTACACCACTTGGAGGATGGTTTTCTCAGGTGGTTCTGAGCCAGAGAGTTCTGGTTCATACCGAAGCAGGTCCCATATATGGAGTAATTGGGTCAAAACCACCTCACGTTATGAAAGAGGATGAGAAAAATAAAGCCATAAAACTGGAAGATATGTTTATCGATGTAGGGGCAAAAGATAAAGAGGATGCAAAAAAAATGGGCATTGAGCCTGGAGTTATAATAACCCTGGACAGAGATGTGGTGGAGCTTGCTAACGATAGAGTAACGGGGAAAGCCTTCGATGATAGAGCTGGAATTGCTATGATGTTGAGAGCATTGGACTACATAGAATCAGATGTGACAGTTGTCGCTGTGGGAACTGTACAGGAAGAAGTGGGCCTTAAAGGAGCCAGAACATCGGCATTTGGTGTTGAACCAGATGTAGCAATCGTCACGGAAGTGGGTATACCTGCAGACCACCCTGGGATGGAGAAAAAGTTTTCCGATGTTAAACTTGGAGAAGGGCCAATGATCACAGTGATAGACGCTGCTGGACGGGGTCTAATTACTCCAAAGAAGGTACTTGAATGGCTTAAAAATACTGCCAAAAATAACAATATCCCCTATCAGCTTGAAGTGGCAGAGGGAGGTACCACTGATGCAACAGCTATTCATCTGACAAAAAAAGGAATTCCTACGGGAGTGGTAAGTGTTCCAACCAGATACATCCACACACCAGTGGAAGTATTGAGTCTAGCAGATTTAAAGAATGGCGCTATTCTGGTAGCTAGAGCAGTAGATACGGCAGGAGAATACTTTGGAGGAGATAAATGAAACTAGGAGATTCGCTCAGAGGAATCGTTAGAAAAATAGCAAAATCAAGTAAAATCGACAAGTACTTCGTTGAAGAGATGGTCAGGGACATCCAACGGGCTCTCCTTCAGGCTGATGTTAACGTCCGTCATGTAATGCAATTGTCCAAGAATCTGAAGGAGAGAGCTCTGTCTGAAGATCTTCATCCTCGCCTAAACCCTAGAGAACATGTTATTAAAGTTCTATATGATGAAATCGTTGATATAATTGGCAAGGGGGTAGAGATACCACTTTCAAAGCAAAAAATAATGCTTGTTGGGTTGCAGGGGAGCGGTAAAACCACAACAGTCGCAAAACTTGCCAAGTATTTCAAAAATAAAAATTTGAAGACTGCAGTTATATGTGCCGATACCTTCAGGCCAGGAGCTTACGATCAGCTATCTCAGCTGGTTGGCGAACATGGAATTGGATTTTATGGAGAGAAGAGAGAAAAAGATGCAATTAAAATTGTCAAAAATGGATTAAAAGCTCTGAAAGATTATGAAGTAATCATTGCTGATACCGCAGGACGTCATGCTCTGGAAGAAGATCTGATCAAAGAAATGATAGACCTTGAGAAGGTTTTTCAGCCAGATTACAAATTCCTGGTTCTTGATGCTGCCATAGGTCAGCTAGCCAGCAAACAAGCTAAGGCGTTTCATGACGCCATAGGTATCTCCGGGATAATTATAACAAAATTTGATGGGACTGCAAAGGGAGGAGGCTCCTTATCAGCCAGTAAAGAGACGAGTATACCTATAGCATTCATTGGGACTGGGGAGAGAATTGATGATCTGGAAAAATTCGATCCAGAGAGATTTGTCTCGAGGCTTCTTGGGATGGGGGATCTCAAATCTCTTCTTGAAAAAGCTGAAGAAGTTTTTGCAGAAGAAGATTTAGACCCCAAGGCACTCCTAAAGGGAAAATTTACTTTGAAGGATATGTACAAACAAATGGAAGCTATGAATAAAATGGGACCTATCAACAAGATATTTGATATGCTTCCTTTTGGATTCAATTTTGATGTTAAAGATGATATGTTCGAGACCACTCAGGAAAAAATGGCCAAGTTCAAGGTGATTATGGACTCAATGACTGACGAAGAACTGGAAAACCCTAAGATTATTAACACCTCGAGGATTCACAGAATAGCAAGAGGTTCTGGTACGAGCCCCCAAGAAGTTAAAGAACTGCTGAAGTATCACAGAACCATGAAAAATGTAATGAAAAGTCTGAAAAGTGGAAAAATACCCTTTAAAAAGCTGGCCAAGAAGTTTGGTATGTAAAATGCAAACATAAGTTGGTATGTAAAATGAAGAAAAACATCAAGACGAAGGATACAAATTCTGAAGATGTTAAATCCCTGAACCTTCTTGAAAACATGAGATCAATTCTCCCCACGAGAGTGTCCCATATTCTGTCTCCCCGACTCACGGTTCTTGTAACTTCAGGGACTATGGATCAGGGAAATATAATGACTGTCTCATGGAACATGCCTGTTTCAATTCATCCCCCTCTTATCTCTATAGCTGTGCATCCTGAAAGATACACATATGCATTGATTAAAGAAATCGAAGAATTCTGTATCAATATCCCACCAGCAACCCTTCTGGAAAAAGTTTTCAGAGCTGGTACGGAAAGTGGAGTTCAAAAAGACAAGTTCAAAGAACTTGGATTGACGAAAATTAAGGCCAGAAGAGTTTCTGTGCCATTGATAGGAGAATGTATCGGCTTTATTGAATGTAGACTTGTAGATGAGATAAAACCAGGGGACCATTATCTCCTGATCGGAAGTGTTGAGTCCATATACATCAGAGAAGAAGTATTTGATGGCAAAGGAATAGATCCACGAAAACTTCTCTACTGGAGAGACTCCCAGAGAAAAGATGATGTATGGAGCCTCAAAGATGCTTGCAGGAGCTGATGAGGCTGGAAAAGGGTCAGTCATTGGCCCAATGGTTGTTGGTGGGGTAATATGTTCTCAGGAAGCCTATGAAGATTTGCTTTCGTTAGGATTAAAGGATTCGAAAAAACTTACCCCAAAAAAGAGAGAAAGGCTTTTTACAAGGATTAACGAATTTGCAAAAACTGCGACCCTGTCTATTTCAGCGGGGATTATCGACATGAAACGGAACAGTACTACGATCAACGATATCATTCTTGAGTGTATTCATAATTTGTTGAAAAACTTTCAGTGTTCTATAGTATACGTTGACTCACCTGATGTCAATTGCCAGAGGTTTGGAATGAAGCTTTCAGAAAAACTCAATACTGATGTGGTTTCTTTGCATAGAGCTGATGAAAAGATTCCCATAGTGATGGCAGCTTCCATAGTTGCCAAAGTAAAACGGGATAGAGAAATACAGATCCTTAAAGAAAAGGAAGGTGTAGATTTTGGTAGTGGATATCCCTCCGACCCTAAAACAAAAGAGTTTCTGCTGGAATGGTACAGGAAGCATAAAAATTTCCCACCTTATGTAAGACATTCTTGGAAAACTCTGGACAAAATAAAAAGCTCAGCATTTAACAGCACTCTTTTTTAGCGATTACTTTTTACCATAACTCGACTATCATTCGAGGCCTCGATATGAACAGTAATAATGATAAGAGCATGTACTACAGAGACCACTTTTTACTCTATTTGAAGGTGTTTTTTCGTTGAGAATATCAAAAATTTCGGCTACAGTCTTTTTAATTTTTCTTATAATCGTTTTTGAGAGTCTTTTTTCCCATAGCACACTACTATACTCCCAGCTTACTATCTTTCCTCTAATTTCAAAACTATTTAGGCTTACATTAAGAGATTCCATTAACGCAAAACAGTATCCCATCACTTGGCATTTATGTCCTTTATATGCCCTTATACTTGGTTTATATTCTATTACTAGTGCACCATCTGGACTAATCCACAATTCATCGACGATGCCATACAATGTCTTCCCTACAACAGGGACTTCTCGGCCCCATACAGTTCTATCTTCTTTTTTTGAGATGGTATAAGCTAATCGTATGTCCTTGATTAAATCTCCCATATTTTCACAGGTTTTTCTGATAATTCGATGAACCAAGGTCCCTTTTATAATTCGTCTATTAACAGAATAATGTGGTTTAATTCCTAATACTCCTGCAAGATATACCTGATGCTTGCAGTAATGAAAAGAGTTCAGGAAAGATACTGGGATAAGGTTGAAGGTCTTATTTCTCATATTTCTCAATATCCTTGTCAAATTTTAATGGATCCTGTGTGTTTCGAAAGTATTTCGTAAGAGATTAAAAGCTCAAATCAAAAATCTTTAAATCATAAAGATACCAACTATGTTCCATGATAATAGTACCCGGACCGGCGTCACCATTACTATCTTCCAGAATAGCTAAAGAAGCTGATTGTCGACTTGCCCATACTGAATACCGAAAATTTCCAGATGGAGAATTATTTGTTAGGGTGAAGGATGTTCAAAAAGAGCACGCAGTTGTAGTGCAAAGTCTATCCTCTCCTGAAGATTGGATATATCTCCTACTTTTGGTTGACGCCTGTGAAAAAGCCAGCAAAGTCTCTGCTGTAATTCCATATATGGGATACGCCAGGCAGGATAAAAGGTTTTGCGAAGGGGAACCTTTGAGTATAGGAATTGTCGCGAGAACTGTAGAAAGTGTTGGAGTGGATGCAATATATACTGTGAACCTCCATAATAGCGGATCTTCCAGCCTTTTTAAAAAACTGAGAGAACTTGACGCGATGCCGGAACTGGGCAATTCGTTCTCCCATGAAAAATGCATTTTTATCTCCCCAGACAGAGGGTCTCTTAATAGGGTGAAACGAGCAGCCGAAAAAGCTGGAGTTGATTGGGATTATATGGAGAAAAAGAGAATTGATTCTGAAACAGTTGAAGTGTACCCTAAAAATATTGACATAGAGGGGAAGGATGTCGTTATAATGGACGACATAATTTCTACTGGAGGGACGATAGCGACTGCCGCCAGAGCTCTTCTGGAACTCGGAGCAAATAAGGTGTTGGCTGCGTGCGTACATCCCGTTCTTGCCGGTAATGCCCTTATAAAGATGCACCTGGCTGGTGTTGAGGAAGTTCTCGCCACAGACACCATTGAAAAACCGGTGAGCAAAATAACGGTCTCCAAGATTATTGCAGACAGATTGGTGAATGAATAACACAGATTAAATCTGAAAATATAGAGAGGAGACTATTATTTCAAAGTAAAATAAACTAAAAAAATCATAGTTGAAGAATAAACAATTTTAGATAAAAATTTTTGAAAACCAGAGGATAGTTCAATCCTTATTTCAGATTCAACAGAAAGAAATAAATCTTAAAACTCAATAACATGGTGTATTAAACCAATTAGGAGGTTTATTTAATGGCAAAAATCAATGAAGAGGTTCTAATTGGTCTGATAAAAAGAGGGCTGGAAATTGAAGAAAACAACAGTCAGATCGTTCTGAAGCTATTTATTGCAGAGGAAGATGTCGAAAGAAGAAAAATCCTCTATGAGATCATCAGAGACTCGGAATATCATAAATCCCTCCTCTCTGGCTGGATCAGAACATTAAAGGGTGAGATACCTCCTGTGACTCAGATAAGAGATTACGGTTTTGATGAGATGTTCATCAATCAAAAACTTGATGCTTTGAGGAGGATTGAGAACATGATCAAGGACTTTTATCAATGCCTGTATGATGACCTTAAAAAAGCGGATCTTGAGAAATTTATCGAGAAAGATAGGGCGAGACGGCTATTATCTTCTCTCGAGACATTGATCCATGAGGAAGATGAGCATATAAAAATAGTTGAGGGACTCTGGAATGTACGTTAAAATCAAGAAGAGATAAATCAGCATAATTTCACATAGCTTTTATATTTCAGATAATCTCTCGTATCAAACAAGTTGAGAACAGATTTAAAGGTATGTATGATGAGACCTGTACAATTCTTAGTTCCTAACTTATTTTAACAATCGACTAATGACCAAAACATTTATAAATCTAAGTATTCTGGAGAGTAGAGCATGGCACGATTTCCAGAAGCAGAAGCGAGATTGCTCAATGTTAAAATTTGCATGAAATGTAATGCCAGAAATCCAGTAAGGGCTAAATCTTGCAGGAAGTGTGGTTATAAAGGTCTAAGGATGAAATCTAGAGAGAAGAGAGGAAAGTGATTTTTCTACATATCCTTTAAAACTCTTTCATTAGAGAAATTGGCTTTCAATACCCAGTTCTTTAATCCTCCTCATCTGTTCAAGAGACCACTCTCTTGCTTTTTCCATGGATGGTCTTTGTAAAATCCTTCCATTTTCCATCCACTTTTCTAGCAAAGGTTTCCCATTACCAGCCTCCTTAAAGAGGGTTATCTGGTCTTCAAAAGAGTCCATATCTCTAAAAACCTGCTTCATCCCACCTCTTTTTCCTCGTTTAGCTACAAACTTACCCTCTTTCTCAACTATGTCAAAAGCGAAGTCAATAGGTGGTGCCCCCGCTACAGATGTTCCAACACCAAAGGCGTCTACTATATCACTCAATTCGAGAACCGCTCTCTCATCTATCCCCCCGCTAACAAAAATTTTTACATCCCTCTTACCTCTTATATCTAGCTCCCAGCGAACTTCTTGAATGATTTTCCGAAAATTACCTCTTCTTGAGGATGGAGTATCTAGCCTAACAGCATCAATTCTATCTAGATTTTCTACAAGTTTTATTGCTTCGGTCTTCTCATCCTCATAAGTATCGATCAGATATATCCTTGGGACATCTGAAGGCATAACTTCGTTAAAAGCCTTCCAACCCTCCAGATTCCCGTCCATACAGATCATAAGAGAATGAGGCATAGTTCCAATGCTATCTAATCCAAGATATTTTTCTGCTGCGACGTTGCTTACACCATCCATACCTCCTATGTAAGCCGATCTTTCCACCATGGCTGCTAGAACTGGATGCTGTCTTCTACTCCCAAAAGAATAAACGGGCCTATCCCTTGCAGCAAGTTTTACTTTAAATGCTTTCGTTGCAATCCCAGATGATGAGCTGATAAAACCCAAGATGGCTGTTTCGAGTGTTGCAAACTCTAAGTAGTTCCCGACTATTGTGATTACAGGCTCATGTGGAAAAAAGATTGTCCCTTCTGACATAGCATATATATCTACAGCTTTACCATCAAACAGGGTTAACACGTCTTCCAGCCCACAGAACACACCCCATCCACTGGACACTGTAAGTTCCGCTACTACCAGTGGATTAATACCTTTTTTCTCCAGAATCTCCTCTAATCTAACAAAGTACTTATCTGTGGTTTTTCCAGCTTTAATGTCTTCTTCATCAACAATCAGGAATCCCATCACTCTCACACTCACACGGTTTTGAACTGCATCTTGGACATACCTCGTGGTATTTGGACAATAAAACCTTTTCCAGATTTAAATCATACAGATTTGCAAGCGATGTGATCCAGGCTATCACATCAGCCAGTTCTTCCTTAACCATATCAACCTCATCTTCCCTGACAGCTTCTGCCAGCTCACCTACTTCCTCTACTATCCAGAGCATAGTTTTATCTTTCCCTCTCATAATATCTCTGTGGAAATACAGATCTTTCATAAGCTGCTGGAACTCACCAATGTTCAAAGTCTAACCTCCACACCCTCATTTCTAAGATACTCTTTAACACGTAGAATGGGAATCTCATTAAAGTGAAATATACTTGCTGCAAGACATGCATCGGCTTTACCTTCTACAAACCCTTCATAAAAATGCTCCAGCTTACCCGCACCTCCTGAGGCAATCACGGGTATATTTACTTCCTCAGAAATTTTTCTAGTTATAGGAATGTCGAATCCGTCCTTAGTACCATCTCTATCCATACTCGTAAGAAGGATCTCTCCTGCTCCAAGCTCTTCAACTCTTTTGGCCCATTGAACTGCATCAATTCCTACTGGTTTTCGCCCTCCATATATCACAACCTCATACCATGCTTTTTCTCTATTTTCTAACTCAATAATTGTTACTCCATCTATGAGATTTTTATTCCTCCTGCAATCGATGGCAACAACAACACACTGAGAACCAAAAATATCTGCAGCTTCTCTGACAAATTCTGGATTTTTCACAGCAGAGGTATTTATAGATACCTTATCTGCTCCGGCTCTCAAAAGGTTCTCGATATCCTCTACAGTTCCTACCCCACCACCAACAGTTAGAGGAATAAACACCTCTTCCGCAGTTTTCTCAACCACATCAATCATGGTTCTTCTTTCTTCATGGGATGCAGTTATATCTAGGAATACCAACTCATCTGCACCCTCTTCATTATACCGTTGAGCAAGCTTAACAGGATCTCCAGCTTCTCTGAGATTAACGAATTCTACACCTTTCACCACTCTGCCCTTTCCTTTCTCGAGAGTGACATCCAGGCAGGGGATTATTCTTTTAGCAAGCATCAAGAGGAGAATGAGGTATTTACCTACATTAAAGTTACCCTTCAGCAGGACAGAAAAAAGTTCAGGTAAATCATCGAAAAGGATCTTTTATATCCATGCTAAAATCTTATCTGGAAGTCCTGGAATTGACCAGTGTATTCACCGTTCTTGATTTCCATACTTTTTACTATTGCAGAAGCAGGTCCTTGCCTTAAGAGGGAGACAAACTTCTCAATAACGGCCTCATCCCCTTCTACATGAACATACACTCTTCCATCCGGCAAATTTTTTACATATCCTTTAAGCCCCATTTCTCTGGCAGTTTTTCGAGTAAAAGCTCTGAAACCTACGCCCTGAACTATACCTGAAATGACTATTTCGATCCCCTTGTTCATGGATTCATGAAATCTTACCTGAAGTTATTAATCTTTCGATTTCTCTGATATTCCGTTGTTTTGGACATAATCTTAAGAGTTCCATTTAAGTAACACTTTTAAGTGAATGATAAATAACTCTTATATAACTTCCTTCAATAAACTAAACTCAGTGTTGCGATGATGATGAAGCCCCTCTGATATATGATGAAGATTTTGAGTTCTGAGCAACACCCTACATCCATGAGACGCTCTCTATCCCAGTTATTAACTTCAAAATCATTCGTATCTAAAGAAAGATTTATTTTCCTTGAATTTCCACTGAACTTTATGAAACATAGACTTAGAGCCCGAGAAGTATTTTTAATCATAATAATCTTGCTGATTATTCTTACCCTTCTTCCATTTCTTCTTGGCGAGGATGTTACTTACAAACCCATCATTAAAGAGCCAAGTCGATTTATAATCAGAGATGTAGATCTAAAACCTCTTAAAGTTACCACTTCCAGAGTTACATTCGCTGCAATCCTTCTTATTGATCATTATGGCAATACTTCAGATGATGCTACACTAATTCTTAAGGTCATAGATAGAGAAACGGGGCTACTCGAAAACGAAGTAACAAAAGAACTACCGGTTGTAACGGGAGAGAAGACTATAGAGGTTTCTCAAGAAATTTCTGTGAAAAGGGAAGGTGGATACGAAATAAAGTCGATTATTATGGATAGGGGAAAAATTGTAGAGAGCGGAAGTGTTTATATTGGTGGGCTGGAAGCTTTAGTTCCAGAAATCAGGAATGTGGGTCTAAAAGTTACTGAAATGGACTTTTCAATTGAAAACATTACTGGAGACACAATAACTGTAACAGTCAGTTTATACCTCGAGAATATAAAGGACGAGCCTTCGCCCAATCTCAGCATTCTTATTAAAGCCAGACAGGCTGAGTCTAATTTGATTGCTGATTCTGTGTGGATATCCTCTGGCGTAGTAAAACCAGAATCTACTGTGGTCAAAAGTGGGACAATCTACGTACCAGAAGGATATAACTATGTCATTGAGGCTCTAATATGGAATGGAGATATCTTAATTGGTGAATATAACAAAGCTTTGACTCTTGCCCCCACGAAGGCAATCCCGGAAGGCATAGAAGTTCAACCCATAAATATCGAAGTCTCAAAATTCATACGACCTACACCAATCCCGTCACCAGTCCCACCTCCTGAGAGTATAGGTTTCAAAAGTGAGATGGAATACGGTCCTACCTTGGTACCAAAAACACCCGGATTTACCGGGGTGGTTACGGTAGGAGCAATTATCATGATCCTTTTAATGGGGAGGAGGAGATTCTTATGAATAAGGAAGCACAAGGTGGAAGTTCAGAAGACACTAGAGATGGAGTGGAAGGATTGTTTAAAAAAGGGATTATTGTTATTGGTATAATCTTAGGTCTTATTGCTGCAATCCAACTTTTTTTTGCTATAAATCGATTTATATCAGTATGGTTCACATACCGCTACCAACCCATATTTCAGTCGATTTACAGTGCGGCTATACTGGTAGTTGTGATATATGCTATCAGGACCTATATAAAGCAGTAAACATTCACCCCTATGTTAATTCACTTTTCGATGTTGCATCACTCCATACTTGAATTCATGGGTTAACGGAGAATTGATGGATAATAGCAAAAGGATCAGAAGTTTGTTTGAGAAAGAAATAAATACACTTACCAGTTATTGAAATCAGAGAAGATAGGACTACAGTAAATTTTAAGAAAATCTGAGAAGGGATTTAAATTTTTTCAAATGGGGATGCGATATGAGCCGAAAGGAAATTGACAAGATGATGGATCTCGTAAAAAACTGGCTGGTAGAAGAGGGCATCTACAAAGATAGGGTGGTTGATGAAAAAGCCACGTACCATTTTATCGCTGAGATTCCCCCTGGCTCAGGAGGGTATATAGATGTAATACAGCCAAAGGTAAGAGAGACCCTTGTAGTGATAGCCTCCGCCATTCAGTTGAGTGATGAACACTACAAATCTTTGAAAGCCATGCCAAGTCCTAAGAGAGAAGAAGTTTTATGGGATATTCGATTTAAGCTTCTCTTTTTAGAGACCGATTTTCAAATAATTCCCAGTGCTGAAGATCCTCAAAAGTTCCAGTTTACAAGAGAGTTATTTTTCGATGGCTTGAATAAAATTATATTCATGGATGCGATGAAACAGATCCACAGGTGTAAACTATTCATCACTTGGAAAATGTATCAATTATTCGGAGAGAGCCCACCAACAACTCCTTCAGAACCAATGTTCCGTTGAAGAGAATTACTCAAAGAAATCTTCATTTAAACCATAGGAATGATCTTGCTTAAAAATGTGAAGAGAATATCGCCTACAAAAAGGGCTGTGTAAAATCCAATAGTTATTGGTATCAGGAAAGGTATGCCGGGAGTAATCCATATTTTCTCCACACCTTTTAGTTTCATAGCTTTGAGTTCTTTTTCCAGATCTGAAGTAAGCCATATTCCTCTCCTTGATCTTACAAGTCTCCCATTTTCTGGATATTCGAGTAATTTTGCGTGAAATGGAATTTTATCAACATCCACCTGATACCCAACTACTGAGTAGTAGGGATTCTTTAAGAAATCCTTTTTTAATAACACAAAATTTCTTACAAACATCAATATTGGAAGGACTAGACTCAGAACAACAGCATTTGAAAATACTGTAAAGGCGAATATCCCTACCTGTGTTCTAAAAACTGGAAAATAGCTGGATATAGCGGGATAAAATGGAAACATCAGAGAGAGGGCCATTAGAGCTTTTGCATCTGCACCTCCGTAAGCCCCGAGATAATACATGAGATATGCAAGAACAAATATGAACACCACCTGAAAGAGGAAGAACTTGATAAACGACCATCCGAGAGAGGGGAGTTCAATAGCATCGATGAACAGCCCTAGAGTTCCCATTATAATCCATACTCTATTAGTTACTCTCCTCTCCTTTATATCTGTGTAACAGGCATACAACAAAAAAGGTGTGCTTATAAGAATCCTTGCTGTATCGAATGGATTCATGTTGATATAGATATCAAATCGCTCAGTATTGCACTGGCAGTCTCTATTTTACCCGCTCCTCTCCCAATAATAAACACTTCACCCGCTAGATCTGTCTGAATCAGGGCGGCATTCAGTGTACCATCCAGAGCAAGAGGATGAAACCTTGGTATAAGTTTTGGGGATACTTTTAACTGTCCTTCTCTGTTTGCTTCTCCAATAAGCCGAATAGCATATCCATTTCTCTGAGCAAGATCCATAGCCTCTGTGGTTATGCCTGTTATCCCTGTAATTTCTACGTCTTTAATGCCTGCATCGATCCCCATGATGGCATTTGCTAGTATCACCAACTTTCCTGCAGTATCAATTCCCTCTACATCAAAAGTAGGATCTTTCTCAGCAATCCCTAATTCCTGAGCCTCGAGGAGGACCTGACTGTAAGGGAGGAGCTCTTTTTCCATCCGGGAAAGTATATAGTTGGAGGTACCATTAAATATCCCCTCAATGGACAGTATCTGGTTTCCTGCAAGACTTCTCTCAACCAGGCTGATCACAGGCATAGCTCCACCTACAGTAGCCTCAAATTTGAATTGAACTCCATTTTTACTAGCCAGACGCATCAGATCTTTATAGGCTACAATTAGAGGCCCCTTATTAGACGTTATAACATCAACACCTCGTTCTATCATGGCCTTTATATAAGAGAGACCAGGTTCCCCGGTGTCAGGATTAGTAGGAGTAACCTCTATTCCTATATCGAAATCAACGGAATTAATGACATCTTCGAATCGTATTCCCTCGGGTAAATTCCCCCTTTTTTTAATCTCAAGTATCTTGAGAGGGTCAATCCCATTCTCGTCTATCACTCCCCCTGAAGAATCAATGACTCCTACAATTCTAAAGTCCAGACCCATTCTTTTTAAAATATTTCTTTTTCTCGAGATTATTTCAAGGAACCCCTGTCCTACAACTCCACATCCCACCAGAACAATTCTCTGCATCCAATCCCTCATGTTTCTACAGGTTCTATTACAAGAATTTTCTTCTTTTTACCAACATCTTTTAGTATCTCCAGAGCCTTTCCTAGCTCTTTTTTCCCTGTTGCTGAGACAGTCACCAATGCTGCAGATGGATAGTTTAGATCCGGCATTGTTAACTGCAAGTCAACCACTTCGGCAAACCCTGTGGAATCTATCCGATCTATGGTGTCTGTTAAATCAGTATGGACTATATGGCCGATAAGCAACACTGTCTTTTTTTCCAGAAGACGCTGTTCACCCACTCTGATTATATCAATCTCTCTATCCTTCAAATCACGCATAACACCTTCAAAAAGCTTCCTATCTATCTCAAAAGTTATTTTTACTGGAACCCGACCTCGCGGAGTAGATTTATCGCGATTATGTACAATACTTATGATATTTCCACCATGGTCTGAAATAGGATGGAGAACCTTAATCAGCTCTCCAGGAACATCCTTAATTTCTAGATCAAGGGTTATCCTCATGGGTTTCATCCCTCATAAATTGGCGTCCCCTCTACTTCTGTCCTTTTTTTGAACTCTTCCATCAAACGCTTAGTAATCTTTCCAACTTTTCCATCACCAACTGGTCTCCCATCTATACGCGTTATGGGTGCAATTTCTGCTGCCGTACCTGTTACGAACATTTCATCCGCAGTATATAAATCAAACAACCCAAGGTTGGCCTCTTTGAATGGCAGTCCGATCTCCTCAATAATTTCTATAGCAACTTCTCTAGTGATTCCTTTTAGATTGTTAACTGTTGGAGGCGTTGTTACAACTCCTTTTTTAATCACAAAAATATTGTCTCCAGAACCTTCCGATACAAATCCATTGCTGTCCAAGATTATAGCTTCGTCTCCTCCTTTCACGTTGGCCTCAATTTTAGCCAGTATATTATTAAGATAGTTCAGAGATTTGATGTTAGGGGGTAGAGCATCATATGAGTTCCGTCTGATACACACAGTAACAACACTCAGACCACGATCATACAGGTCTCCATACATGGCTCCCCACTCTTGAGTTATTACTATCAGAGAAGGCTTTTTACATTTTCTTGGATCAAGTCCAAGATCACCCACTCCTCTGGTAACGATGGGACGGATATATGCATTTCGAAGGTTATTCCTTCTGAGACATTCAAGTATAATAGACTTCAGTTTTTCTCTAGAAACGGGCATTTCTAAGTCAATAGCTCTGGCAGAGTCGAACATCCTGTCTACATGCTCATCAAGCCTGAATACTCTTCCATCGTATGCCCTGATTCCTTCGAACACACCATCACCGTACAGGAAACCGTGATCATATACAGATATCTTCGCCTCATCTTTTGGAACAAATTTTCCATCAATATACACTACCATGCCATCCATTTATTCCAACTCCTGGAGATTTTTTATCATATTGTATGAAGGTTTACTATTTGTCAGCATAGCTGACAATATTACCTTTTCGTTCATTTGTTTCCTCTGATCTTTTCCAGAATTTCTTTTGCTACATCTATCCGGATTTTTCGAAGGTTTACCAGTTCTTCCACAACCATGTCAACCTCGTTTTCTCTGGCCCCTGCCATAACTGCTATGTTCCTTGCATGGAGGGTCATATGGCCCCTTTGAATTCCTTCCGTAGCAAGGGCTCTTAAAGCGGCAAAGTTCTGAGCCAAACCCACTGCTGCTATTATTCTGGAGAGTTCATCCGCTGTATTAATTCCCAATATCTTAACACACGCCTTTGCCACTGGATGTACCGCCGTAGCCCCACCTATGAGTCCAACTGCAACAGGCAACTCTATGGTCCCTACCAGATCCCCGTCTTTATTTTTTTCATATGTTGTAAGAGACGTATAACCTCCATTGAAGGCTGCGTAGGAATGGGCTCCAGCTTCTACAGCTCGGGTATCATTCCCAGTAGCAAGAACCACTGCTGTGACTCCATTCATTATACCTTTATTATGGGTGGCACATCGATAAGGATCAGCCTTTGCGAAAGCATAAGCATTGAGAATGCCTTCAACTACTTCTTCGCCACCTATAGCTTCTTTATCAAAAATAGCTTTAGCTCTGGCGAGTCTGAATGTGGCAAGATTTGAAATAATTCTGAGATACACCCTCCCACCTGTAATCCTTTCTACCAGAGGGGCAACTGCCTCAGCCATGGTATTGACGGCGTTTGCACCCATAGCATCTCTACAGTCCACTAGGAGATGAAGGATTACCATTGGACCCCGGATGGTATCCAGAACCCTTACCTGTATGTCCTTACATCCTCCACCTAACTTCACAAGTAAAGGATCCTGTTCGTTGGCTTTTTCAATGATGGCGTCTTTATTCGCTAGCAACTCCATTTTCGCTCCAAATGGATCAGCTACATCTGTAACCTGTACCTGGCCTATCATTAGGGGACCGGTAGACGATGTGAAAAAACCTCCTTTATGTCGAGCCATTCTTGCAGCATTGCTGGCTGCAGCCACCACACTTGGTTCTTCGATTGCCATGGGTATGAGAACATCCCTACCATCTATTTTAAAATTAGTAGCTATTCCAAGAGGGAGTTCAAAAGTACCTATAACGTTCTCGATCATACGATCTGCCTGTTCAATCCTGAGAGAACCGGTGGTAAAGATAGCTGTTATCTCTTCCTCATTAAGCCCAGCAAAATCTCTAACGAGTTTCAATCTCTCTTCAGGAGGAAGTTTATAAAATCCTGTGATCCTAGATGATCTCTCCATCATATCTCACCGATTGGTGTACAATCATCGTGTTTAAATTATTTTTGGTTATAGATAGACATACAAATGGAGAATGGAAACGTAAAAATTGATATCTAATAAAAATTTAATGGAAAACTTGGCAGGTTTTAATCATGTACATAACAGATAACCATATGCATATCCATGATCACCTTGGGCTAGAAGCCATTAAACAATTCAGAAAAGCTGGAGGGACCCATGTGTTTCTAGTATCTAAACTTTCAACTCATTATAATCTCACACCAGCGAGAGGAAGAGACTATAACGAAATTTTCCAGAAACATCTGAAAATGGTCGATCAGGCCAGAAAAATTGTTCCAGGAGCTTATGCAGTCATAGGAGTCCATCCAGCAGAACTGACGATTCTAACGCAATACCATAGCCTAGAGAGGGCAAAAAACATCATGATGGATGGATTAGAGGTAGCGATACAGCTTATTATAGAAGGAAAGGCCGTTGCCCTTAAATCAGGACGTCCCCACTATCCGGTGAGTAAAGAGGTCTGGGATGCAAGTATGGAGGTCATGCACCATGCCTTTACCCTTGCAAGGGATGCAAACTGTCCTGTCCAAATCCACACTGAAAGATATACAAAGGAAGGTATGATGGAGATCAGAGATATGGCAAAAAGAACAGGTATTCAGCCAGAAAAGGTAATAAAACATTTTGCTCCCCCAGATATCGAAGGCTTTAAAGAGTTAGGACTGTTTCCGTCAGTAATATCTGGAAAAGGGATCTTTGATGCCATTAAAGCAGGACCTAGATTTGTAATGGAAAGTGACTATATGGACGATAAAAACAGACCTGGAGCGGTGCTTGGTCCCAAAACAGTTCCAAGACG
The DNA here is from genome assembly GCA_002010305.1 of Archaeoglobi archaeon JdFR-42. Classification (GTDB taxonomy): domain Archaea; phylum Halobacteriota; class Archaeoglobi; order Archaeoglobales; family JdFR-42; genus JdFR-42. Next base: position 83,056 of record MTND01000027.1, on the reverse strand, counting down.
AACAAAAGAAATGTTGGCAAGAGGAGTTGATGAGGATCTGATCCATACAGTTCATGTGGACAACATTGAGAGTATATATGGTATCAATATGGATGAGGACGAATAGACCTCCATAGGAAAATGGAAAACTGCATTTCCACCACCCACATTGCTTATTATTACTTTCGGTTTACTGTCATAAACTACAAATTATATTCAATCGTTTACAAATAACTAATCATGAGAAGTGATCCTGAGATATGGAAAGAATTTTTCGAAACATATTATCAGGATGAAGTTAATAGACTCGCCCTTAGAATAAGAGATAATGGGAGTGGAGACAAATCTCTCTTCATCAATTTCACTGATATTTCCATTTTCAGGCATGAAATAGCTGAAGAACTGCTTGAATACCCTGCTGAAGTGCTTGCTCACGCAGAAAAAGGACTTGAAATCACGGATAACTCTCAGGGGATTGATCTATCAGGTGCCCATCCAAGGATAATAAACCTTCCTATTCCTCGTAAAATAGATATCCGGAATTTGAGGAGTGGGCATATAGGGAAACTGATTGCTGTGGAAGGGATCGTTAGGAAAATAACTGAGGTGAGACCAAAAATAATCCTTGGAGCGTTCCGGTGTCCAGAAGGCCACATAAATTATGTGGAACAAAACGGAGGAAAACTCAGAGAGCCTCATGAATGTATCGAGTGCAGACGGAAAGGTCCTTTTTATCTCATCCCGGAAAAATCCATTACTGCAGATTCTCAGCGGGTTAAAATTCAGGAATATCCTGAAAATCTTAAAGGAGGTGAACAACCTCAGACACTTGATGTTATCCTTCATGATGACCTCACAGGAGTCATTAACCCTGGAGATCGGGTGATTATAAATGGCATTTTGATGGCTAACGTTAGAAAAGTCTCTCATCAAAAAACTCCTGTGATGGATATCATTCTTGAGGGAAACTCCATTGAAATACTAGAGCAGGAGTACGAAGAGCTTGAAATTACTAAAGAGGATGAAGAGGCCATCTTATCTCTTAAAGAGGATCCTCACATTTTTGATAAAATTGTTAGATCAATATCTCCTTCGATTTATGGATACGAGGAAGTGAAAAAATCTATTGCTCTACAGCTTTTTTCAGGATTGCCAAAGGTCCTTCCCGATGGAACCAGAATTAGAGGGGACATTCATGTATTGCTGGTAGGAGATCCTGGAGTGGCAAAATCCCAATTGTTGAGGTATGTTCATCGTATTGCACCCCGAGGAGTCTACACCACTGGAAAAGGGACTACCTACGCGGGTTTAACTGCAACGGCTGTTAAAGATGAATTTGATGGTCGCTGGACATTGGAAGCAGGAGCTCTTGTTATGGCAGATAAGGGCATTGCTCTGATAGATGAGATCGATAAAATGCGAACTGATGATGTAGGTGCATTACATGAGGTGATGGAGCAACAAACGGTCAGTGTTGCTAAAGCAGGGATTAATGCAATTCTTAAAGCCAGATGTGCAATACTTGCAGCTGCCAATCCAAAATATGGAAGATTCGATAAATATGTCCCAATAGGAGATCAGATCAATCTTTCCCCATCTCTGCTATCTAGGTTCGATTTGATTTTTACTCTTACGGATGATCCTGATGAATATAGAGACAGAGATATTGCTACTCATATTCTGAACTCTCATTATGTTGGAGAGATTCTTCAAAAAATGAACAGCCTAGTGACTACAGAATATAGTCAGGATTATGTGGATAGCAGATCTCGACCTATAATGCCAGAAATAGACCCCGAATTGCTAAGAAAGTATATAGCCTACGCAAAGAGGATGGTATTTCCCGTTTTAAGTGAAGAGGCAAAAGAAAGGATTATAGAATTCTATGTGAGTATGAGGAACAGCGTTAAGGATGCAAAATCAGCAATCCCGATTACTGCCAGACAACTTGAAGCACTGGTCAGACTTGCAGAGGCGAGTGCAAGAGTGAGACTGAGCGATATCATAACCATCGAGGATGCGGAAAATGTGATCCAGATAGTGAGAAAATGTCTGTCTCAGATAGCTCTGGATCCTGAAACCCAGCAAATCGATATAGATATACTGGCTGTTGGGACTCCCAAAAGTCAACGAGACAGAATAATAACCATAAAAGGAATAATTCGTGAACTGGATCAAGAGCTTTCTATAGAACTGGGGAAGTCCTATAGGGGTGTGCCTGAAGAAGAAATCTTCAGAAGAGCAGAAGATCATGGAGTACCTCGTGAAAGGACACGGGAAATTTTAAGTAGGTTGAACAAGGATGGAGAGGTATACACTCCTCATCCAGGACATTATCGGCCAATAGAGAGGTGAGATCATGGAATATGACTACAACAGTTTACTGGAAAAGGCTTATACTGAGATGCCTGAAAAAGTTTTGAAAAAAGAGCGTTTCGAGCTCCCGAGAGCTAAGCGATACAAGGAAGGGAGTAAAACTGTGATTAAGAATTTTGTAGATGTTGCAGATGCAATAAATAGAGATCCTCAGCACCTTCTTAAATACCTGCTGAGATCCCTTGGAACTGCAGGAGTCCTTGATGGGAAACGAGCGATTCTTCAAGGAGTATTTGACGAGGATGAGGTAAACAGAGAGATTGAAAATTATGTTGAGACTTATGTTATGTGCAGGGAGTGCAAACGACCTGATACGAAGCTAGTTAAAGAAGGTCGAATTCTTTTCCTTAAATGTGAGGCGTGCGGGGCACAGCAATCTGTAAGGTCTTTCTGAGTCCTTTGCTAGATTAATGGGCAGGATAGATTGCATATTAGCCTTTAATCTAGCATCTCATTAAACCTTTCTTGGAGGTTTTGTTAAATTTCAGTGGTTTTTCTCTTTAAAAAAATAATGTAAGAGATCAGAAAAATAACGTAAGAACCTTTTGAATAATATCTGAGAAGTATATGATTTGATTTCAAAAACTTTATATTTTATATAAACATCCATTCAAAGAATGTCTTATTTCAAGAGAATGACATGGGGGTTTGATATGAATTGGAAAAAGACTTTTGTGGTATTAGTGATAGTGGCAATGTCGCTGTTTATACTTGGATGCGCAGAAAAACAGCCAGCACCGACACCCACTCCAGAATCTAAGCCCGCTCCCGAAGCAACACCATCTCCTGAAGCCAAAGTTCCTGAAAAGATTGTTATAGGTGGAACTCTGAGTTTATCTGGAAAATATGCGAATGAGGGTCAAATGTCTTTATGGGGTATTCAAGCGGCACTAAAATGGCTGAACGATGTTAACGGTGGTATCGATATCGGGGGGAAGAAAGTAAAAGTAGAGTTCAAGTATTACGATGATGAAGCTAAAAAAGAGACGGTTCAAAGTTTATATGATCGTCTGATTACTGTGGATAAAGTAGATGTCCTTCTTGCACCATACAGTTCGGGCCTAACTCTTGCTGCTGCACCAATTGCTGACAAAAATGGAAAAGTGTATATGAGTCATGGAGGTGCCAGTGATAGGATCTTTGAACAGGGATACACTTACGTGGTGCAGACCCTGAGTCCAGCCAGCAAATATCAGACTGGAGCCCTTGATATGGTAAAGGCCATTGATCCGACTGCAAAGAGAGTTGCATTCGTTTATGAGGACTCTGAATTCTCTAAAGCTGTGTTCAAAGGAGCTAAAGAATATGCAGAGCAACTTGGATTCGAAGTGGTCTTCGATAAAACATATCCACGTAACCCAACAGATCTTACTCCATTATTGTCTGAAATGAAAGCAGCAGAGCCGGATATAATCCTTGGTGGTGGACATTTTGCCGATGGTCAGTTGCTCGCGACTCAACTGGCTGAATTGAAGATAAATGCCAAATTGGTATCTATCATCGTAGCACCTGCACTGCCCAAATTCTATGATGCTCTAGGTGTTAAAGCAGAAGGGATTGTTGGTCCTGGTCAGTGGGAAGTGGGAGTAAAGTATAGCCCCGAAGCAGCAAAAGCCAAAGGAATTGAGTACTTCGGCCCGACTCAGGACGAGTTCATGCAGTACTTCAAGGAGGTGGCTGGAGAGGATAAAACACCAAGCTACCATGCCGCTGAGGCTGGTGCTGCAATTCTTGCCATAGCAAAAGCCATTGAAAATGCACAGAGCACCGATTCAGATGCCATTAGAAATGCATTTAATAACCTCCACATGATAACATTCTTCGGAGAGTTCAAGATCGATCCGACAACAGGTAAACAGTTAGGGCATGAGATGGTGCTTTTCCAGTGGCAGGGTGGAAAGAAAGTTATTATATGGCCACCCGAGGCAGCTACTGGAGAACCATATTACCCGATTCCAACTTGGGAAGAGAAGGAACAGGGTAAGATGGCCACTAAGTAACCCTTTTCTTTTTTTATTATGGTGATACTATGGTATTCTTTGAACAGTTAGCTGGGAATTTATTATATGGAATTATACTTGGAGCCGTTTATGGTCTTGCTACCATGGGTCTAAGTCAGATTTTTGGTGTTTTGAAAATAGTGAATGTGGGTCATGGGGCTTTTATAATGGTAGGTGCTTATGTTGCCTACTGGATGTTTGTATTATACTCTGTTAATCCGATTTTGTCCATTCCTGTAGCTCTCGTAATAGGTCTTGCTCTGGGTCTTGGCATTTTTTATATTGTTATTCGGAGATTGATAGGAGCTCCAGAACTTGCATCTCTTCTTGCTACCTTTGGTATTGGTATTTTCATTGAGGAGGTAGCTAAATTTTTCTGGGGTCCTGATCATAGAGGCTTTAGCTGGAACATTGGCCAGGTCGATTTTGGTATTACTTTAATCCCCAATACAAAACTTCTGGCCTTTTTTTCTTCCGTCATAATAGCCCTGATCCTGTACATGCTTTTTCAAAGGACCCGTATTGGTGCAGCAATTCGTGCAGTGGTAGAAGACAGGGAAGGTGCAATGGTTTGTGGGATAGATGTATCTCGAATTTATGCCATGAGTTTCGGGATAGGAATAGCCATGACAGTGATAGGGGGTATTCTACTTACTCTCTTTATTCCAGTGGGCATTAATCCATACATGGGAGGTGAATACACCCTTAAGGCCTTTGTTATCGCAGTTCTGGGAGGTCTTGGATCTCCATGGGGTGCTTTTATTGGAGGTTTTATTTTTGGCCTGCTGGAGAACGGTTCATACACAATCCTCGGACTGATCCCAGGTGTAGAGCCCTTTAGTCTTACGAGATTCGTGGCGTTCAGTGCTCTTTTAGTAATTCTACTGGTTAAACCTACTGGACTGATGGGTGGTGAATGAGATGAAAAAATATATCCAACCATTACTTCCGGTTCTAACGCTCTATATAGTACTGCTCGGTGCTGGATTATCCATTCCAGGTCTCTGGCAGCCCATAGCGTTTATCATGTTTTACGTTGTTCTCGGACAAGCCCTTAATATGTTTCTTGGAATGACTGGGTATGTAGATTTCGGTTATGTCGCTTTTCTCGGCCTGGGGGCTTACGGAATGGCCCTGGCCTTCTCTCTTTTCACCGACGATGGTCTCGGTAGTGGGATAATTGTTGTTGGATTTCTGATGGCGGTTATATTTTCGATCTTACTCTCAATGGCTGTGGGAGCTATTGCTCTCAGACTGAGAGGGGCATATTTTGCTATAGCAACCATTGGAGTAAGCGAAGGTTTCAAATACCTCATCGAGGGAGCGAGACTATGGGGTGGATCTGAAGGTATAATCATATCCTCTCAATTAAGAGACTCGTTTGGTTCAGAAATGGCCAATTACCTGTCCACATTTGCTTCTGATATTCTCATTTTTGCCATAGGAATTCTTGCAGCCATTCTTACAGTATACACTCTTCACACCAGGGCTGGTTACGCTCTGATGGCTTTAAGAGAGGACGAAGATGCTGCTAAAGTTATGGGGGTGAACGTAACAAAATACAAGGTTATGGCTTTTGGAATGAGTGCGGTATTCGCTGGTCTTATTGGAGCATCAGCATGGACACTGAAGCTAACCTATGTCTTTCCAGAAGATGTCTTTAATATTATCTATACTGTTGAGGCCATAGTGATTGTAATGCTGGGTGGAGCTGGAACCCTTGCTGGGCCAGTGGTAGGAGGTCTGATATACGGGATTCTCAGATATTACCTTGCTACTGTGTTGCCTGGATTTCAACTACTGGTGGTCGCACCCCTCCTTGTACTTATCGTCACAGTATTTCCTGATGGAGTAGTGGGGTACATTAAAAGAAAGCTGAAAGGGTCCAGATTTTCGAAATATGTTATTTGAGGGTGTTAAAAATGGTATTGCTCAAACTGGAAAAGGTAACCAAACGATTCGGGGGCCTTGTAGCAGTAAATGAAGTCTCTCTGGAGATCAAACATGGAGATAGCATAGGAATAGTAGGGCCAAACGGCAGTGGAAAAACAACACTATTCAACTTAATCAGCGGTGTCTATATGCCAGATGAAGGGAGAATCTTCCTAGAAGATCAAGATATCACAGAGCTACCTGCCTTCAAGCGAGCGCCCCTCGGTATTGCAAGATCTTTTCAGATTCCAAGACCTTTTAGGTCTGCTACTGTTAGAGAGAACGTTGCTGTCGGAGCCATGTTTGGAGCCCATGGTGAAAAGATGTCTGTAGATGAAGCAATGAGCATTGCAGACCACTATATTGATTTAGTAGGACTTGGCGATAAAAGACTTGAGCTGGCTGATAAACTTACTGCTGTTGAGAAAAAACTTCTGGAACTGGCAAGAGCCCTCGCTATGAAACCTAAGTTACTCCTCTTAGATGAAGTGGTCGCAGGAATGAATCCCAATGATGTGGACAAAATCGTGAGTTTGATAAAGAAAATTAAAGAAGAAGAAAAAATTGCGGCTGTTGCCATGGTGGAGCATGTTATCCCTGCAGTAATGAAATTCGCTGAAAGAGTTATGGTGATGAACGAAGGGAAAAAAATGGTTGAAGGTGCTACTATGGAGGTCCTGAAAATGAAAGAAGTTGCTGAAGTGTATTTTGGTACATCTCAGACTATAGGAGAGAGTGGAGATGCTAGAGGCTGAAAATCTTGAAACTGGATATGGGCCCATGCAAATATTATGGGGTATTACCATTAAAGCCGAGAAACAATCCATCACGACGATCATAGGGCCAAATGGAGCTGGAAAAACCACTATACTTAGGGCGATTATGGGAATGATACAACCCTGGAACGGAAAAATCACGTATGATGGCGATGATGTAACTATGCTCCCTCCACATAAAAAAGTTGAGAGGGGGTTGTCCATGGTTCTTGAGGGAAGACATCTTTTCGGTGGAATGACTGTAAAAGAGAATCTGATTCTTGGTGCGTACACAAAACAGGCCAGAGAGAGACTGGATGACTCTCTGGAAATTGTTTATACCCTGTTCCCAATTCTTAAAGAACGAAGCACTCAGAAAGCAGGAACTCTCAGTGGAGGACAGCAACAGATGCTGGCCATCGCCAGGGCCTTGATGACCCGTCCAAAACTGATCATGCTGGATGAGCCCAGCCAAGGGCTTGCACCAATTGTCGTGGAACAGGTTATGGACACTTTGAAAAAATTGAGAGAAGAACTTGAAATCACAATCCTTCTCGTTGAACAAAATGTGTTGGTTTCATATCATACTGCAGACTACACCTATATAATTGAAAATGGACAAGTGGTTAAAGAAGGAGAGCCCTCGGAGTGCATTGATATTCAGGAAATACGTAAAGCATACCTTGGAGTGTAAAGGAGCAATGAGATAAGGGTGAGTTCTTATGGTTGTCCGCAAAGTAAACGAAGTAAAACTAGAAAAAATGGATATGAGTGGAGCAAAAAATGTTGAATTGCAGTGGCTGGTCGATAAAACTGTTGGAGCCCAAACTTTCGCCATGCGACGATTTATAATCAAACCCAACGGACATACACCCCTTCATTCTCACCCCTGGGAACATGAGAATTATGTACTTGAGGGAAAAGGAATAGTAAGAATTGGAGATAGAGAATTCGAACTAACAAAAGACATGGTTGTTTTTGTGCCTCCAGATACATTGCACCAGTACAAAAACACAGGAGAGGATGATTTCATTCTTTTATGTATGATTCCCTTAATTGATTAGCTAATCTGAATCCAGCAGTAAGATTAAAACATGATATATCGAAATCATTAAATTGGGTATATTCGTTAGCTCAATGGTTCCAAAAAACAGGATGGGATAAAAATGACAAAAATAGGTTTCATAGGCGCCGGACGAATAGGGTCTACATCTGCCTTTGCATGCCTTCACATGATAGATATTGAAAGTATTGCTCTCGTTGATGTCGTTAAAGAACTGGCAGAAGGAGAAGCGATGGACCTAAGCACTTCTGCTGTTGCCATTGATAAAAACGTTAAAATCGTCGGCGGCAACGACTATGGTCTCATAAAAAACTCAGATATTGTAGCCATTTCGGCCGGTATGGCCAGAAAACCTGGGATGACAAGACTAGATCTGACAAGCACCAATGTTAGTATTATAAAAGACATAGTAAAAAATGTCATTGAGTATGCCCCTAATTCTCTGATCCTGATGATAACAAATCCTTTGGATCTGCTTACTTATGTTGCCTATAAAGAAAGTGGGAAGCGAAGAGGCGAAGTTTTCGGGATGGGGTCTATCCATGATACGATGAGGCTTAAAGAACAATTGCTGTTATCCGGGGCAAAGAAAGTGAAAGCATATGTTTTAGGAGAACACGGGGATAGCATGGTGGTTACAAAGAGTATATCTAAAATCGATAACGGGGATGTTGATTGGGATTCTATTGAACAAAAAACACGGGAAAGAGGTATGGAAATCATAAAACGAAAAGGAGCAACTTTTTATGCGCCTGCTAACTGTGTGGCAAGGATGATAAAAGCAGTACTGGAAGATACCAACGAGGAGTTCCCTACAAGCGTAACCCTCAATGGAGAGTATGGTATCACTGATGTGGCTCTTGGAGTACCAGCAATCCTTGGAAAGGATGGTGTTGAAGAGATCGTAGAGTACGAACTCACTCAGGATGAGCTGGAGAGACTGAAAATATCTGCATCCATCCTGAGGGAACGCCTAGATGAGATCGGATACTGAAAGTCAAAAATCCAATTTGACTGTAAAAGTTGATAACTCGACAAATCATAGATTTATAGTCCCTTTAACAGAGCTAGTAAAATCATGAAGCATAGCTTTACAATTGTCAATTTACATTGACAAAATTAGGGACTTTTGTAAAACATATGTATTACATCCCAAAACTTTTTTTATTCTTTTGATTATTCATGTCACCATGCAAGAAGTAAGATTTATCCAGAAAAGTCAAGAAGGAAAAAAGATTATTGAGACATTATCAGAGAAAAGACCTCTTTTTATAGCGGTTATATCCAATACAATGACAGCTGAGATTCCTGGGATTACCGTAGCGGGAGAGAACCCTGATTTAATCAAATACACCCCTCCTGCTGATGCTGAGTTACTGTATTACGGAAAATGTAAATCTATACCTGGTGTCCCAGCTACTCCGGATGGTAAACCAACTCCAGCATTGATGACATATTCTATGTTGAGAACAACGAAGACGCCATTCTTTGTAGTTGAATCAGGATGTATCATCAAACCCAAGATTCCATATCTAACACTAGAGATGCCCCCTGGAAATAACATTTCTGAGAAAAGTGCAATGGATCATGAAGTTGTTAGAGAGAGTATGGAAAGATCAGAGATCCTCGGAAAAGAGTTTTCAAAAATATGCGATTTCCTTGTGATCGGCGAGAGCATTCCTGGAGGGACAACCACGGCTCTGGCTGTATTAAGGGCACTCGGTGTTGAGTCCTTTGTCTCCAGTAGCATGCCTGAGAACCCTACTGACTTGAAAAAGAGAGTTGTGGCAGATGCTCTCAAAAGAGAGAATCTTCAGCCAGGAGATACTGATCCCATGGAAGCTCTTGTAAAATTCGGAGATCCCATGATGGTAGCAACCATTGGGCTTGTGAAAGGCTCTAACGTCCCTGTGGTCCTGGCTGGAGGGACGCAAATGGCAACTGTCGGAAAATTACTGGAAAGTATAGACAAGGACGGGTTCAAAAGGTGTATCCTTGCCACCACCATATACGTGGCAGAAGATGAATCATCGGATATCACCTCCATAGTGGATATGCCTATGGTAGCTGTTGACCCCGGTCTCGATGCATCTGCAAAACCAGGATTAAGAGCCTACAGTGAGGGATTTGTTAAGGAAGGGGTCGGTGCAGGTGGCTCAGTCCTTTTGGCCCTGTTATCTGGACTAGACGGCAATACTGTATTGAAACAAATTGAAAAAGAGTATACTGCAGTAATTGAAAAAGGTCTCCAGCGTTAGATCTGTCAATGTAAATTAACAATTGTAAATCATAGCTTTACAATATCTACTGGATGAGTAAATCCATAAGTTTAAGGGCATTTATGTGGCCAAAAGCACCTGTCTTTCCATTTTTTTCAGAGAACGATTTAGTTGAATCCTTTTCTTTCCCGTACAGAGCAAAAGGCACAGGATCGGATGTGTGAGTCTGGACTTTCAAAGGAGTCGCATGATCTGGCATCACTAAAACGCGTGTTCTTTCCTGATCCATTTCATCCAGCAATATCGATAGAAATCGTTTGTCAAAATCTTCTATCGCCTGGATCTTCTTATCGAGATCGCCCTCATGAGAAGCCTCATCAATTCCTTCCACATGAACGTAGACGAAATCCATCCTTTCAAGAGCTTCTATGGCATATTTCGCCTTTCCTTCATAATTGGTATCGATATATCCTGTTACTCCAGGGACTTCAATAACTTCCATCCCTGCCGCCCTTCCAATCCCCCTGAGAAGATCTACTGCAGATATCATACCACCACTGACACCATATTTTTTTGAAAAGGGGGGAAGGTGTGCTGGTTTTCCACCTCCCCAAGGCCAGATCATATTTGCCTTATTAGTTATCTCCGGAAGTATTTCAATGGACTTTTTCATCAATGTTGTGAGTATCTCTCCAAGTTCTGGATCTCCTTGAGGAAAATGCTCTGTAATAGATCTACCAACTATATCATGGGGGGGGTATGTTATTATATCTCCAAATTTCCCATGAACCACCAGTAAATTCCTGTAACTGACCCCTGGAATCAATCGTACATTCTCATCTAAAAACTCTGATAACTCTTTGAGAGCCCTTTTTGCTTCTTTGGAAGAAATATGACCTGCGCTATAATCTTTCATAATACCATTCTCTACATAGACCAGATTGCATCGAAAAATTACAGAGTTCTCCGCTACTTCTATTCCTCTGCCAAGCGCTTCCAATGGTCCTCTCCCGGTGTAATACCTAGCAGGATCATATCCTAGGATAGATAGATTGGCTATATCGCTTCCCGGCTCGTATCCGTGAGGAATAGTGGAAGTAATACCCATAGCACCGTTTTCTGTAATCCAGTCCAGGAATGGAGTATGAGCTACCTCTAAAGGTGTCTTTCCCTTCAAATCAGAGAGGGGGTAATCGGCCATTCCATCTCCTATAACCACCAAATATTTTATTCTCATTTACTGATGGCAACCATTCAGAAAAATATAAAGGTTTGCAAAAGGTGAAGAGTTCTATAGGTTCAATTCTCTACATTTGTATGACGGCAAGTAAAGATACTTATAATAAATACACATCAACACTATTGTAAAGTATAGCTTTACAAAATGTCAGTTTATATTGACAATACAAATATGGATGGGGATGACGAATGAGAGTTCTTGCCATAGGATGTGGTGGAGCTGGGTGCAATATAGCCGACCTCCTTCAAAAAGAGGGGATCAGAAGTCCTGAGAATACTTTGTTCAGATGTTTTCTGATAGACAACGACATTAATCACCTCAGAAGCCTTAAAAATGTACCTGTAGAGAGGAAATTTCATATACCTTCTGGATTCATATCGGAAACAGATCTCCTCGAAAAAAAGGACCTAATATCCCTTGTAAATATTTTATCAGAAGAGAGGGAGCCCATCGATGCGTTTTTGATAATTTTAAGCCTTGAAAGTGATTTTGGAACAATAATCGCAGAAAAACTGGCTAAAAAATTGAAAGAGATTTTTGAAGAGCCTGTGTTTTCCATAGGTGTTGTACCTTCTATCGATACTCCCGATTTCTTTATTAAAAAAATTCCTTCCAAAATCCAGAATACAGGAAAGGCGGTGGATACTCTCATTCTTTTTGAAAACATAGTGGAAGGTAGACCCGCAACCTCTTTTGAGGATTTTAAAAAAATCAATATGAAAATCGTTAATTTGATGAATCTGTTTGCTGTGGTAGGAGAAAGTGAATACAAACGAAAAGATCATTCTGAAGTTGTTATTGATACATCAGATTTCTTCAATACTCTTAAGAAAGGAGGGATCTCAGCAGTGGGAGTGGCAAGGAAAAAGATCCCCCGGAGCATCCTTGATCGAATTTTCTCCAGACGAAAAAAGGATGTTGCAGGATACAAAACCTCTAGAGTCTTGGAACTCATGAAAGAGGCCATTTATGATAACCTCAGTGTAAGATCTGATTTCAAATCTGCACGTAGTGTTTTAATTATCATAACCGGTCCTCCAATGGAGATAACCATGGACGGATTTTTTGGATGTATTACAACTCTAGAAGATCTAGCTCCAATGGCTGAGGTTCGATGGGGCGATTTTCCTATCCCTAAATCGAAATACCTGTCAGTAGTGGTTATGTTCTCGGGTATTAAAGGACTCTCCCTTGAAGACTTTGCATGACGCTATAGATTTACAGCCTAGAGTGCTGATCTTCACACCTTTGTCAGTTACAGATAACAATTCGTAAAGCATAGCTTTATAACTTTGTCAATAGAAGTTCCAAAAAGTTAAATATCAATACCTAACAACAATCAACGGAGATCTAACATGAGAGTATTCGCAATTGGCTTTGGACAAGCAGGTGGCAAAATACTGGATCTGTTCCTTGAGCATGAGAAACGAACAACCCATAAAACCAAGATGCAAGCTCTAGCAGTGAACACAGCAAGAACAGACCTCCTCGGGCTGAAAAATGTTCCGATGAGACATAGAATACTCATAGGGCAGACCTACGTCAAGGGACATGGTGTGGGAACTGATAATGCCATGGGTGCCAAAATTACCCGGGAAGAGATAGAGACTATTCTAAGTGAAATAGACAATATGGGAACTCACGATGTTGATGCATTTCTAATTATTGCAGGTCTGGGTGGTGGAACAGGCTCTGGTGGAGCTCCTGTTCTGGCGCACTATCTTTCAAAAATGTATTCTGAACCGGTTTACGCCTTCGGAGTTCTTCCAGCTCCAGAAGAAGGCTCCCTTTACTCCCTCAATGCTGCTCGCTCAATGGTGACACTGGTTAAAGAAACCGATAATTTAATTTTATTTGATAATGGAGCCTGGAAATATGAAGGGATCTCACTCAGGGACTCATACAGAAAGATTAACGAAGAGATCGTCCGGAGGCTTGGAATCCTCTTCAGATCCGGAGAAGGATCCGACATCGATCAGATAGGAGAAATGGTAGTGGATAGCTCAGAAATCATAAACACCCTTAGGGGCGGTGGAATTTCATCCATTGGATATGCTGCTTATATAGCAGAGAATCGGAAAAAACGAAGTTTTTTCTCCAGAGAAAAAGAAGAGGCCTTTGAGAGTGATACAGCCACCAAGATTGCGTCCCTCGTTAGACGTGCTGCATTGGGTCGATTAACAATCCCTTGTGAGATACATAGTGCTGAGAGAGCCTTAATTCTAGTGGCAGGTCCTCACGAATATCTGGATAGAAAGGGAATTGAAAAAGCCAAGAGCTGGCTTGAAGGTAACATTAACGGAGTTGAAGTCAGAGCTGGAGATTACCCCACAAGGAGTAAGTATATAGCCTCTGTAGTGCTTCTTGCAAACGTAACTGAAGTCCCGAGAGTGAAAGAACTTCAAAAAATAGCTTCAGAAGCGAAAGAAGGTATTAAGGAGGCTGAAAAGATTAGAGAAGAGAGAAAGATGCAATTATTTGATGAAGATATTGAGCCATTATTTTAAAGGAGGAGGGGATGGAAATGAGAGTTAGAACAGGTATTTTGCTGTTAATTTTGTTGCTTTCTGTCCTTCCAGTAAATGGACTGAAAGCTGATGATTTTAAAGTGACCACTATTTTGATACCATCTAAGGATTTTTATCAGGAAGGTGAGACTGTACAGGTTAAAGTGACAATATATCCCGATCCGCCATCTGTTCTCGCTAAACGGAAAACTCCTATTACTTTCATTACCGATCTGGAAAATGCCCAGTGGGTGGGCTCTATTAATCTAGAGATAGGAGGTTCAAGACCTATCGAGAGTAGTGAAAGCTTTTTGTCAGATGAAATTGGGTACACTAATGATGGGATTTCAAGTATTGAGTTCACATTGACAGGGAAAGTCCCTGCAGTAGCGTCTTTTACTAAGAATATAACACTAGTCAAATTCGTGATAGATAGTCAGGAAGATCTCCTTGACCCCATAATCGTTAAGGCTGTTAATCCAGGACTGTTTGATAGCAAAATATCAAACCTAGATGACGATATTGCAAATGCTGAGATCGTTATAGATGGCGCTAAAGATTATGGTGCAGATGTGACAAAAGCTGAAGAGGTCATTAAAGAGGCCAAGGATCTCAGAGAAGAGGCTGTAAACGCAAAAAAAGCTGGAGATTATGACATTGCCAGTCAAAAAATTGAAGAGGCTGAAAACAAAGTAAGTGAGGCGACAACAGAGGCTGAAAAAGCAATGGCAAAATATGCCATAGATAAAGCGGATGAGTCAATTCAAAGTGCCACTACAGCCCTTTTAGAGGCAGAACGGGAAGGTGCTTCTATAACCACTCTTAAATTCTTGCTGGACGATATAAAATCCAAAGTGGACGATGCACAAGAGCAGTATGATGCAGGTAATTACAACAAGGCAAAGGAGCTTGCTGAGAAAGCGATAAGTGGTTCTGATACCATAAAAGCTGAAGCAATAAAACTCAGAGACGACATAATCAAGAAAAAACAAGAAGAGGAAAAGAAGAAAGAAGAGGAACAAAAGCGATTGCAGGAAGAAGCGGCCAAACAGAGAAAACTTATGCTTCTAATTGGAGGGGTTGGTATTGGAGTGATAGTCGTAGTGATAGTCTTGATTCTGGTTCTGATACAGAGAGGTGGTGGAGGCAGAGGACGGTGGGACGAGCTCAGATAATCAGACCCATTTTCTTTTTTAAAATTTAGAGCCATTCTAACAGAGAAATGAATTGCTAACCAACGACTTGATTTTTAATTAACTAATTAAACCAAAAAAGAAAAAGGAAAAATTTAATGGTTAAATCCCATCGCTTTGAGTTTCTCCAAGGACTCTTTGATCTTCTCTACTGGATACTCGTAGTCTTCCAGTTTCTTAGCGAAGTAACCCTCATACGCCCTAAGATCAAAGTGACCATGACCACTGTTGTTGAACAGTATCACTTTTTCTTCTCCAGTCTCCTTGCATTTCAGTGCTTCATCAATGGCAACTCGTATAGCATGGTTGGTTTCAGGTGCTGGAATGAAGCCTTCTGCTCGTGCAAACATGACACCAGCATCAAATGTAGGATTCTGTGGAACCGCTTTTGCCTCAATGATACCCTCATCGTAGAGGAGACAGAGAGTTGGTGCATCACCATGATATCTGAGACCTCCAGCGTGGATAGGTGCCGGAACAAAATCATGACCAAGGGTGTACATCTTCAATAAGGGTGTAAGACCTACCGTATCCCCGAAATCATAGGCGTAAATCCCTTTAGTGAGCGTAGGGCAAGCAGTTGGCTCTGCCGCAATAATCCTGACATCGGATTTACCTTTCAGCTTGTCGTAAACAAAAGGATAAGCTGTCCCTGCAAAATTGCTACCTCCACCAACACAGCCTATGACAATATCTGGATATTCTCCTATTGCCTCAAATTGTTTCTTAGCTTCCAGTCCGATAATGGTCTGATGCAGCATTACATGGTTAAGCACGCTTCCAAGAGAGTAATGAGCATTGTCATGAGTGGCCGCATCTTCTACAGCTTCACTAATGGCTATACCAAGGCTTCCAGGAGAATCTGGATCCTCTTCAAGTATTTTCTTCCCGGACTGAGTCTTATCTGAGGGACTTGGTATTACTTCGGCACCCCATGTCTCCATCAATAACCTCCGATATGGTTTCTGCTGATAACTGATTTTCACCATATATACTGTACACTGTAAATCAAAAAAGGCACATCCAAAACTCAAAGCGCTTCCCCATTGTCCTGCTCCTGTTTCTGTTGTTAACCTTTCTGTGCCATCTACCATATTATAATAGGCCTGTGCAACAGCGGTATTGGGTTTATGGCTGCCTGGAGGGCTAACTCCTTCCCACTTGTAGTATATCTTTGCAGGTGTACCCAGCATCTTTTCCAGCCTTTTAGCTCTGTATAACGGAGTTGGTCTCCACAATCTATACACTTCAAGGACTTCCTCAGGAATCTTGATCCATCGCTGGTCTGATACCTCCTGACCTATGAGAGATTTCGGGAAGATCGGCTCAAGGTCACTTGGACTGATGGGTTCCTTGGTCTGGGGATTTATCGGTGGATCCAGCGGTCGAGGTAGATCTGGCAGAATGTTGTACCATTCAGTAGGCATCTCGTCTGGATTCAAAAACACTTTTGTACCGTCTTCAAAGGTCTTCTTCTTAAACATACCATCACCGTCGATAACCAATTAATCACTATTGTTAATAAAGGTTTCGATAATCCACAATGATTTATTGTTTATTTAGAGCCTGTACACCTCTTTTACTCATCAATCTCGAATTATGTGCCTAGTCTCATTAATTAGAATTGATCCAGAAAAATTTCGATAAAGTATTTTTCTTACTAAGTATTGTTATAATAAAAACAAGAGAGTTGGTCATTCAATAATCCGTTTTTATAAAACATTGAATTAAAAATTCAGAACGCTATCTGAATCAGTTACCCATCCTACCAGATCAGTCATAGAAGCGATTTTCACGTTCTCTACCATATTTTCAAGAGTTACACCCCTCTCATCACAGCATACCCCACATGCCATGACGTTACATCCAAACTCAATACACTCTCTCAGCATTTTTTCAAGCTGATACGTCTGGCCTTTCTGATCTTTCTGAGCGAGATAGACTCCATCACCAAGGAGGAACAACCTGACCACATGATCCTCTGCTAAGGATGCTAGAATGAATCTGAGGGCATTATAGGCGTTCTGACTGTTGTAAGGAGAGCTTGTTAATACCAACGTAAATTTGGCCATGATGCCATAAAAAGGTTGAATCTTATATAAACTTTATGGATCTATGTCGAATCAAAGTCTGATTCTGCTGAATAGAAAACCACCAACCAAGACGGTAGCAAAGGAAAAAGATGTCAAGACTACAATACTGGTAACCGGAGAGATTTGAGAAACCCCCAAAAGACCGAATCTCATACCCTCTACTCCATAGGTAAGGGGATCAGCAAGAGCAAGGTTTCTTAACCAAGAAGGCAGTCCCTCAAGAGGGAACAACGCTCCTGAGAGGAAGAATACAGGAAATACGATAAAATTGATTATGAGCTGAAATCCATGCATATCCTCCATCTGAGATGCAAAAGCAATCCCTAATGCCGTAAAAGAGATTCCTGTCAATACCATATAAGGCAAAGCAATGAGAAAACTCATAAGAGAGAAGTGTACCCCAAGGAAATAGGATAAACTGAGAATTAGCAATCCCTGAATTAAAGCTACAGTCGCACCTCCAAAAGTCTGCCCTAGCATTATTTCTGTTCTCTTCACTGGGGCCACCAGAGTCTCTTTAAGAAATCCGAATCTCTTATCCCACACTACTTGGATTCCAGAAAACATGGATGTGAATAAAATGGTCATTGCCACAACCCCTGGAGTTATGAATGCCATATACCCTTTTCCATATCCAGGCACAGTGAAAAGAGAATTTAATCCCATTCCCAAGATAGCTAGAAAAAAGAATGGCATGCCCAAGCTCCCGATAAGCCGGCTTTTTGATCGTACATATCGTTTTATACTTCGGAGCCACAATGTATACACTACTTCCATATTTATCTCCTCATAGCTCTCCATGCCATTCTCATTTTTTCTATCCCATTACTCTTTTCTGCTCTCAGATTTCTACCTGTAAAATGGAGAAATACATCCTCAAGAGTTGCCCGTCTGATCTGAATACTATCTACCTGAACTCCAGCTTCATGAGCCATTATGATCAGGTTTGCAATTCTTTTTTCCGCTTCATCAACACTAAAGGTAACCATCCCATCATGAGCGCCGATAAACCTAACCCATTCAATTGTCTCTGAAATTAACTTCAACTTACCTGCGTTGTTACCTTTAACAATTACAAGATCGCCTCTAATTAGATTTTTTAAGTTTTCCGGAGTATCCATGGCGATTATCTTGTCTGCATCCATAATCGCAACTCTATCGCACAATTTGTCAGCCTCTTCCATGTAGTGGGTTGTGAGGATTATCGTAATTCCAACATCCCGGTTGAGCCTTTCAATATACTCCCATATATGACGACGAGTTTGAGGATCGAGACCGAGAGTGGGTTCATCCAAGAATAACACCTTAGGAGAGTGAAGAAGACCTCTGGCGAGCTCAAGTCTTCTTTTCATTCCACCTGAAAAAGTTTTAACAAGATCGTCTTTTCGGTTCCACAAGTCAACCAGTGTAAGCATCTCTTCTATCTTTTTTTTACGTTCTGATCGTGGAAGTCTGTACATCCTTCCGTGAAAATCCATATTCTCATAAGCGGTTAGCTCATCATCAAGGCTCGGGTCTTGAAACACAACCCCTATAGACTTCCTTACTCCATCGGGATCTGTGATCACATTATGACCATTAATCCAAGCAGTTCCATAGGTCGGAGATAATAGTGTAGATAGGATAGATATAGTGGTAGTTTTTCCAGCTCCATTTGGACCGAGTAACCCAAAAATCTCACCCTCTTCTATTGTAAACGAGATTTTCTTAACTGCTTCTAGTCCGTTAAACACTTTAGTGAGTTCCTGTACTTTCACCATAGACATTTTAAGTATACTATCCATAGAATGGTAGATAAACATTGCCCAATAATAACAAAGTCGAATTAGATAATCTCATCTCAAGAAAATCTTTTATCAATAATAAAAAGAAAAGGGGGCATGGGACATCGGAGGGGATGGATGCAATGCCTTCTGCCCCGAAAATGAAACATTTAGTTTTTGGATTTACTCCTATATAATTTTTTCTCCAAAAAGTGAATAATTCAGATAACATTTTCAGATATTCTATGCGCACAATTCCATTTCAAACAGGTTGGCAATTGATAAGATCCTACCAAAACTGTATATATTGACATGAAGATTCTGGTGTTTCCAGTTCATTTGAAAACATATAGCAAACCAAGAGCTATAATTTATCAGTTTACATTATGGGTGGTGTAACATACATGTTTACAGTTTTTTAATTATGTTGATACTTACAGTTAAATTTAAATATCGGTTGACAGTAGGAATACAGAAGCGGGGTGACTCGGTGGCAAAGTTACAGAAGTACATTGAAAGAAAGACGAATCCAGAAATAAAAAAATTGGCAGACACACTGCTTAAAGCAGCAAGAGATAATAATGCACCTCTGTGGAAGGATGTTGCTCGAAAACTATTACGGCCTACTAGAAAAATGGCTGAGATCAACGTTAGTAAAATCCAGAGATATGGAGGAAATGTTGTTATAGTACCGGGTAAGGTGCTTGCTGCAGGGAAGATTGATAGACCAGTCACGGTAGCCGCCTTTAATTTCTCGGCGAAAGCAAGGGAGAAAATCATAAGGGCTGGAGGGAAAGCTATAAGTATTGGTGAACTACTGGAATCCAACCCTGATGGATCAGGTATCATAATAATGGAGTGATCTTATGAATGTCAAACGGTCTCTTAGTTTACTGGGTGATGATTTTATAGTTATTGATGGGGAGGGGCATGTTCTTGGCAGATTGGCCAGTATCATTGCAAAGCGTCTTCTAAACGGTGAAAAAATAGTAGTAGTTAACGCAGAGAAAGTTCTGATCAGCGGAGATCAAGAAGAGATATTCAGGAGATATAAAATTAAACATGATAAGGGCTCTAAGGATTATGGACCTCATTTTCCAAAACACCCGGAAAGAATCCTGAAAAGGACTGTCAGGGGTATGTTACCACATAAAACCGTTAAAGGGAGAGAAGCTCTCAGTAACTTTAGAGCTTTTATTGGTATCCCAGCAGAAGTTGCTGACAGAGACCATATAAAAATCGGAGAAGCCTTATTCGAGAATAGGGTGAAATCCGGGAAAGCTGTTTCCTTACTTGAAGTTAGTAGGTTCCTTGGATACGAGGTGAAAGTATGAAGATTGTCAATACCAGCGGTAAACGTAAAACTGCCGTTGCAAGGGCTACCATACGAAATGGAAAAGGGCGAATTAGAGTAAATAAAAGACCTGTTGAGCTGATTCAACCAGAATTTGCAAGAATTAAGATAATGGAGCCTCTTGTAATTGCAAAGGATATAGCATCAAAAGTGGATATAGAGGTTCATGTGGAAGGTGGGGGGATTATAGGACAGGCTGAGGCAGCACGTACAGCCATAGCCAGGGGACTCGTTAAATGGTCTGATGATCATGAACTCAGGGACGCATACGTGAAATATGACAGAACTTTGCTGGTGAACGATAGCAGAAGAAAGGAGAGCAAGAAAGTCGGTGGTCGTGGCGCAAGGAAGAGGAGACAGAAGTCCTACAGGTGAAGCTATGTTTCCCGTACGATGCTTCACTTGTGGAAAAGTTATTGGACAGTATTGGGAGGAGTATCAGCAACGTATTCGAGAAGAACCTCCCGGTAAAGTTCTAGACGACCTTGAAATTGAAAGGTACTGCTGTAGGCGTATGTTTCTCACTCATAAAGAGGTCTTTGGAGAGCTGGTTGACTGATAAGGTGGGGTCGTGGGGTAGCCTGGATATCCTTTGGCGTTCGGGGCGCCGAGACCTGAGTTCAAATCTCAGCGACCCCACCATTTGAACCGAGGTGGTTGTTTGGAGATAAAAACCGACGATAAATCCAGAAAAAGTAGTAAAAGTTTTCCAACCGGATACACCCGGTTCGAGAAAGCACGCATTATAGGAGCAAGAGCCCTCCAGATAGCCATGGGGGCACCTGTTCTTATTAAAACAGACAGAACAAACCCCATTGAAATTGCCATGGAAGAATTTAATAAAGGGGTTATACCCATAACAGTTAGAAGAAGAAGAGATAGGTTCATCTGGTTGGAAGATAAGGGATTGTTATAGGTGGTTGTGTGATTATCGAAGATGTGCAATTCAGAGTTGTATTTGATAGCAGAGGAAATAAGACCGTAGAAGCCGAGATTTTCACCACAAGCAGTTATGGATCTGCAATGGCCCCCAGTGGAGCCAGTGTTGGGAAAGATGAAGCCGTTGTTGTTGATGTCTCCAATCTACCCGAAATAGGAAAAAAAATTCGAGATGAACTGATTGGAATGGATGTTTCGGATCAGATCACCATAGACGAAGTTCTCAGAAACCTCGATGGAACTGATAACTTTTCAAATATAGGGGGTAATTTCGCTATTGCTACATCTCTGGCAGTTGCAAAGGCTGCTGCTGATGGTTTTGGATTACCACTGTTTACTTACCTTGGAGGCATATATGCAAATCAACTACCATACCCACTAGGTAACGTGATCGGGGGTGGTGCTCATGCCATGGACTCTACAGATATTCAGGAATTCCTGATTATCCCTGTGGGAGCAGAATCTTTTTTTGAAGCAGTACAAATAAACTCGGCAGTTCATCAAGAACTGAAAAACATATTTAAGAAAAAAGGTATTTTTGCCGGAAAGGGGGATGAGGGAGCCTGGGCAGCAAGTATAAATGATGAATTGGCCTTTGAATTACTTTCTGAAGCTATAGATCAGGTGGTAGAGTCAACAGGAGTGGATGTACGGATTGGTGTGGACATAGCAGCTTCCAGTCTCTGGAACGGATCTGAATACGTGTATCGGGACAAAAAATTAACCCCAGAAGAACAGATCGAACATATAACCAATCTTGCTGAGAAATATGAACTGCTATATATCGAGGATCCTTTCCATGAAGATGATTTCGAAGGGTTTGTTGAGCTAAACAAACGAGTAAAGTGTATGGTTTGTGGTGATGATCTATTTGTAACAAATGTGAAGAGAATAAAGAAAGGTATAGAAATGGGTGCTGCCAATTCAGTCCTCATAAAACCCAATCAAATCGGCACTCTCACGGATACATTTAAAGCCATTTCTTTGGCAAAGGAGAACGACTACAAAATCATAGTCTCTCATAGATCCGGAGAGACCACCGATGATACCATCGCGCATTTGAGTGTCGCATTTAATGCAGTTTTAATAAAAACAGGTGTAGTTGGAGGCGAAAGGATTGCTAAACTCAATGAATTGATCCGGATCGAGGAATATCTTGATCACCCAAGGATGATCCACATATAAAGGTGATGAAATGAAAAAATATGAAAATGTTCGGGAATCGGATTACGAATACCTTATTCCTGCAGATGAGTATCTAGCATCTGGTGTGCACATAGGAACCCAGATTAAAACTAGAGAGATGAAGAAGTTCATCTACAGAGTCAGAAACGATGGGTTATACGTACTTGACATACAAAAGACTGATGAACGGATTAGAATGGCAGCAAAAATGCTTTCCAAGTATCCCCCCGACAGAATTTTAGCTGTTAGTGCGAGACAATATGGTCAGAAACCTGCAAAAATGTTTGCAAGAGCCATTGGAGCTAGTGCAGTAGTTGACAGATTTATCCCTGGCACTCTGACAAATCCGGCCCTTAAGAATTATATGGAACCCGACATAGTCCTAGTAACAGACCCTGCCATCGATACCCAAGCGGTGACTGAGGCGTCAAACGTTGGAATCCCTGTCATAGCTCTATGCGATACAAATAACTCCATCTCTGATGTAGATCTGGTCATTCCTACCAACAACAAGGGTAGAAAGGCTTTAGCCCTCATATATTGGTTATTAACCAAACAAACATTAAAAGAGATGGGTAAAGATGAATTTCCATACACTGTTGAAGACTTTGAGGCCGATCTGTAGGAGGATGAGATGAGAAAGGCTGTTGTTGCGGGACAGTTTTATTCATCGGACCCTAAATCGTTAAAAGAAATTATTGGTAAGTATGTAGACCATTCTCCCGACGAAAAAGTGATTGGAGCGGTCTCCCCTCATGCAGGGTATATTTACTCAGGTAAAACAGCAGGAAAGGTATACTCCCTTGTACCTCCTTCTGATGTATTTGTTATTATAGGCCCCAATCATACCGGATATGGTTCTGGTGTAGCGGTTTCTTCTGAGGACTGGGAAACTCCTTTGGGTACCGCAAGGGTTGATCGTGATTTCGTAGAGGCATTGCCAAAAAAGATCATAGATACTGATGAGATTGCCCACAGATACGAACATTCCATTGAAGTTCAGCTCCCTTTTTTACAGTATCTGTTTGGAGAGATAAATATCGTACCGATATGTATGGCAATGCAGGATGTTGAAACTGCGAAAGATGTTGGGGATGAGATTCTCGAAGCTTCAAAGACAACCGGGAAACTGGTGACTATTATCGCATCTAGTGATATGTCACATTACCTTCCTGAGGATATGGCCCAAACCATAGACAGGCATATTATTGAGGCGATTCAATCTTTAGATCTCAACTTATTTTATAAGCGCCTGTATGAGAGACAGGCAACAGTGTGTGGTTATGGACCCATTGCCACTGTCATGCATATATCCAACAAGCTTGGGGCCATAGCTGAACTCGTGGATTATACCACCAGTGGAGAGGTAGCTGATAAAACCAGTGTCGTCGGCTACGGAGGATTGGTTTTCAGGCGGGGATAAGCCTTGATTTGCTCTGCCCCGGGAAAAGTTTTCTTGTTTGGAGAGCATGCTGTTGTATATGGGAGACACGCCGTGGTAAGTGCAATTAACCTTCGAACTTTCGTGAAAATTGAAAGACATCCTGATTTCGTTATTGAGTCACCTATAGGAACCACTGGACTCGATGCAATAACTCACCCATACGTGACCGAAGCTATACACCTGATTCAGGAGATACACCCCATCAAAGGGTGTCGTTTTCACATTACCTCAGAAATTCCTGTTTCTTCTGGTCTTGGAAGCTCTGCTGCTGTGACAGTTGCAGTTATTGGAGCTACAAATGAAGAATTCAATATAGGGCTTGGAAGAGATGAGATTTATGAACTGGCAAGAAAAGTGGAAAAGAGAGTTCAGGGCATTGCCAGTGGAACGGATCCGTTTGTTTCAACTTTTGGTGGAGCGTATCAGATCCCTGAACGTGAAAAAATTGACATAAAAGGACTGAATATCATTATAATCTACACAGGTCAAGAATCAAACACAAAAAAAATGGTAGAAAAAGTGGCTGAATTAAGAAATAGATTTCCGGATATCATAGAACCGATATTTGATGCCATTGATCAGATATCCCTACGAGGAATTCAAGCCATTAAAACTGGAGATCTTGACGAAATTAACTTCCTATTTGGGATGAATCAGGGTTTGCTGAAATCGATAGGCGTCAGCTCAGAATCCATAGATGCTATCATCACAGATGTAGAACGTCATGGTAAACGGGGTAAACTTACAGGAGCTGGTGGAGGGGGCTCTGTTATTACTCTCGGGAGTAAAGAAGATTATAAAATGCTGAAATCTCTGTATCCAGATACTTTCTTAGTCTCTCTTGAAAATGAGGGGTTGAAAATCCATGGATAACTCTGGACTCGATACTATTTTAAAAATTGGTGGCAGTATCTTAACTGATAAATCAGGATTTGAATCGCTTAATAAAGAATCTCTCGAGAGAACCATAGGAGAGCTGAAGGACTTCAAAAATTTTATTTTAATTCATGGTGTCGGCTCTTTTGGCCATGCTCATGTAAAGAAATATCGGGTTGTCGAAACTCAGAGCAGAGATAAAATTCTAGAGACTCATATAGCATGTAGAAAATTGAACTGGTTTGTTATGGAAGAGATGAGGAAGAATAACTTATATGCACTCCCGATACACCCTTTCACAAGTGTTATTACTCGAGATGGAAAGATACACATTTTCGATATGACTCTTCTCATCGTGGCATTACAAAGGGGATTTATTCCAGTACTACATGGAGACATGGTTTATGATATGTCTAATCAATACATTCCTCTTTCAGGTGATGAAATCGCGAGATTTCTTGGTAAACAACTCATGATTTCCCGCATCGGGATGGCTACTTCCGTTGATGGCATATTTGATGACTCAGGCAATTTTATAGAAAGAATAACTCCAAAAAATTATGATGATGTCATAAAATATGTTAGAGGAAGTGACAATGATGTCACAGGTGGTATGCGAAACAAGCTATCATCCCTGTTCCATCTAACCCGATATGGAGTAGAGATCAACATATTCAATGGACTCAAAAAAGGGAACATAAAAAGATTTATGACTGGTGAGAACGTTGGCACGGTTATAACAGGAGAAAGGGATTGAAATGAAGAAGAAGGCCGGACTAACGTCAAACAGAAAACTCGACCACATAAGAATTTGTCTTGAAAAAAATGTGGAGTCCAGTTACACGGGATTCGAAGATATTCAATTTATTCATAATGCCTTACCAGAAGTAGATCTTGATGCCATCAAGATGGAATCAGAATTTCTTGGACATAAATTCTCTGCTCCGATAATGGTAGCCTCAATGACAGGAGGTCATCCGGAAACAACCAGAATAAATAGAAACATAGCCCTTGCAATCCAGAACCTTGGACTTGGCATGGGAGTTGGTTCCCAAAGAGCTGCCATAGAAGATTCATCCCAGAAGGAGAGTTTTACTGTTGTGAGAGAGCATGCTCCAGATGCTTTTATATATGCCAACGTAGGAATGCCTCAGGTCAGGGAATTTGGAGCAGAATTTGTAGAAAAAGCAGTAGGAATGATAGATGCTGATGCCGTAGCCATCCATTTAAACTTCCTTCAAGAAGCAATACAGCCAGAAGGGGATGTAGAGTCTTCAGGATGTATTTCTACCATCGAGAAAGTAGTTGGAATACTTGATGTACCAGTTATCGTGAAAGAGACGGGTTCTGGAATCTCCAGAGAAACTGCTATGATACTTCAAGAGATTGGTGTTTCAGCCATTGATGTCGGTGGAAAAGGCGGCACATCATGGGCTGGAGTGGAAGTATTCAGATCTCCTGAAAACAGTATTCAGAAAGAGCTTGGAGTCCAGTTTTGGGATTGGGGTATCCCAACAGCTTTAACTGTCATTGAGTCATCAGAGTTCCTGCCGACTATTGCAACAGGTGGTATTCGAACCGGAATAGATGTGGCCAAGTCAATTGCAATAGGTGCAGACATGGCGGGAGTGGCACTTCCTGTTCTAAAAGCTGCAGCCACAGATCATAAAG
This sequence comes from Archaeoglobi archaeon JdFR-42, assembly GCA_002010305.1. Classification (GTDB taxonomy): domain Archaea; phylum Halobacteriota; class Archaeoglobi; order Archaeoglobales; family JdFR-42; genus JdFR-42. The sequence goes on along the minus strand of MTND01000027.1, from coordinate 56,467 downwards.
CAGTTGAACGGGTCCTCAATACATTTATACTTGGATTGAAAACAGTCATGTTTTTAACCGGGTGTAGAGAACTGATTCAGCTGAGAAATGTGTCTCTTCTAGTCAGCGGAATGTTGAAAGATTTTCTCGAAGAAAGAGGAGTAGATATAAAAAAGTTTGTGCGAGGGCGATGATATGGGAGCACTGAAAAACTCGATTAAAGAAAGATCCAGCATCATTGAAGAAGCTATCAAAGAATATCTTCCAATGGGAGAGCCGAAAGAACTTTATAAAGCAAGTAGACACCTTATAATGGCAGGGGGAAAACGATTACGCCCAGTAACGGCAATTCTGGCAACTGAAGCCGTAAACGGAGATGTTAACCTTGTGATCCCTGCGGCAGTAGCCATTGAAACCATCCATAATTTCACTCTGATACATGATGATATAATGGACGACGACCTCTACCGTAGAGGAGTTCAGACGGTTCACACCCGTTGGGATGTTCCCACTGCTATCTTGGCAGGAGATACTTTATTCGCAGAGGCTTTTAGAATTCTTACACAATCCAAATCCAATCCAGAAAGGGTTGTCCAAGCCATCCACATGCTTGCTGATGTATGTGTGAAAATATGTGAAGGACAGCACATGGATATGAGCTTCGAAAAAATGCCTATTGTAAAAGAGAAGGACTATCTGGAGATGATCAGGAAAAAAACCGCTGTATTGTATGCCGCTTCATCTTCCATAGGCCCATTACTTAACGATTGCAGTACCAAGGTAACGGAGAAGATGTGGAAATTTGGAGAATATGTTGGAATGGGTTTTCAAATATATGATGATGTCTTGGATCTAATTGGAAGCAAAGAAAAGCTTGGGAAAGATTGGGGAAGTGATATCCTCCAAGGAAAGAAAACACTGGTAATGATCGATGCTCTGAATCGAGGAGTTAATATCGAGATTTACGGGAAAAAATCTGCTACAGAAGAGGAGATTCAAAATGCAGTTGATATTCTGAAAGAATGCGGATCAGTGGATTACTCTTTGAAAAAGGCTCGTCAGCTCGTAGATAAGGGGATTTCTCAGCTGGATATCTTAGAAGACTCTGATGCAAAAAGAACTCTCATTGAACTTGCAGAATTTCTAATATCGAGGGAATTCTGATGGATGATATTAAAAAGATAGCTCTTAAATTCGTACTATACAATGCCCTGAAATACGGTAAACCAGAGAGAAAAGCAGTTATTGGAAAAATCCTTGGAGAGAATCCAGAGTTAAAACCCAGAATTGGAGAAATTCTATCTGTGGTGGACGAACTTATTGATGAGATCTCATCAATTAAGAGAGAGGAGATTGAAGAGAGACTCATCAATCTTGCTCCAGAACTGATGGAGGAGAAAAAAGAGAAGAGAGAGAGAGGACTACCACCACTTCCTATGGCAGATAAGGGTGTAGTGATGAGGTTTGCTCCCAATCCCAATGGTCCGGCTACTCTTGGAAGTGCCAGAGGTATTGTGATAAACCACGAATATGTTTCCCTCTACGATGGGACTTTTATTCTGAGATTCGATGACACTGACCCTAAAAACAAACGACCTATGCTAGAGGCTTATGAGCAGTATTTAAAGGACTGCGAATGGCTTTCTGCTAAACCAGATAGAGTTTTGTATGCTTCCAAGCGAATGGGGATCTATTACGAGCATGTGGAAAAGCTGATGAAAATGGGAAAGGCCTATGCATGTTTTTGTTCACGGGAAAAATTTAAGAAATTTAAAGATGCTGGAAGACCATGCTCTCACAGAAATTGTGCCACTGAAGATACACTAACAATATGGGAGAATATGTTGAGTGGAGAATATGACGAGGGTGAAGTGGTAATACGAGTTAAAACTGATATGGCCCATAAAGACCCTGCCCTTCGAGATTGGGTTGCCTTCAGGATAGTTAAAATACCCCACCCTCTGGTAGGAGATAAATATAATGTCTGGCCTACCCTCGATTTTGAATCTGCTATAGAAGACAGAATTAACGGTGTAACTCACATTCTGAGAGGAAAAGATCTGATGGATTCTGAGAGGAGACAGCAATACATTTACAATTATTTTGGATGGGACTATCCCTTTGTGAAACTATGGGGTCGGGTAAAGATACATGAATTTGGAAAATTCTCGACCAGTGTGTTGAAAAGGAAAATAGAGAGTGGAGAGTACACAGGATGGGATGATCCCCGCCTTCCTACTCTGGTAGCTTTGAAACGAAGGGGAATTACACCTGAGGCTATTCGGAATTTTTTTGTACAGCTTGGGGTAGGAGAGAACGACATAAGTGTCAGTATGAAAAACCTGTATGCAGAAAATAGGAAGCTGATAGATCCTGTGGCCAATAGATATTTTTTTGTATGGGACCCTGTAAAGGTTATTATACACGGATTCGAGGGTGGAACTGCAAGAATACCACTGAATCCAAAAAAGGATGGAGAGCGAATCTTAAAAACAGAAAGTGAGGTTGTAATTTCTTATTCTGACATCCAGAAATTCCAAAATGGAGATATCTTCAGACTCAAAGATCTGTGTAATATTCGAATTATATCCTTAGATCCGCCCATTGCAGAATTTGTTGGGTATGAGCTCGATGCTGTCCGTAGAGGGAAGAACATTGTACATTGGTTACCTGCAAAAGATAATCTCCCGTGTGTAGTTCATAAAGAAGGAGATCTAATAGAAGGTGTAGTAGAAACAAGTGTAAAGAACGAAATAGATAGAGTTGTTCAGTTTGAAAGATTTGGATTTGTCAGGATTGAACAGTTCAAGGAAAAGGTTACTGCTATTTTCGCTCACGAATGAGAGTTTCCAGGGATGCATGATACCATAATCTTTAAATACATAAATATCGCAATATCCAAATATATGGAAAAACAGAAAATTTATGAAGTCCATGCGAACATATGCAAAGTATTTACAAATCCTAGGCGCCTTGAGATCATAGATCTACTGAGAGAGAACGAGAGGACAGTAAACGAGCTTGTCAAGCTGATGAATTTACCTCAATCCAGTGTTTCGCAACATCTTGCAGTAATGAGAGAGAAGGGAATCTTAGAGGCAAAAAGACATGGAAGCAGTGTAACATACAGGATTTCAGATGAAAGAATTCTGAAAGCCTGTGATTTAATGCGAGAGGTTTTGTTAGATCACATTGGGAAATTAGAAAGAATTGTAAATGAGGTGAAGAGATGAAATTAAGTTTGATAATCAATACAAACGATCCTGAAAAAGCATGGAATGGTTTTAGACTGGCTGTTGCGTCAACATTAGCAGGACATGAGGTAAAAGTATTTCTTCTAGGATCTGGTGTAGAGGTAGAGAACATCCAAGAAGGAACATTTAACGTACGGGCAGAGATGGAAAAATTCTTGGAAGTTGGTGGAGAAATTCTTGCTTGTGGAACATGTCTTAAAATACGACAACAGAAAGAAGGTCTCTGCCCAATCTCCACTATGAACGATCTTGTGAAGCTAATAGAGGTCTCGGATAAAGTGGTTGTTATAGGATAAGACGATATTGTCAGCTATGCTGACAAATAGTAAACGAAGTTTGCCATATTGTCAACTTTGTTGACAAGTAGTAAACGAGGTTTACAAATAATATAACTAAATATACAAAAGTAGTGAGTAAGATGAAAGTAAATAGAGTTGATCTGGAAAAGTTTAGTCATACACTGAAAGAGGCTGAAAAAGATTCGGTATCTGCTAAAAAGACCATGAAAATTGCAGGTAGATGGAGACTGGGTGAGTCGGGGCCTCAATTTGAATCAGAACTTCAGTTTGAGGGAGGGAAGACTACGTTTTATGCCGATGAGCCGTCTTTTCTAGGTGGAGGTGGAACCGCTCCCAATCCAGTTCAGTACTGTATAATGGGTGCTGTTGCTTGTTTTGCTGCTACTTTTGCAAAATGGGCTGCTATGGAAGGGATTACACTGGATGAACTGGCTATCTCTGCAGATGCTCATATGGATATGTCCAGAAGTTTTGGCCTATCAGATAGTCCAATTCTGGATAAAATAACTTTCAACATAGCTGTTAAAACTGAGGCAAACGATGAAGAAATTGATAAATTACTCCAAATAACAAAAGAAAGATGCCCTGCCTATTATTGTCTGACTGAAAGGATAACACCGGAAATCAAACTCTCGAAAGAATGATTCGTTATTTCCCGATAATGAACAAAAAGGAATAACAGGTGAGAGAATACAGCTAAAAAATATAAACGATGATGAATTCACTTTGTTTTCATTTTTTTATAGACCACTATTTTTAAATAAAAAAGATATTAAGTTTTAAAGATTCTGTATAGAGGATGATCTCTCGATTCGGGTGGCATTCCTTCATCTACTTTCATAGAATAAGCAACATATGCGTTTGCCAGAGAACAAGCAGTGTACATATCTTCAGCTTTTTCAATAGGCCCATAAAGCGCATAGTCAGCACCCATCATGATAGGGAAAACATTAGCCACTGCCGTAGTTATAGCATAGGTTCTTGAATCCATTTTTTTTCTCCTTCTCCACTGATCCACTGCATTATGAGCCCCACAACCTGTAGGTAGGCCATAACTCTTTTTAATTCGATATACAGTTTTTGCCACTGGACCTGGATCTGGCAAATCCAGAATACATGGATCAACCAGAGGTTTCTTGATCTCAGCTTCTTTAACCATTTTCAAAATCACATCCAATGACTCTAATCTACCCTCCACCGTGGGTTTTTTTGGATTGTAACAGAGCAAAATAGCTGACTCTATCCCGGCATCCTTGATGACTTCTACTTCCTCTTCTTTACAATGCAGGCTGATGGAATTGTAAATGGCCCGTTCAGCAAGTCCTGTTTCACCAACATGTTTTGTTGCCTCAACTCTCACCTCTACAGTAGCACCATCGATCAGAAAAGGTGAATCAGTCTCCTCAGCAACAAAATCTATATATCTCACAAGAGCCTCTGAAGTACTACCTACAACATCTATCATACGAGGATTTCCTGTAGATTTTGATAGCTCTTCTTCTTTTTCCAGCAGCTCTCTTGCTCTTTCTTTATTGAATTTTCCTTTTTTCTCATCTTCTACGAGAGGGCTACCCTCATAGAAAATGCTACCGATCATGACTGTTGGTCGAATCCCGGGTTGACCTCCAACTTTCACGCCATATACGTCCCAAATCTTCTGCTCTTTCAAGAATCTGAACATACACCCACCAGTCAGTTACTGTAGTTTCTCAGAAGGTAACTTTTATTTCCACCATAGATTCTACCTATTCATAGGAACCATACTCTCGTGCAGCATCAACCAGAGCCCTAAAGTTCTCAGCAGGAGTGTGGGGGTTCGTATCACAGGCAGGAACCACTATGAAACCTCCTCCTTCAGCTCCATATTCTATATTTCTTCTCACAACTGCTTTTACTTGATCTGGAGTGCCCTCTAGTAGTACTGTTATAGGATCTATGTTGCCGCATATACAGACTCTATCTCCGACTTCTTTTTTTACAGCCAGTAACATGATACTGTATGGATCATCAGGATCGAGTGGAACAGATTCCCCGACAACACTTCTGAAATATTTCAGGCTCATGGGTCTGGTCTCAACATTGCCATAATTCGCATGAATAGCTCCCGGAGAGCCTTCAGGGATGACATCTGCAGTCATAGGCAGGATTCCAGTTGTATCCCCACAAGGGTGATTTATGGGTATCATCCCAGCACTGGCTATTGCAGCTAGATCTTTCTCTAGATATGGCTTTACAAACTCTTTATACTGTCTTGGTGATGTTGTATCTACAGCAGCTACTGGATCGAGGGCTACTACAGCATGAACCAGCCCTTTAAATGCAGTGTGATACTTAATAGAGTACTCAGTTATTTTGTTCAATAGAGAATGGACTTCTTCAGGTTCTTTTACCATAGCCCTGAACAAATTTTCATGGCCCATCAAATTGCAAGCTGTACTGAATGGAGCTGATACAAGCACTGCAACTGCCGTATGATCTCCAACCTTGTCCATTAAGATTCCGGCTTCTTCAATTACCGTTTTCATTCTGATATGTTCATCTGGCTCTGGAAAGGTAAGATTATCCATGTCTTCCCATGTATTTATCACTCTGAATCGAGTGTCCACAATTGGCATGTGCTCACTCCAGTAACTCTTGGCTCCCATTGCCTTTGCCTCTACAAAACAGCCATCTATNCCTGCCACTACAATGTCGTCACCAAACCTTTCATTTGCTACAATCTTTGCTTTAGCCATTTTTTCAGCATCATTTATAGCAGTTTTTGGTCTTTCTCCGATTTCCCATAGGGCTCTTGAAACTGCTAGAGTAGCTACAGGCACTCTATCTGGTTGTCCTCCTTGTAAAGCTATGGCCGTCCTTTCAAGACTTGTCATTTTACCCATTATTTTCACCTCCATTAACTCTGTTGTTTAATCAGACTGAAGGCGGCCTCTACTGCTTTAATGGCATCTGGCGCCCATTTATCTGCACCTATTTGCTTTGCCCATTTCTCATTAGTAGAGCGGCCTCCAACTAAAACAGCAAAATTGGACCTCAGTCCACGTTTATTCAGTTCTTCTATTACTTCCTTCACACCATCTCTGGTAACACTCATGAGACACGAGAGGGCAATAACGTCAGCATCCGTATTAACAGCCTTGTCGATTATTTCACTAGCTGGGACGTCAACTCCCAAGTCATCGACTTCAAAACCATTCCCTTCTAAGAACAGTCTCACTATATTTTTCCCTATATCATGAAGATCTCCTTTCACTGTAGCCAGTAAGATTCTTCCAACTCTTTCTTCTCTCTTATCACCGATTTCCTTCTTCAGATGGTCCATGATGGGTACCATTATACTCTCTAATGTGTCCCCATACTGTATAAGCTCAGATAGGAAAAATTCGCCATGTTCGTATCTGTCACCAACGACTTTAGAGGCAGGTAATATGACTTCTGATATCAAACGTTTACCAGAGATTCCCTCTTCAAGAGCTTTTTTAGTTAATTCTTCTGCTTCTTCTTTTTTTCCATTTATCAACGCTTGCTTTAATTCTTCAAGTTTTTCCACCATCATTTAATTCCCCCTTTTTTACTATTATCACGATTTTTAAGTTAAATAAAGTATATAAATTTTCCCAAATACCAGAAGGACATCCAGATACAGCTATATATGTCAAGTATCATGAAAAATACCAAAAAGGTGATTCGAATGGATAAAACGAATATAGTTAAGATCTGTGATGCATTAAGTGGTGAGTCAAGGGCAAATCTGCTGGACTACATATACAGAAACAATAGAGGTATTAGCATTGACGAGCTCTCGAAAGTTTTTAAACTACATCCCAATGTGATACGTGCCCATCTCGATAAACTGCAGGAAATTGGGTTGATTGAGTCTTATAAGGAGATAGTGGGAAGAGGAAGACCAAGAAAACTTTATAAAAAAAGCAAGAAAGGATTTTTAATTCAATATCCGAAACGCCAGTATGAGTTGCTCTCTTCACTTCTTATAGAAATAATTAAAAATTCCAATGTTGATAAGGAAATAATCGTGAAGGTTGGTGAAGAATTCGGAAGAAAATTAATGAGGAAATATTTACTTGACAGATCAGAATCAGAGGCCAGTTTAAATACATTATGGGAGGCAGTATCAGAGATTTTCGGGGACTGGGGATTGATGCCTGAGCTGATTAAAATCAAAAATGATTTGATAGAGTGGGATGCTAAAAACTGTATCTATTATGAGCTTGCAATGAAACATGCGGATATCACCTGTCATCTCCACAGATCCATCATTCAGGGAATGGTAAAAGAGCTAAAATTAAATTACTCTGTAAAAATACCTAAGAAATTTCCTGGAGGTTATGAGGGTTGTTACGTAATGGTCGAGAAATAAATATGGACCAAAAATATAGCATATACAATAACTAGCTTATGCAATTAGATGTTTCATCCATTTTACATATCTATAAACCCTTTTGCCAAATCATTCTCAAATTTCTTATTCAAAAATTCTCGGATCGTTCATTCAACCTCTCTCGTGGATACTTTTTACGATTCTTCTTTATTTTATCCAGAATTATCTCCATTATATCAAATTTGAGGACATCTACCAGATATAGAGAGTATATCAGTATATCCGCCAACTCACTTTTTATCTCACTCAGCCGAGCATTCACAATTGCATTTATCTCATCCTCAGATCTCCACTGAAAAATTTCCAAAAGTTCAGCAGCTTCGATAGATATGGATATGGCAAGATCTTTCGGATTGTGATATTTTTTCCAGTTTCGTTCATCTCTGAACCGGGATAACTCTTCCATAATAAACTCAAATTTATCCATCTGCGATCACCTCATAAAAATATCATACATCCTATCATCTCAATTTTACAGTTGTAAATATGGGTCCGACCCAATGAGAGATCTTAAAAATCTCAATACTAACAAGAACATCTCTGGAGCTTTTTGAAACGGTCATGAACTGTCTGTACTTACTCTTAAAAATCTCATAAATCTCATAAATCTCAGGTAACATATCTACCCTTGCCTCTTCTGGTGAGTGTACCGTCGCCCTACCCCTTACCAACAAGCCTTCATTGTTGAAAGGATCACTCTCATCTCTTTCGTCCACAGTTAAGGCTACTTCTGGATTTTTGAGTATATTATTAATTTTCCTTGAATGTATATCAGAAAGAAAATATATGGTCTTGTGTCTGTGGTCATACACAAAAAATATGGGAGTGATGTGGGGCTGTAAATCTGGTTCCAATGTACATAAATACCCAAAATAATTCAGATGGAGAATTTCTAGAATTTTCGGCGGAATCTCTCTCATAAGTTCACCTCATAATGGAATTCTTATTTTCCTTGCTCCTCTCCAATAAATAACTTCTTCCGGGATTATCTTTACAGGTATTCTGCGCACCATTGGTGTTAACTGCCAGGCTTTTGGCAGTTTGGATTTATCTCTCTTGTACACTCCCATATATTTTTGAAACTTTCTATGGAAAAGGTTTCTTACTCTGATAAGAGTTGGCAACGCGTATAGTAAAGAGGAAATACCAAGAACTGCTGCCCTGCCTTTTATTAGGACGGCTTTGTTTTTAAATAGGTCTGTCGGATCACGCTCATCTATAAGTATTGCGATTTTCCTTACTTTTTTTATGTTCTTGTATTTTTTTGAGACGGTGGATGTGGCAAAATACACGTATCGGCCATCAAATACATACACTACAGGTGTGACATGTGGTCGTATACTTTCTACAGTCCCCACATAGGCAAATTTACCCTCATTTAAAAGATCCATAATGTCTGGAGGGAGCCATGGAACTTTCCTTATGAAATATATAGACAGCGAAGAAAAGATGAGCAACATGCATACATAGACGATAATACTCACACTAATGAACAGATCCACTTGGAAAACAGGATATATAATTAAAGATATCAATCCGAAAACCAAGTTATTTAGATCCATTCTTTCCATACTTCTGAGGTCATAAAGCAGGGTATGCTCCAGTTTTTTCCTCCTTCTAGATATTTTAAGTAATAAAATCGATCTCACTAGGGAGTTGTATGTAACCCATACACCCAATCCTGCACGATATGACACATCCCACAAAAGAATTGCAGCAAAGACTAATACTCCTTGGTGATTTTTACCCAAATAATATATCAATAAATTGGGATTGATTACAAAAAAATAATACAAAAAAATGAAAAAGATGACCAATCCAGGAACTACTTCCAGATGTTTTGGATGAAACAGAATACGCTTATAAGTTTCTATGACTCGGTTTTCTTCTTCACTGAGAGACGGTCTAAATGAACGAATGGTAGGAGCAATATATAACGTAAGAACACTCCACAGAACTACCACAAAAATTATTATGGATCCATATTTGATGGCCCGGTTCGGTGGTAATTCAAAAATAAGGGCAATTGTAATCCCTACAAACTCCATTAAAAGAAGTTGAACTGTGGTAACATATACCTTAGGAAGGAGGGAAAATGGAGGGATCTTTTCAACAATAAGTTCATATATCCATCGCATTTCTTCTTTTCCCATCCAGAGGTAATACAGGAGCTACGATAGTTAAAACTTTCCCTTTGAGTCCATAGCTTTGTTGATGGCCTTTTCCATGGCCTTCTTATGAAGGGATGCTGACACATGGATTTTTCCATCCATTCCTCTGGATGCCCAACATGGGTTTATTTGAGCTAAAAAACCCGCTTTCGTGCTAGCTTCTTCTAACTTCGTACCTTTAAGTTTTTCAGCAATAAACCTAGCCGAACCACAAAGAGTTTCTCGTTTAACTATGACATCTTTAACTACACCATTTCTAACAATTACCTCAAATTCAGGACTGCCAAAATTTTCAAAAAACTCTTTTACACGCGGATCATCGATTTTTGGAGTGGAACAACAAATATCTTCAAGAATGAGATTAACGTTCTTTTTCTTTGCCAGTTTTCTCAGTTGAATTCTGGAACCGGCTTTTGCACCCCCTGGAATAATTATCCAAGGTTTTAATTTCTCTGCTTTTTCTATAATAGCGGCGTTTATATCTGGATGCAAAGCATAACTGAGAAGGATATCAACATCAAAAATAGAGGGAGGGATAGAGATATCTTCAATATCATCAATCAACACTGGTATCTTTTCAGGGATCTCATAGGATATTACTATAAATCCTGCCTTCCTAAGTCTTTTTTCAGCCCTTTTACCGTATTTCCCCCTCTGAATAATACCTATTTTGATCTTCTTTTTGGACAATCTTATTCACCGACAATATCTATAACATTCATAAGAATATCTTCAAAAGGCTTCATTGGAACGCATTCCATCCGGTATGGAGGTATATTTGCCATATCAGCTTCCATAAAACATCTATCAAAAGGGATCACCCCAAGGACTGGAAATTCAATATTTTCCAGAAGAGTTTTCATTCTGTCGGTTTCAACATATTTATTTACAACTACCCCTATTCTGGATATACCTATATCTGAACTCAACTTAGAAATTCTGATTAGAGTATCCAAGGATCTGGCTCCAGGCTCTACAACGACTATAAGCAAATCAACACCCTTTGCAGTTCCTCGGCCTAGATGTTCGATTCCAGCATCTAGATCTAACAACACGAGATCATTCTCCCTAAATATAGCCTGACGTAAAACTGCTTTCAAAAATGCACTCGCCGGACAAAAACACCCTTCTCCTCCCTTCTCAATTGTTCCTAGCACTACAAGGCGTATCCCTTCTTCGTTTATTGCTGAATAATCCTTCAGAATATCGTCCACTCTAGGGTTTAATCTAAACATCCCCCTGCCAAGATTCACCCTTTCTTCAATAACTTCTCTCAACTCAGAAATTGGAGGTGGAATCTCTTTTATGCCAAGGGTATTGTGAAGATTCATATCTGGATCTCCATCAATTGAAATCACAGACTTGCCTCTCTTAGAAAACATATATGCCAGCATAGAGACGAGAGTTGTTTTTCCAACTCCTCCTTTCCCGGATACTGCTACCTTCAAAGACATTTTTTAACGCCTCATTGGTAAAGGGTGTGCCATAAAAAAGATGGTAGCGACGACGGGACCAATGTCATAATAAATTTCCAACAGGCACACCCGGAGAGTCTATAACACTAACTCATAATAAACTTTTCGAATCCATAATCAGAGTATCCCTCAAATTCGTGAATGTGTCGGTTTTTTCATTTCAAGGCTTACACCAAAAATTTAATATATACATGTTATTTAATGCTGGTAAAATGGGAGATGAGGGCTTGAAAGGCTTTAAAGTATTTGATACAACTCTCAGAGATGGAGAACAAACACCAGGCGTATCATTGAGCGTTGAACAGAAAATCCTGATAGCTGAGGCTCTGGATAAGTTGAATGTTGATGTGATCGAGGCTGGGTCAGCCATAACATCAAAAGGAGAACAAGAAGCCATTAAAGAAATTGCGGAAAGGGGGTTCAAAGCAGAGATATGTAGTTTTGCCAGAATTCTACAGAGTGACATAAACGTTGCAATGAACTGTGGAGTGGATTCTGTATTTATAGTGTGTCCTTCTTCTGATATTCACATATCCAGCAAATTTAAAAAGAGTAGAGAAGAGGTATTACAGCAGGGAATTGAGACCGTTGAATATGCTCGAGATCATGGGCTTACAGTCGAGTTTGGAGCTGAAGATGCATCAAGAGCTGATTTTGATTATGTCAGAAGGCTTTTCAAAGCAGCTGAAGAAGCCGGAGCAAGCAGGGTCTGTTATTGTGACACGGTGGGAGTATTAACCCCTGAAAAGACATTTGAAATTTTTAAAACTTTTGATGAAGAACTTGGAATAGAAACCTCTATCCATTGCCATGACGACTTCGGGCTTGCCACTATTAATTCTGTGTTTGCCATTAAAGGAGGTGCTGAGCAGGTCCATGCTACCATAAACGGGATAGGTGAAAGGGCAGGTAACGCTTCTCTTGAAGAGATTGTTATGGCTTCTGAAATACTGTACGGATATTCAACAGGAATTAATAAACAGTATTTATACAACGTGTCAAAATTGGTTTCAAAACTTACAGGTGTCTTGGTCGCACCAAACAAAGCCATCGTGGGAGATAATGCATTCACTCATGAGTCAGGAATCCATACCCACGCAATAATGAGGGATACCACTACATATGAACCCATAACTCCCGAAATAGTTGGGCGAAAGAGACGGCTTGTTTTGGGTAAACACGCAGGAAGGGCTTCTGTTGAGGCTATTCTGAAAGAACTGGGTTATAGAGCGACTCCAGATCAAATGAAGGATATACTTTCTAGAATTAAAGAAATTGGAGATAAAGGAAAGAGACTGACAGATGCCGATGTTCAGGCTATTGCAGAAACGGTTCTGGAAATAAAGAAAGAAAGAAGAGTTGAATTGATTGATCTGAACGTAGTGTCTGGTAAAAACCTCATGCCTACCGCCTCAGTTAAGTTAAAAATCGATGGAAAAGAAGTAATAGAGGCGGGAGTTGGTCTAGGTCCGGTAGATGCGGCAATTAATGCCATCAAAAAAGGTATTAAAAATATCGCTGATGTCACTCTGGAAGAATATCATGTAGACTCCATTACTGGAGGTACAGATGCCCTAGTAGAAGTCGTTGTCAAACTCAGTAAAGGAGATAAACTTATAACATCTCGTGGGGCTAGAACAGATATAATTATGGCATCTGTCGAAGCTGTAGTTGAAGGAATAAATCGGCTCATTGGGTGATTATTTTGAAAGAAATAGAGCTTATAACTGGCACTGAAGCGATTATTAGATCTCTGGAAAAGGAGGGTGTTAAAACCATTTTTGGAATTCCAGGTGGTGCAGTACTACCCTTGTATGATGAGCTATATGATTCAGATATTCAACAAATACTTACCAAACATGAGCAGGCTGCTGCCCATGCAGCTGATGGATATGCTAGAGCCACTGGAAAAGTGGGAGTGTGTATAGCTACATCTGGACCTGGAGCAACAAATTTGGTAACAGGAATCGCCAATGCCTATATGGATTCCTCATCCATAGTGGCTCTTACTGGTCAGGTACCTCGAAACATGATCGGTAATGATGCTTTTCAGGAAGCAGACATCACAGGAATTACAATACCCATAACCAAACATAACTACTTGGTAAAAACTGCCGAAGAGATACCACGAATTATAAAAGAGGCCTTTTACATAGCATCTACTGGTAGAAAAGGTCCTGTCCTTATTGATCTTCCTAAGGATGTCACTACAGAGATGCTGGAATATAATCCCCCAAAAAAAGTGGAACTACCAGGATACAAACCAACTATCAGGGGACATCCGAAACAGATACACAGAGCAAGTGAACTTATTGCCACAGCCGAAAGACCAGTTATATTTGCAGGTGGAGGAGTAATATCCTCTGGAGCCCACAATGAAGTGGTTACTCTGGCTGAACTGATTCCAGCTCCTGTCGTGATGACCCTCATGGGTCTTGGAACAATTCCAGCAAATCACCCTTTGACTCTCGGCATGATCGGGATGCATGGAACTAAATATGCAAACTATGCCGTCACTGAATGTGATCTCCTAATCTCTATTGGTGTGAGATTTGACGATCGAGCCACAGGTAAATTGGAAAGCTTTGCTCCTAATGCAAAAATCATTCATATCGATATTGATCCTGCTGAAATAGGCAAGAATGTCAGAGTAGATGTCCCAATTGTAGGAGATGCAAAAGTTGTGTTAAAAGATCTAATCAAGCTTGTAAAGTCCAAAGCCAGAAAAGAATGGGAGGATAAGATTCAGAGGTGGAAGAGGGAGTACAAGCTTACTTATGAAAAAAGCACGTCTACCCTCAAGCCACAATACATAATCGAAAAAACCAGTGAAATAGCTCCTGATGCAGTTATAACAACAGAAGTCGGTCAGAATCAAATGTGGGTGGCACAGTATTTTAAATTCAAATACCCCCGGCAGCTTATTACCTCTGGGGGTCTCGGAACTATGGGATTTGGATTCCCAGCAGCAATAGGAGCGAAAGTTGGAGTTCCAGATAAAACTGTTATAGATTTTGCTGGAGATGGGAGCTTTCTAATGAACATCCAAGAACTGGCAACTGCTGTGGACTTTGAAATCGGGGTTAAAGTATTTATTCTGAACAACCAGTTTCTTGGAATGGTTAGACAGTGGCAGGAGTTATTCTTTAACAAACGATACTCTAATGTGTGCCTGAGGTGCAAGGGGATGGAGTTCGCCAGAATCGCTGAAGCTTTTGGTGGGACAGGCTTTGAAGTTACAAAACCAAGCGAGGTAGAGGAGACCATAAAAGAGGCTCTAAAAATAGATGATGGGCCTGTAGTGGTGGATTTCAAAATTGCACGGGAGGAGAATGTTTTTCCCATGGTGCCCGCTGGAGCTGCCATTAACGAAATGCTGGGGTGAAAAAATGAGGCATACATTGGCTGTATTGGTAGAAAATAAGCCAGGAGTTCTGGCAAGAGTTGCAGGACTCTTCAGCAGGAGAGGGTATAATATTGATAGTCTTACAGTAGGAGTTACTGACAATGAATACATCTCCAGAATGACTATCGTGGTTGAAGGTGATGAGCATGTTCTGGAACAAGTAACAAAACAGTTGAATAAGCTTATTGACGTTATCAAGGTGAGTGATCTTAAGCCTGTAGAAACCGTGGAAAGAGAGCTAGCCCTTATCAAAGTTAAAGCTGAACCTGAGAATAGAAGCGAAATTATGCTCATTGTGGACATATTTAGAGCTAGAATTGTAGATGTATCCCCCAAAAGCATGATAATAGAGGTAACTGGAGATGAGGATAAAATTAATGCTCTCACTAACCTTTTGAGACAGTTTGGTATAAAAGAGATGGTCAGAACTGGGAAAGTGGCCATGATCCGTGGGCCAAAGATAGTTGAGAAGAAAAAGTGAGGCGGTTTTTAATGTATGACGTTATTATTATTGGAGCTGGTCCTGCTGGACTATCTGCTGCTATTTACTCTGCCAGACATGGGCTTAAGACTCTCGTTCTTGAAAGCGTGGATCCAGTGTCTCAGTTATCCACCACCCCTGTCATAGAAAACTACCCGGGTTATATGGGAGGGGGAATGGATCTGCTGGATAAATTTAAAGAGCATGCGTTAAAGTTTGGAGTGGAAATCAAACTTGAAAAAGTAATCAAAGTTAAGAACATAAACGAAGTCTTTGAGATAATCGGAGAAGAGAATACCTATACCACCAAGGCTGTAATCGTCGCTTCTGGAGCAAGCCATAAAAAGGCAGGAGTTCCGGGAGAAAATGAGTTCACCGGAAGGGGGGTAAGTTATTGTGCCACCTGCGATGCTGCCTTTTACCGGGGGAAAAAGGTGCTAGTAATAGGCGGCGGAAACACAGCCCTTACTGAAGCGATTTATCTCAAAAACCAAGGAGTATATCCAACCATTGTCCATAGACGGGATGAGTTCCGGGCTGAAAAGATTCTGCAGGAAGAAATACAAAAACACAACATTCCTGTAATCTGGAATACTGTTATCAAGGAGATCAAAGGAAACATGAAAGTCAATAAAGTAATACTACACAACAGAGTGACAGGAGAAGATACAGAAGTTGAAGTAGATGGCATTTTTGTTGCCATAGGCAATACGCCTATTACCGACTTCCTGGCTGAACTGGAAATTGAATTCGATTCTCAGGGATACATTATAGTCGACAAAGAACAAAGAACCAACGTTCCGGGACTGTTTGCTGCTGGCGATGTTTGCAACAACCCTCTGAAACAGGTTGTGACCGCAGCTGGGGATGGAGCCCGAGCAGCAGTTTCAGCCTTCAATTACATTAAAGAGAATTTTTAAGAGTATTTTAAATCACGCCATATCCTTTACAGCTAGAATGTAAAGCTTTTCTGCAAGTTCAATAAGATACTCTTTATTTTCTAGATTCTTTAGCCATCTATCAGGAATGCTCTCAACGCCGTGCCTAGCACCTGCCATCCCTCCTGTTATAGCTCCAATTGAATCGGTATCTCCACCCGCATTAACAGCAGTTATCACCGCATCCTCAAATCGATCAGCATGACCAAAATAGCTGTAAAAGGAAAAAGGAACAGTTTCATAGACTGAACTTGAGTTTCCGATCTCTCTTACAGCTTCATCCAGGTCTACCTCTCTTATTTCATAGGCAAGCTGTATTTTGTCTGCTAGTTCCTCATCTTCTTTTGCAGTCCGTTTGACAACTTCTACCACCATTTTTTCAATAGGATAGTCATTGATGCAGCATGCTACTCCTAATGCAACAGCCATAGCTCCAGCCCTCGCACCATGACTGGAGTGGGTTGGAGTACTTGACATCCTTGCAAATTTTTCGACAAAATCGAGATCGTAATAATAAAACAGACCAATCGGTGCAACACGCATGGCAGATCCGCAGGTGGTGCCTTCTTCTCCTGATTCCATCCAATCTATTCCTTCCAGTAGCTTCTTAATAGCCTTTTTACTGGTACCACCTGAAAACCTATCAAGTTCAGGATGCTCCATAATCTGTTTACCCCATTCAGAAATCTTCATGGCAAAATGACCCACATCAAATCTTCCTTTCTCAATAATGGATACTAAGAGCGTGATGGTCTGCTCGGTGTCATCAGTATACATACCCGGTTCAAGCCTGTCATTAGGGTGGCCTTCTGGAGCTTTACCGTAATCCCTTACCACTCCATGCATGGACAGTATCTCCTCTCTTGATAGCTCTTCAACCTGCATTCCCAGAGCATCTCCAACAGCAACACCTAAAATGCTGCCTACAAACCGATTTTTCAGCCTGTCCTTCAAATTTCCACCCATACTCTTTTCCTGCCATCCCTTTATTTAAATATTTTTTAATTACTTTGTAATCTTGAACTGAATATACATGAGGTGCAACAACTCACTTCAAAGTCTCACTTTTAATCTCATATGCTCTACTTCACCAGTTCTACTTCTTATTTATTAATTCAATATAATTGAAATAAATTAATAAAGTAATTAGTTTTAAATATAAAAATTCATAACTTTAATAACATATACTAAATCATATATTAAATCATATAGATTATTCATAACATATAATTAAATAATGTATATTAAATTTTTAAATTAAACTTATGAATGTTAGTATTCCAAATATAGTGGAATAACAATATTTAGGAAAACCTAAAAAAGCTATTTTCCGTCAGAAGATTATTCCAGCATATATAGGAACTCAGGGTTCATGGTCTAAACAAGGGGGGGTAAATACATCGAATGTGCTGAGAGATGCAAAATACAGAGAGATTAGGATAATCTGTTCCATATTTTATAAGAATGGTGAAAAGGCCTCTAATTTTTTAGTGTAAATATCGTTTTTAATATTCCAATATAAATACTATATTAAAAATAATCTAGTAAATATTTATATATAACTAATCTTTCTTAATAATTAAATACAATAAATTATACTTTTTAATTTTTATTAGTTAATTTAAATATATTATTAATAGGACATGAATTTAATTATATATATTTTATATTTCATATATAATTTTCACTTTTTCTTAAAAAGTGAGAGTTAAAAAACCAGGAATAGAAATCCATCATTGGAAAAAGGCAAGAAGATAGTCTAAATCAAGCTTAAAATCTTTAATCTTCTTTTTCGCTCTATTAAAAGATGAGTAATTGTATCTACTACCTTTAAGTCTTTCAAGCACAGTCTCCAATTCTGACGGAGAGAGAACATCTCTTAGAAACTCAAGGACCCGATCTCTGGAATTTACAACCACCAAATCCATCTTTCGAACGAAATCAAGAGATTTAGCAGAAACTAGCAATTCCATACTACCACAGGAGGGGCATTCTACCACCACATAAGATTCATCGTTTGAAAAACCTGCTACGGTTTTCATGATCTTGCCACAATGACAAAATCCTCCAAAGGATTCGACATAGTTGCCTTTAATTGCCTTTTTGTTAATTACCAGTAGAACCTGCTCAGGAAAATAATATTCTGGCATATTGGATACAAGTTAGATGAAATACTTAAAAATATTGTTACTGTAGTTGACAATTTGTAAGTTTATGGCTTACAATATCCCCAAAACATTCAAAGTTTTTTCAACGAATGATCTTTTCTGATTAAAAGTTCAATCCAATGACCATTCGATACTTTTATTTACCGTTGAAGGATACCCATTTCTGTGAGTGTTATGAAGGATGTCCCTGCTATGGATCTCATATGCAAGTATGTATTACATGACGGGGAAAAAGTGGGAGAAAGTCTGGATATATATGAGGGTTACTTGATCATAAAAAACGACACTAATTTTGTTGGAGTACCATTGGAAGCGATTTCCAGAGTGGAAGATGAAAACATCATAATATCAGAATACAGTGAGAAGGAAGGGATTGCAATAGGCAAAGAATGGAAAGAGAGAAAATCCAGACCCGTTTCTCTTGAAGATCTCGCTCTGGAAGAATAATACTCTCGTGTATCTCCAAATAGTATCAGGGAGATCTGTATGGAGGAATACAAACAGGTGATCATAGTAAGAGACGATCTTAAACTATCTAAAGGAAAACTCGCTGCCCAAGTTGCCCATGCAGCTATACTCGGTTATGAAAAAGCCGGTAAAGAGAACTTGAAGAGATGGAAAGACCAAGCTCAGAAAAAGGTGGTCCTACGAGTTCCTACTCTCGAGGATGTCTTGAAACTAGAGATTGATGCAAAAAAACTTGGACTACCAACAGGCATTGTAAAAGATGCTGGTCTTACAGAAATACCTCCTGGAACTATTACTGCCCTCGTAATCGGTCCTGCTCCCAGCAAGCTAATTGATAAGATTACAAGAGACTTGCCCTTGTTGAAATGACAGAGATTGATATAACTATCGGAATTGAAGAATATATAACATCAACTAAAGGTATAAAAGGGAAGCTGAGAAACACTTTCGAGGATTTTCAGGTTGAAGAGATACCTCTGCTCAAACTTCATACTGATGGGAAGTATCTCATTATAAAAGCTACCAAAAAAAACTGGGATACATTTAATTTTGTACGAGTCTTATCTAATAAGCTTGGAATCGGACAGAAACGAATAGGATTTGCTGGAAATAAGGACAAGAGATCTCTATCCACACAATTTTTTAGTATCTGGAATGTTGAAGAAGAGAGAATCGAGGCCATTAGAATACCAGATGTGAAAATCGAGGTGATTGGAAGATCAGATCAAGCCATGAAACTGGGAAATTTGAAAGGAAACCGATTTCGAATAACCGTCAGTGAAATAGAATCCTGTAGTCCGATAAAAGAAACTGCCATGGAGCTGAAAGAGAAGGGTATTCCAAATTTCTTTGGACATCAACGGTTTGGTGCTCAGCGAGCCATTACACACGTAGTGGGGAAACTCATATTGAAGAAAGACTATGAGAATGCATTCTGGCATTATACAGGAAAGCCTTTTCCCTATGAACCTGAAGAGACACGTAAATTGAGAGAGGAACTATGGAATACCCGCGATCCATCACTGATAAAGGATCTGCCCAATTACCTGAGATACGAAAAGATTCTTCTACAGGAGTACATACAACATAAAGACTATAGAAAAGCTTTACTGAAACTACCAAAAAATCTAAGAATAATGTTCATCCATGCATACCAGTCATTTCTCTTTAATAGACTTCTCTCAGCTAGGATCAGAGAATTCAGGAACCTATACACAATAGATGCCGGGGATGTAGTATGTTTAACTGAAGATGGGTTGCCCAATGAGAGAAAAGTCGTAACAATCACTTCAAACTACAAGAAAACAGCCCTGAAACTGATTGAGGCCGAAAAGATAACACTATCTCTACCCTTGCCAGGATATGAAACATCTCTTTCTGACGGATGGATCGCTGAACGGCTGATGGAAATTTTAGAGGAGGAAGAGGTGGATCTAGCAGAGTTTCGCCACGAAATACCAGAATTTTCCTCAAAAGGGTCATGGCGTCCTGCAACAATCAACTACTCCCATACAAGTTTTACGTGGGTGTGTGATATGCCATCTGCTACTTTTGAGTTTTTCCTTCCAAAAGGATCCTATGCTACCTCATTGATGAGGGAATTTACCAAAACATCCCCTCTTGTTCTGTAGTAGGCAGTATGAAGGCAAAAAGGGCCATCAGAGCAAACATGGCGATGAACACAACAAACGATGGTCTGTAAGAACCTGTTATACCAATCAGATGGCCAGTAATGTAAGGAGCCATGATCCCTCCCGCTCTACCAATACTTGCGGCTGAACCCACACCAAGACCACGGATAGATTGTGGATAGCTTTCTGGAGTAAGTAGGATTAGAAGGGCCCAGCTACCAATGCTGAAAAAGGAAGCGAGAAATATTCCTATAATAACGAGCGATGGTAAAGATGTCGCTATAAACAGCATGGCAGAGGCAGCAGCAAGTAAAGAATATATTCCCATAAGCTTTCCTGTATTTTTTCCCTCAACTATCCTGGAAAGAAGGAGAGGGGACAGGATTTGCACAGCATATATGGGTATCAAAATAAAATTTCCACTAACACCATACCTGAGGAGAGATATAAAGATTTCAGGGAGCCATAAAAATACTCCAAAATATGTATAAATGGCACAAAACCATATCACCCATAGAACAAATGTAACCTTTCTGTAATCGACCAGAAGTGTTTTTAAACTGCCAGTTAGATTCTCTTTTCCAGATGGAGGGACATCTGGGAGTTTCCATAAAAAAGGTATCAGCAATACAGGTAAAACTCCGATGAAAAATATATCTTGCAAAGAGCTTCTTACAAGAAGTGATGAGGCCGTCACGATTAATAGAGCTCCAACCCCCCAGAAAGATTCAAGATAGCACATATATCTGGCAATGAGTGATCTATTCACAATTTCAGGGAGATATGCAATTGTCATGGTTATACTTCCCCCCAATCCAAATCCGGATGCAAATACCAGAATTGACATTGGGACATATCCCTTTACTACACCCAGAATTCCCGTAGACGCTGAAAAAGTAAATAAGGCCAATAAAATTACATTTTTCCTTCCAGTAAAATCAGACAAACTTCCTAAAATAAGTGCTCCGGCCCCTATACCTGCCATCAATATAGTTCCAAGTAACCCAGCTTGAGCATGAGAAATACCATATTCCGAGATTAATCTAGGGATTGTAAATCCAAGAAGGAGAGTATCAAAAGATGTAACACTGAACAAGACTCCCAAGATAAGAAGATTACCACGAGACATTCGAGAATTAGATGACACAGGCAATATAAAAAATATTTGGCCCATGTGAAAATTTTGAAAACTAGCATAGATGAAAATTCAGAATTTGGAAAAGATTTAATCTCATTTTTAGGAGCACTCAGGATGTAATCTCATTCAGGCTCCTCTACCCAATCTAATTCCTTTTTCAATTGCTCTAAAAATTCTTTAAGGACTCTATGTCGCTTCTTCCCTATTTTTCTGGCATAAGGGGTATTCAACAAATCATATAACCTGAGGAGTTTTTCTTCAAAATGTTGAATAACTGCGGGGAAATTCTTCCCGTTTTCTCCTGCATACATAAAGGCTCTTCCAATGCCCACCGCACCCATAGCGTCCAGCTTATCAGCATCACTGAGCACTTTTGCCTCCAGTGTCAACGGTACAATGGGAGACGAATAGGAGTGGGATTCGATACAGTGCTCAACTCTCGCTATGAAACTTTCATTGAGACCTATATCTGAAAGAATCTGTCTGGCTTTTTTAGCTCCAGCTATGGCATGGTTGTACTCTATTCCTCCTAATCTCTTTCTAATATTATTGAGCCTAGCTATATCATGAAGGAGAGCTGCGACCTGTATCACCCGCAGATCTGCCCCTTCTTTTTCTCCGATATCAACTGCCAGACGAAATACTCTCATAACATGGTCTAAATCGTGGGATGATGGAGATTCATGTAGTAGCTTAAGGAGTTTTTTAATGCATGCATCTTCAGGCAGCCTCATGCCACAACCTCCATAGATACATTGTTATGATAACGGAAAATACAGATATTACTCCAAGAAACAGGAATATGTATTCGAATCCTAAAATATCAGCGATGTAACCTGCGACAGTTGATGAAAAAGAGCCTAAAGTAAACGCTATAGAGAAGGCAATACCATACCCGGTGCCTCTGGATGATTCAGGAGTAAAATCAGAAATAAGTACGTTGATTACTGTCTGACCTGCAAAGTATGTAAAACCCAGTGCAACTGGTAGTGCATATATCAAAGTTGTAGAAGATGAGAAAAGCAGCAATAGAAAAATGGTGTCAAGGGCGAGAAGAACGACCAGAAAAACCACCCTGTTAAATCGGTCTACCATTTCTCCTCCCAGTATCTGTCCGAATCCTCCAGACACCAGCATGAAAGTAACTATTAATCCTCCAAAGTACACAGAACTGAAAGAAGATATGTATGTGGGGAGGAAAGTTAGAGCCCCTCGATAAATAAAACCTTTTATCACATACACAGAAATTAAAAGGATGAAGTAAGATGTTATTCGTCGCTTTTTTTCCAATTTTTCTCTTTCTACATGTTGATCATACTCTTTCCTCTCTGTCCAATGGATTACAGCTGCAAGAAGTCCCAGAACTCCAAAGAGGATGTAGGGTATTTGCCAACGGTATGTTTCTCCCAACCATGCCACCACTGTCGGAGTTAACGCAAGGCCAAAGGTTCCACCCAGCCCCAAAATACCCATGGCTCTTCCTCTTGACCCTTTAAATCTATGAGATATTAAAGCAAAAGCAGGAGGGTGAAAAATGCTGAGAAACAGGTTCATAGCAGCAAAGAACACAACAAAAGTAAGGAAAGAGGTCGAAAGCCCCACAAGTATAGAGAAAAATGCAGCTCCGGCCAAGCTGAGAATAACAAGGAAGTTTCCTCGGAGTTTATCATATAACATGCCAAATGGGATTTGACCAATGCCAAAGAGAAAATAGCCGAATGTTGCCAGCATTCCGACTTTAAAATACGAAATATTGTAATATACCACGATAATCGGTATAAGTGGGGGAAGGATTAACTCAAAGGAGTGAATGAGAGCGTGGGAATACGCATAAGGAATGATCTTTCTGAGACTCACATGGGGTGATGTTATTCTGGGATAATTAAGGTTTTTGAATTTTACCGCACATATTCCATTCGACTGATATGCTAAGATTCACTGAGGATATCTTGCTTTGGAATAATATCAATCAGCTAGACTAAGATAAAAACTTCTCACAGGTAATTCTACGGATGCGACATTAAAGACCGATCTCATACAGACTTATATGCCTTTCTCAGCCTTTCAACAGCCATTGTTATATCCCTCTTCTTTACCCCAATTGCAGCATTCATGGTAATGTATGAGTGGGGATATTCATTGCAACATGATCCGAAATCCCCTTTTTTTACAGCTCTTGGTCCTGTAACTCTTAAATTATACAGAGCACCTCCTACAGCCCTCACATCTTTTGAGTCCATAGTAACTGCCCATGCAACAGGATTGTACACGTGAAGGACATGTTCACCAACATCATCTGCAAATTCTTTCAAAAGATCCCCTAGTAATTTCTTTGCTGAAATTTGCTCCTGTCTAAGGCTTTCATATCCATTTAAGCCCAAGCTAAGAGAACTGATTAGGAACTGCAGCACAGGATTTGCATTAGCCCTCCCCGGATACATTTTTGAAATTCCTTCAAGAGATGAAGAATCCGAGCTCGCCAGAATCGAGCCACCTATTGGTGTAAGAAAGTTTTTATCAGTACTCTGAATTATCACATCAACTCTTCCAGCGTCAATGGCAGAACGAATTCTTTTCATGATCTCATGGCTCTGAACACCATAAGCATTATTAATGATATGGGGAATTTCCAGATCCCTAGCAAGTTTGGCAATTTCCTTAACGTTATCAGGTCCCCGTGGAGGAAAAAAGGTGGTGGTGGAAAGAATAGCAAAAGTGTTCTCTGAAACTGCCTCATGGATGTCCTCAATAGGAATCGTAACTTCATCTCCATTTATAACTCCTTCTACAACTTTTAGCTTTCCACCAATTAACTCCACAGCTTTCATAGGGGACTTATGATCCGCTCTTGGATACACTACTTCATGACCTCTATGTATCTTCCTGAAGTACGATAAAGCCAGAGCTATGGCCATACCAGTAGATAGAGGCGCAACAAAAGCTCCATTTACATTGGGCAGACCAAGGTGTTTCAAAAAGGAAAGAGCAATTCTATTGGCAAGCTGATACATGATGGAGGTCCCAGGAGCTTTCGGTTGAGGGGCTATCAGCTCTCCAGATCTACCAACACCATGATTAAACCCTCCAGAATAATACGAATTTAAGGGACTTGCTGTTCTTGCTTCCCTCTCGCCTATTCTTGCAGCATGAGCATCCTTATCTGTGTCCATAGACGAGAGAAAGTGAATCAATTCCCAGATGGCTTCATTACTCCACCCTTCATACGGAACTGATCTCTGCTCAAAAAGAACCTTAATGGATGAGGTGAGGTTTTTTCTGACCACCCTACCTCGTTCAAGCATGTTGTTTGGAATCATACCAGAAAGAATACTGAGCCATTCTTCATTCAATTTTCACCCTCCTGAAAAAAGTTAAAGGTTTCTCACCAGGATGTACTTTTTCCAAAATAACTCCTTTATCTGTAAAAGACTTAACATCCATTAACGTACCATCCACAAGTATCTTATCCAAATGTTTTTCTTTCTCGAGTCTAATTTTTGCCATTACACCGTGTCTCGTATCTACAAACTCACATATCCTTGTCTTTTTCCTGTAGATCTTAGGGGCCTTACCAAATATTTCCGTTACTTTCCCTACACCTACAACTCTCATTTCTCGTGGAGAGAGATCACCACGATACAACATCACCATATCTCCTTCTTCAACTACAAGCTTTTTTTCTAATCTCAAGAGTGCATCAAATTCATCTCCAGCTTCTGAAAGTACAAGAGTACCCATTTCATCTATAACTGGGTATACTTCAACCATAGTTGAATTTAAGCCAATGCCCGCATGCATAACTTCTCCGACTCGTATTGGATGACTATAAAACCTTTCTTTTTTCACTGCCACTCTGACAAAATTCACTTCACTCAAGAATGATGACGTAAGAATGAATCCTCTGTCAATCTCATCAGGTTTGACACCACTCAAGGCAAGAGCGACTCGATCTCCTGCTTTGGCTCGATTCACATTTTGTTTGAATATTTGAATTCCTCGCACTTTTACCTCTCTTTTGATTGGGAACAAATAGAGCGTATCCCCTCTTTTAACCTCTCCACGCATAATGGTACCTGTAACAACCGTTCCCGCACCAGGGATGTGAAAAGCATGATCCAAAGGGATTTTTAGGGATCCAATAATAATCCTCGTAGGAGGGGGAATTTCATCTGAAATAATATCTTTAAGCTCATCAATTCCCTGACCTGTAAAAGCAGAAACTCTGACAATTCTAGCAGAGTATCCATCTAGCATTTTCTTGATTTTTTCCTCTACTTCGTTAATTCTATCGTCAGAGGCGGCATCTACCTTATTCAATATGATAATTAGCTTCAGCCCTAGACCCCTTATAACAGCAAAATGTTCAACAGTCTGAACATTGATCCCATCCAGCACATCTACTACCAGTAGGGCTCCATCGATTATGCTTGCTCCCCCTACCACATGACTCATTAAAGAGTGATGACCAGGGAGATCCACCAGAGTGACAATATACTTTCCAGCCTCAAAGGCTGAAAATCCCATATCAATTGTCATCCCTCTTTTCTGGGATTCAGGATGCCGATCAAGGCTTGCAGTAGAGGCCGTTTCTGTCAGACACCTTGCAATAGAGGTTTTTCCATGATCAATATGCCCGAATAAACCCAGATGTATGTGTATTTTACCTTCAGGCTGTATTTGAAAACCTTTAATAATATTCCTAGCATTCTCGAGAAATTCTGAAGCAGCTTTTTCAGGAGGCCATTTCCTCATCAAGGCTTGTTTTACTATCTCCTTTCTAAGCATTGAGATCTGAGATGCAGCGTCCCCTAGCCTATATTCTCGCATTAGAGTTCCCATGGCATGTCTCGTAACTCTTTCAATTTCCCTAACTTTTCTGCTTTCACAACTATCTTTTCTAGGTTTCCTTTTCTGTAAGTCGGATTTTTTGATCTTTTTATTGATAATCTCGACAAGATCTATGACAGCTTCATCAGGCTTGGTTTCTCCTAGATCTACCGAAAAAATGGGTTTATCCCATCGGTATTTTTTACCCGGAATGTCCAGTTTGAAATAGATGTCATCAATCAGATCATCTGGGATAGGATTTCCCCTTGCCCTATTCCATTCTTTTGCTGTTTCTGGAGATGTAGAGATGTATACTATCCCATACTCAAACCCAAGTCTTACGGCAATATCTTTTAATTTGCGTCGCATGGATTCATAGTAATTAAGATCGTCACAAATGACAAAGAAACCATGTTTTAGTGCAAGTTCAACACTGGTTCGGACAGCATTAGAAACAAATTCCTCAGATGACGGATCAAATTCTTTTTGCTTAATCATCTCCCTGAAACTGTCCGGAGAGATGATCACAGATGGAATGTTCTTTTCACTCAGTAAGTCTGCCATGACCTTTGCAAAGGTAGACTTCCCAGCACCAGGAACGCCCACCAGTATTAACAGATAAGGATTCATGAACATGCCTCCACTTTCTGATGGATACTCGGGATGGATTGATAAAGTTAACCCTCGTGGATCAGAATCTCTCAGTTAGATAGACTCCCATCATGATCAAGAGACCACCCGCAACAGTGAAAATACCAATCTTCTCTCCAAGGACAGGAATTGCCATGACCACAGTGAAAAGAGGTATCAGATACACAAATACCGCTACATTTGTTGCATTCATCACTTCTAGAGCCCTGAACCAGACGATATAAGCCACCACAGAACTCAAGATGGCTAGATATAATATAGAAATCCATGATGTAAGACTGAGAAAGAAGGGGTTTATCAATCTCTCATAGATTGCAAAAGGAAATAAGAGAAGGGCCCCAATTACAAATGATACAGCAATGATTGTATTGGGAGAGTATCTTCCAATCAATTTTTTACCCGTAATGGTATAGATTGCCCATATGAAACCATCCAACACCATTAGGACATCTCCTACGAAAGTATCTCGACCAAAGAGTTCAGTCAAACTGAGACTACCATTAGATAGTATCAACCCCACACCTGTGAAAGAGATCAACACTCCGAAAGCCTTCAATCGTGTAAATTTTTCATTCAGGAAAAGAAAAGACATTATCGCTATAAAAATTACAGAAGTATTTATTAAAATAGAAGAATTAGTAGCTGTGGTGTATTCCATAGCAACGAACTGAACAGCATACAATAGAGTGACTCCCGTAAGGGCTAAAACAATGAATATAGGAAGATCCTTTATATCAATTTTAGGGAACCCACCACTTTCTTTCCACAGTATGCACAGCATAATCGGTGCAGAGATCAAGTATCGATATAATGCAAGATTATACGGCCCTATTTCTCTTAAACCTACTTTTATAAAAATAAAGGATCCTGCCCATATCAGTACAACAACCAGCAAGGCTATTATGTAGATCCTGTTATCCGATGATGAGTCCTCTACTATCTTTCTACTTTTCACAGATGTCGCAATAATCATCCAAGATAAATATCTTCCGGGTGTTCTTCATAGTTTTTAACTTTTTAAGAGTCTCACTCCACATGTCCAGAATTTTAATCCAAGAAAGGGGACAGGATGCATCTGAACATTACAAAAAATGCCCCCGCCGGGATTTGAACCCAGGTCTAGGGCTCCGGAGGCCCTCATGCTATCCAGACTATACCACGGGGGCTTATCAACTGATCTTAACGATATTGCTCTGCATATTAACTAACCATGAGTTAACCCTGATGTGTAAAGCTTTGTAATTAAAAGTTTCCATGAAAATGATGTGTCTAAAAAACCTGCCACATTTCAAATTAAACATTTCAGCCCAGATATAGTCAAAGAAAGAGAAAAATTAATTAATTAGTTAAAATCATAATAAGAAACCGTGAGTTTCCTGGTAGTATCCCTGGTTCTTTTGCTTGTATCCATATGGGCTCTTCTTATTCTTAACTCCCACGATCTAGAAAAACTTTCACTTCTAAACCAGTATTGGAGCAGCCTATCATTAGGAATTGGAATTCTCCTGATATTTCTCGGGATTATTTACCTTGTACTTTTCATAGGACTCATTATCGGAAAGTTTTCCGTAACACTTCCTCATATTGCAGGTGTTGCAGTACTTTACATGCCTGCTGCAATACTATTACTAGGATGGTTGACACAAAGAACGGGTATAGGCCTTAGAGTAACCCCAAGTGGAAAATTTCTCAGTGTAGTCTCATACATCGCACTTACTTGGATTCTCCTCCAGCATATTGAGATGGCTGTGGAGCCTGAAATTCCATTTTATGGATTTGGAATTCTTGCACTGGCAGTATCCATCATCATATTCTATGCATCACTATCTCTCCTTAGATACAGGAAACAAATGAAGAGTCAAATGCTACTGCCTTTAAATCTCATTCCTCTTCTGAACGGAACTTTTGTGACCTTTACATTTATAAGCCTCGCTGGAATTTCAGCTAATTTAGGACTTTTTCTCACTCACATCCTCTCCTGTCTTATCGGGGCTATTGTGATCCTCTATTTTGTCGCCATGTTTATAACAGAGGTCAGAGTGTATCTGAGATGACGTTGAAGGTATCACTGGTATTAACATTAGAAAGCTGAAAGAGGGAGCTCTGAAAGTTCACTATTTGCTTTACTCAATTAAATATGTCATCAAATCATTAAGGAAAAGCCCTATTATTCTCTTTCGGCCATCTTGATCATTAGAGCTTATCATCAAAAAAGATAAAAGGACAAACTATATATGATGGTTCAATTTCACCAAGTTACTGTTCAACTTTGCTTAAAATTGGTGGAAAATGATGCGCCGTTATAAAAACGTGAAATACAGATTGACTCAAAAAGTAAGTATTCATGGATGTAGCTGTAAGTTACCAAAATACGATCTTGAAGAATTGTTGAAACATTTCTCTATAAGCTACCCTTATCCTGAGAATGTGATTGCAGGAATTGGAGATGATAGTGGAATAACTCTCGTTGAGGATGTGGCCATCCTTCATACAGTGGATTTTTTTACACCTATCATTGATGATCCCTATATACAGGGACAAATTGCTGCATGTAACTCCACTAACGACATTTACGCTAAAGGGATTTTGGACATTTCAGGAGTTCTCCTTATGCTAGGTTTTCCAACTGATATGCCCGATATCGTAAAAAAGAAACTTATAGAAGGATTTTTTGATTTCTGTCGATCAATTGAAGCTCCTGTGGTAGGAGGGCACACCATTTTCAATCCCTGGCCCATTATTGGAGGTGCTGTAACTGGATTTGGAAAAAAAGATAGAATTATCCTCAATTCCACAGCACGAGCAGGAGATGTCTTGATTTTAACAAAACCCTTGGGCATACAACCAGCCATGGCACTTCTCAGACTTGATGATGAGATGCAGGATTATTTGACAGAGATAGTATCAGAGAAAATTCTTGAAAGGGCCATAGACAAGGCAATAGAGATTCTGACTACCACCAATAAATTCGCTGCAACCATATTGAATGATTATTCTGTTCATGCGTCCACTGATGTAACCGGGTTCGGACTCCTTGGACATGCTTCTGAGATGGCCAAACGAAGTGGAGTAAACATAATTATTGATGCCCTTCCTGTTATCAGAGGGACACTTGAGGTATCCAAAGAACTTGGATACGGACTTGAAATCGGAAAGGCTGCAGAAACGGCTGGAGGTTTACTGCTTTCTGTTGGAAAAGATACAAAAGATGATCTTCTGATGGCTCTTGGTGAAAGAGGTTACGACTCTTTTGAAATAGGATGGGTAGAAAAGGGAACTGGAACTTCCCGGATAGTGGATGACCCTGAAATCATAGAGATATAAAATTACTTCTTACTGATAAATCTATACCACTTTATCCTATTTTTCTGGTTCGTTCGTTTTTATACTTTTCAAATAAAGCCTCAACTTCTTTTATCTTTCGTTTTTTAATCTCTTCAACCACTTTATCCTTTTCTTTTCTATAAACTGACTCAAAGTCCTTATGATTCACGACGGCAAAATTTTCAAACACCTGTAACGTAAGGGATTCCGAATTAATGATCGGGATGCCGTGTTCAATAAACACTTCCATCGCAATATGAGACATTTCGCCCACTACAACAAGTGCTTTTATCTTTTTTTCACACAGCATTTCAGCAGCTGACCTCCCTCCCCCACTAGGATCTAATAGAAGTATCACATCTCCTTCTCTGATCCCCATGGTAGCATCCATATCTTCAATGAGTTCTCTTGTAAATTGTGTAAGAACTTTAACCGGCTTCCAATCACCTTTTAGCTCCATATACCTCATAGAAATCATGGACTGGAGTCTTTTGTTGAGCTCCTGGATCTCTTTTTCTCTGATTGATAATTTTTCTTTAAGAATGTTAACCAGTTTCCGATGTTCTGCTACTTCTCTCTCTTTCCTGATCCGATATGACTCTTCTCTCTTCATTCTATATATCTGACGCTCAAGACTTTCAATCCGCTTTTCTTTCTCCTTCAGGTCTTTTTTCATAATATCAATCGTTTGTTCGAGATCCCTTATGAGTATCTCTTTTCGCTTCAGTTCTTCCTTCAATCGGTCAATTTCTTCTCCTTTAATTTTCTCTCTAGGTCTTTCCTCAATTTCTTCTTCATTTTCTCTTATGGCAGAACTTATCGTTTCTCCTCTCAGCACTCTAGCCTTAACTTCATCTATATCCATACCTGCTGGCACCTTTTTTTCAATCTGGGCAAATTTGCTCCGATGAAAATTAAATCCATCTAAAGCTGCTGCCAGAGCATCTTTCTCATGAGTATTTCCAGTTTCATAGCCATCAGTCAAGATATTCTTTCGTTCGACAGATAGAGATTCCTTAGGAATGTACAGAATTGCATCAAAAGATTTCTTGATTCTCATTACAGCTCCAGGTGGTGGAGAAACATCGGATGCAATGATGATAGGCTTTCCAAACTGGTATATATACTCGATTACTTTTGGAAGTGGCCAATTTCTCTGACTTTTTGTTTTAATTACTTTTCCTTCTAGATCCAATATCGCAACAGCAGTAGTTGTCCCGGGATCTACTCCTACAATGGTATACCGATCTCTCTTTCCTAAGGGAATAAATTCCAAAGAATCCTTTTCCACAGCTTCTACTTTGATCTGTACATCACCTGTTTTTATATTAGATACGGGAATCTGGCTGAGAGGGGCAAAAACTTTGAATCTCCCCCGTGAAAGGCCCCCATAGCCTGGTTTTTTCTCAATGTTATATCTGAGATCCCTGTCTTTAAGTATTTTCTCTACAGAACGAACCACACTTTGAACGTTATGGTGAACTTTTCTACGATACCTGTTCTGACTCCATCCACCTTTTCCAAGACTTCTTGCCCTTGAAATAGTTAAAACACTAACTGGAGAGAAGGCAGAGACTTTATATCCTACACCCATATCGGCCAAGAGGGCACAGATTCTAGCTTCATCTACAGGATTTTTTGGGTCAAAAGATAATCCAAACCTTCGAGCAAGTTTAATGAGAGATTCTCCTTTCTGAAAACTAGTAACCTGAACAAGAGAAGTCCCATCAGGGAACTTTTTCAAGAGATTAATGAGATCTCCTTTACTTTCCACAAGTTCGTATATGTTGTCTACTGCCACAATATCGGGCTTATATTTCCTGATAAGTCTTAAAAGTTTGAACAGTGAAACCTCTGAATACTGTTCTTTCCCATCTCCAAGGATATACATGGCATACTTGGGTGGAATTTTGCTTCCTGGTGATCCCTTTACGGTGTCAACTCCAATTATGGTTCCGAAGGCACATCCCTCCTGATATACTCTACCACTTGATTTACATCCATATCAATTCCATACCTTTTCTGGAAATAAGTCAGCATAATCTTCACATCCCTCTCCAACAGTTTTTTACCTCTCTCTGTATGGGCATCAGCATACTGGGGAAAATCAATGAGATACATATCCCCATTGGAGACGAGAACGTTATATTCACTCAGATCTCCATGAACAATCCCTAATTTATACATTCTTTTAACCTGTTCTATTAAAAAATCTAGAGCATCCTCAGGATTTCCAATCTTGACACTTACCATTTCTTTTCCATCAAGATATTCCATAACCACTGCATTCAAAGCATAACCAAAAACCCTGGGAACATTCAGAGCCCCCATGAGCCTCTTCAGACAATTATATTCCCGTCCCGCTGATACCGAAGAAGTAAGAATCCAGTTATGGCCTCCGTAATCTCTCACCTCCCTAACTTTCTTGAAACTCGTTGAACCAAGTCTGTGAAGTTTGATGACTACCTCTCCATTTTCATCCGAATATCCTCCATACACTACTGATTCTTTTCCCTCACCTTTCACTTTCCCAATATATTCTACAACCCCCTGATGTCGAAGTTTATGCAATGCTAAAATACTGAGTCCATTAAAGGTAAGTTTAATACCAGGATATCCTCTATTCTGTTTCGTAATCAATCCATTTCCTTGAAGTCTCAATAGAAGATTTTCAATATCTGAGGTCTTAACGTATTTTTCCAGCAGATGTATGGGCACCAGATCATAGCTATGATTGAAGTGATATACTACATTCAGGGCTTTCAACTCTCCCATACTGATCCGGTCAATAATCTGGTGTAATCGTCGCATCAGGGTTTAAATATATATAACCAAAGGTATATCACCTTTTCGTGCAGTGCTCAAAATGCTCCAGACGGGCAGTCATATGGCAGAAACATTCAGGAAGACATCTCTGCCATAAACACCTTGTCGAAGATGTGGAAAAACGAGTTAGAAGGGAGCTGAGAACCGGAAGATTGATACAGAGAGGGGATTCAGTAGCAATCGCTCTCAGTGGAGGGAAAGACAGCCTTGTATTGACCTACATTCTTGGCAAACTTTTTGAAAGAGCAAAAAATATAACCCTCTCAGCCATAACCGTTGACGAAGGTATAGCCGGATACCGAGAAAATACAATCCCTCTTGCTAAAAAGATTTGTGCAGAGTTTGGATTAGAGCATGTAATTGTCTCATTCGAAGAGTCTTTTGGTTCAACGCTGGATCAGATGATGAGAGATGCTAATAAAAAACCCTGTACCTACTGTGGTGTTCTCAGAAAATATCTCCTTAACAAAACCGCAAGAGATCTAGGAGCAAATAAACTTGCCACAGGCCATAATCTGGATGATGAAGCTCAAACAATTCTTATGAACTTTATTCACGCAGATATATCTAAATTAGCAAGACTCATCCCACAAAAAACTCAGAAAGACATGGTTATGAGAATCAAACCCCTCAGAAGTATTTATGAAAAAGAAGTAGTTCTTTATGCTTTGGTTAACAATCTCAAAGTTGATATGGAAGAGTGTCCATATAGTCACGAACCTATCCGGGCTGAAATACGGGACTTTCTCAACGAATTTGAACACAAACATCCAGGAAGGAAATACTCAATCCTACGGAGTCTTGATAAGCTCAGAAATTGTCTCTCCACTGAGTTTCCACAGATATCCCTGAACTCTTGCAAATTATGTGGAGAGCCTACTTCTGGAGAGATTTGCCAAGCATGTAATTTGATGAGAGAGATGTTACAGAAATAAAAAATTAATCCTTATTGGTGGATTTCCACATCCAGCTAATAGCGAAAAATATCAAAAGCATTCCCACAATAACATTGATACCAATTGACTCATGGAGAATTAAAAAAGCCAAGATGACTGTAGACAATGGCTCAATGTTGGCGACTATTCCTGCTTGGCTAGCTTTTATTCGCTTGATGCCTTCTGAATACAGCAAGTAAGCCATACCAGTTGGCCCTACTCCAAGCACAAGAAGATACGGCCATCCCTCTTCAAAATTGACATTAAATCCCTCCATTATCAAAGCAAGAATAAAGAGCAGAGGAATACCCATAGCAAGGGTATAAACGGTCGTTTTCACTGGAGATATGTCTGATACAGCATGTTTGGTTAAAACAAAATATAATCCCCACAGCAAGCCAGCCATGAGAGCCAATCCATAGCCACCAGGGTTCCTTAATCCGAAATCCAGGTTTAAAGGGTCTATTATAAAAACAATACCGAAAAAAGCAACTATGGCTGCTAAAATCTTTCCACTGGTTAGATTCTCATTTAGAAATATTGACGAAACAAGTAAAACATAAAAGGGGGCTGTATACTCAAGAAGAATTGCAATTGAAACGTCTATGAGAGAGACGGCCAAGAAATACATGGCAAAAGTCGATGCGAGAATCATAGAGAGTGGAAATAATTTTTTTAGCTCGTTTGTTTCTGGAAATAGATTCCTGTCCCTCCATAAAAGATAAGGTAACAGGAACCCAACACCAATTACACTTCTGAAAAAAGTTGCTGTAAAGGGAGATACATACCTGAAAGTCAATTTACCAATGACTCCTAGTGTCCCCAACAGAACCGCTCCCACACCCATTATGAATATACCATAAAAAAGCTCATTTCTGCTCATTGGAATCCTTTAGCAGCTCATAATATTTTCTGCTTGCCTTGAAATACTCTTCTGCATTGAAAGTTATGAACTTTTTTTGTTCTTCCGTTACCTCTTTGATGACTCTTGCAGGAGAGCCAACTGCAAGTGATCCGGGAGGTATTTCTGTATTCTGTGTAACGAGACTTCCTGCTCCGATTATACAGTTATCTCCGATCTTTGCATTGTTAAGTATAACAGACCCCATTCCTATAATGCAGTTGTTTCCGATGGTACACCCATGAACAACAGAATTATGGCCTATCACCACGTGATTACCTATTACCACTGGTCCATCATCTCCTACATGGACGGTGGTATTGTCCTGTACATTGGTATACCTCCCCACAATAATGGGAGCTTTATCAGCTCTCATAACTACTCCAAACCACACACTAGAGTAATCTTTCAGAGTTATATCTCCAAGAAGCACCGAGTTCGGAGCAATAAACACATCTTTCCCAATGGTAGGTTTCTTGTAAAGGTAATCCATAGGATGCTCTTTCACTGCCATGGTATGCCTATAACACAGACCAGAATAAAAATCAATCGGAATTGTTTTCTGTGGTGCGAAGATATCTCCTGATGGAATGAATCATTTTTCCACTGTCAATCATAGAAGGACAGACAGACTCACATGCTTTACATCCAGTACATTTCCAGAGTTCTTCCCCAACATTCCCATGTATAAAAGCCTTCACAATCCCAATACCACCATGACCATACTTTCCTCCAAACTGATCCAAAGAATAATACACAGGACACACTGAAAGACAGATTCCACAGTTCAGACAGTAACTCACATCTTTCAAATCCGATATGGGCAAGACAGGTGGCTTTACCAGTAAAACTGATACATTAGAAGGTCCATGCATCCCTTTTACAATAACCCCTTCGACATCTGCAGTCTTGCTAGGGCCTGATATAAAAGACAGGTATGTTCCA
The DNA here is from genome assembly GCA_002010305.1 of Archaeoglobi archaeon JdFR-42. Lineage (GTDB taxonomy): Archaea > Halobacteriota > Archaeoglobi > Archaeoglobales > JdFR-42 > JdFR-42. The sequence continues at coordinate 20,251 of MTND01000027.1, read as the reverse complement.
AGAGGTTGTCCTGCTCCGAACAGAGAATTGGCCTGAACTACTGTTAGTGCATCTTTCACGTGGGGTACAATTTTGGTAGTATAAGCAACAACAAGATGCTTTTTAACTGCTCTTGTAATCAGACTGATGTTTCCTTCGTTCTCAATGAGGGCGATAGCTCCTTCTCTCGCAGCTATCGCATTGGCACCGGTGATACTACCGTCTGCTTTTAAAATATACTCAAGTAACCAGCGGCTATACTCTTTTACCATCAATTCTACATCAGGAGGGATTTCCTTTCCCAATTCCGCAGACATTGCGCGAGCAACATCCTCTTTGGGAACATGGATTGCTGGGGCAAGAGGATGCATTGCCTCTAGACCAAGAAGCTGTACAATTCTATCCCCAAGATCCGTTTCAATTATATCTTTTCCCGCCTGAAGAAGAGCAGACACTACACCGATTTCCTTGGCTGCATTAGATTTCGACTTAACTATGAGTTCATCATTCTGGAAAAATTCCAGCGCATAATCGCATGCATCTTCATAGCTACTGGCTACATAAACAGAGCATCCAACATCTTCAAGACTCTCCACTGTTTCCTCCAGGAGAGAATCCATATGTTGAAGAGAATATTCTTTTATAGCCCGTACCTCTCTCTGTATCGCATCAAAATCATATTTATCTCGAAGATTTAACCGTCTTCTTAAATGTAAAGTTAATGATCTTTGTTTTGGGGTTAGCGTTATATCCATGATTCAGAAGTGGATTGTTTTTCTTTAAAAGTTTGATGGTATTATAGGAAAATTTCAAATAATTAACAGCCATTTTCCAATTCATGGTAAGTGAATTCTCAGGAAAAAAGCCAAGAATTAATGTTGCATATATTGACACTTCATCAGTTATTATTGGAGATGTGGAAATAGAGGATGGAGTTGGGATATACCCAAATACAACTATACGTGGAGATGACGACTCTATCATCCTCAAACGAGGGGCTATGATCCTCGATAATTGTGTGATTGAAGCCCCTAAAGGAAGACCAGTGGTTATAGGTGAAAAAACCATTATAAGTCATGGGGCTATCGTGCATGGGGCTCGTGTGGGGGATAGGTCTGTTATAGGAATTGGAGCCATATTGTTGGATGGAAGTGTTATTGGAGATGAATGCTTAATTGCTGCTGGTTCTGTTGTCCCCCCTGAGGCAAGGATTCCAAACAGATCTCTTGTTCTGGGAGTCCCAGGAAAAGTCGTGAAAGATGTTAGTGATTCACTTCTTATTAGGTTGAAAAAAGAATATAAAGCCCTTGAAAAGAAGTTTGATGAATATAAAGCCAGGAGAGGAATACTTTCAGAAGACAGATAAACATTAATATAATCTCATCTCAATCATACACCAATGTCTTTCAGTTTTATTCACTTAGCCGATACACATCTGGGATATGAACAGTATGGGAATACTGAACGATTTCTGGATTTTGGACAGGCTTTTCTGGAAATCGTCCAGTATGCCATCTCAAAAAAAGTGGACTTTGTTCTCCTTTCAGGGGATATGTTCAATAAAAGGTCTATCAATCCAAAAACTCTTCTTCAGGCAACCACATGTCTGAAGCTGCTTAAAGACAATAATATTCCTCTTTTCTGTGTGGAAGGTAATCATGATAGAGCTCACTTTTCGGATCAGATGTCTTGGATGAACTATCTTTCCAGAGAAGGATTACTACATCTTCTATCTCCTGATTTTGGTAAGGGAAAAGCCAGTTTGAGGGCATGGACAAAGGAGAAAGGAGGGGCGTTCTATGACATAAATGAGGCTCGTATATATGGGATCAAATACCTAGGCTCTGCAACTGAGATTGGTTTACAAACTTTTTCTGATGCATTTAAAGATTCTGATCGATTTAACATACTAATGATGCATGCTGGTCTTGAGGGATATGTGCCCAACATTTCCGGAATGGTTGATTATCATTCCTTCCTCCCTCTCAGAGAAAAAATAGACTATGTTGCTCTCGGACATATACACAAATATTACATGGAAGATGATTGGATTTATAATCCAGGTGCTCCCGAAACATGGAGTATCGACGAGTATGGATGGAAAAAGGGCTTTTTCTTTGTTAAAGTATCAGATAGTGTTAAAGTAACCCTTATTGAAAACGCAAGAAGGAAATTTATTCGGCTACATTTCAATGCAGATAATTCTTCAAACCTCTATCAAGAACTTGAAGAATATCTTGAAAATAACAAAACCATAGGGAATCCTGTTGTGGAGCTCACCATACGAGGCTCTATAGCCAGGAACGAAATACATGAAGAGAGAATTAAAGAGATTATCAACTCCATTTATTCCCCCATAGTTATACGGCTTAGATTTGAAACACAGACTAGTGATTACGATGTTATTTTCGAGGGAGACAGACGAGAGGATTTTGAACTGGATGTCATTCAAAAATTACTATATAGACACCCTATATTCGATGGAGTGGAAGAAAGATTCGCGAAAGCAATAGTAGATCTCAAAAAAGTTTTCATTTCGGACTTCACTCTTGAAAAAGTGGACATGTTTCTTGAGGACCTCATAGATGCTAAAATCCCACAGAAAATAGAGACATCAGAGATAAAACTGAAACACTCTATGGAAAACCAACAACCAGATGATTTTCAAGAGGAGGAGGTGTGGGACTGGAGGAAATGCTATGATAAAAAGTCTGTTCCTTGAAAACATAAAAAGCTATGAGAGGGGTGAATTTACTTTTACTCCAGGGACCAACTCCATAATAGGCGAAAATGGAGCTGGTAAAACCACCATACTTGAGGCAATTGGATTTGTGCTTTTTGATTCTTTACCCTATAAACTTGGTGATTTTCTCAGAAGAGGGAGTAGTTCTGGAGAGATACGCTTAGTAGTGGTATCTCGAAAGGATGAGAGAGAATATAAGATAGTAAGAAAGATACGGAAAAACTCTACATCAGAATACTATGTAATGGATATGGAGCTTAAAACGAAAATTGGGGATGGGAAAACCGATGTATTGGCTTGGATCAGAGATCATCTTCAGCTGAGTGAATACACAGATCTCAAAACTTTTTTTGAGAATGCTGTTGGAGTGCCTCAGGGAGCTATGACCTCACATTTCTTGCTCCCCCCCAGCGCCAGAAAAGAAGTATTTTCTCCTCTTCTTGGTCTTAACGTATATTCATCAGCCTACGAAAAAAGCAGAGAATATGAAAAATACCTTTATAAAAAGATACAGGATCTTCAGATAGAAATCTCTAGAATAGAGAAAGAGATAGAGTTGACTAAAGAACATGAAGCACAATTAAAAGTTCTCTTAAAAGAGATAGACGAGCTTTCCAGAACGCTAAAAGAGAAGTCAAAGACTTTTAAAACCGTAAAAAAAGAGAAAGAGTTCCTTGACAAACTGAAAGAAGAAATCTCCACAACAGAAGGGAGGGTAAATGTACTTGAAGAGAAAATATCAGGCATTTTAAGAATCCTACAAGACATAGATCACAGAATTACCGAATCCTTTGAAGCAAAAAAGAATATGGAACTTCTTCAGAAAGAGTACCAAGAGTACATTAGTATAGACAAAAAGATTAGAGATATAGGAGATCTCGTTAGGAAAATGGAAACCCACAGAAAGGAATACACAGAACTAATAGTAAAAAAATCCCGGCTTACCCAAGTACTAACTCAAATAGATGAGGAACTAAAAAAAATTAACCAGGCTGAATCTCGAATACCTGATCTCAAAAAAGAGGCTAAACTCCAGGAAGATCTTGAAAAGGACTTGAAACAGGCAGAAAGATCGCTTCAGCTATTGACCGAATTAGAAACTCAGTACCACAAGATTGAAAAAAGGGAGCAAACTCTTGCTAAAGACATTAACGAACTCCTAAGGATTGAAAATCAGACTAAAGAATTGGAGGAGAGACTTAAGAAACTGGATGAATTAGAGAAAAAGAAAGATAAACTGATGACTGGTCTGGCCAGTATTTCCTCAAAGATTAAACTTTACAAAGAGAACATTGAATTTATCTCAAACGGCAGATGTCCATTTATCGAGGAAGATTGCACCAGAGTTGGAAAAAAAGCTAAAGAGATTGAAAAGGATATTCAGGAACTATCTCAGAAGATAATAAGAGGTAAAAAGGCTCTCGAAACTGTTAATGAACTGATTAAAAAGCTAAGAAAAGAGGAAGAGGAGTACAGGGAACTTAAAGGTAGACTAATTAAGTTCTCTGAATACAACCAAGAATTGATGGAAGTAACAAAGGAAAGAGAGGAATTAGAAGAGAGAATAGAAGTTCTCAAAAAAGATGCCAGTAGAATAAAGGATATCCAAGATAGATTAGAGAGTCTAATGGATTCCAAAAAAGAGCTACATATATTACTGGAAACAATTAGAAAAAAAGAGGAACTAATGGAAAAACGACAACAGACTTTAGAAGAAATAAATTCCATTGAAGAAGAATTAAAAGAAATTGTAAAGACGGTAAAACAGCTTGAGCAACTTGAGTCTGAGAGAGATCAATTATTAAAAAAGAGAGATGAGAAAAAATCAGCGTATGAAGCTTATTTAAAATACAGTGAAAAGGCAGCAAACCTCAATACTCTTTACAAAAAGAAAGAAAAAACTGAGAAAGAGCTTCAAAAGCACAACAGTGACATTGAAGAAGTCAAATCGAAATTGACAATTTTGAAGGAGCAGTACGACCCGGTAAAATGGGAAAAACTCAAAGAGAGAGTTGAAAAGCTGAGTAACGAGATGGCTAGAATAGAGGGAGAGCTTGGAGAGAAAAACAAGCAAGTTGAAGATCTGAAAAAGAAGATAGAAAAGTTGAATGAACTCAATAATAGATATAAAGAGTTTACAGAACGAATTGCTAGAGAAGAGGAGAAGTTAAAAATATTCAAAGAGATGCGGATAGTTTTTAAAGAGGCTATTCCAGCTATCACAAAAGCTTATGTAGAAATTATCTCTCTAGAGGCAAACAGACTCTTCAATGAAATAATGGGAGACTATTCCTGGACACTAGAATGGGGAAAAGATTTCGGGATCAGATTGAAGTATCATGGGAAGGACATGAGCTTTCACCAGTTATCTGGGGGGGAACAGATGGTTGCAGCCATTTCAGTAAGACTTGCCCTCCTAAAGGCATTGAGTGAGATTGATATTGCTTTTTTTGACGAACCCACACAGAACATGGACGAGATTCGAAGAAGTAATCTAGCTCAGCAGCTAAGAGATATTGGCGGATTCACTCAGCTTTTTGTTATTTCCCACGATGACACTTTTGAAGAAGTTACAGACAACTCCATCAAACTGGAAAATGTTAATGGTGTCACTGTGGTGGTGCAATAATGCTTGATATAGGGAAAATGTTAGAAGCTATTGAAAAATTTTCAAAAGAACTGGAAATGGAATTGGAAAAAGCTGAAAAAGCTCGTAATACTGCAGTTAAGTTCCTAAAAGAGATTTATGAGAGTGATTATTTTGACTATGAGAGCTGCCGTGGAGCGAAACCAGCCAGCCCTCCTTCCTTCAGAACTTTTAATATCCAGACAAACCATGCTATTTCCATTTTAGAGGGATTAAAGATCTGTGGAGTTGATGGTAGTCAGATTGAGCCTTCAAAAGATTTTGGTGTTCCTGTTGGAGCAATCCAAACCGTAGGCCTTGAAGTACATCATGGAAAAGGGGAATTTAGAAAACACGTTGAATTTTCCATTACTTCCTCCGATGTGAATATTTCACTGGAGCGGTTCAAGGCTGAGTGCGAAATGATGATGAACCTTATGGATGGAGATAGATACATCTTTTATGATGGCTCCTTTGTACTTTCTTTTACAAAAGAGTTAGCATCTGAAATCAGGGAGGACTATATTAATTCCGTCTGTGAGGTGCTAGAAAAAAGTGAGACGACCTCTACTCCTGTAATTGGAGTGGTAGACGTTAGCAAGGCAAGAGATGTTGTGGTAATGCTCGAAACTTTGAGAGGGGTAGAACTTCAGGGAATTTATGACACGTCTCTGTTCATGGAATTTCTTGAACCTGGTATGGCGACACAACCTTTTATATGTCTAAGAGATATAATAAAATATTACCGGAAAACATCAGAAATATGCTTTCAATATATAAACATGGACGGAAATATCGTGAGGATTGAATATCCAGTATGGTTATTAGAAGATGAGTGGAAATTGGTTGAAGTGGTTATTTCTGAATGCCGTCTTGGATCTTCAGGAGCCTACCCTTACGTCTTGGAAAGATCTCATGCTGAAGCGGTAATTTCTCAAAAAGAGAGATTCGAATTTTACCGTCTAATTGGTATGAAGGGAGTTTCCAGAAAATGGATAAGTAAGGTGATGTGATGGATATTGGAAAGATTGTTGAGATACGATCCATCGATGAATATGTAGTAGAGCTCAACGAAGGAGAGATTGATCACGGAATCCTTGGGAAATTCCTTAAAGTTGACAATATCGTATGCATAGGGATTGATATATTTCATGAAAGACCCGAATTTGTGAAATACATGGGGAAATTGAGCTGGGAGGAGATAAAAAAATTTTTACCAGATGTTGTGAGTGAAAAACTCTATTTACGGGTAATTCCTCTTGGGATGATCGACGGAGAACTTAGTGGAGACATCCCCTCCATTGGTTCTTCAATTGTATTAATGGATGAAGAAGAGATCAGAAAGTTCCATACACCTGATGGAAAATTTCAACTTGCTTACTACATCAAACTACTTAAAAAACTGGATGAGAACTCCCTAAATACAATTATGGCTCTTATATTCAATACTTTGAGAGAGCTATTTCCAGAAAAAAACAGATTTTTAGATGTTATTGAAGCAAATCTTGAATATGTATCAAAAATACGGGAGATGAAGTGACCTATGGAAGTAGGGATCGTAAAAGGACCTGGAGATTCGCCTTATGAATTCGTATTTGTGACACCTGACAAGGATCGTATAAAAGCAGGAGAGTTCGTATATTACAAAATCTTTCTGAACGATAGCGAAAAACAGGTTGTAGCCAGGACGTCTCGCAGAAAACCCATCAGAAGTTATCCAGATAGCTTTCTTGCTGATCCATCTATTTCTCCGAGAGAGATTGCAAATGCAATAGGAATAAAACCTATTGAATTTGAAATATTCGAAATCAAAGCCACAATCCTAGGATATTATGACACTGGTTTTAATTCATTTATCAACCCGAGAATTCCACCCAGACCTGGAGATAAGATCTTTCTTGCTGAAAAAGAAGAACTTATGAAGATATTGTACCGAAAGAGTATGAACGATGTTGGATCTGCCCATATTGGTTACCTTTTGAATAGGGAGGAGGAGATACCTGTCATAACAGACACATCCTTGATGACCAGTGAACATATGTGCATTCTTGCATCTACTGGTAGTGGAAAAAGCTATCTTGGTGGTGTGATTGCTGAAGAATTGCTAAAGCCCTATAATGCATCAGCTCTTTTAATCATCGATCCTCATGGGGAGTACCATACGTTGAGGCATGTTGTCGGGATGAAGGAGTTCATAACTGAATCTTATCGTCCTGAAGTAAGAATCTTTTCAAAAGATGACGTAAAAGTCAGATTATCAGAGTTAAGCTATGATGAGCTTAGAAGCCTGCTCCCAAATCTCACAGAAAAAATGGAGTCATTTCTAAATGCTGCATACCGAGAGCTTGAGAGTGGGAAATTCACTGCCATGGATCTTGTCGAAACCATCCAGTCTATAGGGATCAATGATGAGATGACGGTCAAAGGCCTGAACTGGAGGATCAAACGATACATAATGGACACAGAAGTTATTGATGACTACAGGCATCTTGAGCTTAATAAAATAGTCAGGCCTGGACAATGCTCAGTGATCCAGCTTACAGAAATGGATGACACAGACCAGCAACTTCTGGTGTCTGTATTGCTAAGACGGTTGTTGAACGCTAGGATAAAGACTGAAAAAGGCCATATTACATCTGGGGAGGCCCACATACCTTATCCGATATTTATAATGATAGAAGAGGCCCACAGGTTTGCTTCCAGAGAGAGTAAGAGCTATCCAATACTTAAAACCATTCTTTCTGAAGGGCGAAAATTTGGAGTTGGAGTGTGTTTAATAAGTCAGAGACCCTCTAAGATAGACTCTGATATCCTTTCTCAATGTATGACACAGGTGATCATGCGGATCATTAATCCGGCTGATCAGGAAAATATCAGAATGTCAGTGGAAAGTGTTGGCAGAGAACTGCTGGAAGAGCTTCCTAGTCTTACAAAAGGCCAGGCTATACTGGCGGGNGTTGCAATTAATACACCTGTGTTGATGAGGGNGAGAGAGCGAGTGACCCCTCATATAGGTCAGAGTAAAGATGCTCCAAAGATTTGGGTTTCAATGGCCAAGAAAGATGAATCTCCGATGCCTGCAGATTTTGGTGATTTAAGAGTTATCAGAGGATGAATTATCATGTTATCGATTACACAGATTATATCAATTACAATCGACCCATAAATCAAGTTTCACGTGTTTGTTGGTTTCATCTTTCTCTTTTTGGTGATTATTTCATGATCTTATATCTCCTCAATTACCACGCTTCTCACTTATTCCAGTCCTATTTTTACTATCAGTGAAAACAAATAAGGGCTCTGGTCATACATTCTTCTTCATTCCTAAGCCATGGAAATAGACCCAGTGCAAGAACTTAATCCACGCGATCGATAACAATCTGGGTACCCTCTTTCACGCTTCTTAGCTCTTTCGCATCTCCAACTACTTTACCTATTACGTTAACTCCACTGGCAGGTCGTATTTCATCCCCTTTACTTATGGGAGTTTTACCAAAGAATATACATATGGCTCTCCCAGGAATCCAGTATGCTACATCTCCCAGTTCCACGTATTCCTTTGAGTTCTCTTCTATATCTACAATTATTGGAGTTTCGAAATAAATCTCATCACCCCATCTTTTAACATACCCCTTTACAGGAAGTGCACTAACCAGTGCTTTAATAGTTTCTGGAGCAAGGTCCTCGTACAGCTTGATTCTCTTCTCGACATTCCCTGCTGTTATTTTCATCTTCATACCATCACACTTCTTTACTTCCATTTTATTTTACACCTCAAACTATTAAACCGATCTATTGGACTCAAGTGAATGGCTAATAATATTTGTTAGCTATGCCGACAAGGAGTAAATCACAGATTTACAATACAATGATTTGTTTTAACAGCTTACCCTGTTCCTTGGTTTGATACATATAGTTGTGTGAGATCTTAGGAATTGTTTTTATTAGGTAGGGAGTTATCCTTTCCTTTATCATCCCCTATGACAACTCTACTCAAAGTTCTAGTTGATACTTTGATTTCATTTCAAATTAAAAAAATAAAAAGGGAAGAGCTCAACCATTGCAGGAAGACTGGCCTTATCTCCTTTGGCTGATATTGCTCTTCTAATGCTATTGGAATATAGGCATTATCCCTGATATTTCAGGGGTAAATTTTGATAGAATATTAGATAAAAATTTCCTATTATTTTTCTTATTCGATCATTTCTTTACTCTCGTTATTTACAATTAAACTACATATATTTTCCAATTTCTCAACAAAATACTAACTAGAAAAATTTCTATCTGCATTAAACCTACACAACATAGAAAGTGTTTTTATATACCTAGTCGATAAAAACATATATGTAAGAGGTGCCACTTTTAGACTTATCGAATATCCCAGAGTTCCCCAATCATCTGTAAATGTTTTTCTTCCTCTTGGATTAACATTTCAATTGAGGATAATAGCTGAGTGGCTTTCTCTTTCTCAATAAGTTTTTCAAGTTTAATTTCTCTTAGATCGTCATACAGACATTGATAAAAGTCCCTAATCATACTCTCAATTTTTCTAAGAGCATCCAGTTTCTGGTCGATGAACATTTCTTCAAATTTGTAATCTCTTATCTGAGTCACAGGAGGTATCTCACCCTTTAATGTTCTGATCCATCCAGAGAGGAGGGATTTATGATATTCCGAGTCTCTGATGATCTTATAAAGAATTCTTCGTCTTTTAGTATCTTCCTCTGCAATAAATAGCTTCAGAACGATCTGACTGTTGTTTTCTTCAATTTCCAGACCCCTTTTAATCAGGCCGACCAACACCTCCTCATTGATTTCCTTCACGGTATCAGCCCCCTGATTGATCTAATACACCATATTAGTGAGTTTTAAAATTTATTTTTTATCCCAGAAATATGCGTATTTGCTTATACTTTCAGCTGGCATCAATATGACAGAAATGCATGTTATAAACACATCCAAAAAAACATAATTTAAGCATTTAGACGGTTTTATTTTGTTATTAAGCTGGTAGTTTATCCTGATTGGAAAAAATAAAACAAAATTCTTGTTTCTATATGATCATATCTCATTTAAGAGGGATCCGAGAGTATAACAGGATTTAAATCGAAAGTAAATGTGCCCTGGGCCGGATTTGAACCGGCGACAATGCGGTCTTCAGCCGCACGCTCTCCCGGGCTGAGCTACCAGGGCTTTCTTTTTCGAAGAGATTTTCCAGAGTTAAACTCTATAATGGATTATTTCTGACAACGATGGTACGTAACACTTTATCAACGATTTTAGATACACCTACCGGTTAGTTTTCCTCTAAATTCCTGGATTGTCCCAAAGTCCAGGTAGAGGGTTGTCCTATATTTATTTTTCGGTTGATAGCTTATTTCTCCCATTTCTCCATTCTCCTTTGTTTTTTAAAAGCTATCAAGGTAATCCAGTTTTATGCCTATATATTGGTAGTACCTGTAACGGTTACCACTGGTAACCAGGTTGTTATGTATAGGAACCCCGTCTGTGAAAATAGACTAATATGGTAACAAAGACTTATAACCTCACTCTAAACATTATATCACCTTAACACGTATCTAAACCTCTTGATGGTTGTAATTGAACCCATATCAGTAAAATCACAGGAGTATAACACAAAATCATCCTCTGAAAAACCATTTATTATGCCTGTGATAAGAATGCCATAGGGACAAAAAGCCTCCTTTAGGTTAAGTCTTTCATGGAGTTCTTTTATGGCCATTGTACACTTACTTACTTTCAATTCATATGTCCTATCATCGATTTCTTTGAATTCCACACCTTCGACAAGTCCGGAATTTACCAGTATGCTCAAAATGAGTTGAGCATTCTCAATGGAGTCCTTACTTCTACTAATATTGAATCCATATTTTTCAAGTATAGGCGGTAAATTTGGAGATAGATGAAATAGTATCCTCCTGCAAGATTCCATACCATTCCCAGAAACTTCTCCGAAGGAAACTAATATCGCATGAAAAAGTAGCACAACATCTCTTAATGATTGTTCATTGGACATTGTTCAAACCCCTTGATTATTAATGATTTTATATTATTTAAATGTTGTTGTACATTTTCTAAATGAATACCTATCTGTTAAGTCTATATTTCAAAAATGAGGATTTATTACTAAAAAATAGGATTCCGTATATTGTCGAAGAATTTTCATTATTAGTTAGAGATGTCGCTATAATATTGGAGATTATTAAACATAATGCAAATTTTTTGAATTGTAGTAGAATATAAAGATGAAATTGATAAGTTAAGGAGAGGTTTGTTGATCACTCGAGAAGGGGGTGGAAGGGGCCATTTGTATGGTGCACCTATATCCGGACTCCCTTCCTGTTAATAATTTCGCTCTCAGATATATTAAACTTTTCGGATATTCATCATCTCGATACTGATAAAGAAAATAATGACGGCAATAAAAGATCTTTATCGACCAGGGCATCTATGGACTACATGCCACCAGCTTATCTTAAATATTTGGTGAGGATAGGACTACATAAAATAATATAACAATCAAAAATTGGCAGAATCATCCAGTTTCATTCTCTCTCGGATCGCTCCTCTTCAGCTGTCGGCTCTGCTTCATCTCCCTGTTCATCTTCTACCTTCTCTTCAGATGTAACGTCATGTTCACGAACTTCTGAGTCCTCTTTCCTGAAAGTCTCTACAAACTGGATTTTCTCAATATTTTCAAGTCTGTTAAATAACTCTCTGACCACCTGAGTTTTCCCAACAAGGTACCATTCAGAATACAATGCCTCCTTTGTAACCTTGAAGATCAGAACAGAACCACTTATCTCTACTTCAGCATCAACTCCTGTGGTCAGCAACAGCAACGCCTTTGCTTTGTCCTCTGGCTTTTCCAGTACATCTTTGATCTCATACTCGTACTCAAGTGTCTGCCCTGCCAAAGGATGGTTAAAATCAACAATAGCCCTCCTCCCAATAACTTTCTCAACTACACCAGTTCTGTTGCCAACTCGAATGGTCTGTCCAACTTCAGGTCTTTCCTTAAACTTAGTGATGGATATGGCTTCAACAAGGTCAGGATTGTGCTCTCCAAAACCCTTGGAAGGCTCCACTTTAACCGATCCTTTCTCACCGGGTTCTTTCCCCAGTAAAGCTTCTTCGAAGCCCTGAACCACATGTCCTGCACCCAAGATTATAGTTACATCTCCATACCTTCCATTTTCTGAATAAATCCCTTCTTTTTTTGCTAGCTCTTCGTCAGTGGTATCAATGATCGTTCCATCATCCAGTCTGGCCGTGAAACTTATCTTAACGAAATCCCCTTCTTTTATGGCCATAGAATCACCACAGTAGTTTTATACGACTTGCAAGGTTTACCACTATAAAAACTTTTGGAGATGTGGATGGTGGAGGTAGAGATCAAAATTCAGGTTGACAAAGAGATGTGGACTATAGTAAAAGAGAGAGTCCAAAAAATAGGTGGACAGGTTATAATTGAGAAAGAAGAGCATGATATATATTTCAACTCTCCTTCTAAAGACTTCATAGAGAGTGATGAGGCACTACGAATACGAAAAGATGTGGAGGGAGTGCGGCTCACATATAAAGGCCCCAAAATCGATAAAGAAACCAAGACAAGAGATGAAGTAGAAATTACCATCAATAGTTTCGAAAAAGGTATTGAACTTTTGGAGAGACTTGGTTTTACACCAGTTAGGCCTGTGGTAAAGAACAGAACCATATTCAGATTGGAAGATATCTATATATCTTTAGACTACATCGAAGAGCTCGGATATTTTATAGAATTGGAAAAAAAGAGCGAAGAAAAAGATGTATCTAGAGCCATCACTGAACTTAAAAATATTATTACCGTCCTTAACCTGAATGATTATCCCTGGATCAGAGAATCATATCTGGAGTTACTGATAGAAAAAGATAGGAAAAAGAGACCCATAAGTAGATGAAACATCTTTTACCAAAAACCATGCTATATTTTTGTGGCTCTCTTTGATAAAATACTACCCTTCTGCTCTCTGTCTGGTAAAAGTAAACTCATTAAAAAGAGAAGATCTATTACAAGAGTGGGCCCGCGGCGATTTGAACGCCGGACCTCACGGTTATCAGCCGTGCGCTCCAACCTGGCTAAGCTACGGGCCCTCATTTTTAACTATATTGTCTTTTTCTCTCAACAGGCTTTTTAGATGCCATTTACCACCCTAGAGAGGATCATAGGGGATTATAAACCTACTGATTACAAATTGCCTGAGTAAACTGACAATATTCTCTAGCATGTCTAGGGGTATTCCAGAAGGGAGATACAGGATTGTCCTATATTTATTTTTCGTTTCACAGAGTGCCCATATATATCTCTGGCCTCTTACCTCATTTCAACTAACTTAGTTCTCTATTGCCTTTATCTACGTGTATATTTCCAATGATCCTAAGCCAGATATATCTACATGTTATAGTATCTTCTGTTTCCTGAAAAAAATTAAAGGGGGGTTGAATTATAATCTACTATTCACCAAAACCTATGCGCTTTTTTAACATCTTTTTCCCGATGTCCATGGCAACTCCCAGAAAACTTTTCTGCTGCTTGCATATATTTTCCAGTGACTCAGCCACATAGTCCACTTCTTCTTCCCCAACTGTTAATGGCGGTTCAAATCGGATTACATTAGGATTATTAAGAGTATAGGCGGTTATTATATGATACTCCTGCAGAAGAAGGCCTGAAACCATTCCAGCCAGATATTCCATGCTCAATCCTCTAACTAGCTGGGGCTCATAAAACTCCGCACCAATCATCAAGCCTTTCCCTCTCACCTCTTTAATGAGTTTGTATTCCTCTGCAATTTTTTCTAGTTTCCTGTGTAATCGGTTTCCCATATCTCTTGCATTCTCACTCAGATTGTCTCGAATCAGTATCTCAATAGTCTTCAGGCCAACCGCACAGGCAAAATTGTTGCCTCCAAAAGTTGAGGTATGAAGGATACATCTATCTCGGTGACCATATCCTTTGGACCAAACATCATCTGTAGCTATGTATGCTCCTATTGGTATGACACCACCACTCAAACTTTTTGCCATGGTTATAATGTCTGGCTCTACTCCGTCATGCTGAACTGCAAACATTTTTCCAGTTCTGCCAAAACCTGTCTGTATCTCATCTGCGATTAAGAGAGTTCCATATTTTTTACAGAGGTCTTCAGCTTCTTTTAGATATCCTTCAGGAGGTACAACGATACCACCCTCTCCCTGTATGGGCTCTACAATAAAGGCAGCATAGTCACCTTTTTTTAATTCTCTTGCAAGAGTGTCGCCATCTCCAAAGGGCACAGAATAACATTCAGGAACTAGAGGGCGAAAAGGGTCCTGATATTTCCTGCCAGTTACCGAAAGAGCTCCCAAGGTTTTACCATGAAAGGAGTTATCAGTATACAGGATTTTTTTTCTTCCTGTACTTATTCTTGCCAGTTTTAAAGCCCCATCAACAGCTTCTGCCCCGCTGTTACAGAAAAAGGTTTTATTTAGATCGCCAGGTGTGATTTTAGCTAAAGTTTCAGCGAGAGCTCCAGCCATGAGCCCCATAGACGCCTGGAATATATTTGGCAGGTCAAAGACTTTCTCCAGTGCCTGAATCACCTCAGGATGATTATGCCCGAGATTCAATGTCCCATAACCTCCTAAAAAATCCATATACCCTTTACCTTCGTCATCAAATACCTTCAACCCTTGAGCTTTAACGAACATTTTATCAAATCCCAGAAGGCTGAGAAGAGAGGCCAGCTCCGGGTTAAGGTATGTTCTATATCTGTTAATTACTTCTGTCTTGGTAGAATTTAATACTTCTTCCAGAGTCACCGGGATGTACCCCATTTTATCCCCCTCCCATTCAAAAAGTAATATACTCTATCGTTTATTGATACTATAAGTAGGTTGCTCTCGCCATAAAGGAAGATTATTCTAATTGAGAGCTTAAAATCTAGAAAATATGATCTAATCACTATTTTTACCCAAAATCCGGTCTATCAGCCAGTCAGCATCAAATTCAATTAAATCATCATACTCCTGCCCGATTCCGAAAAAAATTATAGGTTTACCTGTTATATATGCTACCGAAATGGCGCTTCCTCCCTTTGGATCCGCATCTAATTTCGTTAAAATAGATCCATCAATTCCCACTGTCTCGTTGAACATCCTGGCTCTTTCCACGCAATCATTACCTGCTGTACTCTCATCCACAAATACTATTAAATCGGGAGAGTTAATTCGCTTAATCTTTTCGAGCTGGTCAAGTAGATTCTTCTTGGTATGCATTCTACCTGCGCTGTCTGCCAGCACGATGTCAATTTTTTTTGCTCTTGCATGTTGAATGGCATCATATATAACCGCAGAGGGGTCTGAACCCGCTTTATGCTTGATAAGCTTAACACCGAGATTTGTTGCATGTTCTTCGATTTGCTCAATAGCACCAGCTCTAAAAGTATCTCCTGCAGCTATCACTACTGAATGATCCCGATCCATCAATTTCTTAGCTACTTTTGCGATGGTAGTTGTTTTTCCAGTGCCATTAACTCCTACAAACAATATCACCACAGGTTTTTCTCTTTCTTCGATATACTTATAAAAATCAAAACTGCTGGAATAAAACAACTTTTTAAGTACTTTAATGAGCTCATGTTCAACCAGGTTTGATAACCTTACTCCAATTTTCTTTTTTTTGCCCACTAGATTTGCTTTCAACTCTTCAGAGATCTTGTCAACTACTTCTAAGGCCACATCTCCTTCCAGTAGAATTAACTCCAGTTCTCCAAGGATCTTACTGACCTTTCTTTCATCCAGTATTATTTCCTGCTCTAAAATCAGACTTTTTACTTTTTGAGATGTAGAGATTTCTACCTCCTCATCTAATTCTTTTTTTAGCTTATTAAATCTCTTTTTTAAAAAGTCAAACATATTGATCCCTGATCATCTTTTTCTACCCGGAGTAGCAAGATCTTGTTGAATAACCTGCATCTGATTGTATATCTGGTTGATCTGCTGGTTAAGCGTGTTAATATTTTCTATTATTTTTTCTTTCCTTTCTTCAAGGATTTTTTTTGCATCAGCAGGACTTTTTTCAATTATGACATCTTTTCCGATTTCAATAAGAATGTTTTCACCACTCTTTACTTTGGAATACACATAAGTTCCACCGCCTATATTTACCAAAGACTCAAGCTCTCCTTCATGTTCAAGT
The DNA here is from genome assembly GCA_002010305.1 of Archaeoglobi archaeon JdFR-42. Classification (GTDB taxonomy): domain Archaea; phylum Halobacteriota; class Archaeoglobi; order Archaeoglobales; family JdFR-42; genus JdFR-42. Next base: position 3,664 of record MTND01000027.1, on the reverse strand, counting down.
AAGTAGCCAAGTGTCATAATGGCTTTTTGATAATCCAGTAATGCTGCTTCTAATGCTCCCATATTCTTCAGAATAGCTTCTGCTTCAGCTTGTAACCTCTGATATAACAACAGTTTTTGCTGGACTTTTTCATCCAGCTCTTCTGACATTATTTAACCTCCTCAATGGAATCAACCTTCACCAGATTTCTTTTGATTTTATGATTACTTCCCATCAGAGAATACAGTTTTTCAAGAGCCATCCTTTTAGTTTCAGCTTCAATCTCTTTTCTGAATTTTTGCCAAGACTCTCCAATCTTAAATCTTCCTTCTATCTTGTATTTCATAACGATCACCTTCATAATCAAATAAAACCAAGAGCTTCTTCGATTCTACCTTTCTCAAACCCCGTTGTATCAGCCCCTACTAAATAACCCTTAGAGTTAGCCAAGACACCAGTCCCGACGAGTTCAGTCCCAAAGTTAACGGTACCACTCTCCATCGGAACATTAAAAGTCTTTTTTACTCGATCTATTTCCCATTCTCGTATGCCGGGATTAACTAGAGCTCCGGAATTCGTAGCCACAACAGACATGCCCACAGTCTTAAGACCTCCCACAGTTCCCTTAACAATTTCAATGTCTAAGAATTCTTCTATGTCCTTGATAACACTTTCTTCAAGGTCTGGATGGGCCAGTCCCCCAAAATCATTGACTGCTAAAACGTTGCCTAGACAGGTCATGGGTGTGTCTACCTCGAGCACATCAGTAATTTCCTCAATTTTTTCTAGTTCATCTCTGAGGATCCTATTAGAGGTGACAACTCCTCGAGAATTGCCGACTAGAAGACACCCAACCAGCCTGGACCCCATAATAGTGGTCTCCACTGTATCCACATCGAGTACATCCCTAATAATCTCCGGTAACCCACGATCAGGACTTCCAACAATTGCTATATGCTCTGTAACTATTGCAAAAAGACCTACCATAGGAGTTCCTTCAACTAAGATGGATGTATGCATTTTCATTCTTTGAACAATTCTGCTTCCACTACCCCATCGTCGAATTTCACAGCCCTGACCCGAATACGAGCCGGCGGCTTTTGTGATCCTCGTTCCCATATCTTCTCATTTATAGTTGCGTCCAGCTTCACGTTCTCTTCATCTGTTTTCATATGTCTGCTGAGAAATTTCCTCACCAGTCGCACAGCTTTCTTGCTTCTTAGCCATCTAGGATAACTCTTCACGTTATGTTTTAGTTGAATGGTGTAGATTCTCTCCATGACCTCCTTAGTCATTTACACCACCTTCAGATTGTTCCTTCTCCAGTGCCTTCTCTTGGGATGCGTTATCACATGTCTCTTCGTTTTCATGATAACCCATATTGGCACACGTCTGTTCTGTTTGTTGGCTTTAGCCAGCTTTTTCTTCACTCCCACAGTCTTCTTTCCCATTTGTGATCACCTGATCCTTTAATCCTACAACCCTGGACTGGATATGAGTTGGAAATAACTCATATATTAATTCTTCCGACCATATTTTTCGAAGGTATTCACGTATTTCCGACTCGTAATCAGATTTATTAACAATTTCGCTCTCTCCCTCTTCCACTAATAAATACTTTTTCACCAGCGTATCCAGAGTCTTTCTGCCGTATCCCATAAGCGGAGTTATATACCCAACATTACAGGACATTTCAAGACTGGCAATTTCAGAGACAGTGAGCTTTGGAGATACATCGTCCCTTCGTGTGCCATCCGCAATAAAATCATACTCTTCAGCTAGATGTCTGAGAGATTCTTTGTGGATGTAATTCAAACCATTCCTAGGAAATCCATCTCTGATGATTATCTCAACAGCTTTTTTTAAGAGATACTTCGGAAGTTTCTTTTTTCTCCATGCAAACCCAATACCTCTGGCAGATTCCATAGCAAATTTCCATGAATCGTTAATACCGAAAGTAATTGTCACCAGTTCTACATCAAAAAAAGGTCTTAAGAGAATTGCAGAAAGAGCCGAATCCTTCCCTCCACTGAAGAGGACACCAACAGAAGGCATTTCATACATTATTTTCTTCTAATATTGATTTCTCTTTTTTTTGGAACTATACGCTGTAGAATTGCTTTTAACTGCTCATCAGTAATTTTCTTTGTAAGGCCTTGATTTTGGGCCAGAGCAATCAACTGGTTTTCTATAGCTTCAACAAAATCAGGTCTGGTCATTCTAATTCGATTAAGACGCTCTCTGGCTTCCGGAGTAAGAATGGCCCTTAACATGGCTCTCTTTTGAGCAAGCATTTGCTTTCTCATCTCTTCTTCTCTGATTGCTTGCTCTTGAGCCATCTTCATTTCTTCAAGTTTTCGCCTTCTAATCTCATCCAGTTCATCTTCCATTTTCATCACCATAATCGATTAAAGAATAACAAATGGGAGTTTACATCAGTATTTCGCCAAAGCCGGGATCTGTTTTGCAATTCGCTTCTGTACATCTCTGGATGCATTGTCTAGAAGTCGCTGACCCTCAGGAGTTATTTTCCTACCCTTTGGCGTTTTTTCTATGAGATTAGCAGCTTCCAAGCCTTTTAGAACACTTCTTATAATAGCCCCACTACCTTTTCTGAACTTAGGAGGTTTTGAACCCCTTCTTTTCCTGCCACCATAGTAGGTCCTCAGCCTCTCAATCCCAACCGGTCCATCAATATAAATCCGTCTCAGCACAGAAGCACATCTGACATACCACCAGTCATCATCCAATGGGGGCTTCTCCTTATGCACTCCTGTTTTAACGAACTTCACAAACTCAGGAGGTTCAAGTTCTTTCATACCTTTAATTTTTTCTGTCATTATTTTTATCAATTCATCAGCAGGAACATCATACACCGTGGTCATATTTTTCACCTTCTGCCCCTTCAACTGCTTCCTATTATTTACTTCTTTCGTACCAGTACTACAACATTGCCTCTGAGATCCTTTACCATACCACCAGTTTTTTCTTCCAGATCTCTTGCAAGTTCGAATCTATTTTTCTCTACCCTGACACTTCTGAGTAACCGTATTTTTACTTCTTTCTTTTCTTCTAGCTGCCTTCTGATTTCCTCTATCACACCACTGGTAATCCCGTTTTTACCAATACTCATCACATGCATTTCTTCACCCAGTATATATGGGAGTGAGTGACGGTAGTAAGCCCCCTTCTGTTTCAAGGCGACATCAGTCTAAGCGCCCTGAGGCTTGCACCGACGGGGGTGGAACGTTTCATCCCACCATGGATGATCTCTCTCAAGGTCATCGCATTTCTCCTGGTGGGTTCGTTTCTGTTCCAGAGCCGTGCCTCTCGGCACACCCCCTTACGGGAGTCCGCCATTTACGGTGGGGGGACTTTCCTCAGTTTATAACCGGAAGTCGCCCTCCGTCTCTCACTCCCACAACCTCTATAGTTCGAGTATATTAAATTTTTGTGTAGTACGAACCCAACTGTTATAGAGATTCCACCACTTATATTGTTTTTACATAATACTCAAAAGCTTAGTTCTATTCTTGGACTATTTTTGGAGAAACTTTATTAGTAAATAAAAGAACCCTTATGGCATATGAACCTCCAGGAGCTTGTCAGGGAGATAAAAAACTACGATGGTCTGAGAAGGAAAAAGGCCGTGGGTGGTCTTGTCAAGGCCCTCGAATACCGTGAT
>MTND01000022.1 GCA_002010305.1 Archaeoglobi archaeon JdFR-42 | reverse complement strand
CGTAGCGGGAAGATCATGCGGAGGATCATGAGGGCCGTGGAGAGGGGAGAGGAAATAGGAGACACGAGTACTCTGGAGGATGAGAGGGCAGTAGAGGAAATCGCTGGGAAAAAGGAGTAAAAAGACTTAACATTTTTATTTTCTATAGTAGTTGAGTTAAAACCACTTAGAAAAGGGCACTCCTATAAGAATAGATCTCTAAATCAGTATGGTTATTTTGCCTGTTTTTGATTTTAGGATGCTCCGTACTCTTCAGTGGAGCAAGAGTTAATTGCCATAGCCTACCCTATACTTTAAAAGAATTAGATAGGATGGCTTTGAAGACCCAGAGAAATACTGGACAAACCATCACTCATACAGTTCTTTCATCTTTTTTACTATGGCATCTCCAACCTCGTAGGTCTTTGAATTACCACCCAGGTCATAGGTCCTGACTTTACCTTCTCTCAAAACCTCTGTTACAGCTTGATCAATTAACCTGGCAACATCCTGACGGCCAAAATAATCCATCATCATCTTCGTACAGAGAACGGCAGCGACTGGATTTACCTTATACTGACCTGTGTACTTTGGAGCGGATCCATGGACGGGTTCAAACATGGCATGCTCATCCCCGATATTGGCTGATGGAGCAATGCCCATACCCCCTGCTATGGCTGCACCCAGATCTGAGATTATATCCCCGAACATATTCGGAGCTACTACCACCTCATACCATTCAGGAGTCCTGACGAACCACTGAGTGATAGCATCAACGTAGGCGTAATCAGTTTCTATTTCAGGATATTCCTTCGATATTTCAGTGAAAATCTCTCTGAAAAAAGCACAGCTACCGATAACATTGCTCTTATCACAGCATGTCACTCTTTTCCTCTCTTCACGTCTGGCCAGCTCAAAAGCATATCGGATGATCCTTTCGGCCCCTTTTCTGGTGGTTACCTTAACATCACAGGCTACATCTTCCCTAACTCTGCCCTTTATCCCCGCATAAACATCCTCTGTGTTCTCCCTGACCACATAGAAATCAATGTCTTCTGGTTTTTTATCTGCAAGAGGGGTTTTAACACCAGGATATAGTTTTATAGGTCTTAAATTCACATATAAATCTAATTTAAATCGAAGAGCGAGGAGAACCTCGCTTCCAACAATGGTCCCATCTGGCCTGTTCACTCCAGGCAGACCTATTGCCCCCAAGTATATTGCATCCGCATCTCTACATCTCTCAAAGTCATCAGGAAGTATCTCATATCCTTTCTCCTTATAGACATGAGCTCCAGCGTCTATTTCGACGAATTCAAAATTTATACCATCATACAGCTCTTCCACAGCCCTGAGAACTTTGATGCCTTCATTAACCACTTCCGGACCAACTCCATCCCCAGGTATAACAGCTATTTCATAATTTGTCATGGTGAATCCCCATGATGAAGTCCAGTTACCCAGTATATGTATTTTTTTACTTTTTAATGCTATTTGCTGGATAATAGCATAATTCTGATAGCATCAGACCATTTTACCCACGAGTTCTGATTGCCACTTTTGAGAAATTATCTTCCCCAAAGATCTCTGAGAGTATTCACCAAGCCAGTGGGTGTATCGCATGGAGACAAGCATTTTTGTCCCATACATACATATGCAAGAGCTCGCTCAGATATCCTTTTCTTATCCCTGAACAATTCATCCAGAAGGGGTGAATTTGTTTCAACGGCCACCATATATGCTTCAAATTCCTTTCTTGCTATAGAGGCTAATTTCTCCATACCTTTCCCTTCTGTAATGGCCACCACAACTGGGTTCAAATAGAGGGCTACACTTTCAAACAGAGATGCAAAACTAGTTGGATTTTTTTGAGCTTTTCCTATGTAGGCCTTCAATATTTTTTCTCCTATATCCAGCAGGTCTTCCCTTCCCGTTAGATAATAGATTTTGAGAAGATTTTTAGCCATCACAAAGTTTGGCGAAGGAATAGCTCCATCAAAAAGAGGAGGTAGTCCTTCTGGAGAGGTAGTAAATGCCGAAATATCTTCATCATATAACTCATCAATGATTCTATCCGCAAGTTCAACAGCTTTTTCCAGCAGATCTACTCTCCCTGTTGTTCTATAACCCTCGAGAATGCCCGAAACCAGAAAAGCATAATCTTCAAGAAAGGCCTGTGTGTTTCCTGGCTCTTCGAGATACACATGCCTGAATTCTCCGTCTATAAACATTTTTTTGAAAATAAAGTTCAGAACTTCAAAAGCTAAATTTACATATCTTTGATTTCCTGTAACACCACCTGCCAGAAATAAAGCCTCCATAACCATACCATTCCAGGATACAATAATCTTTTCATCTTTTTCAAGGATGTGCCTGGATTTTCTGTAATCATAGAGAATTCTTCTACTTTTTTCCAACCTCATTACAACCTCTTTTTTAGAAATATCGAACTCCTTAGCTAGTTCATCATCATCCATATATCTATACAGCACATTTTTCCCGTTAAAATTCCCTCCAGATGTGACTCCATATGCTTTAGAGAGAAGTTCTTCTTCCTCATCAAGAAGTTTGACTAGCTCTTCCTTACTCCACACATAATATTTCCCTTCTTCCCCTTCAGTCTCGGCATTCTGGGATGAGAAATAACCACCCTCAGGATGTTTCATCTCTCTTTCGAGGTATCTGAGAGTTTCTTCAGCTACCTGGAGAAGGTGTTTTTTCTCAGTAACCATGAAAGCCTTCAAATATAAAATTGCCAGAAGGGCGTTGTCATAGAGCATTTTTTCAAAATGAGGTATTCTCCATTCTGCATCGACAGAATATCGATGAAATCCTCCTCCAATATGATCATAAATCCCTCCCCTTGCCATGGCATTTAGGGTACCGAGAATCGCCTCCATGACATCTTTTCTCCCCAAGATTGAAGAAACTGATAGCAGATAGCTGAGTAATGGGTACGATGGAAATTTAGGAGAAGTTCCAAACCCACAATTGGCATAATCGTATAGACTCATTACTGGAATAAGAGCTGAGCTCAGAATATCGACTGTAATTTCTCCCGGCTCTGGAGAGACCATTTCCATCATAACACTATCAATGGTTTGCTGTATCTCCTGGATTTTATCCTGTTTTTCTCTGTATATTCTCTCCACACCAATCAGTATTTCACGAAAAGAGGGCATTCCAAACCGTCTTTCTTTAGGAAAATAGGTTCCAATAAAAATAGGTTTGAGATCTGGAGTTAAAAATACTGTGAGGGGCCATCCACCCTGGACTCCCATTATATGAGCCACTTTCTGGTAATAATCATCCAGATCCGGGCGTTCTTCTCTGTCAACTTTTATATTAACATACAGTTTATTCATTAACGCGGCTGTTTTCTCGTCCTCAAAGCTCTCTCTAGCCATTACATGGCACCAGTGACATGCACTGTAACCAATACTTAGAAGGACGGATTTATTCTTTTCTTTTGCTACCTGTAAAGCCTCGTCTCCCCATGGATACCAATCTACCGGGTTCGTGGCATGCTCCCTCAAATACGGGGATGTCTGATTTGCAAGACGGTTGGTTTTTTTCAATCTAAGACCCCGTCTAATATATTCCTGATAGAGATTTATAGTTTCTCTATAAAATACCATAAAAATCTGTTTCTAGACACAACAATAGATACCAATATTCTCATATACCTTCCCCATATTACCCTAAAAAGATCTTTCCAGTTCCTGACCTATACCATATCTGGCATGAGCCCGAATTATATCTGATTTCGTCAGAATTCCAATAAGTTTCTGATCATTATCCCTGTTTACCACTGGAAGCCTCCCTATATTATGTGATACCAGCTTATTCAACGCTTCTTCAAGAGTTTCATCTGGATATACCGTAACAAGGTTAGTCGACATTATCTTCTCCACCAGAGTCGAATCCCTCATTTCTACAGGTACTTTTTCAGCATCTTCAAAGGTAACAATACCCACCAGTTTTCCATTCTCAACCACTGGATAGCCAATATGACCCGTTCTATTAATTATATCGAGGACCTCTGACACCGTGGTTTCTGGGTTTAAAGTGACTACATCCATATTCATAGCTTCCCTAACTCTGATTTGCTCGAGAACATCTACTGTCATCTCTCTTCTGTGAACAGGAGATTGTAAACGACTTTCCACTTGCTTTTCATAGATAGTAAATGATCCTGATACCACATAAGCCAGAGCAGAAGCGAGCATGAGGGGGGGGAGCAATCCATACCCTCCTGTCATTTCACTAACCATTATGATTGCCGCCACCGGTACCTTTGCAACTGACGCTATAACGGCTGCCATTCCTACAAGAACATAAGCAGATGGGTAAACCACCATCGATGGCATTACGTTGCTCAGCATGTATCCAAAACCTCCTCCCAGCATGGCTCCCACTACCAGAGATGGAGCAAATACTCCACCACTACCACCAGAAGAGACAGTAAAAGAGGTAGCCAATATCTTAAGGAACGCCACAATAAACATGGTAGTAATCAGCATCTGACCATCTATAGCTTTTTGAACCCAACCATATCCGACTCCAAGTATCTGAGGGAAAAAAATCCCTCCAACACCTACCAGCAATCCACCTATGAAGGGTTTAAGATAGGGGGGAGCATTGAACTTTCTGAAAAAATTTCTTATACCATAGAATATCTTTACATATAAGACGGCTACAAGACCAGAGATTATACCAAGGCTTGCATATAGATTGAGTTCCAGTGGGTTGGTAAAGGCCATCTCAGGGACTTTAAAAATGTGAGCGGTATTCCATCCAAAAAAAGAAGAAAAGATGGTATATGCAATGATGGATGAAATAAAAGCAGGAACAAGAGCCTCAAATTCAAAATCTCTTTTATAAAGAACCTCAATTCCAAAAATAGCTCCTCCAAGAGGGGCCTTGAAAATGGATCCAATTCCTGCAGCAGCTCCACACATAACCATTATCCTCCTATCTCTTTCAGACAAATTCAGATATGACCCAAGAATCGAGCTCAGACCTGCCCCAATCTGGGCTATGGGTCCTTCTCTTCCTGCACTTCCACCAGATCCAATGGTAATGGCCGAGGCTATGGTCTTTATAAAAGGAACCCTTTTTCGTATAACTCCCCCCCGCCTGTGAAAGGCTTCAATTACCTGATCTGTTCCATGTCCTTCAGTTTCAGGAGCTAGTTTGAATACTATAATCCCTGATATGAGGCCTCCAATACCTGCCACAAGGGGAAGAATATATGAAGGTACATTAAAATAAGCCGGAAAAACTGGAGCCTCTCCACCTGCCAAGGGTACAGGAACAAGGGATCTTAACCCAATAGAGGTAGCAAAATCAAGAAGGAGATAAAAGATGATAGCTCCAATCCCACCGAACACTCCAATAACAGATCCGAGAATGGTCCACTTCTCAATAAATCTGATATTTAGGCTTTTAGAGTAAGATTCTATACGATCTCGAATAAACTTTATGGAAAGCATAAAATCAACCAATATGAAACCAGAAAGAGGATATTTAAAGTTTGCTCTTTCCCTGAATCAGACTTGGATTATTCACATAATCAGTAATGCTCAAATACAAAAAAATAGTGACTCTTTCTATTTTTCAACTTCTTTCTGCATATGCTTTCTTCGCTCTTTAGCTGTATAACCCGTAAGTTCTTCAAGAAATTTGTTGTAGGTTCTAACAACCTCTAAGGCTTTTTTCTCATCGACATCTGGATTGGGTGTGCTTTCAACACACAGCAGTTTTCCTTCAAACCACATTTTCAATTCTCTGAAGGCATCACTCCTGATAATGTACACACCATTATCTTTTTCGAAGCCATTGAAATACTTGGTCAACATCTCCTCTAGCCGGTCTTCCTTCGGCGGGTACCCTCTTTTAAACCTGTACTTCCGCATAACAGTCACTGAGCAAGGAAATTATATATATAGATTGGGCTTTAATAGGTTATGCGATCTGATATGGAGGAAGGACTTTTTCCGATAGAAGTTAGAATTATGGCAAAAGAGTTGAAGTCCGCATCTCCAACAGTGATGGCCTGTTTCCCTGGGATCGGTCTCGTAAGCACGATAGTGTCATCATATTTAATACAAGAAATGAAGCCCGATTCCATAGGCTTTATTGAATCTAGGTGGTTGCCTCCCATAGTGGCAATGCAAGAAGGGGTTGCAATTCCACCAGTCAGGATCTATGAAAAAGAAGATCTGGGACTTGTGATAATCCACTCCGATGTGCCCATTTTACCCGGTGCAGTATTCGATTTTGGACTCTCCATAGTAGAGTGGGTTTCAAAGGTTAAGGTATCTGAGGTTGTTTCCATAGCAGGAGTAGCCACCATGTCAGAGGAGACAAGGGTATTTGGAGCTGCATCAGATGAGAAAACTCTTTTAAAAATAAAAGATGTGGTTGAGATTTTCAGATTTGGTACTATATCAGGGCTGGCCGGGACTTTACTCACCGAATGTGCTTCTAGAGATATACCCGCTTTGACTCTCTTGGGAGAGACGAGGGGAACTAATCCAGATCCAAGATCTGCTGCTGAAGTCATTAAGACTCTTAACAACATTTACGGGTGGGAGATTAGCGTGGAAAAACTATTGGAAGAGGCTGAAAGAATCGAGGCAGAAATGCACAGACTAGCCCAGCAAATGAAACAGCAGGAGAGGCCAGAGAGAAAAGAATTTCCAATGTATGGGTGATGTAGATGCAATGTATCGCGATAACTGGAATTTCAAGAAGAGTTTGCGAAGATATCATGGAAGGAAACGTCAAAACTATCGAGATCAGAAGTGCCCATAATATCACATCACTCTTTCAGGCTGATGTGGGAGAATGTATCTTTATAACTCACGTCAGGCATTTTGACCTAGAAAGAGGAGTTACTGGCATTATAACAGCCCTAAAATCCAAAGAGATACTCTCACATACCATGGTTTTTGGTAGAGATAACATTTTTGAAGAGCAGGAAATGACCGTTGCACGAATCAGGCTTTCCCCTTCTGGACTTGGAAGAGTTAAAGGTGTAGTATCCACTGGGATTAACATGCCAACTGTTGTGGATGTTGAGAGAATTGTCCACTATCTGGCAAGATGAGAATTTCAATACTCCTATTTTATTTAAGAATATTTTTGAAAAAATCCACTACTCCATCTGTCATCTCTTTCAGTTTACCTGAGTAGAAATGATCTGTTTCCAGAGCCAAGAAACCATTAAGGGTTGCCATACTCTCGAGAATTTCCTCTGATTCGTTAACTCCAACAATCTGGTCTCTGAGGGCATATATAACGTACACGGGACAGGTAACATCCAATTTCAGTTCCATTTCATCAATTTTTTTTAAAGGAGAAAGAAGTAGGAGGGCATCCACTCCATTTGCTACATTACTTGCTACCAGACTTCCAAAAGAATAGCCCAGTATCCCTGTTTTTGTGGATCTTTCCTCTAAAAATTTCAGACAGATTCTTGCATCTTCTATTTCCCCTAAACCCTTTCTATAAGGTTTTCTGTAGTCGAACCGGAGAGTTAAAAAACCTTCTTCCGATAGTCGTTCAGATAATCTGATTAACCGAATATCATGGCGGTTTCCACCCATCAAGGGATGAGGAGGGCATAATAGAATAGCTGAACTACCATTTCCTTCAAGGGTTGCATGAATTCCATCGATTATTATATCTCTCATCCCTTCTTGTTAACTCCATAAGATTCTAAAATCACTCTGGAATTAAGAGTTCCTATCACGTATGATTTTCCCTCTTTAAGATCATTAATAAGGACCTGAGCAGGAGCAAACATATAGGGATCGATTTTGTAAAAGTCGTAATTGGCTTCCTTGAATATCACATAGAAGGGCCTTCCATAATCCCTGGATCTGCTGGAAGGGAGCTGTTCTATTTCTTCTGAATATTCTTCCACTGTAAGCACAACTGAACCATAGTAAATTATGCTGTCATTGGTAATTCCCATGGCCCTAACGTCATCATTTACCACAGGAGCAACAGGAGCCCTACCTATTCCAGAAACCACTTTTTTAACATCATAGCCCAGTTCACTGAGTTTATACAAGGCAGTTTCCACCACTCTACCTGAAACCTGAACTGAGCCAACAATGGATGCAGTGGGTGCAACAAGGGCATAAACATTCTCTTCTTCCACATCGCACTCACTGGCTATGGATCTCATAACTTCTTCATCTGGTAACTGACTGGATTCAAGAGCTATGACTGCTGAATCAAAATCATCCTCATACTCTATTTTCTCATAGGTCTTCTTGGGTTTCAGAGCCAGAGCCCTTGCTGGGCCAGAGCCCATAGCAAAATACTTGCCCACTTTGATCTGCCATCCAGCTTTCTGGGCTCCAAGGCAAGATATGGATGGTTGATCCGTGTAGACATTGATAAAAGTGAAAGGAGCCCCCTCTATGTAGTCTGTAAAAAGAGAGACATTACCAAGACCGCCCATACAAACCTCTGTGAATGCAATTCCTGCCTCTAAACTACCCGTTACATTAACACCACAGTCTATTACTGTGGAGCCATTCTTAAGAGTGTAAGACTTGATTTTAAGCTCTTCTTCCCAGTCCAACATCCCTTCTACAATATCCAGAGCACCTTCATTTACACTAATCATGATCTCACCTTAATGCCGCATATTCGACTGTGTATAAAAGAGTTTTTATCTACCTTCCATCTTATATGCAGCATAACCTGAAACATATTTTCCATTATTTTTTACAGTAACTACAATCTACTGAATACTCTCATACTCCAAATCGACTTTTTACATCTTTACTCGCCATTATCTCAAATGAGAGATTTTCACAGAACTGCCGGATTTTTTTCTTCGCAGGATGGTTTAGAGATTTCATATCCATATACACAAATTCCGCTTCAGAGATCTTAAGGGCTTTCTCAAATATTTCCTGATTAAGTGCATCTATCGCGTACTTGGCAAAACAATGGCCGAAGGTTATACTAGCTTCTTTCAGTAAATCACTTTGCCTGGGCATGTAATGGGTTCCACCAACTCCCACAAAAACTGGAAAATCTTGATCATCTATGGAAAGGATGGTTTTCGCAACTATTTCTCCAGCTACCTCATCCTCCCACTCTACTATCGAAGAACCTATTTCAATGAAGAGAGAGGGGAGGTATATTTCTGTTGGACCGTGGTGAGTTGCTTCCATGGTAACCTGATACTCCGTATTTTCGGTCAATTCTTTGAGGGTGAGAAAAGAAGATCTGAGCATACCTGGAGATGGTTTTGCCAGAGAATACTTTTTACCTCCAAAATCCGCAGTATCTAGATTCCCAGTGAAATGTACAGTCAGAATTTTTCTACCATCTTTACTCCTGTGTTTGGAGGCAAAAATCACACCAGAGACATCAAAACCACTTTCAACTATCATTTGGTCTATATGATCTGCATAAATCAGGAGCTCTGATATTTCCACAAGAACAAATCTATCATTTTCATATGCTTTTCCCAACTTCCACTCCACCTGATCCCATGAATCCATCTCCAGAAGATGTCTCTTGATGTTTAGACTGGCTGGATCGGCTGCACTGCATACAATTGCTCTTCGTTTCATCGGAGGTTTTTTAACCCCATAGTGATATAAGAATCTTTGGAAGTGTCTCATATTATGAATATAGATGAAGCGGCTGAAAAAATCAAGAATATGGAAATCAGAGGTGCTGCAAAAATAGCTGTTTTTGCAGTTAGAGCTCTGAGAGATTTTGCGCTGAATGTAGAGGCTGAAGATGAATTTGACACTCTTATTTCAAGAGCAGCTACAAAACTATTAGATACTCGCCCCACTGCTGTTTCCCTGTACAACGGTATACATTATGTCATGAAATACTCTGGAATTACTGTGAATGAGAAAAAAGAGTCCATAAAAAGTCTTGCCGATGAATTTATTGAGAGAGCAGAAAGAGCCAACGAGCAAATTGGTAGAATTGGTGAGAAGAGGATAAAAAATGGTTCAACACTGATGACTCACTGTAATTCATCTGCTGCCCTTTCAATTATCAAAACTGCTTTCAGAAAGGGGAAAAAAATTGAGGTATATGTAACTGAGTCCAGACCAAGAAAGCAGGGATTGATAACTTTAAAAGAGCTTGATGATGAAGGTATACCAACAAAATTCATCGTGGATTCTGCTGTAAGATATTTTATGAAAGATGTGGATATGGTTGTGGTAGGAGCTGATACCATCACAGCCAATGGGACTCTTATAAACAAAATTGGAACCTCTCAGATTGCCCTGGCTGCCCATGAGGCACGAGTTCCTTTTATTGTCGCTGCAGAGACTTTTAAATTCAGCCCCAAAACTCTGCATGGAGAGCTGGTGAGTATAGAAGAGAGAGAAGCTTCTGAGGTTCTCGAGGATGAGGTATTAGATAAATACAGCCATGTGACTGTTAGAAATCCTGCTTTTGATACTACCCCTCGTGAGTATATAGACCTTATAATAACAGAAGTTGGAGCTATCCCTCCCGAAATGGCTTATGTGATAATCCGGGAATATCTTGGATATGCCCTGGAAGAGTTTGAAGGGTGAAACGTGGTCGTTTCATCCCCGTACCATGCTACGCATGGCACAATAACGTAAGCTAAGGGATTGAGATATATGCATTAAGAAAGTATTGAACAAAGCAAAAACCTCATTGCGTATCAGGCAAGTGGAAACGCGGTCGTTTCATCCCCGTACCATGCTACGCATGGCACTCAAAGAGGGTGTAAAGGATAAGAATGCAATAGGGAGGTATTGGCAACAGGAGATATCTCATTGTAGATCAAACGAGTGCGTTTGATAGGGAAAATTTTTTAAAGTCATGGTCGTGATGTGTAGACTGATGCCGCCGTGGCTTAGTGGTATAGCGGCTGACTTGTAATCAGCAGGTCGGGGGTTCAAATCCCCCCGGCGGCTTTATCCATCTCATTATAATTACATCTCGCCTTACACAATATCACGAATTCAAAAGGATCTTTTAACCTTCACCCCCAGAATACCTATACCTATACCCAAGAAAAGCATACCCATAAGGAATAGCCAAGTCTTGAACCATACTTTGGTAGGAGGTTCAGGCGGTTCCACTTCAACCAGATAAGTTCTGATGATGGGATTAAATTGGAGGTTAGATTCTCCTGTGGGAGATATTTTGAGGTTTATGGTATGTTCGCTGGCATCTTGGAAATGATATATCATCTCAAGAACACCATCTGGAGAGTAGAACTCACCAGAAAACAGCTGGACACTTTCTTCGACAATCAGAATCTCCACACCGATTTTAACATCAGTAAGAAGTTCTCCTGTGGTGGCATTGATTACAGCAATTTTAAGATCTGAAGGTATACCCACCTTTGGTTTCGGATCTATTGAAAAATCAACTTTTATATCGTTCTGTTCTTGTGCCAAAACAGGAGCCATAACATACATCACCATAACAGCCCAGATTACAAGGTACTTTTTCATCTTTTTATACCTCACTTTAATCCATATTTCCACCAAATTTCAGAAATATGGTAAATGCCACCAGTATTGTCAGAAACAACAAGGTGGTAATCCACATGTCTCTTGCCGTTTTCATAATCCCTACCTTCTACCTTAAACCAGCTCTACCATATATCACGCCCAAGACTATTCCAAAACCTAGCATGATGAGTACCAGAATTACGGCATTTCTTATCTCAAATCCCCATTCCTTCACTCTAACATTGAACTCCTTGTGTACTGGCTCAAATGTTATCGACGAATCTTCTGCAGGAGAGACTTTCAAATTCACTTTATAACTGCCCCTCACCGGAAATATATAACTGAATTCAAGCCTTCCATCTGGAGTGAAAAACTCTCCTCCGAAAACTTTCTTTCCTTCAAGGTATGGAAAACCTGAGTTAAACACTTTTCCACTGGCAAAGCCCTTAACATGCTCGATGTCCACCTTTATATTGACATTTTTTACTAGATTTCCTGCTGAATCCCTTATCTCCACAACCACATTAGCCGGCTGATTTTTGGCAAAAAAAGGCTGAAAGCTATAAGGATTCTCTGGTTCCGTATAAAAGTCGACAGTCACATCAGATATGGCTACTGTAGTTGGAAAAACGGCCATCAAAATGACAAGCATAGCTACATTGATTACATTTTTCTTCATTTTCCACCCTTTCAGATACTATATTTTCTGTTAATGACAGGCCAGAATACCTATGGAATGCCTAGATGCGTGAAAGATGTCATGAGTTGCAGGGATGGGCGTGAAGAACAACATCCATAACAGACCACCAGTCAACAGCACTATCGTGGCAAGCTGAACATGTAGACTTAGATTTATTTTAATTCTGTTATAAATGTTGGAGTACTTTTTTTCTACCATCCACTCACCTCCGTTAATAAAATTTCCTTACCTTCAATCAAGTTATCTTTATTATATTTAAATATATCGGCTAACAACATATCTATTGGAGATAGTACCTAGCTTATTTTACACCATAAACCGGATGATGTACTACTAGTGTTATTTTCATTGATATAACTGTCCTCTAGACCTATAAGAGAGACTTATAAGAGATACTAATAAAATCTCTATTTAATTAATTTATTCAAATAGATTCATTCTCTATATACCGAAATATTATTCAGATTCTAACCTTTCATCTGTATACATCTTAAATCTCTCTGCACAAAATATCTCTTATACCGTAAACTTTATATATTAGTATACCCTACATAAAAGTTAGTAACAAAGAGGTAATGCTTATGAAAATCAGTGAAATCCTTGATCTTCTTGGAAACGAGAGTAGACGGAAAATACTTGAGTTACTGTCCAGACGACCCTGTTACGTCAGTGAAATATCCTATTGCCTAAAAATGGCTCCTAAAGCAGTGATCGAGCATCTATCCAAACTTGAGAGGGCAGGTCTTATAGAAAGCATTACTGATGAGAGTAGAAGGAAGTATTACTACATTAGCAGAAAGCTCAGACTTGAAATTGATCTTGCTCCCCATATGTTTGGGGTGGGAGTGGCTGTATCTTCCTTGAGAGTGGAGAACATACCTGATAAAATATTCGAAATCCATTCAATCATAACGGAATTAATGAAGTCTACAACCTTAGATATGAGAGATGTCATTTCACAGCTTGAAAAATTGAGAAAAGTACAGAAAACTCTTTCAGACATCCAGTTTACTCTGACCGAGACCATAAACGAGTCCTTTAATAGACTGGTTGAGTTTGCTGAAAGATCATATGAAGATGCTCTCTATAGAGTGATCTTGGTTGCCATCGGGAAAGGTACAAGATACCCGGAAGAAATGGCTGAAGAACTCGGAGTGAGTGTACGGGATGTTCAAAGAGTTTTATCCGATCTGGAAAAGGCAGGTGTGGTTAAAAAAGAGGTTGAAAAGAACAGGATCATGTATACAATCCATAAATAAGGAGGTGTTAAATTGACAGAAAAAATACGATTACGGGTTGCTGAAGCTTATCACAGAGATGCGGGCAGAGGAATTGCCAGATTGGATCCTGTTGCCATGGAACAGCTCGATATTGTAAGTGGAGATGTTATAGAGATAATAGGGAAAAAAGTTGTCCCTGCTATTGTATGGCCTGGTTACCCTGAAGACAGAGGGAAAGGGCTGATTCGGATAGACGGATCCATCAGAAGCAACGCTGGTGTAGGAATAGACGATAGAGTGGAAGTGAAAAAGAGTGTTGCCAAACCAGCTGAAAAAATTACTCTAGCACCTACAGAGCCGATACGCCTTGTGGGTGGAGAGCAATATTTACTGAGAATTCTTGAAGGCAGACCAGTGATTAAAGGACAGAGAATAACTATCTCTCTCTTTGGAAGCTCAATTACCTTTGTGGTAGTTGCAACAAAACCTGCTGGAACTGTGATAGCCACTTCGACCACTGGAATAGTGCTGAAAGAGGTACCAGCAGAAGGAATAGAAAGACAAGTTCCCCATGTAACCTATGAAGACATTGGGGGATTGAAAAGAGAACTTGGCCTCATTCGAGAGATGATAGAACTACCTCTACGACATCCAGAACTGTTCAGAGCCCTTGGGATCGATCCTCCCAAAGGTGTTCTGCTGTACGGCCCTCCCGGAACCGGTAAGACTTTGATAGCCAAAGCTGTTGCGAATGAGGTTGATGCTCATTTCATTAACATCTCTGGCCCAGAGATCATGAGTAAATATTATGGAGAGAGTGAGAAGCAACTCAGAGACATATTTAAAGAGGCTGAAGATAACGCTCCATCCATTATATTCATAGATGAAATTGACTCGATTGCTCCAAAACGAGAGGATGTGACAGGAGAGGTAGAGAGGAGAGTGGTTGCCCAGTTACTGTCTCTCATGGACGGACTTGAAGCGAGAGGAGAGGTTATAGTCATTGCAGCGACCAACCGACCCAATGCTATTGATCCAGCTTTAAGAAGACCAGGACGCTTTGACAGGGAGATAGAGATTGGTGTTCCGGATAAAGAGGGTAGAAGAGAGATTCTGGAAGTCCACACCCGGGGTATGCCTCTCAGTGATGATGTGAATCTCAGTGAAATAGCAGAAGTTACATATGGCTATGTGGGAGCTGATTTAGCGGCGCTGGCAAAAGAGGCAGCAATGCATGCTCTCAGAAAGATTTTACCTCAAATTGACATCGAGTCAGAAGAAATACCCCCAGAGATTATAGAAAACCTCAAAGTGACAAGAGAGGATTTCCTGGAGGCTATGAAAAACATTGAACCCAGTGCTATGAGAGAAGTGCTGGTGGAAGTTCCAAATGTGAGCTGGAATGATATAGGTGGCCTTGAAAATGAGAAAAAAGAATTACAAGAGACCATAGAATGGCCGTTGAAATATCCCGAAGTGTTTTCAGAACTCAACATCCAGCCACCCAAAGGGATATTACTGTACGGCCCTCCCGGAACCGGTAAGACCCTTATGGCCAAAGCTGTGGCTAACGAGAGTGGAGCCAATTTCGTTTCCATCAAAGGACCAGAACTGCTTTCGAAATGGGTGGGTGAATCAGAGAGGGCTGTAAGAGAGATGTTCCGGAAAGCAAAACAGGTAGCCCCAACGGTGTTGTTCTTCGATGAGGTTGACTCTCTCGTACCTGCAAGAGGTATAGGATTCGACAGTCACGTAACTGAGAGAGTGGTTAGCCAGATTTTAACAGAACTAGACGGTCTGGAAGAACTCAAGGACGTGGTAGTTATCACGGCCACCAACAGGCCAGATATTATAGACCCAGCACTCCTCAGACCTGGTAGAATAGACAGGTTTATCTATGTGCCTCCTCCAGACAAAGAAGCCCGAAAAGACATATTCAAGATCCATCTCAGAGGCAAACCTCTCGGAGAGGATGTTGATCTGGGTGAGCTGGTTAAGAGGACTGAAGACTATGTTGGAGCAGATATCGAAGCCATTTGCAGAGAAGCAGCCATGCTGGCTCTGAGAGACCATATATCCAATGGGGCTGATAGGGAAAAGGTCAAAGAAATAATCCCACATATTAAAATAACCATGAAACATTTTGAAGAGGCTTTCAAGAAAGTACGTAAAAGCATGTCCAAAGAGGATTTAAAAAGATATGAGGAGTTTGCCAAACACTACATGTAATCAATAGAAGGAGGTGATGTAGCATGTGGAAAAGAAGGAGGAGAGACTGGTGGTTTGGAGACATTTTTGGGGATATCGATGAGGAATTCAACAAAATGATGGACAGAATGAACAGGATATTCGACGAATTTATGAAATTTGCACCAGGAGAGGTTGAACCCGGTAAACCATTTGTATATGGATTCTCAGTTCGGATAGGGCCAGACGGGAAGCCTCACATCCAAGAATTTGGCAACACTCCAGCAGCTGTTCGAGCACATACAGACGAAAGAAAGCCTATCGTTGATGTATTCGAAACCGATGATGAGGTTCAGGTAATAGCAGAAATGCCCGGTGTCGAGAAAGAGGATATCGAACTCAATGCTACTGAAACAACACTGGAGATTAGAGCCAAAGGCGAGACAAGACAGTATTCGGAGCTAGTTGATCTACCGGCAGAGGTAGATCCTGACAGTTCAAAAGCCAGCTATAAAAACGGTGTGCTGGAAGTCATATTAAAGAAAAAGGAGCCAACAAAGACCACCAAGAAAAAGATTGACATTGAATAAATTTTTTTGATTTTTAGACCTTATAATTTTTTATTGAAAAATTATTTATAATACTTCTTTTATACTTAATTAAAGAATGGTCGAGCCCCTGATTTACGACTATGTTATCAAAATTGGACTAAGCCTTGCCCTTGGACTGATGGTGGGCCTTGAGCGAGAATGGGCACACAAAGAGGCTGGAGTCAGGACATTCTCATTGGTATGTATAGGTGGGACTCTATTCAGTTTTATAAGTCAAGAAATGGTGATTGTTGGAGGTGTATTTGTTATAGGTATGTCAGGTTTCCTGTCTCTTCTGGGTCTTCAACAGGGAACTGTTAGACTTACAACCATAACTTCCCTCCTCATAACCTATGGAATAGGTGTTATAGTTGGTAATGGCCTTTACATTCCAGCTATTCTGATAGGAGTTATCACCATGACCCTTCTCGCGACGAAAAGAGAGCTTCATGAGTTTGCAGGAGAGATAACAGAAGAAGAAGTTAGAGGTATGATCAAATTTGCAATTGTTGCTTTCATTGTGTTCCCCATTCTTCCCAACTATTACATTGATCCATGGAACATCATAAATCCCCGTATAATATGGCTCATGGTTGTGCTTATAACCGGCCTAAGCCTCATGAACTACATTTTTTTGAGAAGATATGGAGAAAGGGGAGTTACCTATTTGGCCTTTTTTGGAGGTCTCGTAAATAGTACTGCAGTGGTAGGAGAGATCGTAAACAGAACCAAAGAAATTCCCAAACTTAAAAACATCTCGGTATCTGCTGTATTCGTTGCAGATATTGCCATGATTCTTCGAAATCTTGCTCTGGTAGGTATAATATCCTTTGAAATTTTTAAAATGGTCATAGGACCCATGGCTATGATGATGATTCTCGCTTACGTTACTACCAGAGTTTTTCGCGTTACCATAGAAAGTGATTTTCAGGTTAAAATTAAATCCCCAGTTAGTCTCTTTAATTCTCTCAAATTCGGCGTAATTTTTCTCGCAATTATTCTGTTTGGCTATTTTGCCAATTTATTCTTTGGAAATCAGGGATTCATTATTTCAGGATTTATAAGTGGTTTGATAAGCAGTGAAAGTGCCACCATAAGTGCCCTTCTTTTATATCTTTCCGCCTCTATTAGTGGGTTTACCGTGGCTTTTACCGTGTTGGTGGCCAGTCTAGCCAGCATTTTGGTCAAATTTATCTTTGTAGCCACATCTAGGCAAAAAGATTTCATTAAAAAGGTTGCAATTGGAGATATTATTATTGCATTTGGAGGGATTGTTGCTCTTCTGGTTACTGGAAATCTACTTCATTACATATGAAACATGGAAAAAAATCTGAAGACAGAAAATTTTTTACATCCAGTTAGAAAGAAGGATTTGAGTATGGTACCAGAGAATACCTATACAGAGCTAAACAGAGCCGTTGCAGAAGCAGTTAATTCAGAACACAGACGAATGATTGTGATAACAGGAACTGGAAGAGAATCCCTGTTACTGGAGACTGTGCAACTTTTCCTGAAGTATACCAAAAAAAGAGATATTCTTATCGTACCAGATGATGAGAGACATAGCAACCATCTTACCAACTGGCTGGAGCACAAAAGAATTCCTTTTTCTGTAGTTCGAAGAGAGGACACATCAGATGTTCTTGGCACCACCTGGGACCTGCTGATTGTTTACTCAGCCCATTATCTAACTCCCAACTCTCTTGGAAGGTTAGTTGAGACGGTCAGAGGGGGAGGACTAATTCTTTTTGAGGGGCCTGAACTTTCACGATGGTACACTCACGTAAGTCCGTATCATGAGAGGCTTGTTAGCCCTCCAGCATCTCTGCAAGACGTTAAGAGAAGGTTTGAAAAACGCCTAGTATGTAAATTAACCCAACATAAAGGGATCTGGGTGGTAGAAAACGGTAAGGTTGTTTACTCATCTCCTTTCCGATCTCCTCCAAGAAAAAAGAGGAAAATCAGGATACCGTCTAACACCGGGATTCCTGACCACATATACAAAAAGGCTGTAACACAGGATCAAGTGAGGCTAATCCATGCCATAGAAAAAATGATGAGTAGAGATGATAAGAAACAGGTATTACTGGTAAAAGCAGATAGGGGGAGGGGTAAATCAGCAGCTCTCGGGATCACTCTGGGGGGAGTTGTTTTTTCAGGATTCAAGGGCAGTGTAACTATCACTGCTCCATCTCTTGGAAATGCTCAAACCCTATTTACGTTCCTGGAAAACACTCTGAAAGACTGTGGAATTACAATAAAAAAGAGGAAGAGGAAAAGCCGTGAAAGTTTTGTGATACAGGCTGGAAAAACAAGGATTAAATACATGGATCCGGATCAAATGGCTGAAAGTTCTGGAAATCTGGCTATCATAGATGAGGCTGCTGGAATTCCTCTTCCTCTCCTCATGAAATACCTGAAGCAGTTTAACAGATTTATATTTGCGTCGACCGTTCATGGTTACGAGGGGGCAGGTAGGGGTTTTGAAATTAGATTTAAAAAACGTCTTTCAGAAATTGATGGTGTAAATGTCGCAGAGATCGAACTGAAGGATCCTATCAGATATGCTCCCGGAGATCCCGTAGAAAACTGGTTGTATGATGTTCTGCTTCTGGATTCAAAACCTGCTCAGTTTACACCCGAGGAGATTAAGACGTTCGCCCCTATGAATACTAGATACGAGAAAATTAATTTAGATGCCTTTTTTGGAGAAGATGAAGATAGATTGAAACAATTTGTGGGTACCTATATAACCGCTCACTATCGCAACAGACCGGATGATCTGCTTCTGATAGGAGATGCCCCACTTCACTTCGCCAGAATCATGGAGAGCGAGGATGGGGGAATTTTAGCTGCTATGCACCTTACTGTGGAAGGTAATTTAACTGAAAAAATCATCAAAGGGATTATCAGAGGATGGATCCCACATGGACAGTTGATCCCGGCCACCATCCTGAAATACTACCCCACCCATGATGAGCTGGCGAAGATGAAAGGGGTGAGAGTAGTACGAATTGCCGTACATCCAGATATAATGGGAAAGGGACTAGGGACCCATGCTCTTAAGATGCTAGAAAGAGAACTATCAAAAAGATATGAATGGATCGGAGCGAGTTTTGGAGCCAGTAAAGATCTTCTGAAGTTCTGGATCAAAAATGGATATTCTCCTGTACATATAAGCCCGATAAGGAATGCAGCTTCTGGAGAATACAGCGTTATCATGGTAAAACCTCTCAGCAAAAAGGCTCAAAAAGCCATTTTCGCACTCAATACTGAATTCAAAGCCAGATTCTTTGACTCTCTCCATGATACCTATTACAATCTCCCTCCAAAAATAGCAGCATATTTATTTCGAGGGGGAGACCCAAACAGTACATGCAGATTGGATCTTACGCCTGACCAGATAGGAAGGCTAAAAGCTTATGCTAAGGGCCTTATTTCTTATGAGGGTGCCTGTGATGTGTTTAGAGCAATCCTCAGAGTCCATTTCATGAGAGGTGTGAACTCCAGGCTTTCAATTAGCGATCGATTTGAAAGAGCACTGATAGTAAAGGCACTTCAAGGACGAAGCTGGAGAAGAGCTTCCTTGGAATATCGAAAGAGTGAACATGACACCATATACGATTTTAGAGAGTTTGCGAAAGATGTGGTGGAGAGATATGACTAAATCTGGCAGAAAACGATTGAATTTCGCAGAAAAATATGGAGAAGTTATTCGTTCAGGGAAAAAAAGATCTACAGTTAGATTAAAAACACGACTTCAACCAGGAGATATCGTTGATATATACGCTGGCAACAGCTATATGGGAACGGCAAAAATAGTGGATATCCGGATGAAGCGATATGGGGAACTTACTGAAATAGATGCGAGAACAGATGGTTTCAGGGATTTGAAAGAGTTAAAAGCTGCACTGAAAGAACATTATGGATATATACCACAGGATACCTTCATAACCATCATTTACTTTTCTATGAACAGAACTCACCAAGGTTAAGTATTTCTTTGTATGAATCTAAAACATGATAGATATGATACTCAGTCTCTCTTTAGTCGATTCTGCCAACATTTCTTTGATAAATTTAATAGTACAATCAATCCTTATGGATCTCCTTCTGGTATCCATATATTTCTCTAAAAGAAGAGTCTCAATCCATTGCAATGGAGTTATACTGGCTATCGCTATACATCTGATTTCTGTTTTTACAGTAATGGTGCCCTCTATGACAAAGGGCATCGTATATGCTCCGGTTCACATAACTCTTGGATTCATTACTGAATTCCTAGCTTTATTCACAGTCCTTCATATGAAAGGCAAAATTCCGAAAAGGTTTATGGTAAGAGATTCTAAAAATCTGATGAGGGCTGCAGGAGCTATATGGGTTATAACCTACGTCTCCGGAGTTTATATATACTGGAATATTACCTGAAGATCTTTAATGGAATTCTTTATCACTATTTGTCAGATATTAGATCTAAAATCAGTGCTGAAACCTCTCCAAGCTTATTTTCTATACTCCTTATTTCTTCCTGATTTAACTCTCCCTTTTTGATAAAGGATGCATCAATGAACATACCCTCACTCACGGTTTTTCCAAACATCCTTGGAGGAAGATGGCTTATGACCACTTTTTTTCCTGGAGAGAATTCTTTGCTATTCGTTACCACATTCAGCCTGAATCCACAGTCAACTCCACACACCCACAGATTCTCATCCAGCTTTTCTCTAATTTTGATTTCTCCAGAAAAATATCGAATTCCTTCGAAGGGTTTTACTTCATCTCCCCGATCCATAAGGATGGGCAAATGCTCTAGATATTCCAGCCAATAATCTGTCTGTATCAATGAAAAACTCTTATCCAAACCCTGTATAGCCGTCCTCAGTTCTTTTGCCTTATTTATCAGTTTCTGGAACTCATTCAGAGCAAGTAATTCCGAAGCAGGCATGTAGGAGTATTTAATCACCTGAACATACTTCTGGAGGCTCCGAATTTCAGAAATGAATTCTTTTCTTTTTTGTATAGAGATCTGCTGGATTAATTTCTCGAGTTTTGCAAGAGCTTTTTCAGTTAAGCGTATTCGAATATCATCTGGACTGACCATACACATATTAATGATACACAGGGGATAAAAAGTTTCCCCGTTTACATTGCTCATCTACCATTAGCTGGTTTTTATTTCTAATACTATCACAATAATTTCTTTTTTTAAAAAAAACTGATCCAACATTTCCACAGAAGACTGGAATCGAGTAACCGGTATAGAGCTTGAATTTTCTCTAGATGTAATACATTACGCCTGAAATTCCAGAATTGCCCTAAAAGTCAAAGGGAATTGCCAAAAAGTTATCAAAATATTTTTAAATTTCCCCATCCAGTGAATCTTATGAGTCTATTTACGATTGCAACTTTTAATGTAAATTCTATTCGCTCCAGAATCCATATAGTGATACCATGGCTGAGAAAAAACCGACCAGATATACTCTGCATGCAGGAGACCAGAGTTGAAAACAGACTCTTTCCTGAGAACGAATTCCACAGAATAGGATACCACGTTGTCTTCAGCGGGGGGAAAGGAAGAAACGGAGTGGCTATTGCTTCTCTCGAAGAACCGAAGGATGTGATATCTGGGCTTGATACTGAACCCAAAGACAGAGACAGGCTGATAATGGGTAATTTTTCTGGAATAACCATTGTGAATACATATGTGCCTCAGGGCTTTAAAATAGACAGCCCCAAATATCAGTACAAACTGGAATGGTTAAAAAGATTGGAGGAGTTTTTTAAGAAACATATTTCAATGGACAAATATGTTGCATGGTGTGGAGACATCAATGTAGCCCCAGAAGATATTGACGTTCACAACCCGAAAAGACTGAAAAACCATGTCTGCTTCCATGAAGATGTGAAAAACGCTTTTGATCAGGTGAGATCTCTTGGATTTGTGGATGTTTTTAGAAAACACCATCCGGATGAACCAGGACATTACACATTCTTTGACTACAGGGTAAAAGATGCTGTATCAAGAAATCTAGGATGGAGAGTAGATCATATTCTCGTCTCACCATTACTGGCAGATAAATCAGTAGATTGTTATATAGACCTTAAACCGAGACTTGAGAGAAGACCTTCTGATCATACACCGCTGGTGGCTGAATTTGAAATTTGAAGTTTATTCTATATTCTATGCAGACATACCTCTAAAATCAAGTTTGTCTACGTATCATAAAGGCCATGATTACCCTCCAATTGTAACACCCTAGCTGTAACACTCCAGTATTCAAGAATAAACGTAAATAAAAATGGTATAAATTCTTCAACTTGGTTCTCTTTTCTTCTCTCTGATTCTGTTCCATATTTCTTTAATTTTATATTCTGGACAAAAGCTCTTGCATTCTGGCTCAAGGCACTCTCCATATCCGTCTATACTCATTATCTCAAAATGAGATCTGACTGTTCTTGGATCAATGTTAAGTGTTGAAGCCACTGTGGTATCACTCACAAAACCACAATCTCGCTCCTGAATTATTTTCTCAACTGTTTCTTTAATTTTCTTGTGTCTTTCAACCCATACCCGGGTCATACATAACTCTTGTTATTTCACAGATAAGTAATTTTCTGTTAATATTACCATGAATCTGTAATTTAATTCTAAAATACACCTATACTACTTCATAAATACACTGCCAGAACAGCTCACTAATACACTAATTCTCCAAGTTCATCCATGGTTCTCTTTTCCAAGGTCGTGAAGAAGTCAATAATAGTTGTGAGATCTGCATCAACTCCTGCGTATCTAAGCATTCCCTCATACTTGACCCATAGATCCTCTATCCTAGCTGGGTTTTCGGGATCCCCTTTTGGGAATTCGATGAGCCTAGAAAGAGTGTTGTTAACCACCACTTCACTCATCCAGCGGTCTGGGAAAGCCATAGAAAACTCTTTTTTCTCTTTCAAAACTGTTCTTGCAAGGATCTTTCTAACCTCAGTCTTTCCGAGGTTACTGACATCAAATTGTTCTGGCCTTACATTCCCATCTAGTAAAGCGATGGCTACACAGTATGGAACGCTGAATTTTCCTTCAAAAGGGGTGGACGGATTCCTAAATCCTGCTATCTGGATCGCTTCTTTATACGTATATATTTCGACTGATTGGATTTCATCAACCTGTTCACGTAAAGCTAAGGCTGCATCTATAGCTGCATGAGTGTGTCTACAGGACGGATACAATTTGAAACTCACATCCATAATCCTGAATCCGGCTTTTCTTAATGTATCATAATCTGGATGTTCGGACATCACAGTGCAAAGCCCTTTTTCACCCTCAATGATCCCTTTTGGACCTGAATATCTTTTTGCAGCCAGTAAAGAGACGAGTATACCTTCTGATGATGCTTTTCCAGCATGAAGGGGTTTGGTTTCCCCTCCCCCTTCAATAAACTGCCATAAACCAGTGGCAAAACTTCCTGCATTACCGAAAGCCCATTCCATCTGCTCATCATTCAAGCCAAGTAATTTACCTGAGGCAGCAGTAGACCCAAAAACTCCGCACGTAGCAGTAGAGTGGAATTTCGTGTAATGATCTCTTCCCAGACATTCCCCAAGTCTGAGAACAACTTCATATCCTGCCACCACACTTTCGATTAAATTACTACCTTCAGCTTCCATCTCCTCCGCTATAGCAATGGCAGATGGAATAACAACGACCCCTGGGTGAACCACAGATTTTTTATCTATGTCGTCCATCTCAAGAGAATGTCCTGAAATGCCATTTATCAGGGATGCTGTGTATGGAGATACTTTAACATGAAATCCGAAGATTGTACTTGCTCCTTTTGACATGCCACTAAGAGCTGCAAAAGCTTTTTTTGCCTGCGGTAATGCTGATCCAGCTAAACAGCAGATAAACCAGTCAAGTATACTTATTTTTGTCTTTTCCACTACATCTCCTGGTAGTTGCCTGAAATCTACTCTGGCAACAAGTTCAATCAGGGTTTTCGTTGCATCCATCTTCTTCACCTACATATTCTATTTCCTCAAGGGAGACTGCTTTGAAAGGGCGATCCATCATCTGTTCATAGGCATGGGCCGTAAGTCCTGCAGATCTGGCAATCACGTAAAAACCCTTTCCATATCTATAATCTATGCCCAGATCAGAGATAATAGCCCCGATTGTCCCATCCACATTTAAAGGGATGGATTTGCCTCCTTTTTCCAACTCTTTTTCTATGGCAAGTGCCAGCTCCACATGTTTCCCTTTGACACCATATTTCTCCGCAAGCTGAATGAGTTTACTAGTCCTAGGATCTTTTGTATGATATGGATGTCCAAATCCAAGGATCCTCTTTTTTTCGGCCTTATATCTTTCAACAATTTTTATCGCCAAAGAATCGATATCTCCATGGTAATTTCTGAGACTCTCCTGGAAAAGTTTTGCAGCTTGTTCTATGGCGCCTCCGTGATAATCTCCCAAAGAGATTATTCCTGCTGCAACACTGGCCTGAAGAGGGACCCCTGATGATGCAACAAATCTCACAGCATTGGCTGAAGGAGCTGCAAGGCTGTGATCACATCCGCTGATTAGAATGGCTTCGATCATTTTCCCTTCATTACCAGATGGCAAGTGTCCAGTAAATAGAAGATATACAACATCTCCAAAAGTCCTTTCCATAAGTTTCTCGATGGGACATCCTCTGATGAGTATCTTATTGGGTTCCACTTTCGAAATAGATGTTCTCCAGAATTTCGCTCCTCCATTCACTGAGTGATTTGGATTTGAATCCTTTTTCTGACTCATAACATTCCTCCTGTTTGACTATCTATTAATTTCATTTTTCTC
Organism: Archaeoglobi archaeon JdFR-42; assembly: GCA_002010305.1. Classification (GTDB taxonomy): domain Archaea; phylum Halobacteriota; class Archaeoglobi; order Archaeoglobales; family JdFR-42; genus JdFR-42. The sequence goes on along the minus strand of MTND01000022.1, from coordinate 200,925 downwards.
TGCCTTCAACCATTCTAATCTTTGTTGACAAGTGGTAAACGAAGTTTACCATATTGTTCAACTTTATTGACAATCAGTAAATCTACGATTTACCATATTCTTTTTGTATGGTAATGGCTCCAGTTTCACATGCCTCTATACATGCATTGCACAGAAGACATTCATCTTCATCCACAACCTGGATGTCATTGTCGAACTTAAAAATATCAACCGGGCATATCTGACATTTCTTGCAAAGGTTACATCTTCCTTTATCAACCAAGACTGAAATAAACAGGCCCATCAGAATTCCTCCACCACTTCTGGAATCTTGGATAGGGTTTCACAAACAATAACTCCTGCCTGCTCAAATAATCTTTTTTTCTCCTCTACCGAGCCCTTTTTCCCATGGACTATAACTCCAGCGTGGCCAAATCGTCTACCCGGAAGGGAGTCAACAAATTTTCCAGCTATAAAGGCACATACTGGCTTTGATATGCCCCTCTCTATAATATATTCGGCCAGTAATTCTTCCTGTAACCCACCTGGCTCACAGAAAAGAAGGAAACCTTTCGTGTCTTTATCTTTTTCGAGTTCTATGATTGCATCTTGAAAAGTGGTTCCCACCATGGGGTCTCCTCCAATACTCACACATATACTCTGCCCTATATCTTGTTGAGTAAGCAAACTGGCCAGTTCTGTTGTCATGCCCCCACTGCGGGAAAGTATCGCCACATTTCCCTTTGTGTAGGCCTTTCTGGTAGCCTCAATACTTCCTCCGATCATACCTACTTTAACCCTCTCAGGCTTTATGACTCCAAGAGAGTTTGGTCCCACTATTTTCGTTTCCTCCCCCATTTCCCTGTTGAATTCCAGTATTTCAGCCACATCTTTCCTTGGTATTCGCTCAGTAACCAGAACTACCAGTTTAATTCCTGCCTCAATGGCTTCCATCACAGCATCTTTTGCAAAGGCAGGGGGGACTGATATAACTGAGACCTCAGCATCTATCTCATTTACACCATCATACACTGGAAGACCATGGACTTTCATTCCACCTTTACCAGGAGTTACTCCGCCCACTACATTGGTTCCATAATCTAGCATATCCTTAGTGAAGACCATAGCTTCTCTTCCAGTAATACCCTGAACAATCACCTTTGTACGAGAATTCAATTCCCTCAGCATTTTATTCTCCCCTCAAACGTTCAAGTCCCTTTTTCACTGCTTCATCCAGAGAGACTTCTCTTCCAGCGAAAGGTATGCCATATTTAGCCAAAATTTTCTTTCCTTCTTCTTCCCAGGCTCCCGGAACCCTGAAAATCCCAATAACCTTTTTTGGATCCATGCCACATTCCAGAATACCTTTGATAACCCCTCTGGCAATAAGGTCTACTCTGGTATTGTTTAATACATTGGTAATAACAAGAAGACCTTTAACTTTTCTGGATAGGATTAGTTTTGTGATTTCTGTGACTTTCTTCACAGTCGGATTGCCTCCAACTTCACAGTAGTTGGCTGGAGAACCGCCGTATCTAATCACAGCATCGAAAATGGTTAGACTTGCACCCCCTCCACCAATTATGAGACCTATATCTCCAGAAAATTCCACCAATCTTGCCGTTCCCCGGTAATCCAGACTATCTATCTTTTCTGCTCTCTTTTCAAATTCAGATTTGAATTCATTTTCATAACCAAGCTGATTGCTTTCATCATCCACCTCAATACGGGCATCTCCTACCACGTATCCCTTTTCGGTTTCAAAGAAAGGGTTGATCTCAAGGAGAGTTAGATTATTGTTAAAGAATACATCGATCATTTTTCTGGCCAGCTCTGTTACTGTTATGAGTTGCTTTCCCTTCAGACCACATTTTATGAAGAAATTTTTAATGCGATAAGGATAATTACCATACATGGTGGTCAGCTCAAGAATTTTACTTTCTCCCCTTTCTACTTCGATTCCTCCAGCCAGTGAAAAGATCAGAACAGGACCTCGTCTACCAGAGTCATAAGTAACACCCAGATATAACTCCCGGTTATAATCTATCTTATTTTCCAACAACATTTTCTCTGGGTAAAAGCCATAATATTTCCTGTTGAACATATCTCTCAACACAGGTACCAGCTCATCCTGATGAGAGATGATTCTAACACCCCCTGCCAATCCTCTCCTACCCATCGGAATTTGAACTTTTGCAACTACCGGAAATGAAATTTTACAGTATAATTCCCCCAGATCCCTTTCGACTGTATTTTTTTCAACTACAAATCCGTCAGGAACCGTGAATCCAGCTTTTGAGAGAAAATCCTTAGCCTGATATTCAAGCAGTCTCATAACCCAGCATTATCTGATAGAAGGTAAATAAGAATTATTATAGACATATGTCTAGTTATGGTATAAAGTAATAGTTGTAAATGTATGCTTACAAATTGTAAGTCAAAGATTTACAAAATCATATTAAAACTGAAAAGAAACTGTGAAATAATACCAGAAATTAAAGGACAGCAGATACTATGAAAAAATATGGTATAGGATATGCGTCCGGTACTGTTGTGAATGCCCTTGCCACAGGAAAAGGATGCGCCTTTGCCCTGAATCTAACAACAATATGTGAGATCGACTTTAACACTGAGGGGGTGATCGAGACCTACATAAATGGGAAAAGAACTGACTGCAAGATCTGTAATGCAATAATAGAATCTTTTTCTGGAAACACAGGAGCTCGTATCCAGATAATATCAGATATTCCGGTAAAATCTGGACTTGGTAGCAGCAGTGCTATTGTTAACTCTCTTATAACTTCCTTATGCTGGAATCTAAATTGCTCCATGAAACCTGAAGACGTGGTAAAACTCAACGCTAGACTTTCTTTGGAGTATGGGATCAGCTATACAGGAGCATATGATGATGCTTTCGTATCTCTTCTTGGAGGTATAGCCATCACAGACAATCTCAAGATGAAAACTCTTATGCATTGGGAAATAGACTACCAGTGTGTAATACTCATTCCACCCTGGGAAAAGCAAAAAGTTAGTTATAATGCTATCAGGAAACATGGAAAAATTATTGAAAAAGCAATTAAGCATGCTCAGGCAGGCAATATTCCAGAAGCCATGAAAATAAACACAGACTTTTTCTGTAGAATACTTGGATATCCTACTGAACCTGTTGAGATGTTGCGAGAAAAAGGATTTGAGCTTGTTAATCTATCTGGAAATGGTCCAGCCTACATATGTCTCTGTGATGAGGAGAACGTGGATGAGATAATAAATATCTGGAAAAACGTTCCAGGGAGAATTATCAGAACTCAAACGGTTGGTATTCAATAGGGGGTTACCCGAAAGATATTATTGAAAGCTACATATTATTATTTCATGCATCTGAGAAAGATTCAGGGAGAGGTTAAAAAGAGATATTACCATATAGACTGTAAATCAGGAGACTTGTTTCTTCTTTCTGTGATGATAGAAGAGGTGGGAGAGCTTGCAAGGGCGATACGAAAGAAGACTAATGTAGATGAAGAACTTGTGGATTGTCTGTTTGTTCTCATTTCTCTAGCAAACTTGTATGAGGTGGATCTTACTGAAGGGTTAAGGAAAAAATATCTGGAGAAAGATCCTTCAAATCGATGGAATGATTTGCCTGAATAGCAAGAATCTCCTGAAAAAGGCTGGACAGTGGTAGCCAAAGTGAGGGTCTTGCCAGAACTTATTCTACTGAGATAGAAATAAGACCTCCATATATAACATCAAACATTACAGTTCCATCTCAACAAGTTCTCATTCAATTCCAATCAGAATAACTCCAGCCACTATAAGCACTGCACCCAGATATGTGGTAAGAGTGAGTCGTTCTCCAAGGAGCATGGCCGCAAACACAACAGTTACGAGGGGGTAGATGGAAGTGAGGGGGACGGTTCTTCCAGCCCCTATGAACTTGAGAGCCTGGTAATACGCCAAGACTGCTATAGCTCCTGCCATTATACCAGCCAGAACAAAAAAGGAGATGGATTTTATATCAAGATTCATAGCTTCTTTCAGTCCACCTGAGAGTAATGCGTAAATCAACAATACCGTAAAAGCCCCTGACGCTCTGAAAAAATTAGCAACAAATGGTGTGGTATTGACAATCGCTACTCTATCCAGCAGGGGAGCAAGGCCCCACATAAGGGCTGCTGTTAAGGCCAGAAGTTCTCCTCTCATTATCTTTCCTCCTTTAAATCATCCGGTATCTCAGCAGATGGAGGTAACAGTCTCTTGTGGCTGCTCTCCTCTACCATTTTAAAGACTTTCTCCACCATATCCAATGAGAACCCTGTTATTTTGGATATCCTGTATATGTCATCACCAGACTCGATTTCCTTCAGGATACTATCTAGTTCCCGATATGTGATACCCATCTCTTCTTCATCGGTCTGTCCCGGCCATAATCCCGCTGTGGGGGTTTTCCGTATTATCCTGTCAGGCACACCCAGATGTTCTGCCAGACCATACACATCAGTTTTATAAAGTCCTCCGAGAGGAAGGATATCAACTCCTCCGTCTCCATATTTAGTAAAGTATCCAACCATAAGCTCTGTCTTGTTGCCTGTTCCTGCCACCAGCCTGTTCATTGAATTGGCATGATAGTATAGCACAGTCATTCTTATTCTGGCCTTTAAATTCCCAGTTGGAAGTTTATTTTTTGGATCATATATCTCAAGGGAGTGCTTGTAACACTCGAGTATATCCCCTATGTTAATTTCTCTGTACTGGATCTTCAGACTTTCTGCCACCATTCGTGCATCTTCAATATCTCTTTGCGAGGTTATTCCTTTTTCAGGTAATATGAGACCATACACCCTTTCAGGACTGAGGGCCTTTACTGCAAGATGGGCAGTGACTGTGGAGTCCACTCCACCACTTAACCCAATCACCACTCCTTTCGCTCCAGCTTCGGAAACTTTCTCCCGAATGAACTCTTGAATATATTCACTTATCGCCGTCCATTTCATGGTACCCGCCTCTTTCAACCTGTTTTCTACTGATCAAAACCATATTTCCCTACAAGAGGAACAAACATAACCCCTCCTTTAGGGCTCTTCTCCACACCATTTTTTTTGACTACCAGATACAGCTCCTGGTAATGTCTCCCGATAGGAATAATCATTTTTCCTCCTTTTTTAAGTTGTTCAATGAGTGGAGGAGGAATACCCGGAGCTGAACATGTTACATTGATTCTATCATAAGGAGCATATTCTTTATAACCAAGACTCCCATCCCCAACTACTACTTTCACATTGGTATAGCCAGCTTTTTCTAGATTTCTCCTAGCTCTCTCCGCCAGACTCTCATACCTCTCTACAGCTATGACCTCTCCCTTATTTCCTATTATCTCTGCAATGACTGCTGCATGGTATCCTGAGCCTGCTCCAATTTCCAGAACTTTATGTCCCTCCTTTAAATCCAAAAGATTACACATAATGGCTACCATATGAGGGGCACTGATGGTCTGCCCTTCTCCTATTGGGAGTGGGGTATCTTCGTAAGCACTTTTTTGCAGAGCTTCTGGTACAAACAGATGTCTAGGTACCTTATTCATGGCCTGAACTACTTTTTCATTTAGATTATAGTATTTGCTTAAGGAATCGACCAGTCTTTTTCTCAATTCTTTCATTCTCTCATTTTCCATCCACAGTTCCCCTCTTCCTTCATATCAATTTTTTTCTACAATTTTTGCCTGCCCATCCGTTCTTCCACTCGTTTCTTATCTTCCATGGTATTAATATTTACAACCACACCTTCAGGGATTATAAACGCAAGTTCTTCCTGCTCCTGATCCATCATACCCGGGTGAACTATATTGATACCCACCGGTGTCAGGATACGATTCTCATCTATACAATATATCGCTCCAGCAGGAAGCGGCACATTATTAAAGGCATGGATAAAATCTTCAATAACTCTGCCATCGAATAGAATCAGATCGGCTGATACCACCAGAATGGGATTTTTTTCTTTAATAACAGCCGTTACTTCTCTCATATCCTCTATATATCCTATCCCGGGGGTATCAATTACAGTTATGCCCTTTTTCTCAAGAAATCGTCTGGTTAGAGGTGTATTGGGTGAGGTTGCAACAACAATACTATCTACGGAATCGAGAGTTTTGAGAGTTTCGATGATATACATGATAAGTTCTTTGCCATTTACTTTCATCAGGGGCTTTTCAGTTATGTCTGCGTAACCAAGATGATGTTTCTTATTTTTTCCTAATCGTGTCCCTTTACCCCCTGCCATTATAAGAGCTTTCACAGTATCACATCCATCAACCCAAAAACAAGAAGAGATGATGCAAACACCAAGCAGTTGGATGCTCCAAGTATATCTCCAGATATACCACCGAATTTCAATTGTGATATTATACCAAAAACAATTGTAATGACCAGTGATAAGAGAAATACCACTAGGCTAAGTGGGTACAGAACTAAGGATATAACGGCAGAAATTATCAAACCAATGTACAGCCTATTAACAGAAGCAAATCTCTGAAAATGAGAGGCTAAACCCTCCACCATAGCTTTCCTAGTGGTAAGGAGGAAAAGCATAGCAAGTTTAGCATACACCTGAGCAAGAACTATCCCAATAAAAATTTGCTCAATGCTGGAAAATAGATAGAGGAGAGAGAGAAGATATACTACTACCGATACTGTACCCGCTACGCCTGTGTTTACGTCTTTCATAGCTTTTACCCTTGCTTCTTTATCTCCATGAACCATCAACCCATCTGCAAAGTCAGCTAGACCATCTAAATGGTTAATCCCTTCCACTGCAATATAAGCTATCAACCCCAAAAACAGGAATTCAGGTGTGTAATGTCTAATAACCAATGTGATGATACCCATTACAGTACCTGCTGTAAGACCTACTAAAGGAAACAGCTCTAAATGTCTCAAAAAAGCTTCCAGATGGTCTTCTGACCTTCCTACAGGAAAAGTTGTTAAAAACCCTAAACCACCCAGATACGACTTAACAACCATGGTTACAAATCATTTATTCTAGAAATTGCTCATACCCACTGATTAACTCGTCAATGCTACTTTTCCACTGCTTACCTGTTTCCAGATTTTTCACAGTAATAAATCCCTGTTCCACTTCCTCTTTCCCTATAATTACGGCCAGCTTTGCCCCAATATCGCTTGCATTGGAGAGCTGATTCTTCATATTTCTCCCCATAACGTCTGTAACGACCTGATATCTGGTTCTTAATTCTCTTGCAGTTTTAATTGCCTCTTTTTCATATCCCTTTACGGATACCACCGCTATAAGCCCCCTCTCTTCTTTCTTAAATTGAGACAGCTCTGCAATTCGGTCGAAACCAAGAGCAAATCCAGTTGAGGGGATATCCCTACTACCAAACAGATGAGCCAGTCTGTAACTCCCACCTCCACATATCTGATTCTGGGCACCCAATCCTTCCGCATACGCTTCAAATACCACTCCAGTATAATAATCTAGTCCCCGAGCAATCCCAAGATCGACACTATAATCTAGCTTGAGAAGATCCAGCATCTCACATACACCCCTTAGATAATCGATGTGTTCTGATGACCCAGCAATTGTTTCTGCTTCATCCAGAATCTCTGGACCACCCAGTAGCTTGGTAAATGTGAGAGTTTTTTCGATCAGTTCTTCAGGAGCATTTAAACTTTCAAGGGACTCTTGTAACCCTTTATGATCCTTTTTATCTATTAAACGCATTAATTGAGCAGTTTCTCCTTTAAAGTCTTTAAGCATATCCCGTAAAATCCCTACATGTCCCACATGAAGGGAGAAATCCACACCTGCTGATTTCATTATGTCATAAGCAAGAGCAATAACTTCAACATCTGCCTGTGGCATAGAACTACCCACAAGTTCTACACCAAACTGCCAAAACTCCCGATATCTACCCTTCTGAGGTCTCTCATATCTGAAACAGTTAGAGAAATAGTAAAACCTCAGAGGTCGGGGCATGGCATGACATTCTTCTAGTATCATTCTCGTCACTGCAGCAGTTAATTCCGGTCGTAAAGCTAGATCCCTTCCGCTCTTATCCTTGAAATGATATATTTCTTTAAGAATGCTTTCCCCTGATTTTTTCGTAAATAATTCAAGATGCTCAAAGGTAGGAGTGCTCACTTCTCTGTATCCATATCTTTCTGCCACATCTCGCATTATGTTTTCTAGAACCTTTCGTTTCTCCATCTCATCTGGAAGAAAGTCTCTCGTACCTCTTGGCTTTGAAATCATGTTATTCACCCAGTTTTTTAAGGTATTCCTTTATCATCCTCGGGAATTTTGAAGCTTCCACATATCTCAATCCCATTTTCTCTGCCCATTTCTTGATTCCTAAATCAGAAGAGACTACACCAGCCTCTAGTTCTTTGGCGAGAAGCAGAACATCAATATCAGGGGCGCTATCGAGGATTCCATGTCTCAGACTTGCCCGATATTTTTCTCTAAACTTCCCAATAATCTTTCCAACATCTTCTTGGATCTCGAGCTTGTTCTTACCTTTAAGTTTTTGAGTTACAACAGAAACTTCCCACATAGCCTCTTCAGCGACCCTTCTTCCCTTATTGATTTTCTCCCTCATATAGTCAATATAATCAAAAAATATGGCAGCAGGAACGGTAACTTCATACCTGTTGGGAGTCTTTTTAACCAGCCAGGTATCAATTTTAACCGCAACTTCATTTCCGCATTCATACCTCTTGACGAAATCCATTATTTCTGTGTAAACTGTAGGATATGGCACATAACAGCTTATCTCCAGTTTAAGTCGTGCTTCAGCTATCAAATCGAGGATTTGAGACATAGAGGAGCAGAGACTCTCATATCCTTCCAGTTTTCGGATTTCCACATCAGTCAGTGCTGTAGTGTCAACAACAAATCTCTGCTTCAACTCACTCTCCCCTCTGTATTTTTGCATGACCACCAACAATAGATTTTCTCAGTTCCAGATGCCTTATTTCACAGTTCTCATCAATCATACTTCTCCAGATAGTAGAATCTCTTATAACAGTAGAATTAAAAATAATCGAATCGCTCACATCAGAACTTTCTATCAGACATCCTTTTCCTATATATGCATAGGGTCCTATGAGACTCCTCCCTAAGATTTCAACTCCATCCTCTATAACACATGGAGGTATCACTTTAGCTATCCTGTCGATAGATGCGTTTTTACTAATGTTGTGCTCAATGAAAAACCTGTTAGCCTCAAGATACGTATCTGGGTTCCCGATATCATACCAGCTACCTTCGAATACATAACCATACACATCTGTCTTTTCAGCCAACCAAGAGATAAGAGCTCCTAGATTGTCAGCCATATTATTTTTCTCGACATAATCGAAAACATTATGAAAAGAATTCCTTGGAAAAACGTAGATGCCTACGCCTACAGTCGTTGCCTTTGGTTTTTCTGGTTTCTCTATAAACCTAGTTATTCGTTTGTCAGGGCCAAGATCCGCCTCTCCATACCTCTTAACCAGATCGGGATCCACTACATCAAATATAGCAGTCACAATTTTTTTCTTTACATTATAAAAATCTACCATAGGTGATAAATCGAAGGAGAACAGGTTATCTCCAGCAACCAGCAAGAGATCTTCTTCTAGATTTGCCATAATCTCCGATAACGCTTTCACTGCACCCAGTTTCTCTTCCTGAGATGTTGTGTCCTCAATTATCAGCTCAATTTCCCTGCCAACAGACCATTGTCTGAAGTCTTTTTCAAATCGCTTGTTGGTAGACACTATAATTTCCAGATTGAGAGGGTTTAATTTTTCAATGATATGATCGATCAGGGGTTTGTTGCCGACTGGAAGTAAGGACTTTGGCTTATTTTTTGTAAGGGGCCATAGCCTAGTTGCATAACCACCGGCAAGGATAAGAGCTTTCATCATAAATCACCGTATTGTGTTGATTTTCTTTTATCATCCCTTCATTTATAAATTTTTGTGAAAAGAAGGGACCATCAAAATCAATATAAACCAAGATACATAAGCCATAGAAGATGGCAATCATAAATGGTATTGAATATAGCGATGATGAAGTTTTTGCCATATTAGATGATCTGGTGAGGAAGTGGTTCAGGAGAAAATATGTCTCATTCACTCCACCACAAAAATACGCCATAGTTGAAGCTCATAGAAAGAATAACATTCTGATATGTTCTCCTACAGGTAGTGGAAAAACTTTAAGCGCTTTCCTTGCTGCAATAAACGAGCTAGTGATGCTTGCCAAGAGAGGAGCCCTTGAAGACTCCGTGTATATTCTGTATGTGTCACCCCTTAAAGCCCTAAACAACGACATTAAACGCAATCTGGAAGAACCTCTTGCAGAAATATATCAGCTTGCAGCCGAAGAGAATATGGAAATACAGCCCATCAGGATTGGTGTGAGAACAGGAGATACTGACCAAAAAGAGCGTCAGAATCAGACCAGAAAACCACCTCATATTCTTATAACCACCCCAGAGAGTCTCGCTATCCTTCTCTCTACCCCTAAATTTTCAAAAAATCTGGAGAATATCAGATACCTTATTATCGATGAAATTCATTCTCTGGCTGAAAACAAGCGAGGGAGTCATATTACTCTATCCATGGAGAGACTTGAAGAGAGACAGAAAGGGAAAATGGTACGAATAGGTCTTTCAGCTACCATACACCCAATTGAAGAGGTAGCCAGATTTCTTGTTGGTCTTGATAATGGAGACTGGAGAGATTGTATAGTTGTGGATGTCTCCTTTTCAAAGTCCATTGACATCAAAGTAGTATCTCCTGTAGAGGATTTGATCTATACTCCCAGTGACCGGATGAGTGAGCTTATGTACGAAAAAATAATAGAAATGATCCAATCTGCTCGAACTACTCTTATTTTCACAAACACTCGAAGCGCCACAGAAAGAGTGGTATACAATCTGAGAAAACGTCTCGGAGAAGAGTTTGTTGAGGAAATAGGTGCGCACCATTCCTCACTTTCAAAACAAATAAGGCTGGATATAGAAGAAAGACTGAAAAAAGGTGAAATGAGATGTGTCGTTTGTTCCACTTCCCTTGAGCTGGGTATCGACATTGGATACGTGGATCAGGTGATTCTCTTGGGTTCACCTAAAAGTATAAGCCGAGCTCTGCAAAGAGTTGGGAGAAGCGGTCACAAACTCCATGAACAATCCTATGGTAGAATACTTGTTCTGGATCAGGACGATCTGGTAGAATGCACAGTGTTAACTAAAGAGGCCATGGATAGAAACCTAGACAGGGTTAGAATCCCTGAAAAACCACTGGATGTTCTTGTCCAGCACATCTTAGGAATGGCCTTGGAAAAAGTATGGAATATCGATGAGGCTCTGAAAGTCATAAAGAGAGCATATCCTTTCAGAAACCTCACAAAAGACGAGTTCATATCAGTTCTCAACTATCTTAGTGGTTCATATAGTCAGCTAGAAAAAAAGAAGGTTTACGGTAAAATATGGGTGGATTTTGATAGTAATGAATTTGGAAAAAGGGGCAGAATGGCTCGCCCAATATATTACCTGAATGTGGGCGTTATCCCAGATGAAGTGGCCATAAGGGTAGTAACAAAAGATGGTCGGCGAATCGGTAAGATTGAGGAAGAATTTGCTGAAAGACTTGTGCTAGGGGACATATTTGTTCTGGGAGGGAAAACTTATCGCTTTCTGAGATCTAGAGGGATGAGGATTGTGGTGGAAGAAGTGATTGGCGAGAGGCCTACAGTTCCCAGCTGGTTTTCTGAACAGTTACCCCTCTCTTACGATCTAGGATGGAAAATCCAAGAATTCCGGAGAGCTGTAAAAGAACGGTTGTTTGACGAAGATATCACTGAATGGCTCATATCTACATATCATCTGGAAGACGTAACGGCCAGAGCTATTGTGCGATATTTCAGAGAACAGTCTTTCATCTCAGATGTTTCGACAGATAGAGAGTTGATTGTAGAACATTTCATAGATGAAAAAAAGCTGCATAATTATGTCTTCCACACTGTTGTAGGCAGAAGGAGTAATAACGCCCTTGCCAGGGTTTTCGGATATCGTGCTGGGAAGAAAAAAGGCGCGAATGTCAGAATGGCCATAGGAGATAATGGATTTATGCTTACAATATCGAAAGAGATGTCTCAGGAAGAATTGCTTCAGATGTTCTCTGTAGATAACTTTCAGGAAGATCTAATTATAGCTCTAGATAGATCTGAAATATTGAAAAGACGATTCAGGCATGTAGCTGTTAGATCTCTACTCGTTCTAAGAAATTACCTTGGACGAGAGAAGAGTGTCTGGAGGCAACAAATGGATTCAGAGACTCTGATGCGAGTTATTAAAAAAATTGATCCAAATTTTCCAATACTGAAAGAAGTATACAGAGAGGTTATGGAGGATGCCATGGAAATTGACAATGCTATCGATTACCTCAATAAAGTGAAAAAGAAAGAAGTGAAGGTTACTTTAAAAGACCTTCCCACCCCATCACCTTTCGCCTTTAATCTCGTAGCAATGGGAGAATCAGATATCGTGTTAATGGAGGATAGGAAAGCTTTCATTCAGAGATTGCATGCGCGGGTGATGGAGGTCATTAACAATGCTCAAAGTGGATGATCTTGTGTTAAACCCCTTTAAAGCTGTGATTTTAGACGACATTGCCATAATAGCTGATCTCCACTTAGGGTATGAAAATGTCCTACAGAATACGGGAATAAGCATTCCCACAGTCCAGATAGGGGAAATTCTAGAAAATGTTAAGAAACTGATTGAAGTAGGGGTAAACACATTGGTTATCAATGGGGATGTTAAACACGAGTTCAGCCAGAATCTGCCAGTGGAATGGAAGGACGTTAAGGCTCTTTTATCCATGGTGACGGAAAGAGTTGAGAAGACTATAATCGTGAGAGGGAACCACGATAACTTCCTCCCATCTATTGTGAGGAAATACCGGAATGTGGAAATGGTAGATGTTTTTGAGATTAGTGATTATGCTGTGTTCCACGGACATATAAAGGTAAAATTTGACGCAGAAAAAATGATCATAGCTCATGAACATCCCGCCATTAAACTCAGAGATGAGATAGGGGGGAGTTATAAATACTCCTGTTTTATCAGATTTGATGAAATAATTGTTATCCCTGCTTTTTCCCCCCTGATGCGAGGTACTGATATAATATCCAATCCTGATTTCATGTCTCCTTTACTGAAAGGAAGGGATGTTGAACTAGCAGAAGTATATGCTATTGAAGATGATATTGTATCCTTAGGTACAGTAGCAGAGATTAAAAGGGCTTTACTGTAAAGGCTCTGTTAATACTTTATGACCAAACTGAGAAGTTTTATTAGTCGTATAGGAGTGGGTAATAAAGGCTCGATTATAATTTTATTGAGATTTGTTGTCTAAAGTGAAATATTGTTCATATAGAAAGACACTTACGGAAGCAACACAGATTACTGTTTATAAAATGTTTAAATGAGTTATACTGCGTTGAACTATCAGTTGACGAGAGATCTCTAGAATAGCCATTTCTATCCTTCTTTTAGTCTGAGTATTTTCCTCTTCGATGTCGTCTAAACTTCTGCATTCTTTCTTATAATACCATAAAAGATATATGGGCCCCTCATGCAAGAGGTACGGAGAGAAATATACATAAACAACCATGCAGTGAGGAGGTATTGACAACAGGAGATATCTCATTGCAGATCAAACGAGCGCATTAGACTGGGCGGGGGTTGCCGAGCTTGGTAAAGGCGCAGGGCTTAGGACCCTGTCTCGAAGGAGTCCGTGGGTTCAAATCCCACCCCCCGCACTGATTTAGTTGGTATTAATGCCATATCTGAACCTTAATTAAACCCTAATAGACCCATTCTCATCAAAATAACAGAAGAAGAGCAAAGTCCACTCGTACTAAAAGAACATAATAAGTTCAAGGAAAGTTACTTAACTCCTAGACGACTCTGTAATAAGAAATCGATAGCAATAGAGAGAGAAAAATTATTAAATAAAGCCCAATACCATGATATTATGATACAGGGGGAGATAGAATGGCAATAGACCCATTTTCTTTGTTGATCTTCATCCTTTTACTGATCGTAATCGCTCTGTTACTCAAGAGAGGTAACATTACCAGAGAGGTAGAAGGAGCGGTAGTAAGATCTCTGCAGAACTCCAGTGGAATGTTTGAGGCTGTTTTTTCTTCAGCTATATCCAAAAATGTGAACACATTAGAGGGGGCTTTTGCAAAATCCATGAAACAATTGGGTTTGCAGGAAGATATGGGTGTTCTCAAGAACACGACCAGAGAGCTCAAAGACCTCACTACAGATTTGAAAACCATGTTTGCTGTAAAACATCAACGAGCCAGATTCGGAGAATTGCAGCTCGAGGGTTTGCTAAAAGATCTGTTTCCTCATACCAGACTTAAATTTCAGCATAATATTCCCGGATGTGGAACACCAGATGCCTGTATAATGGTGGATGAAACCCATTACCTCTGCATAGACTCCAAATTCCCTTTAGAGAATCTGAAACGATACGGAGAGGCGAGAGGGGAAGAAAAAGACCAATACTGGGATGCCTTTCTTAGAGACGTATACCGACATATAGACGATGTGAGAAAAAAATACGTAAGCAGAGGAAATACCCTAGACTTTGCTTTCATGTTCGTACCATCAGACCTGATATACTTCAAAATTGCTTCTGAATCATCAGAGGTACTGGTAGAGGCGGCTAAATCCGGAGTTATAATGGTTTCTCCCTCCATCTTGCCAGCGTATCTCAGTCTGGTTTCTGCCAAAATAAAGGCTGAAGAGATCTCTGAAAAGGCAGAGGAAATACAGAACAAAATTGATGGTATGAGCAAACACATGGAGGAGCTTGATACAGCATTAGAGAGAGCTTACCGTCAGATTGGCCATGCAAACACCAACATGGGAAGAGCTATGAATGCTTTTCAGAATATGAAAAACTATTTTTCATCAATTACATCCCTGAAAGGAGATAAGGAATAAAATACGGATAGAGGGAAAAACAATTTGATTCTGAATTTATATATCTTTTTAAGTTAACTTAAATGGAATAGATGAACATTTACTGAAAACGAAGAAAAAAATTTAAAAAGCTGAGAATAGTTTAATATGGGGAATAAAAAAGATGGGGAAAAAATCTAAACCACGTAAATCCTGGCGAGAGAAATTAGCAGACAGTAAAGACCTTCCAAAAGTAGAGAAAATTACTGAAAAAATGAGTAAAAGATGGGGGACGGGTACAGTTGTTATTCCAGCACCTACTGAAGTAGATGAAATTATGAGAAAAGTTCCTGAAGGTAAACTCATCACCATCAATGAAATCCGCGAGATACTTGCAAAAAAACATGGCGCTACAATTTGTTGTCCGATCACTACTGGAATTTTCGCCTGGATTGCAGCTAATGCAGCTGAAGAGGCGGCATTAGAAGGTGAGAGAAATATCACTCCTTACTGGCGAACATTAAAAACAGGTGGGATTATAAACGATAAATATCCAAGTGGAATAGAGGGGCAAAAGATGCTTCTAGAGATGGAAGGGCATAAAGTAATTCAAAAAGGCAAAAAATACGTCGTAGTCGATTATGAGAAACATCTGGTAAAACTATGATTGAGTATAGTACAAACTCCTAAAATTTTTTAATTAAAGGTTTTTGGGGATGACTCCCTATTTATTTCATTTTCAGCTACTTTTCTTACTTTCTCTTACATTTTATTTGAGAATATTGTAAAGAGACCATATATCCCAGTACAATAAATTCTATGAAGAGTTAATTTCAAGATATCTCAATATGTATCTTCAAAAACTCTTCGATTTTTTGTAAGATTCTACATTTATCCAATCTATTCGCTAACCCAAATCCGGTTTCACCAGCCAGATAATTTCCATATTGTCAATATATGTTGAGTTGATAATTTGTAAAGCTACGCTTTACAATAACCTTTTTCTACTTCTACTTTATACCCAATACCATGTTCCTTCCTTACGTGACTGTAGGGCTTTTCGCATTGTTTTTCGTATTGTATCTTTTGGTAACTGCATTCTTCATATGGATTGGGAGCAAACTCGCCGGGATAAAGAATGCCACTATCGGAAAAGCAGTCATCAGTGCATTGGCTGGCGGAATTCTGGCATCTATATCCATGGGAATAGTTGGTTCGATTCCATTCATTGGATTTGTAGCACCTTTAATAGCTCTCATCCTATACTTATGGGTGCTGAAGGTCGTCTTCGACACTACCTGGGGCAAAGTCTTTATCGCGTGGTTATTTTCTATTGTGGCCTTCTTCATAGTGATGATATTCCTCGGGGCCATAGGCATGTTAATCTGGTCAGCCTTTATGCCCTATCCATGGCATATGAACGGATTTATTCCCGGAAGAAGTCCTTTATAAGAACTTTTGCACATTCTTTTCCTGCTTTAATAGATCCTTCCATACTTCGTTCAGGGTAATTTGGTTGTGAGAACATACCTGCTATATACAACCCCTTCATACCGGTTCTATATCCGGGCATTTTTTTCATATAGCCCATTTCATATATAGGACCAGAGTATTGAGCTTTTGCGACTTTTCCCCATATGACCTTAACTTCTCCCAGTTTCTCAAGTCCCCTGATATGCAGTCTGGCTATATCTTCCGATCTCATTGACATAAAAGGACTGTTCTGATCTGTATAGCTGGCTGTATATATCAAATGCTCTCCATAATCACTTAAGGGCATGAGGTTTGTGTGCTCTATCACAGCTCCAAAAGGATAATCCCCCCTCACATTAAGCCAGTAAATATCATCCAGCAACTGGTTTTCTAAAGCGAACAAGCCACAGATCGAACTCTGATACTTAATATCTGGTAGATCCAGTTTAAAGGCTGCAATCTGACGCAACACTGGAAGAGGTACTGTTGATATAACAGCATCGAATTTTTCTATCCCCATGTCTGTTTCAAGAATGAAAACCTGGTCATCCCTTTTTATCCTTTTAACTCCCTCTCCAATTTTAATTGTACCCTTCATTTCAATTCTCTTTACCATTCTATCAATCATCTGTTGAAAGCCACCCCTCAGATATCCAAGCTTCTCGCCACGTAACCCTCGATTTGATCTTACTGCTACTCTGGCCAGTAACCAAGCATAAGATACTTTTTCCGCATTATTTCCAAATTTACTTCTAAGCAAGGGCTCAAAAAAGTTATTGTATAATCTTTCTCCCAGATTTTCTTTTATTCCTCTAACACAACTAATACCATCAAATTTTTCTTTATTCATATACCTAGCTTTCAGAACAAAACTCGATAATCGTATAGTGTCAAAAAGAGTTAGATATGGGAACTTCATGATTTCCAGCGGGGTGTTAAGAGGATACACCTTGGAATCGAATGCGTACCCTACTCTTGCTACTCGCCATTCAAGGATTTTCTCAAGACCCAATTTCTTTAAAAGATTCATTACACATGTATCCTGAGTAAAAAGATGGTGGTAAAATACCTCTATATGATACCCTTGTTGGTAGTAGGAACTTGCCAACCCCCCTAGAACCCTTTCCCTCTCATATATCACCACATCAGTTTTATCCATCAAATCCAAGGCAGCCGAAAGACCAGTAAGTCCTCCTCCAACGATTGCCACTTTCACAAGCCATGATTTTTTCTGTTAACTCAAATACTTTTTTATTTCTATTACTCCACCCGTGAAAGGAGGATCTATTCTTTCATTCCAGATTTAGCACCCTACTCCACCAAGGGGACTCCCGCAATATCCTCAAGATCAAGAACTTTCTCCCACAGAAAATAGCAGTGACAGGTATTCCTCACATCTTCCAATATGTTAATATCCTGAAGGAGGGAGAACTCTCGTATGGCTTTTATAACTTCTCCATCACATTTGAAGCAGTTATGAGGGCCTCTCCGTTTTCCTCCACCCACTGGATCAGAGATTACGTGAATATCCATGTTGCTAATGGTGATAAGAGCTTCAATTGCTGTCCACAACCAAGGAGGTCTGTACAGCCCATCATACCATAATTTTTCTAGCACCGTATCTTTCTGGACGTTACAAATGTTAAGAGAGATGGTATCTGTTACATCCTTAATGATTCTGGCTGATTCGATCACATCCTTGAGGGCTTTCCCTTCAGTTAACAAAGGGGGTTTTAGCAACAGGTACGTTTTAACACGAAATCCATAATTCCTTACGGTTTCAACAGCTCTGATGTAGTCTGAAAAAGAGAAGCCCTTGTTTATATTTATATCTCTCACGGTATCACTGGCAGACTCCAGTCCAAAAGCTACTTCCACCTCGAAATCATCCTGAATCTCATTGAGTATCTCATCACGGATAAATTCAGGCCTGCTTTCAACTGTCAGCCTTTTTATGTTACCTGAAAAAATTCCATAAATCTGCTTTCTCACCCATTCTGGGACTTCTCTACTGTCGAAAAAACTGCCCGATGTGAAAATCTTCACCATTTCAAATTTTTCTGCATTGTTTACAGCATGTTCAATTTGAGCAATTATATCTTCAGCTTTAACAGACTCTGATGTGTCTCTCTTGAATCCACACATATAGCAACCTCTCTCCTTGGACCACCAACATCCTCGGGTCTTTAGTATAACGGTGAGGCATGGTATGAGTTCATCGTCAATACGCTCTTGTTCTATCCAGAATGCAACAGGTTTCATTTTCAGAAAGTTTTTAACACAAAATTAATAAATATAACTACAACACAATCCAGCTACAAACAGTATTTACACTATTGGAGTGTTAAGATGTTAAACGCAATCAGCGCCACTATCAATGAACGTAGACTGCTGATCCGGACTTTGCTGCTTATCATGATAATATATGTCCTGATTCCAGTAGTTAGCGGAGAAGACGTACTCATATCTTATCAAATTGAATATCTTATGGAAAACCCGATAGATGGAAAAGAGATCATAACCTATACTTTCAAGAATATAAACGAGTCCAGCAGTTTCACTCTGGACTATGTATTTTCTACCACTATTAGAGCTACAAACATTAAAGTGACAGATGCTCCCGCTGGTTTTGTTACTTACGATATAAAACAGACTGGAGCCACATCTGTGATCACTCTCAGTTTCAAGAGAACATTAACTCCATTTGAGGACTACACAATTACAATAACAGGGGACGTATCCGGAATAAGCGAAATGCTGGGAGGGAACTTTTATCGATTCAGAGATATAGAATTTGCTAATCTTGGAAATCCTGAGCAGGGAACCCGCCTTAATGACATGGGAGTTAAAATATACTTTCCGAATAGCATATGGTATACATACAGGGTTACATCCATCAGTTCTGATGCTGTGATCATCTATGGAATTGCCGGAGTAAAACAAATCATATGGAGATTTGAACATCCACAGAGCCAGATAGCTACCTTTGTTGAGTTCGAAGAGATGCTGAATCCCGTCACCTTTAATGTCATAGGGTTTGTCATTCTTCTTACAGCTTTTATGATCCTGTACTACACCTCACGAACCTCTGAAATTAAACTGAAGCAGATGGGGATTACAAAGGTATTCCCTGGGGCCAGTGATACAGTTGCAAGGCTCAGAGAGATGCTTAAAGATGCTAAAGAAGAGATTCTGATTACTTTCCCACTTATCTACTATACAGACTGGCTTACGGCAGAATTGAAGCCAGCACTGGACAGGGGTGTACGAGTGAGGGTACTCACATGGCCCTGTTATGAACGCAGACAGTTTGAGAGTGTGGAAGAAGTATACGAGGATAGAAAGCAAAAATTCACCCTCAAACGCTTTCTGGAAATGTTTCCCCCTGGAGTTGTCAAAATAAATGATAATATACACAGCAAAATGGTAGTGGTAGATCGAAAGAGGATTCTGATTACCTCTGCTAATCTAACCCAAACCGGATTATGGGAAAACTATGAGGTTGGGATTTGGGCTGAAAACGAGAGTCTTGCTGAAGAAGGTGCCAGTTATTTTGAAATGGTATGGAATTCCTTTGAAAGTGTTGAATTAACCGAAGAAATGCTCGATGCAAAAAACTCCTGGTTGGCCATCATGAAAAGAAAGGAGGAAAGAGGAAGAGATGAAATCTGAAAATCGTGGGAATTCCATCATCTTTGACGATATTGGTAGCTTTCCTCTTCCCGAAGGTATAACAAAAGAATGGGTAGAAAGGGCTGTCAAAGACAACGAAGTTGAGTACTTGAAAATGGTGGAAAAAGCTTTTCTTATGAAAATAAAGGCTGGTATCGAAGTTCCCAACTATCCTCAGTTTCAAGATATGGTTCAACAATTTATGAATATAATAGAAAGAGAAGAGAACTGGGTAGAACCATACCTGATACCTGAGAACAAAGCGGAAATTCTTGAACTGAAGGCTATTAAAGGAATGAAGTACTCAGACGAACTTCGGATGTGTGTTACAGGACCTTTCGAATTATTTTATAATAAATTCGGAGAGACCATATACCCTGATGTTCTCATGAACCTCGCTTATTCCTTGAGAAATTTCATCAAAAACGCTCAAAGAAGTGTGAATGTTAGTGTGGTGAGCATTGACGAGCCGAGTCTTGGTCTTAATCCTCAATTACAACCAGAAGAAGACTTGATAAAAGATGTAATGGAAATTTTTCATTTTGATAGAATAGACGTACAGATTCATCTTCACTCTCCAGTCTTTTACACCTATTTCCTTGAAGTCAAGGCTATTGATGTCATAGGAATCGAAAGTGCATTGAATCCCATGAATATTGAATTCGTTGATCCAGAAATGATAGATGATGCTGGAAAACATCTGAGGATAGGAATAGCAAGAACCGATATCGATGGTCTGATTTCTGAATATAACTCTACTCATGGAGTAAACTTGTGGAAAGAGAAAGAGAGAATATCCAGTGCTATTTCTACCATGGAGAGTGTGTCAATCATCAAAAAAAGGCTGATGAGAGCGTATGACAGATTTGGGGTGCTCCTAAGATATATCGGGCCTGATTGTGGCCTTGGCTCATGGCCAACCCAGGAGAGTGCTATTACATTACTAAGCAATGTTCGAAAGGCCCTAGATGAATTCAGAAAAGAGACCAGCAAGAATAAATAAAATCAAGGAATAGAAAGAATGGTGGAGTTAATGGAAGACTACGATACTCTGTTACAGGTCCTTAAATTTGGACTTCAACTGGAAAAAAGGGGGATGTCTTTTTATTCTAAATCTTCTACCATGATAGAGGACCCTGTTGGTAAACAGACTCTCACTTTCCTTGCAACAGAGGAAGAGAGGCATTACAAGTTTATTAAGGGGATATTCGAAGATATCACCAGTACCAAAGGAAAGGATATATCAGTGTCTTTAGATACCTTACATGAGCCGACTCTTTTCCCTCCACTGCCTGGGTACATCACCAGGGTAAGGGCATCAGAAACAGATATAGAAATTCTATCACAGGCAGAAAAACTTGAAATAGAGTCCAGAGACTATTATCTCAAAAAGGTAAGAGAGGTTGAAGGGAGGAAAGCGAAAAGAATTCTTGAGATACTGGCCAGAGAGGAGGAAAAACATTACAACTGGATTAAGTACCTCAAAGATCACGTAAGCGGAGATGGATACTGGATGGGGATCGACAGTTATTTTAGCCTTGATGGAGCGTAATTCTGTAAAAACAAGAGATGAGATATTTTCAGTTAATAAAAAAGAAACAAAGTTTATTAATACCTACACCAATGTTAGAACGGTGGAGACATGAAAGTAGTTGACCTCACTAGACATGCCATCAAAGATCTGATAGATGTAGAGCAGATTTGGATTGAGACTGCTCCATCTTTCGAACTTGAGGAGGATCGGGAAAAAATTCTGAAAAAAAAGCTTTTAAAAGCTAAAGAGCGGATAGAAAAAATATACAGCATATATTTTGAAAATCTTGAAGGGGACGATTAAAATATCTTTTACTGAGGTGCACCCATGAATTCCATTCCAGATACTTATGGAGCCGATACAATACAGGTTCTTGATGACCTCGAAGCTGTAAGGAAACGCCCTTCTATGTATATAGGTAGTGTGGGGATTCGAGGCCTCCATCACCTCATATATGAGGTTGTGGATAACTCAGTAGATGAGGCCCTTGCGGGTTACTGTAGCATCATTTCTGTGACCCTCAATCATGATGGCAGTGTTACAGTAGAGGATGATGGGAGGGGTATACCCGTAGATGTTCATGAAAAATATGGAAAACCAGCTGTTGAAGTGGTTTTGACAAAACTTCACGCTGGTGGAAAATTTGATAAGAAGATCTACAAGGTCTCTGGTGGGTTGCATGGTGTTGGACTGTCTGTTGTGAATGCCCTTTCAGAATTCCTCGAAGTCAGAATTTACCGAGACGGAAAGGAATATTTTCAGAGGTATGAGAATGGAAACCCTGTCACAGAGCTAATTGAAGTAGGTAAGACCAGTAAACGCGGTACTGTGATCCGATTTAAACCAGCTTCTGAAATTTTTGAGAGTATAGAATTCAAGTTCGATATAGTTGCCCAGAGACTTAAAGAACTGGCATACCTTAACAGGGGATTGAAAATCCAACTAGTAGATGAAAGAATAAACAAGAGGCAAATTTTCTACTATAGGGGGGGAATTAAATCGTATGTAGAGAGCCTTAACCGGAATAAAACTCCTCTTCATGAGATCATCTACATGGATGGTGAAAAAAATGGTATCCAAGTAGAGATTGCCATGCAGTATACTGAATTCTATGCTGAAAATATATTCTCTTTCGCCAACAACATCAACACGAGAGAAGGAGGTACTCATTTAAGTGGATTTAAAGCAGCCCTCACAAGAACCTTGAATGAATATCTAAAAAAGCACTATTCAAAAAAGAATCTGTCTCTGGCCGGACAAGATACACGAGAGGGGTTAACAGCCATAATAAGTGTCAGATTGCCAGATCCGCAGTTTGAAGGTCAGACAAAGACCAAACTGGGAAACAGCGAGATAAAAGGGATAGTGGAGAACATAGTCAATTCACAGTTAATGGAGTACCTAGAACTGCACCCCAATACGGCAAAAATCATCATCGAGCGATGTCTTACTAACGCCCGAGCTCGAGAAGCAGCAAAACGAGCCAAGGAGTTAGTGAGAAGGAAAGGGGATCTCGATTCTACTTTACCCGGGAAACTTGCAGATTGCAGCACAAGAGACCGTAAGAGAAGTGAGCTATTTATTGTGGAAGGAGATTCAGCAGGAGGATCTGCAAAACAGGGCAGAGACAGAGAATTTCAGGCCATATTACCATTAAAAGGAAAAATCCTGAATGTGGAAAAGTCTAGGTTAGCCAAAATTCTGAAAAATGATGAAGTAAGGGCCATAGTGTCTGCTATTGGGGCTGGAATTGGAGATGATTTTGATATATCCAAGCTTAGATACGGAAAGATTATTATAATGACCGACGCTGACGTTGACGGGTCTCATATCAGGGCTTTACTCTTAACCCTCTTTTATCGATACATGCGACCATTGATTGAACTTGGATACCTGTATATAGCTCAGCCACCTCTTTACAGAGTCACCAAACGCAAAAAAGAGTATTACATCTATTCCGATAGAGAACTGAAAAAAGTTCTGGAAGAGATTGGTGAGGATGGTTCATCTATCCAGAGATACAAGGGTCTCGGAGAGATGAATCCTGATCAACTGTGGAAGACCACTATGGATCCCCAGAACAGAATGCTGTACCAAGTGAGTCTTGAGGACGCCATAGAGGCAGAAGAGATATTCTCTACCCTGATGGGATCTGAAGTTGAACCCAGAAAAAGGTTCATTCAGGATCATGCTGAAGAAGTAAGATATCTGGATGTGTGATCATGCAGATAGTTCCTGTTGATATTGTTGACGAGATGAAGAGTTCCTACATTGACTACGCCATGAGCGTTATAGTAGGAAGGGCTATTCCAGATGTCAGAGACGGGTTAAAACCCGTACAGCGTCGTATTCTATACGCTATGCATGAAATGGGGCTGTTGAGCAACAGATCCCATAAAAAATCTGCCAGAGTAGTTGGGGAAGTACTGGGTAAATACCACCCACATGGTGATACTGCTGTATATGATGCTCTTGTGAGGATGGCTCAGGATTTCAGTCTGAGATACCCATTAGTAGATGGTCAGGGGAATTTCGGTTCAATTGATGGTGACAACGCCGCGGCAATGCGATATACAGAAGTGAGGCTATCTAAAATAGCAGAGGAAATGCTCAAGGATATAGAAAAAGATACTGTCGATTTTCTACCAAATTTTGATGAAAGCCTTAAAGAGCCAGAAGTACTACCCTCTAGAATTCCAAACCTGATAATAAATGGTAGCTCTGGAATTGCTGTAGGAATGGCCACAAACATCCCCCCTCACAACCTTCGAGAGATTGTGGATGCCACTATTTCGCTCATTCAAAACCAGAATACCACTCTTGAAGATTTGATGGAGATTGTTAAGGGACCGGATTTTCCCACGGGCGGAATTATCTATGGAAAAGAAGGTATACGAAAGGCCTACAGAACGGGAAAGGGTAAGATTGTTGTTAGAGGAAAAGCTGTACTAGAAAAGGACCGTATAATAATAACAGAGATTCCCTACCAAGTTAGTAAATCAAGGCTTATTGAACAAATAGCTGAGCTTGTAAAAGAGAAGAAACTGGAAGGAATTAAAACCATCAGAGATGAGTCTGATCGAAGAGGAATACGTGTGGTTATAGAACTGAAAGGTGCCAGTCCTGAAGTAGTTTTGAACCGTCTATTTAAATTTACCAGCCTTCAGGTAACTTACGGGATTATTAATTTGGTACTGGCAGATGGTAAACCTCGCCTCTTGAACCTTAGAGGATTGCTTCTTGAATTCATAAACCATCGTAGGATTGTAATTGAGAGACGGACTAAGCACGATCTGAGAAAAGCTGAAGAGAGACTGCATATTGTTGAAGGATTAAGAATTGCCCTTCAACATATTGATAAAGTGGTAGAGTTGATCAAAAAATCCGGGGATGTAAAAGAGGCTGAAAAAGGACTTATAGATACTTTCAATCTATCCATAAAACAGGCACAGGCCATTCTGAATATGAGGTTACAGAGACTTACAGCTTTAGAAACAGAGAAACTTGAAGAGGAATTCAATAAACTACAAAAAGAGATTGCTGAATATAAAGCTATTCTGGCTGACAGAAGAAAACTGGACTCCATCATTATCAATGAGCTGAAAGAGATACGAGAGGCTTTTGGAGATGAAAGAAGGACAGAAATAACTCTGGACATTGAAGATCTCTCAACAGAAGATATGATATCCAACGATGAAGTTGTGATTATTTTCACTGAACGGGGATATGTCAAACGGGTACTTCTCAGAGATTACAGACTTCAAAAGAAGGGTGGGAAGGGAGTTATAGGAACTGGCACAGAAGATGCCTTGACCTGCTGTATTCCTGCCCGCAACAGAGATACACTGTTACTATTTTCCTCCGGAGGTAAGGCTTATTCTCTACCCGCATACGTAATCCCCAGATATGACCGATATGCAAAGGGTCACGCTATAAACAATCTGATTTCCCTCTCAGAAGATGAGAGAATCATAGCAGGTCTTGCCATCCATGGGTTTGAGAACGGCTATGTAATGATGGCTACCAGAAATGGGAAGGTCAAGCGAGTGAAGCTCTCGAAATTTGTGAATGCCAAAAGAGCTGGCATCATAGCCTTTCCAGTTGAAAAGGATGATCTCGCTGCGGTGACTTATGTCGAGGATGGGGATGAAGTGATAATATCCACTAAACATGGAAAAAGCTTGAGATTTTCAGTAAGAGATGTGAGGCCTATGGGGAGAGTAGCCATGGGAGTGAGAGGAATCAGACTTCAGAGTGATGATACAGTTGTAGGTATAGACAGAGCAGAAGAGGGAGATACTCTTCTTTCTCTAACAGAAAAAGGCTTTGGAAAAAGAACTCCAATAGAAGAGTATACTCTCCACAATCGTGGAGGAATGGGTGTCAAAAACATTCTAACTGGACGAAGGAACGGAAGTGTTGTTGCTTCATTCTGTGTGAAGGATGATGATGAACTACTTGTATTCACTCCGACTGGGTATGCCCTGAGAACACCTGTAAAACAAATACCTGTGATGGGCAGAGGGACCAAAGGCGTGATAATAACAAGGGATGGTATACAGAGAGCTATCGTGATGTGAGATGTTGAAAAAAGAATGATTATACGAGTTATTAGACAGATGTCCTTTCAATGTAAATGACCCTATCTGGTTTTTAATATGATTTATCATGAAGCTCTCTAAAAACTGTTTGATTAAAAAAAATAAAATTATTAATTCATAAAAATAAACCGATAAATTGATAAATAATTAGCTATAAACCTATGTCCAATAAGAGAAAGGATAAAAGAAAGGGGGTGTAGATATGGGGCTTGCTGGTTATATGATAGTATGGCTGGCCTGCTATATTGCAACGCTGGCTACCTCTGCAAGAATGCAATGGAAGACTGTATTCAATTTCATGTTAGCTCTGGGATTCCTGCCCATTGGAGTGGTCATATTAGAGCTACTGTTTGGAACTACTGGCTGGTTCGGGGCAATAATTGTGTTCACTGTATCTCTCGTTTCTATCGGTATCGCAGTTCCTGTAGTAATTGCCGGGGTGTATGAGACGACAAAACAAAACGCGGGAATGCCAAATGATGTCAGAGAATAATGAAGAGTTTAAGGTTTACAGGTAGAGGTTCCTATGTACGTGAGAGAATATTTTAAAAAAAAGATTGGCAGGATTTCCCTGCCAGATAATTTTTTGTTTTATATCTGGCTATTTGTACTAATAGTTTTAATAGAAGTGGGGGCTTACGGGATAGTTCAGATTCATACAAAACCAATAATGCCCACTCAGCCATTTGAGAGCTATGCAGGCGTTCCATGGAGACTCCTTGTGGCTACTTATGTTTTCTTTGTGGTTTCTACGACAGGACTCTGTATAGTTTCAAGCCTTGGAGAAGTCTTCGGATTTATTCGCTTGAAGCCGGTAGTGAGAATGGGGCTTCTTCTTGCCCTTGTGACAATTCTAGTGGGTCTCATGATTATTGGTTTAGAGATTGAAAGACCTTTTAGGGCTCCATTTGCCTTTTTAGCCCATGTAAACCCATATTCTCTTATGTTCTGGATGATCATGTTTTACGCTTTATATATGGTATTTCTGATAATTGAAATGTGGTTCATCCTGAGAGATGATATCATACAACTATCAATTCGATCACCTTCCTCACTAGGGAGGTTTCTGTACGGGCTGATTTCATTAAAATTCCTAGAACCAGTTGCAGGATCTTACAGGCCCAAATATCGGAGAAAATTGGAACACGAATTTGCAAAGGTATTGGGATTCATAACAGTATTCGTTGCCATCATAGCACACAGTAACCTAGGAGCTGTATTTGGAGTCACGTACCTTCCTTTCTGGCATGGACCTCTAATGCCTATATACTTTATACTCTCTGCCATCATCTCAGGAGCCGCGATTCTGATGTTTTCAAGCATAATTACTTTTTGGGCAAGGGGAGTTAAAATCAAAGGAAAAATTTATGATTCTATACAGATGCTTAGAGTGGTACTTGGATTTGCTTTGGTAGTCGATCTGTTCTTCATCGCTTGGAAATTTGTGTCCAAATTCTACTTTCCTTCTCCAGTCACAAAAGAAGCTCTCGAGATATTTCTTTATGGGCCTCTTAAGATTAACTTCTGGGTGTTCGAGCTTGGAATTGGAACACTTATACCAATACTAATCTTGGCTATTCCTATAACTGGAAGAAGTGTCAAATGGAACCTTGCAGCCTCAATCATGACAATAATTGGAATTTTCGTACTGAGATATGATCTGGTTATTGGTGGCCTCTTGGGAAAATCGATCTCTGGCATAACTTACCAAATGTATAGCCCACACGTGTTTGAAATCATGGCTGTGGTAGGATTTTTTGCTCTAACAGGACTGATTTATACCATTGGTATAAAAATCCTGCCCATTTTAGGCACCATGGAAGAGAAGACCGGGAGGGGAGAATAGTTGAAGATTACAAGAAGAGAGCTGTTGACGAGAACTATAGTCATCGTCCTCGGAACTGGAATTTCTTTTAAATCAACTAGGGGAGTAGAGGAAGAAAAAAATCTCGTAATGTGTATAATCCCGGATAAGTGCATTGGGTGTGGAATGTGTGTTAAAGCCTGCAAAATTGAGAACAAAATCCCTGTTGAAAAACCCATCTCCAGGACATGGATCGAAGGGTACGAGATCAAAATAAAAATCCCTTATTCAGAATCTGATGTAAAAAAGATAGTAATGAATACCTCGAAGAATCCTTTTTTAACTTATAAATGGGGAGATGGAGAGCATTTTTTTGTACCGAAACTTTGCAATCAGTGTCAGAAAGCTCCATGTGTCAGAGTATGTCCTGTAAATGCAAGATTTTATACTGCTGAAGGAATAGTCTTGGTGGACAAAAATAGTTGTATAGGGTGTAAATACTGTGTAACTGCATGCCCTTATGGTGCAACCTATCTTCATCCTGATCAAAAAGTGACAGATAAATGCACATACTGTTATCATAGAATCAAAAGAGGTTTCTCACCAGCATGTGTACAGGCCTGTCCAACTGGAGCAAGAGTGTTTGGAGATATAAACAATCCTTCGTCTGAGGTTTCTAAAATACTTAGAGAGGGGAGTGTGGATGTCCTTCTTCCTGAGGAAGGGACAGATCCAAAGACATTTTACATCGGATTGGAGAACAAGTTTATAGTGGAGCACTCAATTGCGACAGGAGAGGAGATAAATGAATGACGAGGGGGACATTAAGAAAAAGGCTATTTTCTTTGGATTTGTACTGGTTGTTTTTGTAGCCGCAGGTATAATTTTTTACGTTTTCTATCTATCTCCTCCAATTGAAAAAACATATGTGCAAAAATGGATGGAAATCGAGGCTAGTCGACTACCTCAATACGGCTCACCAGAACTCTGTTCAAAATGCCATTTTGAGCAATATAGTCTATGGATTGAGAGTGAACATCATAGCTCGATTCAGTGTGAAAACTGCCATGGAATTGGTATGAAACATATTGAAAATCCATATGATGGTAACTACATGCCACGAATAGATACTTCAAGGGAGTTTTGTGGCATATGCCATGAATCGATCCCTCCAAGAGATGAGTCTTCTGCAATAAAAACCGTCAATCTCTCAACTCACAATCCTGAGTACTCCTGTATACTGTGTCATCTTCCTCATAGAACATAAACATGAAATGTAAATTGTAACTAACATTATGAAAAGAGAAAGGTATGAATCTTGGGAATGTCCTAACTGTGGAAATATAAATAAAAAGATTGGTCCTATTTATAAGTGCGAGCTTTGTCTCAAAGAGTACAAAAGGGTAGGTGAAGGGCTAATTGAGGTCAAAAGAGTTCATAAGGGTTATATTCTCATGGTGTTACCTATTATCTTGATAATTGCTGTTTTTTTATCTTTTATTTCTATTGAATATTCTTCAAATCCCCGGATCTGTGAAGTATGCCATGTAATGGAGTCTTATTTTAATGCATGGAATGAGTCCACTCACAGGGATGTGAAGTGCTACAAATGCCACTACGGGGAAGGGGTAGAGAATTTCCTCGAAGGGAGTTTTCACTCACTCTCTGTGGTCTTACCACGTTCTACTCCATTTAAATTCCTGGGTGCTAATATATCCGATGAAAATTGTATACTGTGCCATAAAGATGTTTTTTTAATTGGCGACGTGGCATCTGAGATCGGGGGGAAAACTATCTATTTTAATCACTCTCGACATCTGATGGAGTATAAACGAGGAATAATTAAGCTTAACTGTGTGAGCTGCCATTCTCAAATTGTGGTAGGTTCTCATATTGCGGTTACCAATTCCACCTGTCTGATATGCCACTTCGAACATACACCCTCTGGCTTTCCAGTCTCTGGGTGTCCTTCCTGCCATCCATATCCCTCTGAAAATCTGATGTACGGTGGAAAAACATTCTCCCACAGCATTCACGTTAACCGAGAAATACCCTGTGAGATGTGTCACTCCAATATCTCCATAAAGAAGGGGATAATGGACGAGAAATGTGAGATTTGCCACCCAGATGCTAATATGACTGAACTTCTCAACCTCTACGAAGTCCATGGAGTCCACGTTAACACATACAAAGTGAAATGCATACAATGCCATCCTGAAATAATTCACAAACCGGAAGTAAAAAAAGATACGTGTAAAATATGTCATCCAGAGAGATAATATTTGACTCTCATGATGTGTCAACTTTGTTTTTTATCCAGATATAGATATGTTGTTATTTAAGAGTCGAAATGGAATGTTAAGTTATCTTTATTGTTGAAACATTCAGCTAATCATTAAACAGTTAATATTTGATATAACGACAGATAATGAAATTTAATACAAAACGCAAGCTTAATTAATGTGGTACTGGTATAGAAGATAATATAAGGTGGTTTCAGTGATATTATCACCGAAAATGCTGGTATCTTTCATAATTGTTTTCCTCATCATAATAGGGGTGGGTGTCTACGGGACATATGATTACATTCAGAATGACCCTGCTTTTTGCAGATCTTGCCACATAATGGAATCTGCATGGGAAAAGTGGTCTGAAAGTCCTCATAACAACGTGACATGTCATAAATGCCATGAGCAGAGTATGAAGGAGAGCATGGATCTGTTGTACAAGTATGTGATAGAAAGGCCTGAAGAAGTTTCTCGCCACGCCATTGTTCCAAACGAACGCTGTGAGAACTGTCATTTCTCCCATTCAGAGAAATGGCCTTATATAGCCGATACACCCGGCCATAAAAAGCATGTTGAGGATGAGGGCGTAGAATGTATCACATGTCACGCTCCTACCATACATGTATTTAAACCACTCAGTAGCACATGCGATCAATGCCATGATCAATTTTTACCACCAAAAATGCACTTTCATTGTCTGACATGTCATGAGTTTACAGTTCATGGAAAAACATCTCTCCTTCCAGAGAAAACTGTATGTGAGAAGTGCCACACAGACAGAGAATATAAACCTATCATGAGTATCACAACAAATGCGCACTCTGGTAAAGACTGTAAGACGTGTCACAGACCTCATGAATCCATTAAACCATTACCATGTACAGCGTGTCATGAGGTGCCTATTGAAGGGTTACATGGAGTCACTGCTCATAGAGGGGCGTGTTCTTCTTGTCATCTCCCACATCAAGAGAGGCCTGTCCGTCAGATATGCCTCACCTGCCATGTAGACAAATCTGTTCACAAATCAGAGGTATTAGTCTGCACCACCTGTCACAAATAGTCCAACACAGAGGTTTTTACAAATTTTTGTAATTCTATATACGGCATAGAGAGTACCTTTTTTGAAAGTAATTGTTGGGATTATAGGTAAATTCCTTTACTAAAATTATGTCCAACTACACATATACAAAAAATGCAATGAGAAGTTTTCACCACATTTGTACACTTCACTTGAATTTTAATATTTCATAAGAGTAATCCAGGGGGAAACCTACAGCTAAAATTATACATAAATGGGAGAAGATATTTATTACTCATGTCTTACGCTAACAAACTGTAATATAACCTTATTTTCTGGAAAAAGGCTAACAGGAAGTGTATTTTAACTTAAATTAAGAAAAGTACTGTGAAAAGAGTTAGTTACATTAATTCATTCTTCTGAATGACACAATATTACTCCTTTGGAGAGAATGAACAAGAAAGATTCTGGAACGAGAATATAATATTTCAAAACAGTAACGCAGGGATTAACATTAAAATAACATGGTAGATATAGTAATAGAGACTGTTAAATCTAGAGACCAGCCTAGAGACAAGAACTCTGGAACATATAATTGTGATTGCTCAACTTCTGGACCATATTGAGAGCGTGAATTGTTATTAGAGTATGCTAATAGATTGGTTTTTCTGAAATAACTCAATTTAAAATAAAGAGAGGGCATAAAAAGTAAGATTACATGCCCTTTGTTTATTCAATTTCATCCTTCACCATTTCCTTCTACTGCCTGATGCTCAGTAGATTCCCATATTGGTGGTTCTTCCCAAGGGGGGAGTACCTTGACAAAAATGAACAATAGCACAAATGGAAGGATAAATATGGCTACGGCAGTCAGAAGGCCCTCGATCCCAAAGATGGGGAGTATGTAGGTTGAAAACCCTCTGAAACTCTTGGATAGCATTTGCCCGCCAATGACCACATTCCATCTCATCGCAAGTACGCCTATCATCGCAAGAAGTGCCGCAAAAATATAGAAGATCTTTCTGATGGTGGCTCTGAAAAGACCTGTTTTTGCCATAACGAGCAGGAAAATTGGCACTATAGTCCCAAGGAATATCTGAATTACGATAAAGGAGAGGAAAAGCCTATCGTTTATCAGAGTGAGAATGGCATCTATGCCCTCTTCCTGAACATATACCAGATGGGCAATTTCCATGAATTCTAGGCTGAGATCCAGAACATAAGTATACAGGAGATAACCTGCTAATGTGTCTGTACACTTCATGTCGAGCTTTTTGCCTCTGAGCTTAGTGCTCGCCATATAGATAAGAAGAACAAGGGCTATACCTGAGACCATGGCGGAAAAAAGAAAGATTATTGGCATGAGGGGAGAACTCCACCAAGGATTTGCTTTAACGCTACCAAAAATGAAACCCACATAGCCGTGAAGGAATGCTGCTGATGGAAGGCCTATAACAGTTATTATCCCTACAAGTTTCTCATCTTTTTTCAGGGCTTCCTTACTTATATCGTAATCACCCATAGTCAGAAGGCGATAGAGGAATCCCTTCAGACCTCTTTTAGTTCGAGCCCATTTGACAACATCTTTTCTGTAATCGTATCCTATCTCGAGGAGGAGGACTATAAGGAGATACCATGCATAAACAAATCCAAAACCTGCCATAGCTGATGAGAGGTGGGGAGTAAACATAATTTCCAAAGCTCTTTCTGGATGACCAAGATGAGCAACAAGAGGTAAGGGAGCAGCGAGGAGAAAGGCCAGTGCTGTAAGGAGGGCTAGCCGATATGTCGGTTTCACAGCCTCAACTTTAAATACTCTTTCCAATGAGGCCACAATAAAAGCACCCGCCACCAATCCTGTAATGTAAGGATAGAATACTATAAGAATGCTCCAGTTAACCTCAATTTCATTAGGATACACATATCCCTGGACCTGCTGTAATGCCTGCCACAACAATTCACTCATCTATCTCACCTCCGCACCATCTATTCCAAGGTAGAACACTTTTGGCCTTGTCCCTGCTTCTGGCTTCAGGACATCCACTCGATTCTCATCAAGAATTCTATTAATCTCATCATCTGGATTCTTCAAATCCCCGAATTTCCTAGCCCCTACAGGACATACCTCAACACAGGCTGGTTTTAGACCTTTGGTGATCCTGTGATAACACCACGTACATTTATCGGCAGTGTTCCTTCTGGGCTCTCTTTCGCCATGTTTCGGATACAGGTACCTGGCACCATATGGACATGCCTGAATACAGTATCGACATCCAATGCAGTATTTCTCATCCACCAAAACTACACCATCATTGGTTTTATATGTGGCCCCTACAGGACATACCTGCACACATGGAGGGCGATCACATTGATTGCATAATTTTGGAACATAATAACTCTTCCGTATCTCTTTTTCATCGTATATCACAGGAAAACCATTAAACCCTCCATTCGGAGAGTCAACTTTTACTTCTTCCTCACCATTCAGCCAAACATACCGTTCTACCCACGTTCTGAAATAAAAGGGTTCTTTTGGGACATCATTTTCTTCCTTACAAGCTACAACACATCTTCCACACCCAATACATTTTGTTGAATCGACCACAAAGGCATAATAATGCTGATTCCAGTCATAGTCCCCGCCAGGATGATGAGTCGAGGCATTTTCTTTTGCTGATACAGTCTCGATAAATTTTTTGAAAGAGAGACCAAAAAACACCACAGGGATTATCTTCCCAAAGTTTTTTATGAATTCTCTTCTTGTTGATTTCATACTCTCCTCTCCTTAATCAAACCAGGGGTAATGGGGATTATGACAGGTCACACATGTGAAACCATTTCCATGGCTCTCAAGATTTATCTGGGGGAAACCTTCCGGTCTTGAGGGATTTTCATTATGACAAAGACCACAGAACTCCCTTGTGGCATTAACTTCAACCTTACTACCTCCAGGATCATCAACATGATATTTCAGAGGACCGTGGCAGGATTCACAGTTGACTGTGCTGTGTTTTCCGGTAGTCCAGGCCTTATATTCCGTTTGATGGCAATTCGAGCAGGAATATGAGCCGGCATGCTTGACAGAGAGGTTCATTATCTCACTGACCGAATCGCCACGATACCAGCCGTATTCCCCAAATGAAGGGGGGACAATAAAGCTCCTAACTATCAGAAATATTATTGCAATCACGATATAGACCATTGCCACCCTAACATGGATTTTTCTCATGTCATATCCTCCAAATAAATAACAAAGACCCAAGCTCACTCTAAACGATGCATATATTAATTTTTCGAAAATGGATTTATTACATAAATATTTCATGCATTATTAAATAGGATAATTTCTATATCAAACAGACTATACAGGTGATTTTTAAAAAATATATCTTTACCGATGATTCTATAAATCTTAGGTGAAAAAAAGACTAAAAAACATACCAGAGGGCGATAGGTAAAATATAAAAGATAGAGAGACAGCACTTAAAGTATAATCACAAACTCTGATCACACAACCTAAAATGAGAATGGATATTTCTTTAATTGGCCTTAAAAATTACTGGAAGTATCACAGAACTGTATTAGAGCTGTTGTAAAACTATGTTTTACAAATTGTCAGTTTTTGCTGACAATATCCAAAATTAATCCTGATGAATGCTACGAACAATCATCACATGACTGCTATAAGATACACTTTAGGATATATCCAACACACAAAACAGGGTCACCTAACAAAGGACAGGTTACTTTTTAATAAATGGATAAAGAGCTAATACACCTGAAAAACCAAAAAGAATTAAAAAGCCCCAGATATCAGCTGAAAATGCTCTGTCGACTGCTATAGTCATCAAAATAAGGGCTAAAAATTTTGTTGCCAGATGGCTTTTACTCGAAAACGATTCCGTAGATTGTAAAGAAGAGCACCGCCGCAATGGTTATCACCCCGAGGATCACAGCAATGGGTCGCTTTTTCAGATTTACCTCAGTATTCCTGTCAATAAATGGAACAAGAATCAGCAGAAGCTGGAAAAATACCATAGAGATCACTATACCCATTGTCTTGGCTTTAATGGGCCCAATATCCCATGTCCAGAATTTCAGAAAGCCATAAACGTAAAGGAAGTACCATTCAGGAAATATGGGTTTTGGCGTTTCAAACGGGTTCGCTGGATCTAGGAGACTGGCTGGAAAAATAGATGCAAGGAGAAATATACTCGCAGCCGTAGTAAACATTATTACAACTTCTCTGAGCAGAAAATTCGGAAAGAACGAAAGACCTCTAACTCTCATCACAAATACCTCCCGGAGATCCCATGTATTCTAACCAATAAAAAGTGGATTCCCAGCAGCAGAGCAAGGGTGAGGGGTAATATGATGGTGTGGACTGCGTAGAATCGCGAAAGAGTATTGGGTCCAATTTCACCTCCACCCATCAACAGTTTTCCTACATAAGGTCCAACTACTGGAATGCCTGAGGTTATCTGAATTCCAATCGTCGTCGCCCAGTACGCTAACTGATCCCACGGAAGCAAGTATCCAGTGAAGCCAAACGCTGTGGTGATCAAGAACAGGACGACTCCTATTACCCAGTTAAGTTCTCTTGGAGGCTTGTAGGCTCCAGTAAAGTACACTCTAATCATATGGAGCATTACTGCTGCAATCATCATGTTTGCTGCCCAACTATGGACACTTCTGATGAAAGCCCCCATAGGTACTTCTTCCATGATATACCGCACACTCTCATAGGCTTCATCTGGTGTCGGTTTGTAATACATGGCCAAGAACATTCCAGTGATAACCAGTATTATGAAGCACAAAAATGCTATTCCACCGAGACAATAAACCGGATTTGTTCTAACTCCATCAGATACATGAGATGGGACAGGATGTCTAGCGATAGGTTCCCAGTATTTACTCAATTTAGTCCTTTTATCAATCCACTCGTAAAGCTGTTTCATCATAATGGGCACCTCAAGCATACATTGAAAGGGATTTTAGATACTCTGGATCCTCCCAACCAAGGGCGTAAACTCCATCATCCCTTTCCTCAATTGTTATAACTGGAAGAGGTTTCGGTGGTGGACCTGCCACCACATCGCCTGTTTCCGGATCGTAGAGGCCGATGTGGCAGGGACATATCATAAGGTCGTCATCTGTAAGTTCTTGAGAGACTATGCACCCGAGATGTGTGCATATGGCTCCATAGGCATGATAACCAGATGGGGTTCTGACGATGATAGCAGCTTTACCCATGAAATTGAAGTGTTTTGCCTCCCATACGTTGAGTTTCTCTCCTTTCTCAAGGACCTTAGTTTCTCCAGAGGTTACACTTCCAGTAGTTGTAGGCCAGAGGAACCTGATAAGAGTTCCAGTTATATCGATGGCAAGGATGGCTCCAAATATTCCTCCTATGAGTTTTAAGAAGTTTCTTCGTTCCATCTCAATCCTCCTCCAGAACTGTCACAAACTCATCATCAAGTAATCCTTTCACGACGGTGTAGACAATGGCTGCACCTGTGAAAAATATACCAGATAGAATCATACCAACTCTTACACTCATCTCATAAGGTGTCAGAGGCTGGGCAAGCAGATAAATGAGATACAAGCTTAAAAGGGCTGCTATACTTACCTCAACTATAAGAGCTATACTTCCAATTTTCACCGCTCTTGGGCTTCTCTCCACTTTCTCAATTTTCTCCACTATCATAATCCCACCCCCTATAGCCTCCAGTATCTAACAAAGAACATTGTAGCAAAAAGTATCAGGACGACCATGGTACCAACATCCCATGTGGGCATGTGAAAGCCCAGACTCTCATAACTAACTTCAGATTCGCTTGATTCCTTTACCGATGTTTGATCACCCAGTGAATCGATATATGCCACAAGTTCATTCAAATCGTTTTCACTCAGATCCAGCTTAGTGCCAGGTGGCATCCTCCCGTTTTCTATAGCATCCTTTGCAGCACTGCCCTGGCCAGCGATATTAAAATTCTCACCTTTCTTTCCATGGCATCCTTCACAGTATTCTACATAAAGCTCTTCACCTTTACTTTTGATTTCTCTGGGTTTTTCTATAAATCCCTCAAAAGAATAGTTATGCTGAAGGTAGTATTTCCCCCTTTCATTAAGCCTAGTATAATCTCCTGACACATGACAGAACGGGCAATTTCTGCTTTCTTTCGCACCGTATTCTGGAGTGGCAGAAACTACATAGACTACAAGAAAAAGAATCAGAAAGGGCAAGAAAACCTTCATTTTGTGAACCTCCTTAACAGCATAACTGTAGCAAAGGCTGCAATTATGATTGAGAGCTCAAAACCTGGAACTGATTTAGCCTCTTCTTCAACCCCTAAGAGACTCTTCACTGCATCAATCTCGGCCTCAAGTCTTTCTATGTTAAACTCATGCCAAGTAACCGGAAAAGTATCCAAGATTTGCTCCGCTTTCTTAATGTTCTCTCCGTCTTTTCCTTCAGCTTTCATTTTGTTGATCAATGATTTAAGCTCAAAACTTTCTTTGAGTAATTCCTGTGCTTTAGGTGGGACTTCAGGATCTGCTCCAATATTTCCATTGTGACAATTCTGACAGATTTCAGCCATGTTAGTGGTCTCTGGGATCTTAAATCCATGAGGTAGATGACAGGTAGAGCAAGTTGGGGCTAATTCAACGTTCTCAAGCTTCTTATAATGCTCTGATAAAGTAAACTCCGCTAATTCTTTCTCATGGCATACACCACACGTCGAGGGAATGTTCATGTAATAAATTGAACTAGCGGGGTCTGAGGCCCTGAGAACCCCAGTATGTGCCTTTTCCTTATCCCTTGTTTCAGGATTACCTCCATGACACCTATCACAAGTTACACCACTGATTGCATGTTTTGACGAACTCCATTGAATGTAATTGCTCTTTGCCAATTTTGAAAGGAGGTCCTCATGACATTCAAGGGAACAGGATACACCCCTCTCAAGGTGTTCTTTTCTTATTTCATTGAACCTCATTTCTTCAGGTTTAAAAGCAGATACAGATTTATGGCAATCTACACAGCTGTTCTCGGCAGTAGCTACAGCAATAGATGCAACGAGAACTACCAGTATCAGGAATCTATTCAACCCATCACCTCCATAGTTATCCGAATGACCTATTCATCCCAAGCAGTTATCTAAATGATTGATTTAAATAGTTTTTGGAAATAAGGAATTTAGAAACAAAATTTGTTTACCTTATAATTTACTGATTTTAATTCATAGCTTTTACAGCACTATGTTTAGATGTGATAGATATATTGAAAGAGAATTACCTGAAATATCTCCTGAATTACAAAAATTCAATCTCATTATATGTTTCTAGATATCAGCCAATAGGATGTGTGTTAAGTCGCATCAATCCCAGAAAGCTTATTTACTTATCCAACAACTACCGTTGAGAGAGATGGCCAATTTGAATTTTATTGAAATGCTGGAAAAGGAACTTGGAAGAGACAGGGTGTATGAAGGGGTTAAATACACCAAACCCTATTCCTTTGATGCCTCTATATTCACTGGGAGTCCAGAGGCCATCGTATTCCCTGAATCTACCGATGAAGTGGTCAGAATCATAAAATTTGCAAGAAACCGTAAAATACCTGTCACCCCCAGAGGAGCTGGTACTAGTGTTACCGGAGCAGTTATTCCCGTAGCAGGTGGCATAATCATGGATCTTTCAAGGATGGACAAGATTATCTCCGTGGATCCAACAAGCCTGGTTGCTGTAGTAGAGCCTGGAGTAGTTCTGGAGGATCTTAACTCCCTTTTGAAGGATTACAATCTTCTATTTCCTCCTGATCCAGGGAGTAGCAGTGTATGTACTATCGGAGGGATGATATCCACCAATGCCAGTGGAATGAGGGGTGTTAGATACGGAACAACGAGAAACTATATTCTTGGGCTGGAAGTTGTTACCGGCAAGGGGGAGATAATCCAGACTGGTTCGATGGCCCTTAAAAACTCTGAAGGTCTGGATCTAACCCATCTCTTTGTTGGCACTGAAGGTGTGTTTGGCGTAATAACAAAAGCTTATCTCAGGCTATTGCCAAGAGAAATGGATATCGTCACCGCAACATCATATTTCAACAGTTATGAAGAGATTGCTGATTTCATAACAGCCCTGTATGGAGAAGGTGTCCTTCCACATATAATCGAAGTGATGGACCCAGGTTTTCTGAAAGCTGTTAGAGACATCTTTAACCTTCAGATAGAAGAGGGGATCCTTGTTCTGCTAGAACTTTCTGATGGAGATTTTGAAAAGATAAAGGATCATCTAGATGGATTTATCGTAGCTAAGAATGAAAGAGAGAGAGATGAATTATGGAAGATTCGGAGATTTGGATATCCAGCTGTATCCAATATTGCCAGAGGCTACAGAGCTGTACCTGTGGTAGAAGATGTAGCAGTGC
Source organism: Archaeoglobi archaeon JdFR-42 (assembly GCA_002010305.1). Taxonomy (GTDB): domain Archaea; phylum Halobacteriota; class Archaeoglobi; order Archaeoglobales; family JdFR-42; genus JdFR-42. Next base: position 161,127 of record MTND01000022.1, on the reverse strand, counting down.
CCATCTCAAAAATACCCCAACTTATGGATAAAGTTAAAGAATTATCGGATAAATATGGAATATTCAATGCATCCTTCGGTCATTTTGGAGATGGCAATGTCCACGTAACCACTTCTATCGATATTCATAACTCAGATATGAAAAATAATATGAAAAAATTCTATGAGGAATTTCACGAATTTGTGAGAGCTATAGGAGGAACTGTCTCTGCAGAGCATGGTATGGGATTGATCAGGGCAAGATACTTCAAAAAAGAGCAAATTGAGACTATAAAAGCTCTTAAAAAAGTTTTCGATCCAGATGGAATCCTGAATCCTGGAAAAATGGATATACCTGATGAGGTCGAGACTATCCTCGATTCTCCTCCTGATTTTCCAGATGGACTTGGAGAGCTAATAAAATGCACATTCTGTGGGTTCTGTCGAAAATGCCCCATATATGTGGTGACAAAAAATGAAGCATATACTCCTAGGGCCAAGGTCATAGCAAGCGGTTATGGTGGTAGTAGAGATATATTCCATTACTGTTCTACCTGCAAGCTGTGTGAAAAGGTCTGCCTGACCGGAATTGATATAGGAAATATGGTTCATTACTGGAGGAAGAATATTATGTTTCCAGAGAAATTTACCAGATTTGGAGAGAACATACTGGTTAAAAACAACCCATTTGGTGAGGAAAAGAGGCTAGATGATGCTTTTGAAGTGATAAAAAACAGAAAAAACACCCTACTGTATTTCGCAGGATGCATGGCAACATTGAGGGAGAAAGAGATTGCAAAAGCTACTATCTCATTGCTTAAAAAGCTGGGTATAGACTTCACCATGCTCGAAAACGAGCCATGCTGTGCGTCCATACTCCTACGAGTCGGTATGGACGATGTGGCCGAAAAAAATGCCAGAAAGCTCGTCGAGGCTTTTGAGAATATAAATCCTCCACTGATCGTAACATCCTGTGCGGGGTGTTATAAAACCCTTTCTCAGGATTTGCCAGCACTGACGGGTAGAGAATTCAATATTAAACATATTGTGCAATTTCTAGCCAGCGAGATCCCTGAGATGGAAAGTGACGATAATATCAGAATTACCTATCATGATCCATGTCATTTGGGAAGACATGCTGAGATATATGAAGAACCCAGAGAAATACTGAAAAAAATACAGAATATAGACTTTGTGGAGATGGAAAGGAACAGAGAGTACTCGTTTTGCTGTGGGGCTGGTGGAGGAGTGAGGGCTTATGATCCAAAAGTGAGTACTGCCATTGCAAGAGAGAGGATTAAACAGGCGAGAGAGGTTGGAGCAGAGAAAATAATAACTCCATGCCCTTTTTGTGTGAACAATCTGAACACCGGAGAAGAAGGTGTGGCAGAGGATTTCGTGGTATTTCTGGACAGGTTGTTAAAATGAGTTAATTCATTCCCATCCCCATTCTTATACTCATTCTTCCTATCTGCTGACCCTGCATTATGAGAAGTTCAAAATTGCTGAACTTTTTCGAAATCTTTTATCCATCCGGGATTTGTGTAGGCGGATCTCTCCTCATGAAAAAATTGAAAGATCTGAATATCTCACCAAACTGGAAAATTCCACTTTCTTATTCATTTACCTTTTATCTCTCTTATTAACGCTCTGACCTCACCAGCAGGGTCTGGCGAATTATAAACTCTTCGACCTACAATAGCAAAATCTCCTCCGTAAGAGAGAACTTTCTTTATCTCTCCTCCCTGTGCGCCAACACCGGGACAGATGATCTTTCTATCTCCAACAATTTCTCTGATGAGCTTGATTCTTTCTGGACGTGTTGCTGGAGCCACAACACCATCTGCCTCAACTTTAACGGCCATTTCAGCCATAGCTTGTGTATGCTCCATTATGAAATCCCTCGCTCCAGGATGACTCATTTCTGTTACCACGTACATCTCTGCATCAGAGGCTTCTGTCACATTTCTAATAGCCAGAAGCACATCTCTACCCACAAATCCATGAACTATTACACCCATTGCCCTATGTTCAAGGGCTGTTTCTGCAATTATCCTGCTGACATATGGTATATCCGCAATTTTGAAATCAGCAATTACATTTTGTACTTTACTTATTTCTGATATCACATCAATGGATGTATTCAACACTAGAGGATATCCAACCTTTATAGCATCCACATATTCCCTCGTTTTCTTTGCAATTTCTATAGCTTTTGCTCTATCCACCACATCTAGTGCTAGAATGATGCCTGTATTTTTAACAATCCCCATCCTCTCACCTTGTCTTAAACCACTCACTTTCCTTTACTACCTTCATACCCATAACCAAACCGGCCAGCATGTTAAAATAATACAAGACAAACCTCCACATTACCACAAATACACCCAAAAGAGAGGGTTTTACTAATGAAGCGAACATAACACTGGCACTCGTCTCAGCTAGTCCGCTACTCCCGGGTGTTATTGGAGCTAGAATCACAATATAGAGGAAAAGCTGTATGACCATCACCTGTATCAAACTAGCTTCAATTCCCAAGCCAAGAAGCAATACCCATGGTACTATAAGATCAAACACCCAGTATCCTACTGTGCCCAAGATACCAAGCATAATCTCTCCCTTTCCTTCTTTCAATAACACTTTTAGGGCTTTGTTAAGATTCTCCATTTCCTGTATCAGTTTATTACTGTAGTATTTCACATCCTTTCCCATCCTTTTGAGGATAAATGAGAATTTTCTGAATATTCTGTCAATTGACTCTGGTTTTACAACCCCAAGGATAAAGAAAAATAGCCCCAAAAATACAAAAAACAGGGCAATTATCAGCATATTTCGAAACAGAACATTTTTAGTAGAAAAACCCAGAATTAAAGTGGAGACGAGAGCCAGAGATATGACAAACAGAAAATCTAGCAACCTTCCACCCAAAATGATTGCAGTTGCCTCTCCGTAAGAGAGTCCTTTTTTTGAGAGCATGTAAATCCGGAGGGGTTCTCCTCCAATGGATGATGGAGTGATAGCAGCAACAAACAGACTTGGAACCAGAATTTCAAAAGACTCTTTCACAGTAACATCTTTTCCGATTCCTCTGCTGAGATATTTGATTCTAAAACTCCAGGAAGCCCAAGCCAGCAAATGAAAAATGATTGCAACAAAGAGAAATAGCATATTGAAGCTCTTCAACACTTCATATGTTGACCTGTCTACTGTCAGGAACAGAATAAGGGCGAGAGTTAGTATGCTAATAGAGATGGAAGTAAACATGAGCTTCCCTGTTTTACTCATTTCTCACACTCCGGCAATTCTTTCATTCATTATTCTGAAGGCCTCTACCGCCTTTTTCATAACCTCTTCCTCTACTCCTTCTATACTTCTACCAGCTTCAATCTCAATGAGAGTTTTTACCCCTTCTACTACCTCTTCCAGAATTGTCAGCATCTCTTCACTGGTTATCAGTCCTGAATACAGAGAAAAGAAAAAGGTTACTCCTGATTTAACCAGCTTCTTTTTGAAAGATGCATAGGTGGTAGAAATATTTTGTCTTGAAACTGGACTTATTGCAAAAGGAACCAGTTCATCAAAATTATCTCCGATCCATGTCATCTCCACTCTACCCATTGGATCTCTGAATTCGGAACATAAACGGGCCACTACAAGCTCTCTGGGTGTAAAATGGGAATATCTCTTTATAATACTCATTAACTCTCCATAGCTTTTTTTCTCAAGATGCTGGTAACGCCGGTACTTTACTCTCATATTTTCTTTTCTTTTTTTCACTATCTATTCACCTCAGGAATTAGATGAACAACAACCATCCCTAGATACGGAAAGATGGCAAGAGATATGAAACCTATATCGAATCCAAAATTATCCACGATATGCCCAATTATCGGAGGTATGAAAGCTGTCCCAAGCATACTGGACCCAAATACCAATCCCACAGCTGAGCCTCCCTGGTTTTTTGGAGCAAGTTCGTAGGCAAATAGAAGCCCAACTGGAAAGGTCATGGCAATTGCAAATCCTATGATGAAAAGAGCTAGGAGAGAAGATAGAGTCTGTATGAATACAAAAGCTGGAATGAAGACTCCGAGAAGAATAAATGAAATATAGTAGATTCTCTTTCGTCCGATTCTGTCAGAAAGCCATCCACCTGCTGGCTGGCCCATCACACCTGCTACCAGCACAATGGATGAAATCAGATCAGCATAAAAGATGTTGTAACCTGAACTGTAATAATAGGGAGGTAGAAAGGCCACAAATCCTCTCAGAATTATCCCTGGAATGAGTGAAGCAATGCAGAGTAACAGAATTTCCCGGGTGAAACTTCCCCACACACCTCCTTCTCCTGTCGTCTCTGGTTCCTGGGTGAACAGCCATACAGCCACCATAGCAACTATACCAGGAAGCATGAGTAACAGGATTCCAAGTCTCCAGCCAATAGCGGCGGCAAGAGCACCTACCACAATTGGTCCAAGAGAGGTTCCAAGATGGCCTCCCACTCCGTGTATGCCCATATACTTGCCTCTGTGATTTCTGAACATGTTGGAGATGAGAGACGTAGCTTGTGGATGGTATGTGGTCCCTCCCAAACCCATGAACATGGCTGCAAGAATCAGATTGATGAAGCTTTTTGCTGCACCAATGATTGGCAACGATATTATAAAAAAGGCAAGTCCCGCTATGATGGCTTTTTTCCTCACTCTATGGGTATCTGCATAATATCCCACAAAAGGTTGTAGAAGGGCTGTGGTAATGGTAGATGCGAAAAGTAGTATTCCTGCCATAAAATACGACAGGTTAAAGTCTTCGATGATGAGAGGTAACAATGGTGGAAGGACTATAAAATACAGATCATTGATGAGATGGGCGTAAGTAAGAGAGGAGATGGCCTTGTTACTGAATTTCATCTTATACCAAAGAGTTATAAATGTTATTTAAGGCTATGTTTTTATGCATAACCCTATTAACAACCCTGTGAAACGGTTAAACATCAGGGAAGGAATTACTGTAAAAGAGCTTGTAGATCAGATGAAAGACACTGCTTACAATGGACGGAGGTTGGGTGAAGCGGGAGAGATCTTTGAGGAGATGCTGGATAGCAAAGCAAAAATCTTCTTTTCTCTCGCTGGAGCTATGGTTCCCGCTGGATTGGGTAGTATAGTCTCCTCCATGATACAGAATGGTATGATTCATGTTCTGATAACAACTGGAGCCAATGTCGTCCATGACATCATTGAAGGGCTCGGCCTTTATCATCTCAAAGGCTCAGCCACATATGATGACCTCGAGCTGAGAACAAGAAACATCAACAGAATTTATGATGTTCTCCTCCCTCAGAAATCCTTTGAAAAAGTGGAAGAATTTCTGGGGAAATTGTTTGAGGAATTGGAAGGAGTATATTCGACTGCCTCCATTCTGAGAGTTATCGGGGAAAGATTAGGCAAGGATTCGATTCTCCACACTGCCTACGAAAACAGTGTTCCAGTGTACTGTCCTACTTTCTTCGATTCCATTGCAGGATTGCACTTCATGATCTATCGAAATGAAAAACTTTCTATAGATCAGTCTCTGGATGTAAAGGAAATGATCGATCACTGCTTTGAAAGTGAGAGAAAAGGAACGTGTATAATTGGCGGAGGAGTTCCGAAAAATTTTGTCCTCCAGTCCATGCTCCTCGCTGATGGTTTTGATTATGCAATCCAGATTACCACTGACACACCTCAATTTGGAGGGCTTTCGGGAGCAACCTTGGAAGAGGCAAAATCTTGGTGCAAGCTCAAAGAGGGGGCCAAAGCCGTTACTGTTTACTGTGATGCTACCATTGCCCTCCCTATGCTGTATGCCTATCTGGTAAACAGGTAATTTTTAATACGTTGGTGGTATGGAGGTATAACTGCGGAGGGTAGCATTATGGGAAGAGTATGGAAATTCGGAGATGATATTGATACAGATATTATAATTCCCGGTAAGTATCTGGTTATCAACGATCCTGAAGAGCTAGCAAAACATGCCTTTGAGAATATCAGGAAGGATTTTGCAAAGCACGTGAAGAGAGGAGATGTAATAGTGGCAGGAAGGAATTTCGGGAGTGGTTCGAGTCGTGAACATGCACCTCTTGCACTGAAAGGAGCGGGAATTGAATGGGTCATCGCCAGATCTTTTGCCAGGATATTTTTCCGAAATGCCATAAACATTGGCCTTGGTGTTATTGAGACGGATCATGTGGATGCAATAGACGATGGAGACGAAGTGGATGTAGACTTTGTAAATGGGAAAATAATAAACAGAACCAAAGACGAGGAATATGAGATCAAGAGGCTCCCTGAGTTCCTTACCAGAATAATCGACAAAGGTGGCCTCATCAATTTTGCAAAAGAGTTGGTGAGGCAATGAAAAAAATCGCAATTATTCCAGGAGATGGGATTGGAAAAGAAGTTATGGATGCTGCTTTAAGAGTTATTGACTCCTTGGGTATGGATTTTGAGATGGTAACCCTAGATGCAGGAGATGATGCCCTGAAAGAGCATGGTACGGCATTGCCTGAGGAAACTCTTGATAAGGCTAAAAAATCAGATGCAGTACTCTTTGGAGCTGCAGGAGAGACTGCTGCTGGAGTTATAATAAAGCTAAGGCAAGCTCTCAAAACCTATGTTAATCTAAGGCCAGCAAAATCCTATCCTGGTGTTAAATGTTTATATCCTGACGTGGATCTTGTGATAGTAAGAGAGAATTCAGAATGCATGTATAAAGGAATTGAATTTGAACCTGAAGCAGGAATGAGTGTTGCGATGAGGGTCATAACTGAGAAGGCTTCAAAGCGCATAGCTGAATTTGCATTTAAATACGCCAGAGATAACGGGAGGAGGAAGGTTTCCTGTATTCATAAAGCCAACGTGATGAAGAAAACATGTGGGTTGTTCAGAGACTCGTGCAGAGAAGTTGCAAAAAAATATCAGGATATTGAATATGACGAATATTATGTGGATGCGGCAGCAATGTTTCTCGTGTTGGATCCTAAGAGATTTGATGTGATCGTAACGACAAATTTATTTGGAGATATACTTTCTGATGAGGCAGCTGGACTTGTAGGTGGACTAGGGCTTCTTCCTTCAGCCAATATTGGAGATGAGAATGCCATATTTGAGCCTGTCCATGGCTCAGCACCAGATATAGCTGGCAAAGGAATAGCAAACCCATCTGCCATGATCCTGAGTGCTGCTATGATGCTGGAGTATCTCGGTTATAGAGACGAAGCAGGGCAAATTGAAAAAGCTCTGGAGCATGTTCTGCTTGAAGGAAAAGTTACTCCAGATCTTGGAGGGAACCTGTCTACGATGGGGATGGCCGAAGAAATAGTGAGGGAGTTACATTCCACGTAATACGTCAGTTAACCATTCTCTGATTCAACCCTGAAAAATCCCATACCATAACTGGACTTTGAGCCTGCACCTATTTCTTCGCCTATGGCCAGTAAGTTAACGGCAAAATCATCCATGTGTTCAACTTCCGCCTCAAAATACCCGGTGTACCCTCTGAAAGTCCGTTTTCCATGCCTTTTAGAGATATGGGGCAATTTGTGAGAATTGAGTTTTTGGGTCAATGTCCTGCTTTCACATAGGAAGTCCGGGATTTTACCCGCCCCATATTCGTTAGTGAAGAGAATGAGCCTTTTCCGAATCATTTTCAATAGAAATTCCAGAGAGATCTCTTCTTTTTCTAGGTCTATGGGTGTCCTGAAAAGTATCTTTAGTTTTTTTACACCCCTGTATTTGGTATAATCCACATTCCCCAGATTGATTTTTCTCAGATTCTCAACTATTATCGTTTCGCCATCATATACCTTTTTACCCACACACTCCACTACCTCAATATAGTATTTCGAGAACTTATTCAGCCCGAGTTTCCCCAGAAAGCGAAGGCCATAAATGAGATGGGGCAGGTATCTGTCATAGTATCCAAACATAAGAATGTCTAGGTTTAGAAAACCATCCTTCTCAACTGTGAGGGATTTTCCAAAAAATGGAGGAATGAATATAATAGGTCTCACAGGTTTCCCGTACCCTCGTTTTTGCTTCTCTTTCTCGTACATATCGTAATACAAACAGTCATTTCTCTGTCTACAGTCCAGGCAGTCAGGGTTGAGGTACCCACATATCGCTTTTCTTAAAACAGAACCAAAACCCCCTCTGAATTTGTTTCCCAGCCAGTATGGCAGTTGAAATCCCTTCGGGAAAACAAGTCTGGCCTTCAGTTTTGTTAATTCAAGTTTAAATTTATCACTCATTTTCAGAGTCCCCCATGAAACACAGAATGGATGGTCACCAAGATATTAAAATATTTTTACTGGTTTCATTTCTGGCTCCTTTTCATGGAGGATAGAGCTTTTACTTTAAGTTAGATTTACTTTTGTTACTGTAGCATTCTGCAGAATGTGATTGTGTTGAAAGCTCTATAATGACATAAGAATGTGAAAATCCTGTAAAACCCACATTCGTGATAACCATCCCATATACCACAGGGAATTAAATTTTTCATTGTTTGTTACATCGGGTTACCATGCTACTGAGGCCAGAAAAGTTGGAATTTTACTTTTATCAAGCAGAAACTCTCTGTCAAGATGTTTTGGCCGTCTCCATGACCTAACACCCCATTTAACCCCAAACCCGATCTGTTTTCCATCAATATTGCATATGGCATCAACTTCTGATGCGTTTTTCCAGAAGTAAACATCACAAACCCTTGATAGATGGGCAACAACGGTGGATTCAACAACCGTCTCTTCAAGAACTTCAATTCCTGTATATGCTCTGAAAGCATGGTAGATGGATGGATCAGTGATATGGATTTTTCTGTTCTTTCAAAAGAAGAACTCTTAAAAGGAGTATTATATTTCCTGCACACAAAAATTAAAACTTTCAAATCTACAAAATAACTCTTCTCTCACTACAATCTAAAATCATATTCCGTAATAGAGTACGTAAAAATTATTTTTTCTGCTATCCTGTCAATATACTTTTTCCCTTTAGACAGAAAACTCAATTTGTAGTTAAAAATTGGTTCCCCATTCTGAAAAGCCAGTTTGAGATGTTTATCATAGGGGATAACTCCAAAAATAGAATCGCCCCACCTATGCTTTAGCTTCGATGGATTGGTAGTTTTTACCATATTTAATATAAATCCATCATCATCAGAACCCATAGACTTGATCATTTTTTTAACACTCATAGCATCTTTGTAAGCTGGCCACTCATCAACAGACACTATGAACACTCTATCGGATACCGTTATGGGATATAAGGAATACTTGCTCATACCGGGGCCCACATCCAGAAATATATAGTCAAAATACAGTCTGAAATGGTTAATGGCTGCACCGAGCCTCTCCACGTCTATTCTCTCACCAAGGTTAACAAGAGATTCAGAAGGAATAACAGATACCTCTTCACCTGATTTCAATTTAATCTTTCCAGGAACGATATTCTCCAAATCAGAAATTCCGGCGAGATAATGGGTCATAGTAACCTCTGTCTTTTCCCCAAGAAACAGATGTAGGGTTGGAAGGGCAAAGTTCAGATCAATTAAAAGAACTTTTTTATTTTTCAACGCTAGACTGGAACCGATGTTGATAACCAGAGTTGTCTTCCCCACCCCACCCTTACCAGAAAGTATGCATATAACCTCTCCACCACCCTTTTTCAGAAGATGATATTTATCTATAATGCGCTTTAATTTATTAGAAAGCTCTGATAACTGCTGTTTCATTTTCACCACTTTTGTTGTGGAAAGTTCATATGCTCTTTACCGGTGGAGTATCAGCCTGTAAATTTACAGCTCATAATATCCGGGGAGACTTGAACTCAATTTTTTTCCTGATGGTTTCAACACCTCTCTTTTCAAAAAACACAATGAAACTTTCCATGTCCTCTGAGAGTTTATCGATGGATTCTTTATTTTTCTTAACTTCTTCTTTGAGGTTTGATAAAATGGATTTGATTTCTCTGATCTCTTCTGTGACATCTGGCCTTAGAGTGGTTCCTACTTTTCTGACTTTATCTACTTCATCCCGTAGTTTTTTTATTTCCTCATTCAGTTCTTTTTTAATAGCTTCAATATCGATCTTCTGGAGTGTTTCTTTTTCTACTTTGGCTTTTATCTTTTCAGTACTTTCATAAGCTTTCGTTTCCACTCCACTGAATTTCTTTTGTAGTTCGTCCAAATCCTTTTTTATTAGAATATACCTCTTCTCAATTTCGGTTATCCTTTTATCCAGCTCCTCTCTGGTCTTCTCAATAGTAGGAATGATCTCTTGAACAATTTTATTTAAATCTTCAAATAATTCATCCCATCTTGCCAATTTAGCCTCAATGTCAGTCACCATCCCATCTCACCGCTTTTTACTGTTTATTTTCAATCCTGTATTTGGAAATTAGATATGCTCCACGTGCTGAAGCAGTACTTGGGTTCTCAGGACATTTAATTGAAATTCCTGTACCAAGAGCTTCAGCCAGTTTTGTTGCAAGACGCTCTTTCAAACCCTCAATTTCGGCCATTCCACCTACAAGTATAAATTCCCTGTTCAGAACCTGCTTATACACAGAGAAGTGGCTTTCCGCAAGTTCTGGTAAGAACTCCAGACACATAAAGTCAACAAGTCTATCTAGATATCTGATTATTGGTCGTATAATACATTCGTCAATTCTAAAACTGAACTTCCCTCGTTCAAAAAGATGGACAGACTCCTGAACGTTTTCCCATTTCTTTAGATTAGCGTACGTCTCCTTGTACATTCTGGCGGTAGTCAGATCAACGTTTACTGCTCCTCGAGTTTCGTTCTGGATTTCGTTTTTGATCCATCTATCCACAAGATCGCCGCAAACAGTTCCTGTAACCATATTTAGAATTATCTCACCTTTTCTCACCGCCACCAGTTCTGTAGTACTTGATCCGAGATTGATCACTAGAAACGTTTTTTCAATCATATCAATGCCCTCAGGAAACGCTGAGGCACCAAGGAAGGAGTCATTCCATATTTCTTTACCAGCCCAACCCACAGGAACCTGACTTATAACTTTTTTAATTAGATCTATTCCCGCTTCATTTTCTGTAGAGGGGACGGCATATGTAACATAACTGTTTTCAGTAAGACCATATTCTTCTATAATATGGCCCAAGAAGACTCTAAGAAGGTCTGCTTCCTCATCATTTCCGGGCAATCCTCCTCTCAACATGTAGATGGCCTCATCGCCATACAGCTCTAGAGCTTCATTCCCAACCACATATTCCTTTTCACCAGTAATCGGATTCTCACTTTCTTTAACACATGTCTGGATAACGTGAGTATTATCTCCTGTAACAACCACAGTTCGCTGAGAACCCAGTTTAATTCCTATGGGAACAACACCTGTATCTTTTTTAGCATCATTCTGCTTATTTTTCAATTCTTCCCCCTCCGTCATCAAAAACACCTGGTTTAGATACCACCACTCGATATTTAAAAGTTTTGTAAATCCCCGATTTACAGTCTGTTAGCGTACAATAACAGTTTCTTTAGACGGTTTAGAAAATCTGAAGATTCCATTCCTGCTGTATTTTTCCCCATAAACACATAATATTTCGTATTTTCTAATCATAAAGGTATAAACCCCATGGTCTAAACACAAATATATAAAATACTAAGAACAGAAGAATAAAATGATAATGAGAAAAACAAAAATTGTTTGCACTCTTGGACCTGCTACTGAATCGCCTGAAATGATAAAAAAACTTATAATAGCCGGAATAGATGTTGCTCGGCTTAATTTCTCTTACGGGAAAGAGGTATATCATGGTACATTGATCAAAAAGGTTAAAACAATATCCAGAAACCTGGAGAAGGTAGTAGCCATACTTCAAGATCTGGCAGGTCCAAAAATTCGGATAGGTAAACTCCCAAACCCTGTAACTCTCCATCAAGGAGATGTGATTTTACTTACAGGCCAAAAAAAGAGTGATAAAAGGAGAATCTCTATAAGTCATCCACATGTTTTAGAGTATTTAACTGAAGGAGACGTAATATATCTGGCTGATGGTTCAATAAAATTGAGAGTAATTGAAACAGATGATGGAGAAGTGACAACAGAAGTTCTTGAAGGAGGTGTTCTTTCTTCCTATAAAGGAGTGAATCTCCCGAATATTCCTTTCGAAATTGACCCGATAACAGAGAAAGATAAAAAAGATTTGAAATTTGGCCTTGAAAAAGGCGTTGATTGGGTAGCAATGTCATTTGTGAGATCTGGAAAAGATGTAAAAGAGTTAAAAGATATCATGGAAGAATATGCCAGGAAGGCTCCAGTTATAGCCAAAATAGAGAAAAGTGAGGCTGTCGATAATCTGAAAGAGATTTTAAAAGTTGCTGACGGTATCATGGTGGCCAGAGGGGATTTGGGTGTAGAAATACCTCTTGAAGATATTCCAATAGTGCAAAAAAGAGCCATAAAAATGGCAAACAAAATGGGAAAACCCGTAATTACTGCAACTCAGATGATGAAATCCATGGTGGTTCAACCACATCCCACGAGAGCAGAGGTGACTGATATAGCCAACGCTGTTCTGGATGGTACTGATGCTGTGATGCTTTCAGAAGAGACAGCTATGGGTAAGTATCCTGTCGAAGCCGTTAGGATGATGGACAGGACAATAAGACAGGCAGAGAATATATTCCCGTACCTCGAACAATATACTCCTGAAGACACAACCGAATCCATAGCATATTCAGCCGCTATTCTATCCATGGAGTTGGATATAGATGCCATCATCTCTTTTACTCGCACCGGTACATCTGCTTTCCAGATATCTCGATATAGACCTCCAGTTCCAATTCTTATTGCAGCTCATGATGAAATCACTCTGAGAAAATTTTCTCTTGTCTGGGGATGCATACCTCTGATATCCATACCTGCTGATAGAAATTTTGAGAGTGTGGTTGCTGATATAGTAAAAGAGGGCCTTAGAAAAGGAATTATTAGGGAAGATGGGGATATCATAATAATCTCCGGTTTTCCCTTTGGAGTCCCAGGAACAACTAATACAATAAAAGTTCTGAAAGTACCAGAGGCCCTTAACAAGACTATATGAGGGGTAAATGGTCCAGAATTCACTTCAAGGGTTTGCGGGATTGAGTCGATATATCATACCCCGATAGGTTTATTTATATATTCATGGATTCTCACGATTATGAAAAAGAGTGTCACCGTAGGCCTGATTCTGGTGATAATCGTTGGGATTGGAGTTAGTACCTTGATTTTAAATTCAAATAAAGAGAGAGCTACTGGAACCTATGCCACCATCTCTCCCGACGAACTTTCAAAAATGTTGCAGAACAAAGACTTTCTTCTTGTGAACGTCCATATACCTTATCAAGGAGAGATTCCTGGTACTGATCTGTTTATCCCGTATAACAAAATTGATGAGAGTCTAGATAAACTGCCGGATAAGAGTGCTAAAATCGTGGTATACTGCATGAGTGGGCGTATGAGCGCTATTGCAGCTTCCAGATTGGCTGAGCTGGGATATACAAACATCATAGATCTTGAAGGAGGGATGATAGCCTGGAAGCAAAAGGGATATCCTCTTCTGAATTCCTGATGTGGTGTAAAACGTTTATTTTCCAGAGATAAACGATTATACAATTAGGACTAAATAGCCACTGAAAAGATGAATCGATTCATTGCACTGTGTCATTCAGGTTGAGAATACAATGCCATATTTTAGAAGAGCCCAGAGAACGAAAAAAGTGAGAGAGACAATAATGCCATCTATCAAAATCTCTTAGGATCGGTGTCAATGTCTACCAGACTTGGTACTTTTTCCTTCATTGCAGAGTTCAATGCATCTTCCAGGTCTTCAGGTCTCTTTACATGATATCCTGCCCCCCCAGAACTCTCAGCAAATTCAGCAAAATCAGCGTTTTTCAGCTTGGTGGCAAAATTTGGATATCTCTCCATCTTTTGCTCAACGGCGATCATTCCAAGAGCATGGTTGTTCATCAGAACGACCGTTATAGGTAGTTCCCTTTCTACGGCCGTCATGAACTCTCCCATGATCTGAGAAAATCCACCATCTCCAGTTACACACACCACTTGTTTATCAGGCATGGCCAGCTTTGAAGCTATGGCCGCAGGCAACCCAAATCCCATGGTGGCCAGATATCCCGAAAGCAATATTTTCTGATTGGTTGCGATAAAATTTCTCCCCAGCCACCACCCATTTTCCCCAACATCAGTAGTTATAATTGCATCTTCTTCCACCAGCTCAGTAAGAGTTTTCATAATATAAGGTGGTCTCACAGGAATCTTATTGGAATCTGCTTCTCTATCCAGCCGTTCAAACCACTCTTTCTTCTTTTTTCTTATCTCATCAACCATGCCATTACTTTTCCTCTCATTCACCCCTTCTATAAGGTATGGAAGAGTTGAAGTACAATCACCCCAGAGCCCCACTGATGCTCCCCTCCGACGTCCAATCTGAATGGGATCTATGTCTATATGGATGATCGGTTTATCGGGAATATTGGTCATATCTGAAAAAGAAGAGCCTAACACGATAAGAAGATCAGATTTATTTACAATTTTTCTGGCATACCCAGATCCGACATTTCCCAACACACCTATACTAAGAGGATGCATCTCAGGGATGAGGCCTTTTGCCCTGAAAGTTGTTGCAACAGGTGCCTGGATCTTTTCCGCAAACTCCAGCAACTTTTCCCTTCCGGCTATGCACCCCCATCCGGCTATTATAGTTATTTTCTCACTGCTATTGATGAGTTCAATAGCCTTCCTTAATTCCTCTTCAGGAGGGACAACTCTCATATTTGGTAAAAAACCATCTCTTGGCAATATTTTCCCGTTAAAAACCTTTGTCTGGACATCATTTGGAATGGAAAGATGGGAAACACCTCTCTCAATTAAAGAATGCCTCAATGCTAAAATAACCAGTTCCACAGTTTGTTCTTCAGACACAATAGTCTCATTAAATACAGAAACAGATTCAAACAGAGCCTGCTGGTCAATTTCCTGGAAGCTCCCTGGCCCAATATACTGAAGTTTTACTTGGCCAGTGAGAGCGAGGACAGGTGCTCTATCCATCTTGGCGTCATACAGACCGGTCATTAAATTTGTCGCTCCAGGTCCCGCGATAGTAAGACATGTCCCGATATTACCGGTGAGTTTAGCATAAGCAGAGGCCATCAACGATGCCCCTTCTTCATGCCTCACCCGGACAAAATCTACCTTTCCATGGGAACGTATCGCCTCAACAAGTCCAAGACATGTGTGACCTGGTATGCCAAAAATGTGTTTAACCCCCCACTCGAATAGTTGCTCAATAATAGCGTCTGCCACTTTCATATTTCCCACCCTTCTAATGTCATGGTTTCAATATTACAAAAAATAATTGGTAATAGAGGAGTTGGTTTTTTTACAATAAATGTATAATAAACTTGGTTTTATAGTAAAAAATAGACATTTAATATGTTATAAATCCAACAAAACAACTGATATATCGTAATTCTTTTATATGATAGTTACTAACACACTGCACATGATTTCGAGGAGGGGGTTTATTAAGGGAGCTATTGCTGGGTCTGCTCTGATGCTGGGAGCTTCCTTTCTCGGGTGTGCAGAGAAAAAGGAGGAAAAACCCCAAGCTGAGGTAATGACTTTGCGGATTTCACATCAATGGGCTCAAGGAGATGTCAGAGATACGTTGAGCAGAAAATTTGCCGAAAAAGTGGAAAAGAAAACTGATGGGGCTTTAAAATTTGAAATATATCCTGCCAAATCACTTTTCAAGCCAAAAGCTCAGTTTGATGCCATGGTAGAAGGAGCCCTAGATATGTCTGTGTTCCCACTAGACTATGCTTCAGGAAAAGTTCCACAGTTTTCAATAACCTTAATGCCCTGTATTATCACCAGCATCGATCATGGGATGAAATGGATCGAGTCTGAGATTGGACAGGAAGTAGAAAGAATCATGGAAGCAAGTGGAATTAAGATGATTACATGGGCATGGTTTGGAGGGGGCATAGGTAGTATCCCCAAGCCGATTACCTATCCAGAGGATGTAAAAGGGCTGAAAATGAGAGCTGCTGGAAAAATGTTCGAATATATGCTTCATGAGGCTGGTGCTGCCATTACCAGTATGCCATCCTCAGAACTATATCAGGCTCTCCAGACTGGAGTTCTTGACGCATGTCTCACTTCATCCTCATCCTTTTATTCCTACAGACTGTACGAACAGCTCAAATACTACAACTCACCCAGGAATTATGCCATATGGTTCATGCTTGAACCACTGGTTATGAGTATGGCTACATGGAACAAACTCACACCTGAGCAGCAAAAAATTGTTTCAGAAGTTGGAAAGGAACTTCAAGAGTTTATGAGAGAAGAGACCAAAAAAGAGAATGGCAGAGTTGCAGACATATTTGCAGAGAAAGGTGTAGAGGTTCATGACATGACTAAAGATGAATGGGACGTGTGGGCAGAGTTCGCCAGAAACACAGCATGGAAAAAATTTGCCCAAGATGTAGAAGGTGGTCAGAAACTGATCGATCTCGCACTCCAAGTATAGTAACATTCTTTCAATGGAAGCGGGTGTCAATTTGGAAGAAAAGAGTAAATTATCTTCATTTTTTTCCATTATTGAAAACCTCAGTGAATTTACTGGGTTAATCACCAGTATAGCTCTCGTAGGAGCAGGGATTGTACTGACATACGAAGTCCTTGTCAGATATATTTTTAGAATTCCTACTATATGGGAAATTGAATTTTCCATATATCTATTGATGATGGTGACTTTTGTAGGATCTGCTTATGGATTGAAACACAAGGCCCATATTAATATTGAGGTTATTACCATAATGTTGCCCCCTCGAGCTAAAAATTTTCTCGATATGATAACTTCCGTTTTGTCCCTTATTTTTGTGATTATAATCGCGTGGAAAGGATGGATCATGTGGTGGAAAGCCTACGACATGGGCTGGAGGTCAGAATCCCTTTGGGGTCCACCTCTCTGGATACCATATCTGTTCATCCCGGTTGGTATGACACTCCTCATCTTGCAATATATCGTGTATATCAACAATATTTTTAGAGCAATTACATCTCAAACTCAAGAGGGGGGGTGAATGATGGATCCCCTTACTTTAGGCATAGTCGTTGGAGTAGTATCACTGATATTCCTTCTAAGTGGAATGCCCATAGCTTTTGCTCTTGGATTTGTAGCCATCATATTTATTGTTATATTTATGGGTCCTTCTCAGTTTGATCTCGTGGCCAACACTCTTTTTGATGGGCTAGAAAATTTTGGCCTTCTGGCCATACCCCTTTTCATATTGCTAGGGACAACGATAGGCAATACCAAAGCCAGCTCTGACCTTTACGAAGTAGCTCACAGATGGCTTTACCGACTTCCTGGAGGGTTGGGGGTCAGCAATTTAATATCTTGTGCCATATTTGCTGCTCTCTGTGGTTCTAGCCCTGCAACAGCTGCAGCCATAGGGAAAATGGGCATTCCTGAGATGAGGAAAAGAGGATATTCAGCTTCTCTGGCCTGCGGTATAATTGCAGCTGGAGGGACACTTGGGATTCTGATTCCTCCCAGCGTTACCATGATAGTCTACGGCATAGCCACAGAAACTTCCATAGGGAAGTTATTTATCGCTGGAATTATTCCTGGAATTTTGCTTACTGCTATGTTTTCAGTTTGGGTCGTGCTTGTCTACCACTTCACCCATAGATTGCCTCAAAAGGTTGATAACAATGAAATCGAATACTATACCATGAAGGAAAAACTGATAATTCTCCCCAAAGTGATACCATTTATATTAATTATAGTTATTATTATAATATCCTTATATGGTGGCTGGGCAACTCCCAGTGAGTCTGCGGCTGTTGGAGCTATCGCAGCTATGCTCCTAGTGGGAATTATTTATAGGGTTTCACTGAAAGAGTATATTTCCATCATTAAAGATTCCACCAACGATACAGTAATGATAATGCTTATAATTGCCACTTCTTTTCTGTTTGGAACGGTTTTAACAAAACTGTATATTTCCCAAACCATTGCTAATTTGATCGTTTCCCTAGATTTGCCCAGATGGATACTGATGCTTCTTATAAACATCTTTTTGCTTGTCCTGGGGTGTTTCATGCCACCAGTTGCTATCATCCTCATCACATCACCCATCCTTTACCCTGTAGTGACTGGACTAGGTTTCGACCCTCTCTGGTTTGGAGTAATAATGACCATCAATTTAGAGGCGGGTCTGATAACCCCCCCAGTAGGACTTAATCTGTTCGTGATTAAAGGAATTGCACCAGATGTTCCTCTGGGAAAAGTTCTCAGAGGGTCCCTCCCCTTCATTATCATAATTCTTCTTGAAATAGTCATACTGTATCTTTTCCCGGGATTGGCTCTTTGGCTTCCAAACAAAATGATTGGAGGCTAAAAGACTATACACCCAAATCATAGCCATATCGAACGGATATGAGTAACGTCTGGAACATATACAGAAAAACCTTTAAGAAAATCATATCCTAAAACATTTACCCATTAACGGAGGCTGAGACATTTATGAAAATTCTACTTATAACTGATATCCATGGGAACCTGAAAAAATTCAGAGAGATTTTAAACAATTACGAAGGGGAACTCATATTTATTTCTGGAGATATAACCAATTTTGGTCCGAGTTCTCTTATTGAAGAACTAGACGAGATCCTAGCTGATCATTCGTGTATTGCTTACAGTGTACCAGGCAACTGTGATCAAAAAGATATTGTAGGATATATGAAAAGAGCCAGAAACATAATAAATCTACATGGAACAAAAACCACCTTGGGTGAATTTGATATATATGGAGTTGGTGGCTCAAATCCAACACCTTTTCAAACACCTTTCGAGTTGAGAGAGGATGAAATAGAAATTCTGATCAAAAAGTTTTTGATTGACCATCCTACCCGGAAATCCATCCTGATATCTCATGCCCCTCCGCATGGAATTCTCGATCGTGTACCGGCTGGCCATGTAGGAAGCAGGAGTATAAAAATGCACATGGGAGTCTTCGATATTATCATTTGTGGCCACATTCATGAGCAGCCTGGCATTAAAAAAATTAACAATACTCTTGTGGTTAACCCTGGACCTGCTTTAATGGGATACTATGGTATTATGGACAGTGACAGTGTAACTGTGGAGTTGAAAAAAGTTTGATAAAAAATTTAAAGGCGAAGATAGCTATAGCATACCTGATTCTATTTCTATCAGTTCTTCTCCATCTTTAAAGATTCTAACAATACCTCCACTTTCTGAGACTGTAACTGCAATGGCCTGAGTCTCTCTAGTTATAGCTGCACACGCTACATGCCTGCTACCCAGCCCCTTCTTCATTCGAACCTCTTTACCACTTACACTCAGATATCTTCCTCCTGCCACTATAATTCCATTTTCATCTACCACAAATACTCCATCTAGCTGGGCTAACTCTCTGATACTTTCCCAGTTTTCCGGATTTTTAATATCTTTAACATCCTCTGATTGCCCTTCAAATGGATTTAAAATCAATTGATAGGATCTCTTCATAACTTCATCAACATCCCCTATCACAAAGGCTGTACCAACCTTCTGTCCTTCTCTACCACGATTAGAGATTGAGATGGCCAGTTTCAAAATGGCCTTTATAGTTTCAATCGGAACTCTTTCTCTGCATTCTTCTACCACCCGATATATCCGACTTTTCTCAAAATCCACCAGCAATATCGCCTTAATGGAGTCCAGTATAACTAAACCGATAATCAAACCTTCTCTCATTCCTTCTTTGAAATATGCCAGAGTTGATACGTATTCGGCAGTAGGGGGTAGTTGCAATGTTTTGATGATGATCTCACTACCGAGAAGTTTATCTAGATCTGTTTCTTCCACCAGATTATCTACGGAACTTTCAATCAAGAAAGCATATTTTTTGGGCGCAACAATTACAGGTATATCATCTGGAAATTCTAAGTCCTGAAATTCTTCACCAGTGATAATAACCACTGCAGATGCATTAAACTTCTTCGCCACTTCCAATCCCGTATTAAGAATATCTTTTTCAAAGTGCACAGTAGGACTCATTCATACCAACACAGATTTATATTTTTAACTTTAAAGAATTTTCTACCAGAACATAGACGAAAAATTATACAGGAAAGAAATAACCCAGATGGTGTCAATATGGACGAGGGAGAAATCTGGAAAAAAACCTTTGGCAATATCCCTTTCAAGGTATCCGATAAACAGAGTACCGAGACTAGAGCTGCACAACTCTGTTTGAGGGAAATCAATCGTAGAAAAGAGGACTTTTATGGAGTTACTACCAAAGCTATGAAAATACATCTGATACTGAATGATGAACCATTGGGTGATATAGTGAAAGTCCTCCTGGAACATAACGAAAATATTCCAGATAAAGAAGATTTAATCAACATAATGGCATATCTTGCTGAACACATCAATGGGAGGCTCTTGCACGACAAAGATGAAATACGATGGCTCGTGGTAGCAATTTAATAAACCGATAAATACATTCCTCAGATATATCAGGCTTACATCAATGATTTTAACATATTGTCTATTTTCTGTATTTCTTCTTCAAGGAATTCCAAGAGTTTTGTGTTATCTACAAAATCCAAAGAAGAGCCACAGTTTGGGCAGACAAAATTGAAGGACATGGCGTCTTCAAATAAAATCTTGCCACAGCCATTTTTACAGTAATAGAACATATTACTGCTTTCAAATTCGATCTTAAGCTTAAAATTTCTTTTTGCTTTTTCCAGTTCTCTTTTCAAGACAGCTTTTCCTTTCTCAGGAATGATTTTCCAATAGTAGGTAAGCCATCCACTATCCTCGTCTTTCTCTCTTCTATATTCGGCAAGTCCTGATTCATAAAGGGCAAATAGGGCTCTCCGAGCTGAGTTGAGATCTAGCCCTGTTTTGATGGATATTTCTTCATCGGTGAATTCTCTCGAGAGAGCATTATGAAATATGATCAGTCCTTCTTCACCTGCAACTCTCTTGATAAATTCTTCCAAGATCAGTTCTTCCGGTTCTGCCAATTGCATTATTGTCAACTCCTGTTGACAAATTGTAAGTTATATACTTGCAACAACATATATTGTATACTTCAACCAATTTAAACTTAGTGCAAATTCATCCATGATAGCCAAGCCCAGATAACTACTTGAAAATAGTCTCTCTGAAAAACCCGGCAAGGTTCTTAAGTTTATCCATTGCTTTTTTCTCACTATAATCCGATACAACTACAGAAATAACTGGATTTCCGGCTTCAATCTTGCTATCTTTTAAAGGTACATCCATGGTGTTGGGATGTCCTAGAAAATCTCGTTTTACCACTCCACCTTTTTCTGTAAATAGAATACCTCTAGCAGAGAACACCACATAATCCCTTAAATTTTGCCTTTCAATTCTTTCTCCCTGACATGCCTTGACATGAAGATGGAAAAGGTTCGTTTGATAGGCCATTTCAATGGAATCCAGACTTCCCTGAAACCTTGGATTGACCTCTACCACATACAATTGATCCCCCATTATTATATCAACTCCATTGCATCCTACCAGAGACAGGCTCTCGACCACTTCCTCTCCAAGATTACTGAGTTCATCAAGACGTTCAAGAAATGGAGACAGATTTCCACAATACCCAAGAGGATTTTTCTGACCAAGCCATTTTACCCCGATTAGCTGTCTGTTAACAGAAACCGCTGCAACAGAATCTTCGTTTGAGATTACACATACACTACATGGAGTTCCTTTAACATAAGACTGTAGTATCCATTCATTCCCCGGCTTTTTCCCATTAAACACATTTCCATACACAATCCGGCTATCGGATCCTCCTGATCCCACTCTGGGTTTCAGCACACCTAATTCTTCCTCTTCCAGCCCTTTAACAATTTCTGGTTGGACAAACCCAAGATTATCTAGCTTTTTCCATAGTTTCCTTTTATCAACCACTTCTTTTGCCCTAGAGGGATTATTCCCAAGTATATTTCCACCAATATTGTATGTTTCATACCCACTCCCCAAGACGATTCCGTCCACTTCATTGGCTAGTGCTGGCGCTTCTCTGAGACTTGCAACCTCATCAGCATACAGAAATAGATCTGCATCTCTATATTTATCTGCTGCAACAACATAAAATCCAGCTCTTTTCGCAGATGCAACTATGTGCCTAACGTTGTTTCCGATAACAAGCACGGATCCAATTTCTGTCATTTCGTCAAGCTCCTTCTATTCATCATATTTTTCAACTACTTTCCCTTTCTCGGTGGGTACTACTTTCATTTTCCCATCAGGGAAAGTTATGGTGAACTCTTTTCCATCGGTTATCCTGTCGAGAAATACTGCCAGTGCAGCTACTTCAGAGTGTGGTTGCAACCCTATAGATACATTGTAGTCCACCATCTCATACACTTCTTTTGGGACTTTTTCAGCTCCAACCACGACCAGTATTGGCTCCTCTGGTTGTATTTTCTCCTGAATCCTGAGAAGTGGTATCCCATACATGGTTAAATGTATTACTATACCATCCCACTCTCTAATCAAAGTCTTCCAGTCTTTTACAAATTCAACGAAGAATTTTCCTCCCCAGTTCTCGTTAACTCTATTAATACTCTCTCTTATTTTCTCATCCATTCCAGCCAGAAACATCCCGGTACATCCGAAAGCCCTTGCTGTCAGAGCCACATGAGTGGTTATTCTTTTATCCCTTTCTGGTCTGTGTCCCAGCCTAAGCACGCATATTTTCATTCTATTTCACCTCGTAGAAAAACGAAAAATTAAAATCTATTGAAAAGTAAGTTGTCAGGATATAATAAGAATTATCCTTTCGGGGGAAAAACATGACAAAATTGAGGGAAGAGGCACTGGATTTGCACAGAAAATATAGGGGGAAACTTGGCGTTTTTTGTAAGGTTCCCTGCAGTACCCAGGAGGATCTCAGTCTGATCTACACACCTGGTGTTGCAGAGCCATGTAAAGAGATTGCTACGCGAGTCGAGGATGTGTATGAGTATACCATCAAAGGTAATATGGTTGGAGTGATTACTAACGGTACCGCTGTGCTAGGTCTCGGTGATATAGGCCCGGAAGCAGCTCTTCCAGTGATGGAAGGAAAAGCCATACTTTTCAAGAATTTTGCCGGTATTGATGCTTTTCCTATCTGTATCAACAGCAAGGATGTGGACGAAATAGTTACTACAGTAAAGCTCATTTCTCCTGTATTTGGCGGGATTAATTTAGAAGATATTGCAGCACCAGCATGTTTTGAGATCGAGGAACGCTTGAAAAAAGAGCTTGACATCCCTGTCTTCCATGACGATCAGCATGGAACTGCGGTTGTTACTCTGGCCGGGCTTATCAACGCTTTAAAGATTACAGGCAAGAAGTTTAACGAAATAGAAGTTGTGATCAGTGGTGCAGGAGCTGCAGGAGTTGCCATTACCAAAATACTCCTTTCAATGGGTGTAAAAGATGTTATTCTATGTGACAGACTGGGAGCCATTTACAAAGGTAGAAAAGAACATATGAATCCCATTAAGGAGGAAATTGCCAAGATTACTAACAAAAAAGGAGTTACAGGATCTATTTCAGAAGTTATGAAAGGAACTGATGTATTTATCGGTGTTTCAGTAGGCGGACTGGTCACAAAGGACATGGTGAGACAGATGGCTGATGATCCCATAATATTTGCGATGGCTAATCCAGATCCAGAGATTATGCCCGATGATGCCAGAGAGGGGGGAGCAAGAATCGTAGGAACTGGTAGATCAGATTTTCCAAATCAGATTAATAATGTCCTCGGATTTCCTGGAATATTTCGAGGAGCCTTGGATGTAAGGGCCATGAATATTAACGAAGAGATGAAGATTGCTGCAGCATACGCTATTGCAAGCACAGTGAAAAATGATGAGTTGCGAGAGGATTACATCATTCCCAAGCCCACTGACCCCAGAGTTGTACCCAGAGTGGCGTTGAAAGTTGCTGAAGCTGCCATGAAGACCGGAGTGGCCAGAGTTAAAAAAGATCTCGAAGAGCTGGAAGAAGAGATAAACAGAATATTACCATCTCTTTAATTCTTTGAAATTGTTGTCAGCTTGGTTGATAAGCAGTAAGTGAGGTGTACAATAATGGCCTTGAATCATCTAACAATTCGAAAATTAGAGAATTCTCCTATATAATTTTCCCATATTACTTTAACGGAGATTACCTTCGCCATTTCTGGTCCTCTATGACACCACCGAATCATATCTTCCACCATCTCCTTATCTCCTTCGAACACGGCCTCTACCCTTCCATCTGGAAGATTTCTGACCCATCCTGTAATACCCCTCTTCAAAGCTTCTTTT
This sequence comes from Archaeoglobi archaeon JdFR-42, assembly GCA_002010305.1. Lineage (GTDB taxonomy): Archaea > Halobacteriota > Archaeoglobi > Archaeoglobales > JdFR-42 > JdFR-42. The sequence continues at coordinate 136,706 of MTND01000022.1, read as the reverse complement.
CTGGTACTATCTCTGAAAAATACTCCCTGAACTCTACCAGAAATGAATAAATGAGCCCTTACTTTCATATATAATCCCCCCAGTGTATGGACACGAGTTATTTTGGCGTTCAGGTAATACCAATTTCTTTTTTAGTTAGATAGCAGTCAGGATCATCGCCCCATAGATCACCAGCACGTTGAGCTCTTAACCTGAATCCGCCACATATCTCTTTATACATGCATCTCCCACATTTTTCGCCTCTGAGGTATTTGGTTTTTTCTCTCAACTGTCTGAGAAGTGGATCCTCAGGCTCCAACCACATGTCACTGAACCTTTTTTCCTTTATATTCCCAACTGTGTAATCCCACCAAAACTGGTTCGGATGAACATTGCCATACATATCAACATCTGCAATTTTCCGACCTGAGTTGTCTCCTCCTCTAAACTCAAGAAGCTTGAAGGCGCTTTCAGCCAGATCTTCATCCATTTCCTTTAGCTTAAGATATACATAAATACCATCAGCCGGGTTATCCACCGTTAATATCTCAGTTTTATACCCTTCATCATGGAGTTCAATAGTCCTGTTAAACAAAAAGTCTACTAGTTCACGCCGTTGTGATGGGGTGATATCATCCTCAAAACTTGCTCTTCCTGAAGGGACCAGATGGTACAGACAGAATCGAGGAATATCTTTTTCAGCGAGAATATCGATTATTGCGGGCACTTCTTTATAATTATACTTGGTTACCGTGAATCGTATACCAGTGTTCAGACCAACTTCTCTGGAGTTCTCAATGCCTTTCAGAGCCAGTTCAAAGGCTCCTTTCTTGCCCCTGAATCGATCGTTTGTTTTTGGAAGCCCGTCTATACTAACCCCAATATACACAGCACCACTTTCTTTAAGTCTTTCTGCAATTTCTGGAGTTATCAAGGTACCATTAGTAGAGAGAGAGCATCGTAATCCTTTATCTGTTGCATACCGTATCAATTCAAATATATCCTCTCTGACAAGAGGTTCTCCTCCAGAAAACAGCAGAACAGGAACTTTCATTTCAGCAAGATCGTCTATGAATTTCTTGGCTTCGTCTGTTGTGAGTTCACCCTTTCTTGGTTTTCTCGTAGCAGAGGCATAACAGTGTATACACCCCAGATTACACGCACCCGTTACATTCCATACCGTAACAGGCCGATTATCTTTGGAAAATTGAATTAACCTAGCAGGAACTCTTGAACTGTCTCTTCCATATGTCAGAACTTCAGAGACGGTCGCCGTTCCACACACCATTTTAGTAAGACCTATCATACACCACACCACTTATATATTATTAAGCAATTTCCTCTATCCTATATATCCCTTTTTTTGCATTATTGTCAATTTACATTGACAAGTTGTAATGCATAGCCTTACAGTATTTTCTATGAAAATCTATTACCTGTGATCAATTATTCAATCTTCTTTATCCCAGAACTGTTACTCCCACTTTTCTGTTTCTGGGTCCGTCTAGCTCGATAAAGAGAACCCTCTGCCATGTTCCAAGCTTTAATCTTCCGTTCTCTACAGGGATAACTCTGGATTCTCCCAGAAGGGTGGCTCTCAAATGAGCGTCAGCATTCCTGTCTATAATATTATGACCATAATCTCCTTCTTCAGGAATCACTCGATCAAGCATTTTTAGAATATCTTTCATCAGTCTTGGTTCTCCTTCGTTGACAACAATGGCGGATGTAGTATGAAATGTCCAGATGATTGCTATCCCACTCTCAACTCCACTTTTTCTGACAAGCTCATCCACCATGTTGGTGATATCCACGATTTCAACTCGCTTTTCAGTTGATATAATGATCTCTTCCAGCATAGTCTCTCAGCCTTTTCAATAATATTCCATAAAACCAAGCTCTTTACCTTCTTCATTCACTTTCATGAGGCCGAATTCAACTACTTTAATATCATCTTCAGGAACGGGAGTGTAGATTTCCAACTCTTTCTTCATCGGATCTAAGCCAGTAATCACACCTATTCCTATATGATTTTCACCTCTAAGTCCTAGGAGGAGATATTTGAGCTGGTCTATTGCATATATCCTCACATCAGCTACTTCAAAAAGAGATTTTACTGTTTTCAGCTCCTGAAAGATTTCTCTGAAATTTATGGGTTCATCGGTTAGCATTATGATGAAATCATCAGATTTCTCTCCATATAAAATGTCAATCCCTATGAGCTTTTTCAGACTTTCCGTCTCTTCTTGGGTAAGTTCTTCTCCGCAAAACAGCATTGAATTTCTTACAGTCACAGTATCTAAGTGAATGGTAATTGTACGCCCACCATTTAGACTTTTTTTGAACTTTTGTTCTCTGTATTCTGCTCTCTCCACTTTATCTCTCTTTTTAACCACAAAAGATGGTAATACAACCTTCTCAAATCCTTCCAAGTAATATACATCCCTGTTCATGCAAACAATAAGATCGGGATTTACCACATTAATTTTAGCAAGCTTATATTCTCTGGCGCCTATACCATAAATCCACCCAGTAGTATCAATGAAAACAACTTCTGCTATTTTTTCTGCCTTTCTTATGAGCTTTGCGATACCGCGAAGGCACCGTAATTCAATTTTTGCTGGAGAGGTTTTCCCCACGAAATATGAGTCAAAAGGAGACAAGTATTCTAGACTGGGTATTTTTGAGTCAACTACAGATAGACTGATTGATGCTGGATATGATATATCAGCCTGACCAATATCACAGTCCAGCACCGCTGCCTGAGTTTCACACATATTAGCCAGATAAGTTATGCAACTGCTTTTTCCTGTGTCTGAATGTCCTATAAACATAATTTTCCTGTATTCTCCTTGAGAAATTTTTTGACTTAATTCACTCCATTCCTCCGGAATTGAGTTTCCTTTTATGGGTATAACGTGTCCTAGATGAGACAGTTCGATTTTCGCATCTTCTTCTACATACAAGGGTAGAACTTTCCCGTCTGGAATGGTGAGGGTGTCTACAGGACAACCATAAATCGATACTGCACCCTCTTTAACATAAAACTCGTTTGGTCCTTCCACCAGTACCGTGTTCCCTTTATTTTCATCCACAATCAGAGGGACCACCTACAGAGGGTCCTCAATTACAGACTTAAAGTCTCCAACCACTCTCTTTACCCTGAAGTCATCCACGTAAGTAAGATTGTACTCCAGAAATCTGGTTTTGTTTCCCGTATCTAACAGAATGACATTTTCTTCTGAAAGATGATACGCTGAAATCCTCTCATACAGCCCATCTCCTGTGTAACGTATTCCCACGAACAAAAGGTCCGATCCATTAGTGACGTTTCCTGCTCGTATCTGGACGTAATCATAGTTATCTCCAAGAATAGAGAGATTGTATTTTTCATATATCTCTGAATATGCATTCGTGAGATTTCCGTCTTCCATCAAATCCAGAACGTATTCCACAACTGGTTGAGGACCATACACGTAAGGAGAGACCTCATCTGCAAGAACAATGCCATTGTTGTCCTTCAAGGAGTAATTTCCATACTCTACAACGCGAGAGTAAGAATATTTAATTTCACTTCTATTGTTGTTAACCAGCTCTACCCACAAACCATTGTAAAAGTCCACAACCATTGCAGCCCTGACATCCTGGGAGCTTATCAACTTGTTCTGGATCAACCATAATTCAAGATCAGTATTCTTGATATTATCGGTTTTAACGTATTGAAATATGGCTATATTAGGGGGGATTATTCTAAAAGCATCTTTATAATTCTCAAAAGCCACCTCCTTTTTAATCTCCCTTCCTCGAGTGGATGGAGAAGATGGAGCTAATACAGAAAGTACAGATCCAATCATAATGAAGGCGAGGATAAATGCGAGGATTTTATGGGAAGTACTCTTTTTCATGATTTTAAAGGATTTCTGAATAGCATATAAAATTTTTCATAATGTAAACCAGTGGTTTACTGTTTGTCAGCATAGCCGACAATATGTTTTCCTATGGAATGCCCCCTTTTCCACGCATTTCATCATATCGGTCCCTGAACATCCTCTCTAGCAATTCAAATACTTCTTTTATCTTTCCTGTGTCTAAACCTTTTTCAGTTGCATAATCTACGACTGTGCTGAAATCAAACTCTATCTGAGAATTCTTAAAGCGTATTTCCATTCTTTTTGATATCAAATCCACAATTTCCTTGTCCAGCTCCTCAAGCTTCATGATTTAATATCTATTAGCTATATTCATATTAACCTTGGCATTGGATTTATAATTATAAATCCTATATAATATAACAATATCGTGGATTTACATTGACAATTTGCAAAGCATAGCTTTACAATATTACAAAAATTATTTATAACTGATCAGAAATAGGCAGGAATGCATCAGCTATTTGCTCAACTCAAAATATGGAACAGGAGGTGTTAAATTGCCAGCAGTAGTTGACCCAGATGTCTGTACAGCCTGCGGGACCTGTGTAGATGAGTGCCCTGTTGGAGCTATAGAACTGAACGATGTAGCGGTTGTGGACCCAGATACCTGTACAGATTGTGGAACTTGTGTAGATGTATGTCCCGCTGAGGCCATTGAAATCCAGTAAAAGTTTCCAAAAGAAAATATTCCTTTTACATTTTTTATTCGAGAAGATTCTTGAAAGTATAGTAATGGTTTTCCTCATCAGCCAAGATTTTCTCAAATAATGTCCTTGTCCCAATATCACTTATTTCTTCAGATCTAGAGATGATCTCTTTATACAGGTTAATGGCTTCTTCTTCCTCTTTGACATCTATTTCAAGCATTTCAGCAATGTCTTTTCCAATATTAACCTCTCCATACTCGGTTGTTGGAATACCACCTAGATCATTTAATCTCTTAGCAATTTCCTCTGCATGCTGCATCTCTACAATCGCAATGCTTCGTAGAGTATTCTTCACTGAGAGGGAATTAATACCTTTGGCCATTACATGTTGCCACATATACTGGATGGATACCTTAACCTCTCGTGCCACAGCCCTGTTGAGCATATCCAGAAATTTATCATCCATTCAATCACCTGTTGTATACAGCTTTTTAATGATATTTAACTATTCTCAGCATTTTCTGAAAATAAGTATTAAGAGTGCCAATAGAGCCTAAAGAATGCAGAGCCCAACTTAAAAGGGGATTTATACTAAAATTACTTTCGGCAATTCAAAGGAGATATCCATTTGAGAAAGAGAGAATTTTTCCTTACACTTTTATAGCTCTCATTCAACCATCCTATCTAAACCGGAATGGAGCAATAAACAAAGCCAGATTAAAACTCGGAGAGAAACCAATATATATTCCTTGATGAAAGGCAAGACCATGCCACATTTCACTGTAGGAATACTCGGTGCGACAGGGATCGTAGGACAGCGATTTATTGAGATGCTTGTTAGACACCCATGGTTCGAGATAACCGCTCTTGCTGCTTCTGAAACACGGGCAGGGAAAAAATATGGAGAACAAGTAGACTGGAGAATTGGGCCTGCTGTACCAGAAGAAGTATATAACATGGAGATGATACGACTTGATCCAGAGGAAATAAAAGCAGACCTAGTTTTCTCTGCTTTGCCAAGCGATGTGGCAAGAGAAGTTGAGCCCAAATTTGCAGAGAAAGGTTTCATTGTAGCTAGCAACGCCAGTGCCTATAGAATGGAAGAAGATGTGCCACTGGTTATTCCGGAAGTTAACCCAGATCACTTAGCCTTAATTGAGATTCAGAGGGAGAAAAGAGGATGGGATGGTTGCATAATAACTAACCCCAATTGCAGCACAATCATATTAACTCTAACACTTAAACCTCTCATGCAATTTGGGCTAAAAAGAGTAGTGGTAACAACCATGCAGGCCCTTTCTGGAGCAGGATTTCCTGGAGTTCCATCTATGTCAATCCTCGACAACATAATTCCGTACATCAGTGGCGAAGAGGGGAAAGTAGAGAACGAACCCTTAAAACTCCTTGGAGAGCTGGACGGAGACCACATACGAATGGCAGATATAGACATTATGGCCACATGCACGAGAGTTAATGTTATGGATGGTCATCTTGAGTCTGTGCTTGCGCTGATGGAATCGAATCCCACGGTAGATGATGTTAAAAAAGCTTTCAAAAAATTTAAAGCCCTTGATCTCCCAACATCTCCAGAAGAACTTATAATTCTCAGAGATGAGATGGACAGACCCCAGCCAAGATTGGACAGAGAGGAAGGTAAAGGAATGAGTGTGACGGTAGGAAGGATTAGAGAGGGTATAAGGTATCTCGTCCTGGGTCATAACGCCATTAGGGGAGCAGCAGGCGCTTCTGTCTTAAACATGGAGCTTGCAGCCAAGGAAAAATTAATATAGCTTATCGGATTAATACCCTTTACCTTTCATCAAGAGGTTGCAAGGAGGTGTAGCATGGAAGAACATGTGGTTTTTGTTGGGAACAAACCTGTAATGAACTATGTGCTGGCTGTGATTACCCAGTTCAATAGTGGTGCAAAAGAAGTAGTTGTTAAGGCAAGGGGAAGAGCGATTTCTAGGGCTGTCGATGTTGCAGAAATTGTCAGGAAGAGATTCTTGACAGATGTCGATGTCAAAGATATTCAGATTGCCACTGAATCTGTGGAGACGAGTGATGATAAGGCCAATGTATCTGCAATAGAGATTACTCTGGCTAAACAGTAATACACTTCTTATTTTATATCCAACGTTCCACTGTGCCCCCTACTAATCTGATTTACCTTTGGTATACTGTTAAAATCCCCAATCTCATGGAAATTTAAAGGCCCATAACATTAGCCATATCGTAGATTCCGGGCCCTTTATCTATAACGAATTTTATTGCTCTGATAACTCCTGAGGCAAAGGCCTGTCTGCTGTGGGCTCTATGGGTTATCTCAATCCGTTCACCATTTCCTGCATACAGTACAGTATGATCTCCAACTATATCTCCGCCCCGTATAGCATGGATGCCGATCTCATTACCTCGTTCTTTCATTCCATCCCTACCAAATACAAATTCAGATGATTTTCCCATTTTTTCCAGTATTTCTCTGATTATACTGGCAGTTTTCATCGCCGTTCCACTTGGAGCATCTTTTTTAAAACGGTGATGAGCTTCAATAATCTCTATATCATAGTCAGCAAGATGATACGTTACATCTCGCACGATCTTCCAGAAAAGATTTACTCCAACTGAAAAATTGGGGCTGATTACAGCAGCTACTTTTTTCTCTACTGTTTTTTGGATAGTTGTCCACTGATCTTCAGTAAAACCTGTGGTTCCAACTACCAGGTTGATCCCCTTATTGGACGCTACAGTTATGTTTTTAACAGCGCTCTCTGCAATGGTGAAATCCACCAGAACATCAACATCTGCTTTTGAGAGGAGATTCTCTATATCGTTCCCATTTTCCACCGGAACCGCTATTCTGCCAATTCCTGCTTTCTCCCCAGCATCTACACCTATGTCCCGGATGTCAAAAGCTTTTACAAGCTCCAGTTCCTTATCTTCAGCCACATTTCGGATTATCAGAGATCCCATCCGTCCGAGGGCTCCACACACACCAACCCTTATCATCAAAGCACTCCCAGATCTGATAAAACAGACCTCAGTAATTCTTCATGCTTTACCGAGAGTTCCACCAAGGGAAGTCTGGGTTTTCCTCCTGCTAATCCTATAAGTTCACATGCTTTTTTAACAGGTATGGGGTTGGTCTCTACAAAAAGAGCTTTAAACAGTGGCATCAGTGTATAATGAAGCTCTTTAGCTTTGTCTATATTGCCTGAAAAAAAGGAGTCAACCATTTCCTTCATATGAGTCGGAGCGACGTTGGCTGCAACAGAAATTACTCCCATACCACCAATTGAGAGGATTGGTAAGGTAAGACCGTCATCACCTGAAAGCAGTACAAATTCTTCATCCTTAGTTAATCGTATTATCTCAGCAATCTGCATCAGATCTCCACTAGCTTCCTTAATGCCCACTATATTATCAGTTTTTGCAAGGGTTGAGACCACTTTAGGCGGAATATTTCGTCCAGTTCTTCCTGGAACATTATACATAACAATAGGGAGATTTGTCGCGTTAGCGATTGCCTGAAAATGCTGGATAAGACCGTCGTCAGTAGGTTTATTATAATAGGGGCATATGACCATGGCTGCATCAGCCCCTACATCCTCAGCCATTTTTGTTAATTCGATGGCCTCCAGTGTATTATTGGATCCTGTTCCAGCTATGACGGGCACATCAGAGGCTTCAACTGTTGCCTCTATTACTTTCACATGCTCTTCATGGCTCAGAGTAGCTGATTCACCGGTACTTCCACAGGGGACAACTGCATCTACACCTCTATCCACAAGAAATTCTACATTCCTCTTTAGACCTTCAAAATCAACTGATCCATCATCCTTAAAGGGTGTTATGAGAGCAGGGATTACTCCCTTAAACATTATATCCTCCTCTATTCTTATGTCTCGTGATATATCCTGCCACCCTATTCCGAACTTCCTTGCTGGTAATGGTCGTGAGCTCTTCTACTTTCTTCTTATTTTCTTCAAAAACATCAGTGAAGGCTTCTGGAAATCTGGTCAACAGATCTTCAGCAAGGATCTTGATATACGTTGGTTTTACACTTCCCATATAATCACCCTCTTCACATTCCTGAAGATATATTTTAAGTTTTTCTACCTTTCACCACATTTTAAATTACATTCAGTATTTATTTTATTACATTCCAGTACTTATTTAAAACTATGTTAGTCCCTGAAGGATTGTCTCAATCTTGGCCAATACATCCTCAGCAGTTCTGCCAAAGACTCTCATCATTGCCTCTTTTCCTACTGCCCCTCTGTCATAAACAATGTCTGGAATAACACCTGCCTCTATATATGCTTCTCTGATAATCCAGTCCATGGTGGTGCCTTCTTTTTCCTCTTTCTCCTTCTCTCGATTCACCTCCACGACATTCATACGAGCTTTCAAAGCTTCCTCTACTATTTCTTCTCCAAATCTGATATTCATGGCCGACCTTATAGATGGATCAAATTTGTTGGCAGAGAGAATTAACCTTGCAATATGCCCACTTGACCCGAAATCTACAGAACCACATGCCCCTGTAGTATGAATTCGCCCTTTAACTGCAGCCACATCCTTGGTGGAAATTGGAAATGGAATCGCGTAACCGAAATTGGTACCAACTTCTGGAATAAGTAATTCAAATCCTTTCAGTGAGGTAAATTTTTTAACACACCTATTGAGTGAATTGAGTACGTAGAATCGTTCTCTGTCTCGCTCTATCACACCAATCTGGTTAACTGGTACCACACCTTTACCAACAGGTTCCGATGTCATGATAGCCCAGTAAACAAAATTCTTGGCTTTTTTAGCAGCAGAAAAAAAATCTAAGCCTGATGCAAGACTACACACTAATGCAGAAGCATATGAACATCCAGATCCGTGACTTTTCACATTCAGTAGCTCACTTTTAGCTGTTTCAACTGTACTTCCATCAAAGAGTATGTCCACTCCATTCAGATGTCCTCCAGTGATAGCAACGTTTTTGGGACCCATAGAATGGATGAGTCTTGCGACCTGTTCTGCGTCATCAATATCCTTAATCATCTTCCCAGAAAGTTTTTCAGCTTCAAATCTGTTAGGAGTTACTGCAGTTGCCAATGGCAACAACTGCTTTTTCAGATTGTCTATAGCTCTTTCTTCAACCAAACTGGAACCAGTTTCAGCTTTCATAACAGGATCAACTACCACCGGGATGTCCTTTTCTGATATTAGCTCACTAATCTTCTCACTCACCAATGAAATAATCTCTGGAGTCGAGAGCATTCCAGTTTTTATGGCCACAACATTCATATCCTCAACGACAGTATTCCATTGATCTTCAATTATCTCTAGGGGTAGATTGAAAGATTTTCTGACTCCCATCGTGTTTTGTGCTGTTATAGAAGTTATAACAGTCGCTCCATGGAAACCCTGAGCTATAATGGTTTTTAAGTCAGCCTGAATTCCTGCACCCCCTCCAGAATCTGAACCTGCAACAGTGAGCACAACCTTTTTAACCATATACCCAGAATTTTCAGGTTAAATACATAAGGTTTGTGATGAGAGGAGAGACTATGCCAATGGCAGAAATATCGGTGGTAGTTACTGGAAAAGGAACAAGCTTGAGCAGATATGTGGCGGAGGCTGTGAAAGTTATACGGAGATCAGGTTTACGGCATCAGCTTACTCCCATGGGGAGTATCATTGAATCTGATGACCTTGGCAGTATCTTAAAAGTCATTGAAGCAATCCATGAAAAGCTGGCTGACATGGGATGTGAAAGAATTATTTCCACTATAAAGATCGATGACAGGCTTGATAAACCTTCTAAAATGGAAGATAAAGTCACATCTGTTATGAGAAAATTAACAGAGATCGAGTCTAAAAAAGAAGGTTGAGCAGTAATCATCAGAATATCTTTTTGCTCTCGAGAGTATAATCACCAGGATTTTCAAAATTGCTTAGATGGGGATGTACATAAATTATCTTTCCATAAACCGAGATGGGTAATACCATATCCTGAAAATTTACTCTTTTTCTTTTTTCCCTTCTTTATCTCGCATTTCAATCCATTTAAGATAATTGCAGTAAGGACATCCAAGACTCCATGATGATCCTTTAGAGCTAATCCGAATCATTTTCAAACTGTGGGTCTTACATTTTCTCCCTGTCACAATGATCCTACCATTCTTGGGAAGAGGTAGTGTAAAAGTGCAGTTAGGGTACCCGGAGCATCCAATAAACCTGCCTTTCTTACTTTTACGAATCACCAGTTCTTTCTCACATTCAGGACATGGACCTACATCCAGTTCTTGTCTCAATTCTTGTTTCAAGGACTGAGAGAGTTTTTCTACATCTGTGGTCTTGAAAATCTCCTCGAGAATTTTTCTGGAATCTTCAACAACTTTTTCCTTGGTCAATTTTCCTTCCGCAATTTGATCCATTTCTTCTTCTAGCATCTTGGTCATATCCGGTTTTGTTATGACATCAGCAAAATCTGAGAGGGAATTGACCACCGCCACAGCAACTTTAGTTGGCTTAATAGGGTTTCCATATATATACGTCCTTGAAAGAAGTTTTTTAAGAATTTCATGTCTTGTGCTTTTAGTTCCAAGACCCAGTTTCTCCATAAGCCTGATGAGCTGTCCCGGAGAATATCTTGGAGGTGGAGAGGTCATCTTTTTCTCCAGTCTTTTATCTTTAACTTTCAAAACTTCTCCTTCCACCACAGGGGGGACATACGTTTCCTTAACCTTCCAGTAGGTGTAGATCTCCCGCCATCCAAGCTTCACAGCTATCGAACCTCTTGCTTCCAATCTCTCTCCATTACTCTCTACTACTACATGCCTCCGCTCCCATACAGCGTTCTCAGCCAAGGTGGCAAGAAATCTCCTGACCACAAGCTCATATATTTTCCATTCATCATTACTGAGTTTACTTTTATCAGCTACACCCGTTGGGTATATGGGTGGGTGATCCTCACTCTTGGTTCGTCCTCTTGCTGGAATAATCCTGTCCCTGCTCAGGACAAGTTCAGCTTCTTTTGAGAAGGGGCCTTTGGAAAGCTGTTTCACTATCTCCTTCAAATTCAGAGAAGGGGGGTACACGGTATTATCCGTCCTCGGATAAGAAATCAGTCCATTCATATAAAGATTCTCTGCAACATTCATAGCCCTGCTCGGACTCATGAATTGACTTGCTGCCGAAAGAAACTCGGTAGTGTTAAAGGGAGAGGGGGGTCTTTCCTGTACCACTTTTTCCGTTACCTTAATTGCAATTCCTTCATCTGAAATCCTCTCATAAGCCTGTACCGCCTGTATTTCATCATCAAATCTTGTTACATGTTTGGCCAGAAAACTTTCTCCAGTATCTGACTTTTCAAAGGTTGCAAAAATTTCCCAGTAGGGTTCAGGTTTGAAATTCTCTATTTCTTTTTCTCTCTCTACAATGAGTCTCAAAGTGGGAGACTGAACACGCCCAACAGACAGAAAATTCTTCCCCAGTCTGTTTGATGCTCTCGACAGAAATCTCGTTAGAGTAGCTCCCCAGATCAGGTCAATGATCTGTCTAGCTTCTGCTGCATCAGCCAGAGCAAAATCCACAGAGGTTGGACTTTCAAAAGCCTTTCTTATATCTCTTGGCGTTATAGCACTGTACCTGACTCTATCCACTGACACATCTGGATTAACAGAACGTATGATCTCCAAGGCTTCAACACCTATGAGCTCTCCTTCTCTATCGTAATCAGTAGCAATGGTAACCCTATCAGCTTTCTTTGCGAGTTTCTTGAGCAAATTTACGATCTTTTTTTCAGTTATCTTTTTAACGATTTCCCCACGGATTAATGATGTTACAGGAACCTTCGTCCAGTTGTTGTATTTTTCCGGAAAATCAAGCTGCACAACATGTCCTTTCAACCCTACAACCACTGCATCATCACTGGTAAAATAGGATATTCCACTTTCTCTTTTTCCCTTTACATTCTTAAAAAGGATGTGAGCGATTCTCTTTGCCGTATTATACTTTTCAGTTATTATCAACCACATATCTTTCAGCTACTATCTTTTTCACGTTCTTTCAATTTTCTAATTAGGATTCTATTAGTTTCTCCTGGATCTGCCTTACCTCTTGATTTCTTCATTACCTGTCCTACTAGATAATTCAACGCTTCTTTTCTTCCAGAAATATAGTCCGAAACTGCTTGGGAATTTTCTTCAATTACTTCATCACATAGTCTTTCAACTTCTGATAAGTCCATCACCATCAAATCCAGACGTCTTACAATCTTTAGAGGATCTCCTCCTTCGTCCAGCATAACTCTGATAACTTTGACTGCCCCTTTCTCAGTGATCTTCTTAACCGCCAAGAGTTTAAGTACCTGAATTAATTTTTCAGCTTCAAATACTTCAGAGAATTCCATATCTCGATAGTTCAGTTCCCCTTTCAGTATATCGGCTATCCAAGTCGCAGCCAAACCTGGATCGATTACCTTGGCAACTTTTTCAAAATAATCCGCCATCCGAATTTCAGAGGTAAGCACTTTTGCAAAATAATCTGAAATCCCATATTCTTCCATAAACCTGCGGCGCTTTGCATCTGGAAGTTCTGGAATGGTATCCTTTACATCTGGGATTAACGATCGTGGCTCCATCGGAGGGAGGTCAGGCTCTGGGAAATACCGGTAATCCTGCTCTTCCTCCTTGGTCCTTAAAGATATGGTCACACCTCTGGCCTCATCAAAGTGCCGGGTCTCCATTTCCACCATTATTCCTCTTTTCAATAGATTTTTCTGGCGGGTTATCTCAAAACTCAGGGCTTTTTCAACACCTTTATAGGAGGAGATGTTTTTCACTTCAGCCCTAGCCCCTCCCTTCAGAGATATGTTAGCATCTACCCTCATTGCCCCTTCAAGGGAACCATCAAACACCCCCAGATATTCCAAGATGGTTCTCAATTTATTGAGGAAACTCCTGGCTTCTTTTGGGGAGCTTATTACTGGCTCAGTCACTATTTCCAGAAGGGGCATTCCACTTCTGTTATAATCTATTAAGGAATATCTAGCAGTATCTATGGTTCCAGGATATGTCAATCTCCCGGGATCTTCTTCCATATGGATTCTCTTTAACGTCACTTTTTTTTCTCCAGAATCGGTTTCAATCGTTACATACCCTCCATAAGCCAGTGGAAAATCATACTGAGATATCTGAAATCCCCTCGGAAGATCTGGGTAAAAGTAATTTTTCCTGTAAAATAAGGTTTTCTCTTGAATTTCAGCATTCAAAGCCATCGCAACTGCAATTCCAGCCTCCACAGCTTTTCGATTTATGACCGGCATCGCTCCCGGTAATCCCAGACAGATAGGACACACATGGGTATTTGGTTCAGAGTTATGATAATCTGTAGGACACTGGCAGAAAAGTTTAGATTTCAGGAGATTAAGCTGAACATGTACCTCAAGACCGATGATTACCTCTTCCATACTTCCTCCTCCACCTTCAAGGCCACATTGAGAATCATGTTCTCATCAAATGGCTTTCCAATGATTTGAAGACCCACAGGGAGACCGTTGTTCAGTCCAGCAGGGACAGAAACAGCAGGGAGACCTGCAAGATTTACAGGCACAGTATTGATGTCCATAAGATACATGGAGAGGGGGTCCTGAATTTCACCTATTCTGAAAGGGAGTGTGGGCATGGTGGGGGCCAGCAGCACATCATACCTCTCAAAGAGTTTGTTAAAGGCCTGAATAATCAGATTTCTGACTCTTAATGCCTTAAGATAGTATTTGCCATAATATCCGGCAGATAAAGCATAAGTTCCAAGCAGAATCCTCCTCTTGACTTCATCTCCAAAACCTTCTGCTCTAACTTTAGAAAAATACGTGTTCCAGTTCATCTCTTTTTCAATGTGATATCCATATCGGACCCCATCATACCTAGAGAGATTGGATGATGCCTCTGACATGGCTAGGATATAATATGCTGCAAGAGTGTAATCCATCATGGGAAGAGAGACTTCCTCATAATTCATCCCCAGTTCTTCTAGCTTATTTATAGCTCTCCATGTCTCTTTCTGAACTTTTTCATCCACTTTTTCAATCATTTCACGAATGATTCCTATCCTTACTTTTGAAACATCCATCAGTTTGAATTCGAAGGTTTTTTCTACAGAAGTTGAATCTCTATAGTCTTTTCCAGCAATTATTTCCAGAAGGAGGGCAGCATCTTTAACATTTGAGGCTATGGGTCCTATTTGTTCTAGAGAATTTGCATAAGGTATCAGACCATATCGGGAAACAAGGCCATAAGTGGGTTTAATACCCACAACACCACAAAAAGCCGCTGGGCATCTCACACTTCCCCCCGTATCACTTCCAAGAGATAGTACAGAAGAGCCTTCTGCTATTGAAGCAGCACTCCCTCCACTACTTCCTCCAGGAACACGGCTTTCATCCCAGGGATTCTTAGAAGGACCAAAATAACTAGTTTCTGTAGTGGTACCCATACAGAATTCATCCATATTGGTTTTTCCTATGATTATTCCACCTTCAGCCTTTATCCTCTCAATAACATGAGCGTCAAAAGGGGGGACATAGTTTTCCAGTATTTTCGATCCACAAGTCGTTCGAATACCTCTGGTGGAGATGGCATCTTTAATGGAGACAGGGATGCCTTTAAGCCTGCCTGAAAGCTTTCCTTTATCGATTTTTTCTGCCATAGCGAGAGCTTCATTCTCAGAAATGGATATGAAAGTATTCAATCTGCTATCTTTGATTTTCTCAAGAAACTCAGAAATCACATCGTAACAACTTTCTCCTTGACTGTATCTTTCCCTTACCTCTGAAACGGATATCGGGTTAAACAATTCTTGGCCCCCTGAAATATCCTTTTTCTGTTTTCGGTGCGTTGGCCATGACCTCTTCTTGATTTAGACACTCTCCCGGAACATCATCTCTGAAAACGTTACAGATATCCAAGACGTGAAAGACTGGTTCAATATTTTCCTCCACACTATCGAGCATTCCAAAGTAATCAAGAATTTTCTCAAAATGCTCTCTGAACACTGCAACTTCATCGTCTTTCAATTCAATCCTCGCCAGCTTTGCCACATGACGGATCTGTTCATCTGTTATCATTATAAATCCTCTCCAGGTACTCTTTCAATCTCAAACCATCTTTCCTCGCAATTTTTCTCATAAACTTCATAGCATGAGTGCTGTACTGGATGGCCCTTTTCTCCCTCCAGGCGATTTCTCGAGGCAATATCTTATCAGCAACCCTTCGAAATATATACTTCCTTATATACGTATCGTTAACTTTTTTTAGTTTCCACTGAGGGGGTATTCCCATAGCAATCCGTATGATATCCATGGAAAGAAATGGAGTCAAAAAATTAATTTCCCATGCATAAGAGACTTTCAGATCTCTGATAAGATTATTCTCGCCAAGATGCAATACGTCCTCATCCATTTTTTTCCTGAGTTCATCGTATCCACTTTGCAGGAGGGTGTCCACATACCTTTTATACCCCCCAAACATCTCGTCAGCTCCCTGTCCTAGAAATAGATTTTCAAAACCCATATCCTTCGCAAACTCAGATAAAAGATAGATTGGCAGAGCAATTGACACTTGGAGGGGGTCTGGTGTCTCAACAATCCTCACCACATCCTGGATTACATTTTCGACATCATGTAAACCAAACATTCTTATTAATACATCTTTTTCAAGCATCTTTCCAGCTTTTTCAAGCCATGATTTGTCTTTTTCCGATCCTGTAATCGATATAAGGGGAAAAGGAGTAAGAGAAGCAATCAAAGAACTATCTACGCCTCCAGAAAAAGCTACAGCAGCACGCTCTATTGAACCTGCCATGTCTGAGATTCTGGTAACAATATCATCCCTTAACAGATCCTCATCCACGTTTCTTGGCGGATGAATCAGTTCTTTTAAATCATACCATTCCCTATCCACCTTTCCTAATGTCAGATCTACTTTAATCACTTCTCCAGGTTTAACTTCCTTTATTTCGCCAAATTCTATTAACGGTTGTCTGAAAGAACAGAAAATTAATGGCTTTGTAACATAATACAGCGGATGTCCTCCAATAACATCCCTGGCAAGGTACACACATCTTCCATCAAACATAGCCGCTGAGAATAATCCATCAGATCTCACGGGTATGCTCTTGGGATCATGAAGAATAGCCGTGTCAAGTTCTCCACTGATCACTGCATGCACTCCATTATTTACTGACCATGATGGAAAACGATAGGCAAGATAAATACCGTCAAAATTTCTAATTGTGAGTGATCTATTCTCAATGTTCGGTATCCTTACATCCGGTAATTTTTCTCCGCCCACTATCATTTGAGCCACTTTTCAGCCTTTTCCAGAATGGTTTCAACTCTCATTTTTGCAGTCCCAAGGTAGTTCTCTGGCAACAATATACGCTTAAGGTCTTCTTTTCTAAAATACCTCATCACAGCTTCGTCTTCCAATAAAACCTCAATCAGGCCTTTATCTTCCCCATATGCTCTCATGGACGCTTTTCGTACTATTTCATGAGCTTCTTGTCTTGAGGCGCCTTTTTTTGTTAACGCTATCATAACACTTTCTGCCATGTTTAATCCTTTAAGCCGCTCCATATTTTCACGCACTCGTTTCTCATTAACTGTCAGTTTTTGGATAACTCGAATTGTTTGTGTCAGTATGTGATCTACAAGAACACTCACTTCTGGCAGGATTATTCTTTCTGCTGAAGAGTTACTTAAATCTCTTTCTTCCCAGAGAATAGTGCTCTCTAAAGCTGGTCCAATAAACCCTCTTACCACTCTTGCAATCCCACATATCTGTTCAGCGGTTATTGGATTTCTCTTATGAGGCATGGTAGAGGATCCGACTTGTTTTTCTCCAAATTCTTCTTCCAATTCTCCAACTTCAGTCCTCTGCAATACCCTAATTGTAGTAGCAAATTTTTCCAGTGTTGTCGCTATTCCAGCAAGAAACATCACATATTCTCCATACAAATCCCGGGGGATGATCTGGGTGGCAATATCCACACTCTTTATCTCTAGATATTGCATAGCTTCGGCCTCAATGGATTCGCCCATATCACCATATGCTGCCTGAGTTCCTACCGCTCCCGTTATCTGGCCTACGACAACTCGTTTTTCCACTTCACTCAGACGTTCAAGATGTCTCATAATTTCAGATGCCCATACCGCAAATCTGAAACCGTAGGTTGTTGGAATAGCTGCTTGTCCATGAGTTCTTCCCAGACAAATAGTATCTATGTGTTCTTTAGCTTTTTTAACCAGTTCTCTCAAAAGTTCAACCAGTTTCTCTTTAATCAAAGTGAGACTATCTCTTAATTGAAGAGCTGTAGCAGTATCAATTATATCGTTAGAGGTTGCACCAAAATGAATCCATTTTCCTGCATCTCCTTCAGCCACCTCTGACATAGCTTTCACAAGAGCCATTATGTCATGTTTAATTTCAGCCTCAATTTCCTTTATTCTATCTACTTTTACGGTCTCACATTTTTTTTCCAGCTCTTCAACCTCCTTACTGGAGACAAATCCATGCTTGGCCAGGGATTTCAGGAGAGCAAGTTCAACCCGAATCATTAAGCGGATCTTGTTCTCCTCATCCCAGATGGACTTCATTTCCTGGGTTCCGTACCTGAATTCAATGGGATGGACTGGCATACATGAAGGTAAAACATGATGGTTTAAAAAGATGTTTGTCACTACTCAAAGAGGGTAAGGGGGTTTATTTCACATCATAGATAAAAAGTAAATAAGATTAGTCAGATTTTTCCAGAAAATTTTATAGATGTATATCCAATACATCAGAAGCAGATATACCTGATGACCCGAAAATTATATGTTGTTATTGCTCTGTTGGGAACTTAAATAAATTTCTACAGGAGAGAGAGAATGAGGGATAAAATCCAGAGAGTACTCCGGAATACCGAAGAGATAATTACCGAACACGAACTCAAGGATTTGCTGGAAAAGAGAGAGACCACCACTTATGTAGGATATGAGCCAAGTGGAAAGATTCATCTCGGCCATCTGTTGACTGTGAACAAACTTATAGATCTTCAGGAAGTCGGATTTAAAGTGATAATCCTATTAGCAGACGTTCATGCTTACCTCAACGAGAAGGGTAGCTTCGAGGAGATTGAAAAGGTGGCAGAAATGAACAGAGAGGTCTTCATAGCTCTCGGCCTGGATGAGAGAAAAGCTAGGTTTGTTCTCGGTTCTACCTACCAGTTTGAGAGAGATTACGTTATCAATCTGTTGAAATTGGCCCGACTTACTACACTGAACAGAGCAAAGCGGAGTATGGATGAAGTAAGTCGTAGAAAAACAGATCCCCTTATTTCTCAGATGGTGTATCCTTTAATGCAGGCTATGGACATTGCATATCTTGGTGTGGATCTGGCAGTGGGAGGAATAGACCAGCGAAAAATACATATGCTCGCCAGAGAGAACCTACCTCGAATTGGGTACAAAGCTCCTGTATGTCTACATACCCCCATCCTTCTGGGGCTTGATGGAGAAAAAATGTCTTCCTCTAAGGGTAATTTTATTTCAGTAGATGATTCTGAGGGAGATGTTAATAAAAAAATAAAGAGAGCATTCTGTCCTCTAGGTGAGATCGAAAATAACCCTGTATTGCAGATGTTTCGATACCATATATTTCCACGATATGAACATATCACCCTTGAACGAGACGATAAATTCGGAGGGGATGTCGTATATGATTCCTATTCTCTTTTAGAAGAGGATTACCACTTAGGAAAAATTCATCCCATGGATCTGAAAATAAATGCAGCAAAATATATAAACGAGTTAATCGAACCTGCTAGAAGGAGACTTAAACGTGGGGTGTCAGACTGAGAAAACAGAATGGAAATGAAGTAGTACGAGTAAGAATTCCAGACCCATCAAAAAGAGAAGTATTTGGGATTGTTGAATCTCTTCTTGGAGCGAACCATATTCGGGTGAAATGTCTTGATGGAAAGACTAGGATTGCCAGAATTCCAGGGAAACTAAAAAAAAGGATATGGATACGAGAAGGGGACGTGGTAATAGTGGTGCCGTGGGATTTTCAGGATGAAAAGGCCGATGTGATATGGAGATATACCAATCCACAGGTAGAATGGCTGGAGAAAAAGGGTTATCTATAGAAAGATGCCCGTAAAAGATCTTGACCGGATTGAATGGTATCTTAACAAGCTAAAAATAAAAAATAAGGATGCGGATGATTTTAAGATTTTTGCAGATGTCATTGATACATCCGTTCTTAAGACTTTATACAAACTTAGCAATAGAAAGATTATTACTGCTCTTGGTGGAGTTATCAACGCTGGAAAAGAGGCTAATGTATTCCACGCTCTTGGAGAGAGTGGAGAGGTAGCTGTTAAGATATACAAGATAGAGACGTCTGAATTCCACAATATGGAGGATTATATCGCAGGAGACCCACGTTTTACCAAAGTGAAATATACGAAACGACAGCTTATTTATACATGGGCAAAAAAAGAGTTTAAAAACCTTGAACGAGCCTTCAAAGCTGGAGTTGCAGTACCTGAACCTATAATTTTTCTTAACAATGTCCTGATAATGCAGTTTATTGGAGTAGATGGTGTGCCGGCCCCAACACTGCGAGACATTGGAAACGCTCTTCCAGAACTTACCGATGTGGATGATTTGTTCAATCAAATTGTGAAAGAGGTGAAAAAACTGTTGGAAATCCAACTTGTCCATGCTGACCTCAGTGAATACAACATATTGTGGGATGAAAGGCCAGTCCTTATAGACATGGGACAATCAGTTCTCCTTGATCATCCCAACGCTATGGAATTTTTGAGACGAGATTTGAAAAACATCGTAAGATTTTTTTCCAAATATGGCATAAAATCTGATGTCAATGAGCTTTTGAGAGAGGTAATGGCATAATGCAACATATCCGAATTCCCAGAGAGAGGGTAGGAGTACTCATAGGGAAAGATGGAGAAGTAAAAAAAGCCATAGAGAGTTATTCAGGATGTACACTGAATATAGATAGTGAAACGGGACTAGTAGAGATTGAAGAGGGTGGAGATCCCCTTGGCATGTTGAAGTGTATGGACGTGGTTAAAGCAATTGGTAGAGGTTTTAATCCCCAAGTAGCAATGAAGTTGTTTGAGAGTGACTTCATAATGCTGGATATAATAGACTTATCTGGATCCTTTACCACTAAAGATGCTCTCAGAAGGATAAAAGGAAGAATAATAGGCAAAGATGGAAAAATCCGGAGGGCCATGGAAGATTTAATCGGGGCATATGTCAGCATTTATGGGAAGACTGTTTCTATCATAGGATCACCCCCTCAGATTAAAATAATCAGGCACGCCGTAGAGATGCTGATGGATGGAGCGAGCCATAGTTCAGTTTTGAGATATCTGGAAAAGAAACGAAGGGAACTAAAGGAGGCAACCCTTGACTGGGAAGTTCTGGAATAACCGGAGAGATAAGACAGAGCAGAAGTTATTTAAATTAATACCATATAATTCTCTCTGATGAGAGGCCCCATCAATTTATATGAACCTTGGGATCTTGTACTGAAGGGGTTGCTTATTTTTCCTGTGGTATATGTGGCTGCCTTTTCCAGAATCAGTTTTGGATCAATAACAGGGATGTTTCTTGCCTTAATTGGAGTGATAATATGGGCCGGTAGCCTAGTGGACATACCTCTATACCATATGAGGACGAGAAAACCCCCCTTCAGCAAAGATGCTGTGCATATCCTTGAAAAACGGTACAAAGTTTCCTTGAAGGAAAATATGCTCTCCGGTAATCCTAGATTGTTTCACTCAGCCATTTCCCTGAATCTATCTATCCTTGTAATGTTGATTGTTTCTATCATGCTGCTGTCATCCAAGCTCTGGGTGGAGCATCTAGTAATCATTCTGATCACATGGGTGATTGTGTATCTTGCATCTGATTTTGAGGGTGGAGTTGGCATAACCACTCCTTCCTACGTATTCCTCACACCACTGATTGTTGGGCTGGTAATAAATCACCCATATTCTGCATCGCTTATTTTCTCTTCAGGAGTATTGGGAATTTTTTTGGCCCATGTAACTATGCTGGGGAGCGCGAAAGAGGAATATGGCAGTCCAGTAATCAGCATTGGAGGAGCTGGAAATTATGAAGTTTATTATGCATTATTTATAGTTTCAGCGATCTTTGGATGGATGGGATAACTATGAAATGGAGAAACTGGAGACATATCACTAAACTCGATCCTGACAGACCAAATAGTCCGGAACTTGTGGCAAAAATAGTTGATTCAGGAACCGATGCCATCATGATATCTGGAACTCAGAATGTGACAGCGGATAAAGCTATGGAGCTCATTGAGATGGTAAAGGATTATGACATCCCTGTAGTCCTTGAACCCTCAGACCCATCTGGTGTAGTTACTGAAGTAGATTTTATATTCGTTCCATCTGTTATCAATGCCACAGATGTAGAATGGGTAATTGGAAAACATGCTCAATGGGTTTACAGCCACTATGAGGCAATTGAGGGATTTTCAGATCTTTTAGAGAAAGTTGTCATGGAAGCATATATCGTGCTAAACCCAGCCTCAGCTGTGGGAGAAGTTACGAAAGCGAGGACTGAATTGACTCCTAAAGAGGTTGCTTCATACGCAGTTGCTGCTGAAATGCTGTTCTCTTTTCCCATAATATACATAGAGTACAGCGGGACTTATGGAAATCCTGAACTGGTCAGAGAGGTTAAATCTAGGCTGTCTAGAGCCATGTTGATTTACGGTGGTGGAATAACCGAGAGGAAAAGAGCACTGGAAATGAGTAGATATGCAGATGCCATCGTTGTAGGAAATGTTGTGTATGAGAAAGGACTGGATAAATTCGTAGAGACCATACTATAACCTATGACACAACAACCATTAACATTCTGCCCGGAAAGCTGATAGGAGAAGAATATGAGAGGACTTACGTTGAAGAAATTACAGGCATTATGGCAGCTTTTCAGACTTGAACATGGATTTATGTATGGAGTCGGTGTATGGATAGGTGCCTTTATCGCTGTGGGGCTTAATGTCGAAATAAACAGTATAATTTTCGGATTTCTCACGGCCCTGTTTCTTCAGGCGGGTACCTTTGCTCTCAATGACTACTACGATTTTGAAGTGGATAAAGCAAACAAACGAAGAGATAGGCCCCTTGTGAGGGGGGACCTGACTAAACAGGATGCCATGAGGGCATCACTTATCATGATACCCCTCGGTCTGATTACAGCAGCCCTTGTGAACTTTCCGTCCTTTGTTCTTGCTCTTATCATAACAGTAATGGGTGTCCTATATGATGTTAAAATAAAGGAGACTGGACTGGGTGGAAACTCTTACATAGCTTTTACCATGGCAGCCCCATTCATTTACGGGAGCGTTGTTGCAACCAGATGGATTACTTGGGACATTGCTATGCTTTCCATTATCGCTTTTTCTGCTGGTCTGGGAAGAGAGATTATGAAGGGTATCGAAGACGTCCATGGTGATGCACTGAGAAATGTGAGATCTATTGCTAGGGAATTGGGTGAGAGAAAAGCAGGCATTATCGCAGGAATTCTGTTTGGTATATCTGTCGCTTTTTCTCCAATACCCTACTTACATCCAGAATCGGCCTACCATGGAAACCTAGTGTATCTTGGCTTAGTTTTTATAACCGATGTCATACTTATGTATGTGACAGTGTCACTCTGGAGAAAAAGGGATTACAGTATTAAAAATCTAAGAAAAGTAAGCTTAACAGGTCTATTCATGGGTCTTATGGCCTTTCTTGCTGGAATTATAATAAGGTGATATAAATGTTAAAAAAAGAGGAAGAGATTAGAGATAACATTATGGAAATAGTTGCTCATTTAATGGCCCTTTCTGCCAGAACTGCCCCAAAAAGTGCTGGGATAGACGATATTGAGATAGTTGTGATAACGGGAGAAGAGAAAGATAAGCTGGCAAAAAAAATGAAGGACATGTCTAAAGAGAAGGAGAGAAACTTCATTAGAGATGCAATTGGAGTTGAAAAAGCCAGTTGTGTCATCTTGGTTGGAGTAAAAGGAGGGAAAAGCCTTGGACTTAACTGTGGGGCATGTGGATTCGTTACCTGCGAAGGATTTAAAAAGAGAGAGAGACAGGGGGGTAAAGACTATCTAGGACCTTCATGTGCCTTTAAGCTGGTGGATCTTGGGATAGCAATAGGTTCTGCTGTTAAAACTGCCGGGATTTTGAACGCAGATAACAGAGTGATGTACAGGATTGGTACGGCAGCGAGAAAGCTGGGATATACAGTGAGTGATGTCGTCTTTGGCATACCCATTGCTTCGAGTGGTAAAAATCCATTCTTTGACAGGGTATTTAAGTAACCCTTGCAATGGTCCGATGGAGACTTGGCAATCATGATAAATTCGACCGAAAAAATTTTAAGCCAATGCTTTAACTCTATACTGTTATCCCGCCTTAGCTCAGACTGGCCAGAGCGCGCGGCTGTAGTGTGAGACTTGCCAAGAGGCAAGAATACCGCGTGGAAACCGCGTTGTCCCCGGTTCAAATCCGGGAGGCGGGACTAATAACCGTGGGTGACATTCCTGTCCCCCTTTTATTTTTTAGTTCATTGTTTTTAACATGGGGAGAGATTGCAATCCAAAGAGACTAAAGAATAAGTAAAAATCTTACAAAGCTATAAATATCGTCGATTTTTGTTTTTATTGAGGGAATAATTTAGCCTTTCAAGTGTTAATGGAACTTTCATGAATGTTTTATTCATTCCTCCTCATCCAATACTAACCATAGTTGTAGTTGAAGAAGGGAAATTGCCCATACAAATTCCACCATTCCCAAGCCAATTTTGGCATAGAGTAGAGTTGCATTCCCATTCTTTGGCCCTTCTCAACCGGAGCTCACACCATATCACGCACCCGTACACCCCCTTTCTTATATGAGTATTCCATGATCAAATTGAAGTTCATCCATCCGGAAATTGATGACACCACCAGCTTCTCTCACTATTATTTTCAAAAAATATGTTTGATGGACCTTTGCACACTTACCATACAATTCTAAGTGCTACCTTTACTTAAAGGTTTGTACTGAACTTTTTCTTCTTGGTCGATTAATAATTCAATCGTTCACCAATCAACTTGATTTTTTCAGTTCTTACCTTTTTCATTGTAAAATCTATGATTTATAAATTCAAAATTATTGATGACGGTGCATCCATTTTTATCATAGCATATACAAACAATAACAAATACGCTGGTAAAGCTACTCGGATCCTATATTTATATCCCTAACATTGATAAATTTTCTTATGAGTATTATTAATTATTGTGGAGTCAGATTAGGAGGTAAGTTCTTCAAGTCTGTCAAGATCTTTTTTCATCTGCTCAAGCTCTTCTCTTTTCTTCTTTATTAGATCTTCTACTATATCCCTTAGATCAACTAGTAACCTATAACTTTTGAGGGGTCTGCCTTTCCCCTTCTTTTTGATCTCTTTCTCTTCAATCCAGTTTTTCTGCCTTAATTCATTCATAGCGAGACTGACTTCTGGCTGTCTGAGATTAGCAGCCATTTCTATTTCTCGAGAAACTGCTTCATCCACACTAGAAAGATACACGATTACTTTCGCAAGATTACGATTCAAACCTGTTTTTGTGAGCAACTCTACCAGTTCCTCATCCCGCTCATCAAACATCCTTATTGGTCTATCTCTCATCTCCAACACCACTCATTCAGGCTATTACTTTATGTTATACTTTCAAATATATAAATTTTTGTACATTTAGTTGTTTTATCTTATTTTCGATTTATTATACAAACAAATATGCTACAGGAATCCAATTACGTGAAAAACCCTTCAAAGTATTTTTTCCACAATATAATGGACTTTCTGGAAGTCTTGTATCATTGAGTATTTAAACTAGTATAACTGAGAATCCTAATCCCCTTCAACCCTTTTAAACGGTCATATGTCATGAAACATTGCTGACTGGACATATATCGATAGATTTCACTGAAACAGACATGAATTAGAGATTATTGCCTTAAAAAAAGTCCTGAACGGCTTTACCGAAAAATACATATACCTGCTTGAGACCTACCTCCATTGGAGAGAGCCGGGGTGGCCTAGCTGGTGGGGCGTCAGACTCATAATCTGAAGGCCGCGGGTTCGAACCCCGCCCCCGGCATGAATAACCGAGTTAAAGGCATGGGGACAAAGTTAGACTCCATAAATAGTTCTTCTGAGAGACTAAATAATGTGGTGCAAAAGGTAGATATGGAAAAGTGGAGGTCCATAAACCATTTCTTGTAAGAGTATTACAACCAATGTAGTGGATTACTTCTTGGATGAGTTTTTTCCTTCGAAAAGAGCATTCTGGTGTTTGGATAGATTTAATCATGGGTGTCGATCTCAATATCAAAGATCTTTTGGAAAGTCAAGAATATCTTCTCAAGTGTAGAGACCTTTTTCAACTTCTTTAACCAATAAGCAACCGTGAGGTTCAAGATCGTCTTCAAAGAGGCCTAAAAAGGTGGTATGTAGTCTATGTTCTCTTTCCCTGGCTGTGTTTCCCAGGGAGAGACCAGGGAAGAGGCCCTTGAAAACATCAGAGAGGCGATAGAGGACTACATGGATATAGAAAACTCAAATTGAAGCAGATATTGGAGATATAAGAACTGAAGTTGCTGAGATAGTAGTTTAAAGGTATTCTTTTGAAGTTTCCAGTAATATTGTGAAAGATAATTAACGGATATCTAAGTCAAAATCCCTCTAATTTTTTATATGATGAGGTCCATTTAAATCTTTTGCAATGAGTGGTTCTGAACCACTTTATTTGTCGCTCGGAGTTTCTCTCCTGGGCATGTCGTTCTTATCCATGAGTATTATTTTTGGTGATGATGAGACCAAACAATTCATAAACATGCAGATAGACCTTGCCAGATGGCATGCCACCATCCTCCTTATTATCACTTTTTACATGTACCTGGTTGGAATGCTCCACTCCTTTGCCCGAACCCAGATAAGTCTGGAACTAGTAATTTTGGGTGTAACCATTGTCTGGATTGGTTTTTTCGTAATAGAACTCAGCTCTCTGATCAAGCTCCATCAGGCAGGGTTCAGACCAAAAAGCTCAAAAACACTATTTGATATTGCCGTATACCTAGCAGTCTTCTGGCTTATTATGGAGAGGGTTGACCTACATCTGACTGTCCTTCAAATATTCACTACGATTTTCATAATCTGCACCCTGTATTTCGTTGTTATGCTGAAAAAATACAGAAGAATGGTTACAATTCTGGTGGAACCCATGGACCTATATGTGCCAGCCGTAGGATTGAGGCTGATTTCCGCAATAGCAGGCCTGAGTTTCATCACATATGGATACTCAGAAAGTGCCTTTAAAGGACTTATCGCCCTTGGTTATCTTGTTCTGGCAGTGATATTCTGGCACTCGGCCATGGATATGCAGAGGATTTTTATGAAGGGGAAGGGGATCTAAATACTTTATTTCATTTATTCAAAAAAATTCCCTGATTGATTTGTATTTGAGTGATTCAAGGTCTATCTTTCTAGGATATATAACAGAAATGACTAACCAAGTTCCATATACGTTATGCGTTCCCATTATGAAAAAAATATGTTTCAATCCTTTCATGTAGCTCAAAAACTTATCTTTCACTTCCATAACAGTCGCATCATCGCTCTTACTATTTTTCTTCACTTTTCTGTATGGTTCGGCAAGTTCCAATCTTTAAACATTATTTAAGGAGTTTTTGGCGTGAATCAGAACGACAAAAATATATACTCACATTGTATTGGGAAAAATTTGAGGATCGAGGAACCTTTAAGTTTGATAGTTGGGGGAGATTACTAAAATTACGGATAATACGAAGCATGAATAAGTTCATGCGCTAAATCACCGAAAATATAGATGTATTAAAATGTGAGGGGGAAAACATGGGAGCTAACATCATGAGCCCAGAATCGCATTTAAGTCATATTAATGCGAAACTTACAAAACTATATGATAGATTTCTGTTGATGCCATTCCAGTTTTTTGGCGAAAAAGAGATTCATTATGAATTTTATAAGGAACTGAACGATTTAAGAATAAAAGACTCAAGGTATAATGAGATGAAAATTATTCGTGAGTTTCCTACAACATCTTTATTCAAAAAAAGAAAAGATGGGAGGCTGAAAAAAGGTACAACAGGAAAACGGGCATATATTGACTTAGTAATTAAACATCCATCTGGTAATATTGGATTTGAATTCTTTTTTGGTAAACAGACGCCGTATACCGAAAAGAACTACAGAAAGGACATATATTTTCTTAGGAACAGAAATTTGTCTCCAGAGGGGGCTTTGATACATACTTATAACGATTGTCTGAAGTTAAAGAATGAGGATGAATTATTTTTTTCTTGGGTTGTTCTTTTCATTGCTGCTTATTTCGAAAATACAAAGGCAAAAAAGTATTTCGTCAAAAATAAGAGGGACGAAATAATCAATGGTTTAAAAAAGATAAGAGATGGTCTGCCAGATAATATACGTATTTTGTATGTTGAAAAGTCATACATCGGCGATTTAAATGATAAGAGAAAACAGTGTAGGTATATATGGCAAAGCGATATGTACCCATAATCTCTGCAAATATAATAATTGTAGCTTTGTATAACTGGACAAATCTCGTAAATTCATGGAATGTTAAATAAAATGCCAAGAGTATCATGAACAGAACTGCGTATGTGGGGAAAATGGATAACGAAAAAATCACCTTAAGCCAGCTGGAGGCTCATCTTTTCAAAGCAGCTGACATTCTCAGAGGCAAGATGAATACCTCATGAGTCTGGAAGAGACTTCATCCACATTGTTCGTAATATCTTTTAATCGCTCTCTTAACTCTGTCAGTAGGCAAAAAATACATGAACTCTTCCCACCAGTCCATCAATAGATCTTTTCCGAATTCCAGCTGTATCTGGTCAAATCAAGATAATGGATTCCAGATCTCTCCCCCATTGCCGTTCTCAATGCTATTTTTCTGGTATCAACCACTATCGCATGGTCTCCTTTTGTGCCGGTTTTGATGCTCGCTCTAAACCTATAGTCTTTAATTTCTGCCTTTGCTTCCATACATTTACCCCCTAATGTCCGTGATCTGACAGCTAACCAAAATAGTGAGACAAGACTTAGGCGTGCTGTGAAAGTTAACAATCGAAGAAAAAATAATATACCAATTTAGCAATAATCAACAAAAGAGATTGGGGGGTCTCAGTATGACTGTTTGTGTTAGTTCTCTTTATGAGAGTAGAGTAGCAGTCAGATATTTGAAAGATTTGAGGTTGAAAGCCAGAATCCATGAAAATAAGGTTTTACTGGTTTGATATCGAAGTTGGGGGGTGGTTTATGGCAAAAAGAATGTTTCAATCAGAACACGACGAAATGGTGGAATATGTTGCGAACTATTTGAGAGAGAACGGGTTTAGAAATATCAAAGCCGATATTCCTGGATTTAATAGACCTGATAGGATAGTGTGGAGGATGACGAATGAAGGGCATATTCCCGATGCGACAGCTGTAGGCTGGGATTTTAATTTGTTTGAAGTTGAAACAGAAGACTCAATTGACGACCAACATACAGAAGACCAGTGGAGATTATTTGCTACCTTTGCTGAGGAAAAATCTGTAAAATTTTGGGTGGTAGTACCGAAGGGCACAGAAAAACTTGTTGAGAGAAGATTAGCCGAGTTGGAGCTAATAGCACATATTTGGGAGATCCCCAGACCTGGATCCAAATAACCCAAGATTAGTAATTAATAGGGTCAAGAAAACACAGTAAAGAAATAGAAGAATACTTGGTAGACCTAAAATTGGAGGTATAAAATTACATTCAACTCAAATCA
This sequence comes from Archaeoglobi archaeon JdFR-42, assembly GCA_002010305.1. Taxonomy (GTDB): domain Archaea; phylum Halobacteriota; class Archaeoglobi; order Archaeoglobales; family JdFR-42; genus JdFR-42. The sequence goes on along the minus strand of MTND01000022.1, from coordinate 107,183 downwards.
CAGTCCTTGCTAGAGGTTTTATATTCGGATATAGCCTTATGATTTCGATTAGATTTTGCGAGAACCATTTCAACCTGTCAGCTTAAACAAACATCTATGAGATTCAAAGTTATCCTTCAGAGAGTTGAAGAGGGTGGTTATATATTGTAAGCTGTCCAGCTTTATTTGGCTGCCACTCTTAGGAATGAACCATGAGAAGCATTAGAGGATATCAAAGAAGTCATTGCAGGTTGCCTAGAATCAGTTACAGGATATAGAATTAAGAAACTCAAACCTGAAGGAGATGTTGTTGAAGTAGTAATCTGATTCTAAATGAGCAAACTTTCTGTTATTTCTGAAAATAAGGTTTAATCGTCGTTTCTGAAATTGAATGGATGGAGTTATACTTAATACCACAGAACAGGGATCTCTCCCTTGAGCTTTTTCACTCTGGCAGAGATTCTGGAGACATCTGCAATGCTTATAGATCTAGCTGCCAGATAGAACACACCATGATCCGGATAACTCTCCCAAGCTGGATCCAGCCTTTTTATGGCTTTCATGTTCTCCATGCAGAATTGCTCCATCCGTCTGTAGCTCCATCCCCTCTGGATCCCCAGTATGAGGATTGCAAGGATTAAAGCTCTGTTGTAGGGTTTTCTTCCTCTATCCTTGGTTTCTTCCTGGATCCAGGGGCAAGTATCCCTGACAGCTCGATACACTAAAGATAGTTCATCCATGATGTTAGCTGTATGGCCCATAAAACACCACTTTTCCGTGTTCAAAAATTGAAGTATGGGAGAGAATAATGGTTTGGTATTAAGTGAAAGTAACTGGCTGAAAAAGGCCGGAATTTGGACTTTGCTCACAGCAATTCTGGAAGTGGTTGTGAACTTTACTTTTGGAAAGGCTATAATGAACATGGCAAAGGAGATGAGGAAAGGCTAAGGAGTTTCAGTTCTGTAAACTTGTTGTTGGTACAATGTTCTGAGATATGTGAAGCTTGCCGAAAAATTTCAATAACGGTTTCCGGGTATGCGAAGTTTGGCGTAAGCCAAATTTGGGTAAGTGATAGCGAACCACCTACCCGCTGTTAGGTGATAGTGCGAGCAAGTCTTCATGGTTTTCTCCCCACGATTATCCCGTACCCTATATGCTCGCTCTGAAATATCCGTTCCGACTCTCTTATTGCTTTGTATCCCGATATACCCCAGTTTTTAATCATTCTCAGAAAGATTTTTATCTGCCCAACGATTCCAATTTTTTTCTTTATCTCCTTCCCCCAACCATGCATTAAATACGATTTGTCAATTGCAATAACTTCTTTAAGCCCTGCTCTTTCAAACAACCTTTTCCAGCCTTCAAGGGTTTCGGGCTTCTCTCCTTCAATATCAGCAAGCTTTTGCTTTATTTCCTCAGGAGTGCCTTCTCTCCAGCAGACATCGTGTATCCCGACATAACCACCTGATTTGACAACCCTTACCATCTCGCTAATAGCCTTTTCTTTGTCCAATAGGCAGGTTGTGCATTCAGAAATTACAACATCAAAGGTACCGTCTTCAAATGGCAAGTTATGAGCATCAGCCTTTCTGAATCCTATATTTAAACCTCTATTTTCTGCCTTCCTTTTTGCCTTTTCAACCATATACTCTGAGGCATCAACACCAACCACCTCACATCCAAAATTCTCTGCAATATAACATGCACTTTCTCCAGTGCCGGAAGCAACATCAAGCACCTTTTGGCTCTTTTGTATGTGGCATAGCTCTGCGAGTTCTCTGGTTATTTCAAGCCCACCTGGGTGTAAAACCTCTAATCCGAGGTCTTCACTTTCAATGAGACTTTCCAATGAAGGACGAGTTCTATCACTCTTTCTTTTCATACTAAATCACCTTATAGCCAGAAGCGAGCATTTCACTTAACGTTCTGGGGATATCCGAAGTTCCGAGCAAAGCGAAGTCGGATATGCACCTGTTGTCCGAGTGCGTTAGCACCGAAGCGAAGCGGGGAGTCGTGAGCAAAACCCCAATCTTAAATCCCAAATCGATGACCCACACTCATAGTAGTATTACACCTTCCGTTATTATTTCTATAGGATCTTCTCCAATTTTATCTCTTGCCTTATTTATTGCCTCTTTACAAAGATCTTCGTAAGATTTTTCATATCCTCTTGCTATTTTCCGTTTTTCACGGATCATCAGTGGAATAATAAAACCAATAGACATGTGTTCTCTGCATTCAGGTGCTGTTTTTAGTTTATCAACACATTTTATTAGTTCAAATTCAAATTCCTTTCCAGCTCCTACTATTTCTATTTCTATTGCTATCCATTTTTTGTTATCTGTAATAAACACTATGTCAATCGCAGCTCCTTTACTACCAGTACCATAAGAAGGCACGCCCCCGGCATGAATAACCTATATCATTTACATGTAAACCCTAAACGAGACTGGAGACTTTTCTGTTAATAGACCAGTGGTTCCTAAACTCTGGATTTCTTACCACTTATTTTCTCTATCTCAATTTTGATGACAGTAACATCATCAACCGCATCATCAGAGAATTCATACGATTGGTCGGAATAATGACCTACAATAATACCAAGCGCTTTCCTTTTTTCTTCAGGGTCTTCAACGAAAAAAGCTTTGCCAGAACCTATGACGCTACTATATTCCATACTCCAGTTACAGGGATTTCCTGATTTCACAAGATTGTGGTCGATATCTATTTCAAAACAAACGTTATTATTTCTTTTTAGAATATCAATTTTCCTGCCCTCATGAGCTGAATGAAAGTATATACGATTGTCATCGTAACCAAAACACACGGGGACTACATATGGAATGCCATTATCACACATAGCTATTCTACATACAGGCGCTTTTTTAATGATAGTTTCTATTTCTATTCTATTTGTAATTTCCTTGTCTTTTCTTCTCATCTTACTCCCTTCATCATTCTATTTTATTTAATATTCGCCATGTAGCTGTAAGCTTGTTATCCATCACAGAAAGTTAGGATGTTCCATTTTTCCACTCACTAAATTCCAGTCAGCGATGTTATATTATCCTCTAAAATTTTTCTTACATCTCTTTCATTCAGATTTAGATTCAGTATTTTCATCAGTTCCGATTTCATTACTCCGAAAGGCATATCTGATCCAAAAATTACTCTTTCAGGACCTATTTCAGAGATGAACATCTGAATGGTGGAAGGTGATCCAAGAGAGGTATCAAAATATATGTTCATATTATTCTTAAAAGCTTTAAGAAATCTGATGGGGTGTCCACCCAATGAACCAAAATGGGGGATTATGAGAGTTACAGTCGGAAATCTCTTTGTGAATTCCAAAGTAAATTCAAATTCTTCTTCAAATATCACTGGCAAACCGAGTTCCACTACTCTATCTACGAATTCAGGCAAGTCTGGATCTTTCAATACTGAATAATTTGATGATGTATCTGAAATACCTCTAACCCAATGCCATTTCACAGCATAAAATCCATCGTCAGGAGGATGTAGATCATCTCTTACATAAAATACTGGGATAAAAGATTCCCTTCTCTTTTTACAGAAGTTAAGAGTCCACTGATTAATGTCAGGAGTTGTTACTGCTTTAGAGGGAAAAGGGAAAACAAAAGACCTTTTCACTCCTGATTCCTCCATCTCTTTCTCTACATCTCTGTGCCTGATATTCATGTTCAATTGAAGAGAAGGGCCAATATGGACATGAGAATTAACTATTTCCATTGTTATCCAAGATGTGACCAGAGATATAAGTAAATTATCGTATTTTTTGACCCAAAAACTTTGACTCAAAAACCATAACAACCTGCAACTATGATTGAGTATCAATCACATTTTTAAACCGGAAAATTAGAGTGAGTGAAATGCTTATAGAGGGTAATTTAATTAAATAATCAGAACCTAAACCAGTATGGGGTGTTGCGTATGAAGAGTTCTACCGCAGAAGTAAAAAGTCCATCTCATCCCTTAATTTCTGAAGATCGTACCCTTTCTCCAATTATTCTCCTCCATGGAGCTGGATGTAACTCTAGTATATGGATGCATCAGATTGGGAACTTTGAGACTTTCCCTGTAGACCTCCCGGGACATGGGAAGACTCCGGATGAGGCCGTGCACAGCATTGCTGATTATGCCGATTTCGTTTTTAGGATTATTGCTGAGAGAGGGCTGTATGGGGGAATTATCGTAGGCCATTCCATGGGAGGAGCTATAGCCCAGCATCTGGTAAACCATTATCCAGGTATAGTTAGAGGTCTGGTTCTTACCAGTACTGGCGCTAGATTGAAAGTTTCAAGCAAAATTTTTGAATTGATCCGGACAGATTATGATGATTTCATAAACCGAATTTCCCAGTGGGCATTCAGCAGATCTAGAATATCGTTTCTTCAGCAAGAAATAAATTTGTTTAAAGATATATTGAAAGAGACGTCTCCAGATGTAACAGAGCGCGACTTTAGATTGTGTGATGCTTTTGATTTTACCAGAGACTATGAAGCAGGCTCCATTAACATCCCTGTACCTACCCTTATTGTCGTGGGAGCAGATGATGTCCTTACTCCTATAGAATATTCTAAATATCTTCATACCCGTATACCTTCTTCCGAGATGGTGATAATAGAGGATGCCGGACATATGGTGATGCTAGAACAGTCTTCTGAATTCAATGCTCTGCTGCTAAGGTTTCTCACCAGGATTTAGCATTTAAAACGTGCACACCTATCCACTCTATCATTTGACATACAAGTAGAGAGTTCTTTTTTCTGACATCATCTTAAGATGTGTCCTTATGTTCCTCTTTTTGCCTTTAACTATCAGATACAGCTCTATCAGAATAGGCAATATAGCAACTACATCTAAAAAATCTAGAAAATTCTTTCCAAAATATAATGATTCACGAATTATCAGAAGTATTGTCAACTTCTGTTGACAATTATAAATCTCTGATTTACAATATACCGAACAATACTCTTCGGTCATCTTTTTTCTGGCTATATTTTATATATCAAGTCTCCCTTCTCAACTTCTTTTCTGCTCTTCAGGTTGAGATAGCATTATTATAGAAAGCACTAGATACAGGATAACACCCAGACCCTTGATAAAAATGAAGAAGATGAAAATCAAGAGGGCTAAAGTGGGTTCACAGCAAGATGTTGGCCAAACCTCCACAAACTCCTGAAATTAATTTGTCTATTGAACTTTTATAGAATTTTTCTATATATACTCCATCTCACCTGTAATTTTTCCCTTAATCCTTCTCACACAGATGGACTTTCCTTATTAGACTTTTATGTACTCTGTCCTCAAATACTTTTACGATGACTAGCTCATCTGGTAAATACTCCTTTAGTTCTCTATCAATAACAAATACTCCTTTAGAGTGTTTTTTCATCACGCGAGCTACCTCTTCCATTACCTCTCGAACAAACCTGGTTGTTTCCCCAACCATCCGGGAAGATCTGCCATAAGGGAAATCAGTCACCAGTCCATCTACTGAGTTATCAACAAAGGGCATGCTGGTAGCATCTCCCTGAATTACCGAGACTTTTTGCCCACACCATTTGATATTTCTCAAACATCCCTCTACCATAATCTTCTGAATATCCATTCCTATAGATTCAATACCCATAAGGGATGATTCAATCAGAAAACTTCCAGTTCCACACATGGGGTCCAGAAGAAGCTCATTTTTCTTGATTCCTGTAAGGTTAACAAGAGCCCTAGCAAAACTGGGCAACATCACTCCTGGTCGGAAAAAGGGCCTTTTTTGAGGATTTCTCTGATTGAAACCCTTTTTATCGGTTTTATGAATCATAATTCCAATGACAGCATGGTTTCCTACAAGAATTACTCGTAGTAAAACTTCTGGATTTTTCAAATCGATTTTCCATCCACGTTTATAAAGTTCAGCCCCAATTGTTTTCTCGAGAATCTCTGAATTTTCAGTATGATGCCCTACCTTTTTTACCCTCACACACCCAATCATCCTCTTGGGAATATCTATATCCACAACAGAATCTACAAGCCTGGTTTTATCCACTATATCTAGGACTTCAACAACCTCATGAACGAGGGCCAGTCTATCTAAAAACTCAGGTAAACGATTGCCAACCTGATCTACTAGAAGGACCCTATCAAGTCTTTTAGCCTTTACTACTGAAGGACCATAGGATTTATAAAGCTGAAACACCTCTTCTTCTGCTAAATCTGAATGCCTACCAGACAGAAGGTATGCTAGTTTCATTCACTTTTTTCTTCAGACTTAACCTTGAAAAACTCCAGAAGTTCTATTGGAATGGGCAGGACAACTATCGATGAGTTTTCCAGTGTTGCTTCTGATATCGTTCTTAGCATTCTCAGCTGCATGGCACCCTTAGATTTGGTCATAATTTTTGCCGCTTCAGCGATTTTTTTGCTGGCCTGTAATTCTCCATCTGCTTGAATGATCATGGCTCTCCTATTTCTTTCTGCTTCGGCTTGACTTGCCATGGCTCGCTGCATTTCCTTTGGTAATTCAACATCTTTAATCTCAACTGCAGATACCTTAATACCCCATGGATCTGTGGCCTCGTCAATAATTATCTGCAACTTTTTATTGAGCTTCTCTCTCTCTGAAAGTAGCTCATCTAGTTCTGCTTGTCCGATGACGCTTCTCAGAGTGGTCTGAGCTATCTGAGATGTGGCAACATTAAAATTCTCTACCTGTATTACGGCCTTCTCAGGATCTATAACCCGGTAATACACAACCGCATTGACTTTTACTGTGACATTATCTCTTGTCACAACTTCCTGTGAGGGTACATCATAGGTTATAGTTCTGAGATCTATTTTTACCATAGAGTCGAATATGGGAATGATAAAAAATAACCCCGGACCTTTGGCTCCAAGTAGCCGTCCGAGCCTGAATATGACTCCCCTCTCGTACTCTTTAACTATTTTGATGGAAGATGAGAGTATTACCAGAACTATTATTACTATTCCCAGAAGGAACGGAAGTTCAATCGCCATTTTTCACACCAAACCATTATTCACCTTTTTCACTAATAAAATTAACCCATCTCGATCTACAACAACTACTTTATCTCCCTTTTCGAGCTTTTCTTCCACCTCTGCTCTCCATATTTCTCCTCTAATCCTGATAAGAGCTTTCCCATCATATACTTCCACCACCTCACCCTGTAGTCCTATCAGCTCTTCTCCTCCAACTGCCTTTTTCCTTTTTCTAATTCTAAGAATGGCCGTGAAGGCTACAGTAAAAAATATAACAAGAACCACTACCGCTCCACCGACGGCTATTGCGAACTCCCTATAAAAACTACTGGATAGCATGGGNTCTTTAGGAAGTAAAAGAGCGCCAAGAATGAAGCTAACTGCAGCAGCAACTGTCAATCCACCATAAGTTGGAGTTACTAGTTCTGCGATGGAGAGGATAACTCCCAAGATGATGAGAATTATGCCCAGAACGTTCACCTCAAAGGTTCCTAAACCATACAAAGCCAACACGAGTGCTATAATGCCGATGGTTTCAGGTATATATGTACCCGGCGAAGATAAACCAAAGATTAGTCCATAAATTCCAATCAAAAGAAGTATTGCTGCTACCTGCGGGTTGGCCAGAACATTCATTATTTCTTCGGTTAGTCCTTTTTCATATCGTATCAGCTCATATTCTGATGTATCTACCATCACTGGTCTTCCTTTTACATTGATTTCCATTCCGTTGATTTCTTTCAGCAAATCCTCTACTGAATCCGCCATAAAATCTATAACACCTGCCTCCATCGCTTCTCTCGCTGTAAGACTTAAAGCCTCTGTGACGAACTTCTCTGCAATATCTGGTGGTCTACCTCTGCTCTCTGCTATACTTCTGATATAGGATGCCATATAGTTTACAGTTTTATTTTCCACAGGACTTATGCCAGTCACCCCAACCTGAACGGGTGTGGCTGCTCCAACTGATGTGCTAGGAGACATAGCTGCAATATGTCCTGCAAGAAGGACAAAAGAGCCAGCCGAGGCTGAGATAGCTCCACTCGGCCCCACATAGGTCACAACAGGTATTTCACTATCGTCTATCATCTGGATGATCTTAACGGTTGAATCGACCAGTCCTCCTGGAGTATTTATACGAATCAGGAGGAGTGATGCTTTTTCTTTTTTAGCAATTTTAATAGCATTTTCAACAGAAACCACAGTTGAAGGATTGATAACACCGTCTATATCAACCTGAACAACAGTACTGGCATTTGCCGTTGCCATAAATAGCATTAGTATAAATAAAATAGAGATTATTCTCAAAATTCCAGCCCCTCCACCACTGATTCAAATTCCTCTTTACTCATAAAATTTCTAGCTCCGAGTCCGGTGATGCAGTGAGCAGCAAGTGTATTGCCTAGATCCAGTGACTGCCTTATCGGAAGATCATTTAGATAACCATACAAAAAACCAACTGAGAAGGCGTCTCCTGCCCCTGTTGTATCAACTACTTCTACTGACACTGAAGGTGATTTTATTCTGTTAGGGCTGGCACTGTCTACATATGCCACACTTCCGTCTTTTCCAAGAGTGACTATCAGGATTGTAACACCTGTTTTCAGATAATCAGATGGTGGAACACCAAGTAGATTAAACTCATCCTTATTCAAAATGACTACATCACAAAGAGCTAAAAGAGATCTCAATTTTTTGAACCCTAGACGAGTGTACGGAAATCCAGGATTCAGGACTTTTGAGGACGAACACTCCTCTGCCACCCTGAAATGAAACTCAAAACTTTTTTCCACCGGAAACGGATCAAGGTATATTACATCCTCTCTTTCAAGCTTCTCTAACGGAATTCTGTATTCATCAAGCCTGGCAACAACGCCCGGAAACACGAAAAACGTTCGTTCTCCATTTCCATCTACAAAACATTCAACTCTTCCTGTCGACCCACTGATAACCTGTATACCCTCTGTGTTGACCCCAATTTTTCTAAAAGAGTCTATGAAAAACTTTCCATCCTCATCATCCCCTACAGGAGAGTAAAAGGATCCCTTAAATCCGTACAGGGTTAGCCCAAATATAACATTAGCAGCAGCACCTCCAGCCATTTTTCTGGTATTTTTTACCACTGTGTGTCCGCCTCTGTCTGGATATACATCGATAAGATGAAGATAATCCACAAGAGCAGGCCCTACACCTGCAACCCTCATAATATCTACATAGATGGCACTCGCATAAACCTTTTTCTGTACCTGAACGCAATATAGAAAAATCCCAGATGTATAAGGGATATAAAACCCTGAAGAATTTCTCTATTCTTTTTGGAGATTATATTCTGGCTAAAATATCTTATGCAAAGCCGAGGTTTCAAACAGAGGTAATGCTGATGGATTTTCATAGTAATAAAATGCCGAAAGTTTTCTTTTTTACTAGCCATGCTCAAAGAGATTATCACCTTACAAAAAATGGTTTGAAGTTATTCCTCTTATAACCCGTCAGTAGGCCATTACAAGCTTTCCTGTCCTTTTGGTTTAAATTATGAGATGCTATCAATCAGATCGTCAATCAGATCTCTCTCATAATTCGTTCTCGGAGTTTCACCAGCCTTGGAAGAGATTTATTTACTGTCATCTTTTCAGGATTTCCTTAATTTTTGAAGAAGTGTACTTTACAGTATCAGTGACTGACTTGCCATAAACAATGTGCAGATGTCAAACAGAAATTTAAATCCCCCTTCTTCTATCATCTACAACTGTATTTTTCTCTTTTTTCAATAAAAACAGTTTATTGAACCCACACGAGGGGGGATATGATATATTACTGTCCTGTTATGATGTCTCCAAGGATCTCTACTGCTTTATCAATTTCGTCTCGTGTAATCACCAGAGGGGGGACAAGTCTCAGAGTATTATTGGATGTGTTATTCACTAGCAATCCTCTCTTAAGGGCTTCATTCACCACTTCAGATGCATTGTTAACATCTACCCCAATCATCATACCAAGGCCTCTTACCTCATTAACTGGAAGTTTTTTCAGAGATTTCATAAAATACTCTCCATCCACCTTCGCCTTTTCAACAAGTTTTTCTTCCTCTATCACCTTAATTGTGGCAAGAGAAGCAGAACATGCAAAAGGATTTCCTCCAAAGGTAGATGCATGATCCCCCGGGGTAAGGACTCTCGCCACCTCTTCAGTTACCCCGATACCCCCAATAGGAATTCCTCCGCCCATAGCCTTGGCCATAGTGATGATATCTGGTTTTAGGGCAAAATGATCCTTCGCAAACCATCTTCCTGTTCGCCCAAACCCAGTCTGGACTTCATCCACTATCAGCAAACAGTCATAATCGTTTCTAACATCAATTAAGGCTTTAACAAAATCCTTTTCAGCCACATTCACACCTCCCTCACCTTGAACCAGCTCAACTACAATTCCAGCAGTATCCCTGTTGATTTTCGAAATAATATTATCGGGATTATTGAACTCTACGAATTCCACACCTTCAAGGAGTGGGAGAAATGGATTCCTGTATTTCTCTGGAAATGTTACAGATAAAGCCCCCATGCTTCTTCCATGGAAACTACCAGAGAATGCTATGAAATTCTTCTTTCCGGTAACTTTTCGAGCGAATTTGAGGGCTCCTTCCACTGCTTCAGTTCCAGAATTGCAGAAAAAAAATCTGTCCATCCCTGTTAATTCCTTCAGTTTAATTGCAAGATTGATCTGTGGCCTGGTATAATACAGATTAGAGGTGTGGATGAGCTTCTTTGCTTGATTGCATATAGCTTCTACCACAGTGGGGTGAGCATGCCCTATGGAATTCACTGCTATCCCTGCTACCAAATCGATATACTCTTTTCCATTAATATCAACCACTCTTGCCCCCCAACCATATTCGAGGACAACAGGCTGTCGTCGGTATACATTTATGAGAAACTGTTTTTCTACCTCAACGAACTCTTCAACAGAATTAGGATTTCCATGCTCCATTCTTACACCCATCAAAATTCAGTTCCACAGAAAGGACATATTTTCCATTTCACGTCCCGCTCACTGTTACATGTAGGACAGGTCAAACCTGTCTTACTTTTCAGCACTTCGCCACAAAAAGGACAAAAAGACATGGAGGATGAAACAGGTTTTCCACAATTCTGACAGGATAGAGAGGTTTCTGCTTCAATAGTTGCCCCACATTTCGGGCAGTAGCTGAACACCATGGATATACCTGCCCCACAACTGGGGCAACTCAAAGTTTCCTCATCATCCGTTTCTTTATCAAATTGATTTAACAGTTCCAAGACTGCCATGGCTTCCATCTTTACTGTAGGATGGGGTGAAGAAGAGAGTTCTTTAACAGATGTTACAATTCTCCGGTATTCATTAGTCGAAGAGATGGCAGCTATTTTTGCAGGGTCTCTTTGAAGGGTTGCTGCAAGATATCGCAAAGCAAAATATTTTCTGTTGATGTCATGATTTTCCAGTTTTTTAATCAGTTTATCTATATAATTTCCTTCCATATTTGATCACTCATATTCAATTGTCGCAGGAGGTTTTGGGGTTATATCATACACCACTCTCGCTACAGAGGGGATCTCATTGGTTATTCGTAATCCAATCTTTTTAAGTTTATCCCATGATAATTCTAAAGGATGAGCAGTCATACCATCCCTTGAATCAACTGCTCGTATAGAAACTATATAACCATACACTCTATTATCCCCTTTCACCCCTGTTCCCATTCCAGTAATCGCAGCGAAAGCCTGCCATTTTGAGATGTCTTTCAACTCCTCTTCAACAATAAAAGTTGCCTTTCTGACCACTTCAACCTTTTCAGGAGTTACCTCTCCTACAATCCTCACAGCCAGTCCAGGCCCGGGAAACGGCATTCGTTCAGATATTTCCTCCGGTAAACCAAGATGTCTTGCAACCTCTCTTACCTCATCTTTGTATAAATCCCTCAGGGGTTCAACAATCTCTTTGAATTCATAATTGAGTGGGAATCCGCCCACATTATGGTGACTCTTAATTCCACCTTCCGATTCAACAATATCCGGATAGATGGTACCTTGAATTAGATACTCAGCATTGTTTTCACGTGCCTCTTCCTCAAAAATCCTGACAAAAAGTTCTCCTATAATCTTTCTTTTTCTTTCAGGGTCTGAAACTCCCTTTAAAGCTGAAAGAAATCTTTTTCCTGCATCTATAAATCTCAGATTCATATATGAGAAGAGATCTCTGATCTTTTCAGGTTCACTCTCTCTCATAAGTCCAGTATCGACGAATACCGGTATCAGACGATTGCCAATGGCTTTATGGGCTAGCACAGCACATACCGAGCTGTCAACACCTCCAGACAGGGCGATGATGGCCTTTCCCTTAACCTTTTTCTGTATCTCATCAATAGCCTCTCTTACAAACTTCTCGACGTTCATCACTGCCCCTCCTGAGAGGCCAGGGATGCAGTAACAAACCCAACAAATGGTGGTGAAGGACGATATGGCCTCGATTTAAATTCTGGATGAAATTGAGTTGCAAAATAAAAAGGATGAGAGTCAAGCTCAAGAATCTCCATTCTGTTACCTATATATCCTGTGAATCTCAATCCTTTTTCCTGGAGAAGAGGAACGTATTCAGGATTTACCTCGTACCGGTGGCGATGTCGCTCAACAATGGATAAGGTGCCATAAAGCCTGAATGCCATGGAGTCTTTCTCCAGATATACTTCATGGTCTCCCAATCTCATAGTACCCCCAAGCTGGGTTATATCTCTCTGTTCTGGCAGGAGATCAATAACAGGATGAGGTGTCTCTTTATCAATTTCCATACTGTGAGCATCTTTTAACCCTGCTACATGACGGGAGAACTCGACAACTGCCATCTGAAAACCAAAACAGATTCCAAGAAAAGGAATATTATTTTCTCTTGCATATTTGATGGCCATAATTTTACCTTCAGTGCCTCGTTCTCCGAATCCACCAGGTACCAGGATTCCATCTGGTTTAAGATCCTCAATCAGTCTAAAATCTGTTTCAAGATGCTCAGCTTCCACCCAGTGGATATTTACTCTAGTTCCAACCTGAATACCAGCATGCTTTAATGCCTCTCTGATACTTAGGTATGAGTCTTTGACATTTGTATATTTCCCCACTAGGGCTATTTCTACTTCCTTCTGTAGATTATGGAGTCTCTCAACGATCATTTTCCATTGATTTCCTGAAGGTCTGTCTTCAAGAGATAGTTTTAACTCAAGATATCTGTGAAAACTTTCTTCTTCAAGCATCAATGGTACTTCATATATATCCTCTGCATCGTGAGCACTCACCACTGCTTCACGAGGTACATCACAGAAAAGGGCTATTTTATCCTTTGATTCCTGTGTTAAAGGTTCCAGACACCTACCCACTATTGCATCTGGCTGAAGCCCTAACTCTCGTAAAGCCTTAACAGAATGCTGGGTTGGTTTGGTTTTCTGCTCTCCCATTTTGTCAATGGGCACCAAAGTCACGTGAACCAGCACTAGATTGTTATGTCCTTCTTCAATATGCATCTGCCTGACAGCTTCAAGGAACGGCATGCTCTCAATATCACCAACAGTTCCTCCTATCTCAACAAGACATACATCTGCACCATTAGCATTGGCCACTCGTCTGATCCACGATTTGATTTCATCGGTAATGTGAGGGATTATCTGGACGGTTTTACCCAAGTATTCCCCTTTTCTTTCTTTTTCTATAACCTCTCGATAGATCTTTCCAGTTGTTATATTGTGTTCACCAGTTAAATCCACATCAAGAAATCTCTCATAATGACCAAGATCCAGATCTACTTCACTACCATCTTTAAGAACATATACCTCCCCATGCTGGAAAGGATTCATGGTACCGGCATCTATATTTATATAGGGATCTATCTTAATGGGGACCACTTTATAACCCCGTTCTACCAGAATTCTGCCGATGGATGCGGCAGTTATGCCTTTTCCCAACCCACTCATTACTCCACCAGTTACAATAATGTATTTGATGAATCACACCTCCAGAAGTTTCAGAATAGAGTAGGTAACTCCAAATGTCAAAGCCACTGACATTATCACGGCACCATACATGAAGCTCATCAGAGGAAAAATAACCGTGAACACAAATGAAAGAACGAAAATGATTGCAGTAAGCAGAACCACCGGGAAAGAGATTGATGGCTTCTTCTTTATAACATGAGTGGTGAGGGTCTTATCCACCTCTACATGCCTTTTTTCTCTGAGTTCTCTCACACCTACCATCAGAATAAAGTCTTCCTGGACTCTGCCGTAGCCACTGGTAATAATAACTTTGCCTTTAACAAATCGCTTATCTTCAGGTAAAGAGACCTTTATTGGAACCGTCAGGTCAAATCTAACATATGGATTTGGATTTTCTATCTGGATAATATCTTTTAAATCATCACTTACAGAAATATATAGATGAGTGGGGATTCCATGGTTTATAAAATTGATCTCAAGGATTTCTTCTTCTCCTGGTTTGAGAGGTATTTCAATTTCATCCTTCTCAATAAAAATCGAATCGAGATTTGTTTTTCCGATATGTACCTGCTGAAGGGGCAATCACATCTCCTCTCAATCTCTCAGGTCAGGAGGGAGCATATTTGGAATTCCATCTTCAATTGGATAAAATTCATCACACTTTTCGCAGTGCAATCTGCCCCTGATTATTTCTTTTTCATCTTCTTCTTCAACTTCTATAGAAAGATCTCCTTTGCAAACAGGACATGCTAATATGTCCAGCAAATCTCTTTTCATGAGCATCACCATAAATTAGGTATGCATTTTCCTAATTATAGTTTCTCATTCCGAAGATCGATGAGGCTTTCTAGATCAGGACCGGTGGAAACTATGGTTACAGGGACTCCTGTATCTTCCTCCACCATTTCAATGAACTCTTTTCCTTTCGAAGATAACTTGCTATACTCTTTTACGTCTCTACATGCCGGATCGACTCTATCCAGACCTGTTAGAGCACACTGAGTTGCTCCATTTACCATGGCAGAATATCTGGCCATCTCTCCATCCCATAATCCAACTCTCCTCGGTCTTCCTGTAACAGTTCCAAATTCCTGAATACCCAATTTCTCTGCCTCTTTCTGAGGTATCTCTGTTCTGAAAGGGCCTTCTCCTACCCTCGTGGGAAAACATTTAAAAACCACAACTACTTCATCCACTTTAGTAGGACCTATACCCACATCACACGCTACCTGAGATGCTGTGGTGTCCTTTGATGTCACATAGGGGTAAGTGCCATAATAAAGGGAAATACCAAATCCCTGAGTGCCTTCCAGTAACACATTTTCTCCATTATCAATAGCTTCATTAATTTCGAGAGGAACATCTGTAAGGAATTTTTCCAGTTCCGGTACATCTTTTGCCTGTCTTGCTATTCTCATAACTCTATCGGCATTGGCTGGTCCAGTCCCGGTTCCAGTTGTTCCTATCTCATCTGAAAGATGTTTGTTTTTCTTATCCAATTCTATATGCTTTTCTTCGATGACGCCGCAGCGCATGTCTACTCCTACTCTTCCAGCCAGATCTAATTCTCTAACTTCTTTCAAAAACACTCTTGGGTCCACCACTACTCCAGCTCCAATTAACAACCTTGCTTTTTCATAAACAAATCCAGTAGGCACCATTCTCAGACCATATTTCTTTCCCTGAAATTCTACCGTATGTCCAGCATTCGGTCCTACTCCCCCTCTTGCTATAACCGTTGGTTTATCTGAGAGAGCAAAATGAGCCAGAATTTTTCCCTTTCCTTCATCACCAAAAAAGCCTCCGACAACGATGTATGTTGACATGTTCATCCCACAAACAACAAAGTTACTGGAAATTGATATATATCATTTTTCAAATTTAATGGTTCTTGAATACATCTGAATACCATTTATGGTAATATAAAATAAACCCTTAGCATGTGATTTCCTCAAGTCTCTTTTCGGCCTTCTTACAGTATTCTTCAGATATATCAATTCCCACATATCTCCTACCCAACTCTTTTGCCACTTTAGTAGTAGTTCCCACTCCATTAAAGGGGTCCAGAACAATATCTTTTCTGTAACTGAAGAGTTTCAATACCCTTCTTACCAGTTCTTCAGGAAACATGGCAGGGTGGCCCCACTCTTTCATATTTCTTTCTGGAGCGATGTCCCATTTCGCATAGACCCATTTTTTAAATTCATCTCCAGTAATGTCGATATTTCCTCTTGAACCGGTCTTCTTCAAATCTCCTTTGCAAAAGATCTCAAGAAACTCCCATGTATATTTCAAATAGGGATTTGAAGGGCTTTTCCAACTACCCCACGCAGTGTATTTGCAATTGTAGTTGTGTTTTTCCCACAAAATCTCCCCTTTCCAGATCAGTTTGTTATCCATAAAGAAATTTGAAATAATGTGATGAATTGGAATATAATCTGAAAACAGAGGCTGCACATTTACAATAATCCTGCCCCCGTATTTTAACACTCTTATACACTCCTTGAAGACCGCAAACAACTTACTAAAATATCTATTCCAATCAATTCCATCCTCAGAAGTATCATAATCTAGTCCAAAGTTATATGGTGGCGAGGTAAATATGATGTCTATGCAATTATCCGGTAGTTGTTTTAAGACGTGTTCGCTATCTCCACAGATGATTTTATTTACAAATTTTTCTGGAAGCTCGTTTACCTTTTCTGAAAAATTGTTATTTAAGGCATAAAAATATGCACCTCTCCGCAATATTTTACTTCGTCTATTTTGAACCTTTTTCTCTTTGTTATAATCAACATAAATTCTTTTTCCACTTTTTATACCATAACTTTTAATATTTTCAATTTCTTTGATAATCTCAAAAAAAATATTTTTCTCTGTCTGGACATCCAGTTCATATTCCTTTATCAGATGATTCGCATACTCTTTGAAGGCATTTAGATCTAGTGAATTTAAATGAAAGGCTACTTCAGAATCATTGACCTGAAAAAAGAAATCACTTCTTGGAAATTTTTCTTCCAGTTTTTTGATTATCTCTAATTCCTTACTGGACAACGACCTTCCTATTTCTTTTTCTATTACCTTATATCCTTGTACATCTCTATCGCTTTCATTTTTTATCATTTTTCTCCATCTCCAATCATCCTTTTTTTCAGATTCCAATTCAATAATCTTCATTTTGTTTTATTTTACTAAATAGAATAAACCATTTTTCACAATACCCTTTCCGTTAAAAAAGCTTGTAAATCTAAAATAATTTTTAAAATTTAGAAAATTTAATTGCTCTTGAGATGAGAATCGTATAACTATTATGAGTCTAAAAATCGATGTTAGAATTGCCCAAGATATCTCCATTAAAAGAATTGGAGAACTATCCAATCTAGCTGAAAAATCTGGATTTGAGTGTATATGGTTTGCAGAGACCAGCCATGATCCCTTTTTACCAGTCGCCATAGCTGGAGAACATACGGACAATATTATGGTGGGAACTTCTATAGCCCTTGCTTTTCCTAGGAGTCCTATGAGCCTTGCATATACCGCTTGGGATCTTCAGCGTCTGCTGGATGGAAGATTTATTCTAGGGTTGGGTACTCAGGTTAAAGGACACATCGAAAGAAGGTTTGGAATTAAATGGGAGAGCCCAGTTGAAAAACTGAGAGAAGTTATAGAAGCATTGCGAGCCATATGGAAGTGCTGGCAGAATAATGAGAGACTGAATTTTAGGGGAAAATATTTTACCATAAACTTGATGACACCTTTTTTTGATCCTGGTCCGATTCCTAACCCTGATATTCCTATCCATATCGCTGGGGTTAATATCAGCATGTGCAGACTTGCTGGAGAAATATGTGATGGATTCCACATACACCCTCTCCATTCAATAGATTACATCAAGAATATTGTAATCCCAGGAATAGAGAAAGGAGCTAGAAAGGTTGGAAGGAAAAAGAGGGATGTTGAACTTTTTGCTTCTGTATTCATAGCAACTGGAGATACAGAGAAAGATATTGAAAAAGAAAAGGAAGACTTGAGACAGCAGATTGCCTTTTACTCATCTACACGAACCTACAAGAAGGTCCTTGAACTGCATGGATGGGGTGAAGTAGTTGACAGACTTCACAAAAAATCTCTTAAAGGGGACTGGAAAGGAATGGCACGGGAGATCACTGATGAGATGCTGGAAACCTTTGTAGTGACAGGAGGGACGGATGAAATTATATCAGAGCTTAAGAGAAGATATTCAGGAATTGTTGACAGGGTTGCCGTATACAGATCTTTCGAGGGAGAGTTGCTATTGAAATCAATGTAAACTCCTGTTTTTACCTTTTAATTCTCTCATATGAGAGTGACGATACCCGTCACATCAGAAATTAAATATGATTGTTTAATCCCCATACCATTTGGCAAGACTTTTTCCTACAGCCTCTCTGACGCCATTCCAGATTTTTACTCCGAGTTCACTGGCTGGTCCAGCGTACTCATAATATTTCCTTCCAGATTTTTTCGTCTCGATTTGAGCTATTATCACAGCGTCTGTATTAGTCCCGGTAAAATTATGTTTTCTTGAGATGAGCTCAGCGGATTTCGCTTCAGTGGCTGTTATTATCCCATTGATCATTCCTCCATCAGATACCATAGCATCTACAACCACGATGATATTAATGGTTCCAATTCTAGAATTGGGATTGTTTACACCAGCGGTAGCGAATACTAATACATCTCCTTTCCTTACAACCGTCAAGTTTTTCATTGGAACGGCAGTCAGAAGGCCGAAATATTCTTCAAATCCATATTTTGCAGCAACATCTTTCAAATAATCTACGGGATTGTGAAGATCAAAGGCTTTCTCGTCTACAGTATGGTTAAAGATGTGGTTAACTTTTTTCCATCCCCCAAGAAGGCCTGAGCTCACAGCCTTGAAGTTTCCCTCGATTATAAGAGTATCCTCATGAACCCAGTATTTCATTAAGGACCTCCAAGAGATCTTTTTTCTTTCTGAAAATCCTGGTCTCTGGCAAAAGCTTCATAATCTTTTCATATATTTCCTCTGCTTTCTTACCGGCAAAATTCCTCTCATTAAAATCAGTTGAATTTATGAGGAATAGTTTTCCCTCTTTTGCTGCAATCAAAGCAGCTTCCAAATTCGGTAGATTTCCCACACCAATAGTGAGATTTGTAAGTATTACTGCATCACTTCTCTGTATCATCTTTAAGTTAGCCTCGTGAATTTCCTTGCTGATGGCAGAAAATGGTACCTCAGCTATCACTTCTGCTCCTGCTTCAATGGCTGCATTCCAGTCAGAGTCGAGAGTATTCACAGCACCGACTGAGATATAATATCCCTGCGAGGATAACAAGTAAATCAGGTTCGATCCACTCCCACCACCACAAATTACATGGATATGGGATATTCCCTTTTCCCTTTTCACGGGCTTTATTACTTTTGGAATTATGTACAACTTTCCTCCATGCTTTCTCACCTCAACTTCTGCATTGAAAACATCACGAATGGTATATGGAGTTATTACTGCTTCCGGCTCACCAGCATAGGCTATCTTCCCATTCTTAACTAGGAGTATCCTGTCACAGAAAGAAACAGCTAGATTGATGTCATGGATGGCAATAAGAGCCGATATACCTTTTTCAACCTTTTTTTTCAGTATACTCAGAATTTCGATCTGACTTGATATGTCAAGATGGGATGTTGGCTCGTCCAAGAGTAAAACTTCAGTTTCTTGCGTAAATACTCTTGCTAACAATACTTTTTGCTTCTCTCCTCCACTGAGCTCTGAAAACTTTCTTTGTTCAAACCCTTCGAGACCAACCATTTTAAGGGCTTTTCTCGCTATTTCAAGATTTTCACCCGATATTTTTCTAAATCCGTCCATGTAAGGAGTTCTTCCCAGCAACACAATATCAATTACTCTCAACCCTACATCCGAGCCTTCTTGAGGTAGATAACCGACAAGAGTGGCAATTTCTCTGGTGTTCATCTCAGCGGTTTGTTTTCCATCCAGATATATTGCTCCGGTAAATGGGCGTATAACCCCAAAAATTGTTTTTAGTAAAGTGGACTTGCCACTCCCGTTTGGTCCCAGAAGAGCGACCAGCTCACCCTCTTCCAGTTTGAACGTGATGTCCTTCAATATCTCTGTACTTCCTAGTTTCACTCTTACATCCTGGACTTCCAGTATCAATACTCTCCTCTCCTGAGAAGATATAGAAAGAAGGGTGCCCCAAGAAGGGCAGTAATGATTCCTACTGGCACTTCTCCTTCTGTTATCATTCTTGCAGGAATATCTACAAAGGCCATGAAAGCCGCTCCAGCGAGTATTGATGATGGCAGGAGGATTTTATGATTCTCCCCAACTAGTAACCGCATGGCATGAGGAGTTATCAGCCCGACAAACCCAATAACTCCACTTACTGATACTGCTGATGCGGTCAGAAGGGCAGAAGCAATTATTATTCTCCTTTTAAAATCTTCCACACTTAGACCAACACTCATAGCATGTTCTTCTCCCATCAATATCGCATTAAGATTCCACGACTGGTAGACCATATATAATATACCCAACACCATAGGGACGAAGACGACCTTCACCTTAAACCAGTTTGCTGTCCAGAAACCACCCATAATCCAGAAAACCACCTGATACATATCACGACCTGCAATATAAATCAGTAGAGAAGTGATACCAGTGAGAAAAGATGCCATGGCAACTCCTGCGAGGAGAATTGTATACACGGGTAGTTTTCCATCTGACATTCCAAGCCTGTAAACGATGAAAGCTGTGAATATAGCAAAAAGAAATGCAGCAAAAATTATGTTTATAGTAGATGCAATCCCCAGGAGAATCATGAGAGCTGCTCCAGAACTGGCCCCACCTGATATACCCAGTATGTAGGGGTCCGCCAGTGGATTTCTGAATAGGGCCTGGAGAGAGCAGCCAGCAGTTGCAAGGCTAGCCCCGACACTCAGTGCAAGGAGAGTTCTGGGCAACCGGATATCCTTCAGTATAGCCACAATGGTAGGAGGAGCATCTCCAGATACCCAAGCCATTATATCCTTGAAACCTACATCTGAAGAGCCCATGCCCAGTCCTGTAATAAGAGCTAAGATATCGATTACGATGAGGACTAATAAAAATTTAGCTCTCATAGAACATTCCATACAGAGTCTCTATAGCTTCTGCAATTCTTGGTCCGGGTCTGTTAAGGATGTCAGGGTTCATTTGATACACTCTATTATTTTTAATGGCCTTCACATCTTTAAGGACGGAATTATTGACTAAAGCAGCATAAGTTCCATGTCCAGAAGATACAACTATGATATTGGGATTCATGGCAATTAGGTCCTCATAACCTATGGCTTTAAAACCTTCAATGTTGCTCGCCACATTCACGCCCCCTGCCCTTTCAATAACATCACTGATGAAAGTGTCTCTACCGGCCACATATATAGGTTCATGCCAAACCACAACAAGGACGGTAGGTTTCGCACTTTTGGCTTCTTTTACTTTATCAAGAGAGGAATTGATCTTTTTAATAACCTCTCTGGTCTTATTTTCATCACCTGCAGCTTTTCCAGCAAGCATTATATTGGAGATTACATCTTCTACAGTTTTAGCCTCGAACACCATAACCGGGATTCCCATACTCTCAATCTTCTCAATCACTTCATTCCCGTTGGCCTTTTCTGCCACAACAAGATCGGGTTTCAGAGAGATGATTTTTTCAATATTCACCGTAGTGAATCCCCCAACTTTTTCTCTCTCAACAGCCTCGGGTGGATAGTTTGAATAATCCGTAACTGCAACAACTTCATCTCCCGCACCCACTGCAAACAGAATTTCCGTATTAGCAGGGGAAAGAGAGACTATTCTTTCAGGTCTTTTTTCAAAGAGAGATTCTATTTCCCTTGATTTACTCAATATGTTAAGTTTCAGGGAAGGGAAGAAAATGTATTTTTCTGTTACACCCGTGCTTATTATTGATTTACCCACATCAATCTGCAGGAGTATTGTTGTGTTTTTATCATCAGAAAAATCGAAGGTCTGGTTTATCTGGATATTCTTGTATGGGGTGATAACTTCTTTTTTCCCTTTTCCATCGTCCACTATAATCCTGCCTATTTCCAAGAGAATTTTATCATAGGTTCCATTTTCAAGCATTCTTTTACCAACAAATACGCCATCTTTTCCAGCTTCTTTAAGATTAATGGTCATTTTTCCTGCCAGATCTTCCCAGCCTTTTGAAGAGTGAACAGCCACTCTGGTAACATCCATGGTCAGAGATTTGAAGTCTTGAGGATGTAATACTCCGATTTTCAGGATCATCATCCCAGAATCTGCAGGAGAGACTTTTAGATCAGGTGTGGGTGTCTTTATTCCTGACTTCTCTTTGTCGGGAGGGGTGGATTCGATGCACCCCGTTAGGAGGAGAAGACTAATTGCAATGAGAGTCGCTATCAAGCATAATTTATTTTTCACAAAAGAAATTGATTTATGATCCAATATAATCTTTTCTATCCCATTTCTACAAGGGAATAAAAAGTTGATTGGAAGATGGATCCACGACCATGAGGATGATTCGGAGATTTTCACGGTTTTCCACAATATAAATCGTAACGAGTATAATCATCTATCTTTGTATATTCATTGTCATCTCAGTACTTTAAAAACCAAATCCAGATCAGTCAGATTTGCCCTCTATAGCAGTTAAGAATTCTTTAGGGCCTGTATCACTGAAATTCCTGGTTTTTACAGCATCATAATGGGTGAACTGGGTATGTGAGGTAGAGATTAATACAACAGGGATGTGACTATCACACAACTTCTCACGGAGATTTTCATACTACTCTAACCAAGTTATAGTAAAAATGTCTATTTCTAATGTCAACAAAGTTTCCAATTAATTTTAGATGAACCGATGGTCTTTTTACATATGACCCGGGATACATATACCTCACCAGAGTCGTCTTCAAAAAGAAAGGTTGAAATTCCAGAAGATAGAAGTATCTTTATGCACCATATATTTGCGCCGTGGAGGATTGAATACATAAAAGGCGAGAAATATGAAGGATGTATTTTCTGTGACTTTCCAAGAGAAAATAATGACGAGGAAAGATTAATACTGTACAGAGGGGAGTATAGCTTCATTATAATGAACAACTATCCTTACAACCCCGGCCACGTGATGGTTGCTCCATACAGACATGTATCACCTCTAGAGGAGCTTACCGATGAAGAGACTCTAGACATGATGAATAACACAAAAATGATAATTAAGGCTATTAAATCGACCATGAATCCCGATGGATTTAATTTAGGTATAAATTTAGGGAGGATTGCAGGAGCGGGCATTGAAGATCATATTCATTTTCATGTCGTTCCAAGATGGGATGGAGATACCAATTTCATGCCTGTTCTGGCAGATGTCAAGGTGATACCTCAGGCTATTGAAGAGACATATGAGCAACTCAGAAAAGCTCTCAAAAAATAAATTGAGATAGATACAATTTCTATTCATACTAATTTCGTAAACTTTTTAATTCTCCAAATAGACTGATAATAGGGGGTGTTATACTATTAGAAAAAATACTGCCATCATATTAATTCTGCTCGGCATCCTCAGCCTTATAGCGATTTACAACTACTATGCCTACCAGAGGGCTTATCCATACGGATCAAATACATATCAGAGTCCACCTAAAAAAGAATTTTCATCCAATGGAGAGATGATCTATTATACAGGGTTTAACATGAATGGAGAACGAATAATTCCTAAATCTGGAGGGCCCCACTGGTTGTATCAGCATGGAGGAAGCTGTGTGACGTGTCATGGACCCGATGGAAAGGGAGGAAGGGCCGTAATGATGTGCAATGAGATTCCTCCAGATATTAGATTCAGTACTCTTACTTCAGAGAAAATGGAACATGAAGCTGGTGAAGAAGAACATCCCCCTTATAATGAAACAACCATTAAAATGGCAATCACCCAAGGTTTGAATCCAGCAGGACAGCCTCTGGATGAGTGCATGCCCAGATGGGATATAGATGAGAATGACTTGAATGATCTAGTGGATTTCCTTAAAGAACTTGACACTCAGTAGGTATATTGGAAAAACAGATTGCTAATCATAAATAGAAGGGTTAAATGGGTATGAGTGGTTTTATCCCATAGTTCACACTTCCTGATGTTTATTCCATCTTGAATTCAATATCTCTACTGTCTGATATATTTACATCGACATCATGGCAACAATAAGTACAGGTATAAACCGATGGTACTGTCAACCCCATCTGCTCATGACACGCTATACATTCATTTAATTTTATGAATCTGGATCCAAACCTTATCTCAGGGGAAGGAACGTTGAGCTTCTTTTCTAGGAATGTGTCAATTTTCGTAATTTTAAGTCTCCCAAGAAAAATGAATGCCTGAGAATCATTTAATATTATTGCCATTGGGACTCCAAGAGAATTGTTTAGCTTTTTTGAAGCTAAAGATATCATCATTTTGCTATCATCACTGCAATTATTGATCTCAGTAACATCACAGAAATCAAAACTAACTGGTGATCTCTCTGCGAGGAATTGTATATATGGCTCCACAGCTTCACAGTTTGGGCATGCTGGATCGTAATAGTAATAAATCTTGACATTTTCCAGCTTAACACTGCTTTTTCTGGCAAGTTCAGAGATGTTATTTCCTTCATCACTAGCATTACTGTCTGTATCCTCTTTCACACACCCGATGATTAACAAGGAAGCTATGAAAACTATAAATATCCACATAACTCTAAGACTTGCCATTGTTTTTCTTTTATTCATGCAACATACTTAATTTTTTGTGATAATTCAGAGGATTAACATCAGAAGATATTTAACTGAAATTTGGCCTATCAGTACATTATAATGAGTTGACTGATTAAATCAGGTCACAAAAGTTACAATATTGTAATGCTAAACTGTTAATCATTAAAAGAGTGCTCTGGCGGAGCTTATTTTAAAAGGTTAAATGCTCATAGAAACATATTTATTATATGAAATCAGAAATACTACTATGGAACCAGATCTCCACAAATATGAGATCAGGCTCCACCGACAGATCGAAAAGGTGAAGCAGGAACCTTATTGCCAGGAAAACAAGGATCTGATCCTTAAGTTTGTTAGAGACTTACAAATCGATGGAATCAAACCACCTAAAATACTCAGATACGTCCAGACTTTACGAAAAGTCCAGGAATGGAAAGATAAGCCATTCACAGAATGGACTGAAGATGATCTCAAAGATGTAGTGTATCAGATTGAGAACAACAACTATAAGATCCAGACCATCAATGAGTTCAGGAGAGGGTTGAGGAGGTTTTTCAGATGGTTAAAGGGAGAGAGCTGGGAGCCCTTGAAAGTTCTCAGAGGGAGTAGAAAGGATAACAGGAAACCCAATGTTCTGACAGAGGAAGAGATATCTAGGATGATCGAGGTAACTCCCAATATCAGGGATAAGGCCATCATTGCTGTCGGTTATGAGGGTGGATTGAGAATCGGAGAACTGGCTGGTTTGACCTGGGGACATGTGATATGGACCGACTGGGGAGCCAGGATCAAGGTACATGGTAAAACAGGGGAAAGAGTTATCCCACTGGTTACAGGAGCCAGCTACCTCAAACACTGGATGACCTATCACCCACATTATGATCCTAAAACCAATGAGGTGGATCCAGATAGCTTGGTGTTTGTAAGGATAAACGGGGATAAGGCAGGCCAGCCCATGAGCTATCAGATGTATGCTAAAATCATAAAAAAAGCTGCTTTAAAGGCAGGGATTAAAAAGAGAGTTTATCCACACATTATAAGGCATTCAAGGGCAACAGTTCTGGCTAATTCACTGACAGAGCAACAGATGAATGTCTACTTCGGATGGGTACAGGGCAGCAATATGCCCGCTATTTATGTCCACTTATCAGGCAGGGATATCGAGGGGGCAGTATTGAGGCATAACGGTATTGTCACAGAGGAGGAAGAGAACCATAAGACACAGCCCATAAAATGTCCAAGATGTGGAGAGATGAATACTCCTCATGCCCGATTCTGTCATAAATGTGGTTTGATCCTGGATGAGAAAGAGAGAATGGAAACCCTGTTAGAGGAATCAAAGATCATGCCAGAGGTAATGACCAAGATCTTTGAGGATCCAAAGCTAAGAGACAAGTTCAAAGGTATCATGGCCTTGGCAGAATCTCTGGAAGGCAACCCTAAGGCCATGGAGATGTTAACCCAGCTTATAGAGGAATTGGGGAAACAGGAGCTGCGAGTGTGATCATATCCCAACATGCGACCAGGAGGGCTGAAGAGAGAGGTATTAGCTTACACCAGATAGAACAGACATTACAGAAACCAGAAGGGATAACAGGGGCAAGATTTAGAAGGAAGGCAGCATTTAAAAGGGAGACATGTATGGTTGTGGTTGTCGTTGAGGAGCAAAAGGTGAAATAGTGGTGGTTACAACATTAAAATGGATAAGAAGAGGTTGAAAAGGTATGGCTTCAGTGGAGTTTGATCCAAAAGTAAATGCTGTGTACATCAGGATAAGAGAGGGAAAGGTTGAAGAATCAGACCCGTTAGCTGATAACATAGTCATGGATCTCGATAAATACGGAGAGGTTGTTGGACTTGAAATTCTTTTACCCTCTCTCGACGATAAACAACTCAAAGCTGTTTCTGAAGCCCTGAAAAATACAGTTGAAGTATAACTTTTTAGGCTGGATGTACAGACAAATAGAGCAGAGAGATGGGGAAATCAGGATGAGGGGAGTTATAGATATCTCCTCAAGAGAGGCCTTCTATGAACAGGTGATAAATACTTTTAAAAAGATGCAGAGTAATACAAGGGAGTGAGAAGAATGAGGCAGTTGAAGATAATAGTTGAAAAGCATCCAGAGGGATATGTAGCATATCCCCTGGGGTTGAAGGGAGTTGTAGTGGGAGAGGGAGAGACCTACGAAGAGGCTTTGGAGGATGTGAAGTCTGCGATTAAGTTCCATATAGAGACCTTTGGAAAAGATGTCTTCGAAACCGATGAGATTGTGGAAACCTTCGTCGCAGAGGTAATAGTATAGATGAAATTTCCTAGAGATGCTCCTAAACGAAAGGTCATAAAGGCCCTTGAGTCTCTGGGATTCAAAATTGTTAGAGTGGGAAACCACATATCCATGGTCAGGGAAAATCCGGATGGTACCAAAACACCTCTGACCATGCCAAACCATGATAAAGTTAGAGGCTCCACCCTGCGAGTAATCTGTAGACAGGCAGGAATAAAACGGGAAGAGTTTCTTGATGCTTATAGAAAGGCATGATCCTAAAATAGGAAAAATGGATAGGAAGGATAAAAGGTAAGGAGGTTATATACACTACCTCAAAAACCTGAATTTTTACTATTGACAAGATGATTAATTGAATGGGCCCGATCAATACTCATTTGGGTCCTGTATAATACAGTAGAAATTTTTTTATGGATTAATGTTTTAAATATTTATAAATGAGATTGCAGATTAATCTCCACCCAATTCTCGAAGAGACTGTTATCGATCTAAATCACTCATATCATTTGGCAAGTCTCATTTACAGAGCCATCCAGAGAGGAGATCCATCATTAAGCCTTGATCTCCATAAACCCGGTATCTTCAAATTCTTTACTTTCAGTAGGCTTATGGTGCCAAACAGGCGTTTTAGAATACAAGAGGGAAAGATGATCATTAAAAGCCATCAGGCCCACTTTTTCTTTTCTACCCTGAAAGATGAAATAGCAATTAAGCTTGTGGAAGGATTATTGGAAAAGCCCAAGGTGAAAATAGGTAGTGCAGAGTTTATAGTTTCTGAAATAAGAGTCCTTGAAGAGAAGGAAATTAAAGAAAAAGGGAGGTTCGTAACATTATCTCCTATTAACGTGACTACAGCCCAAGATGATGGGAATGGGAAACTGAGGATTGTGGATCTCTATCCAGACACACCGAAGTTCTATGAAAATCTCAAAAGGAATCTAATTAAGAAATATACTGCGTTTTATGGACATGAACCAGAGAAAGATGAGCTCAAAATAAAAGTGATGAGAGCAAAAGCCAAGAGATTGAGGATAAAAAACACATATCATCGCTGTGTTGAGATGGTTTTTGAGGCTGAGGGTAGTAAGGAGTTGCTGGAGGTTGGATATAAGGCTGGATTTGGTGAGAGAAACAGTATGGGGTTTGGGATGGTGAAGGTGGTATGAAATGTTAAGGGCTATTAAAGAGTTAGGGCAATATATACGAGAGAACAAGGATTTAGATGACATTCAAGTTTTAACAGAAATATCTAAACTAGCAAACACAAAGAAAATGATTTGCATAGTTTTTAGAAAAAGGGATGATAATGATCTATTCTTCGATAGCGTTTATATCGAGACATTCGGAAGAGATAAAAACTCAAAGATATTATACAGACCGTTTAGACATGGAAGATATAATGCTTTTTTAACGTCTGTCATTACTACTCGAAAAACTGACGAAGAAGCGATAAAGAATACTATAAAAAAGTGGGAACTCTGGTTTAAGCAATATTGCGAGAAATTTGGAAGTAATTACCCCCTAATCGAAATATTGAAATGTAAAATTGAAAAAAATGAAAAAGAAATTTTTAGCAAAGTTATAGAAAAATACAGTTACCTTAATAAAGATGAAAAGAGAAACTGTCTCCTTACAATAAAGGTGAGAGATGGTATAAGTGAGAAATATCCTGCAGAGATTCCTGAATTCGTAGAAATTTTTAAGAATACTTCTTCTGAGGATTTATATTCGAAACATGGTGTAATTGCTAAAGGAAGTGGAATATGTGCATTTTGTGGTAAAGAGAGTGAAGTAATGCCAGCTTCACCGTTTGCAATTTTTACTGTCGATAAGGTTGGTTTTGCTTATGAATTTGATAGGCAAAATTCATGGAAGCAGTTACCTATATGTTTTGGTTGTTATCTCGACCTAGAAGCTGGTAAAAACTTTCTAGAAAAGCAGTTATCATTTACTCTTTATGGTTATCGATATTTCGTTATTCCCAGTTTTGTTTTTAGGGGTGTATCGGATGAGATTATATCAGAAATAGAACTCAGTAGAAAAAACGACGATTACAGAGATGGTTTACTTAATGCAGAAGAAGACATTTTAGAGATTATTAAAGAGAGAGAAGACGTATTAAATTTGATTTTTGTTTTTTGTAAGCCTAAACAGCAGTTTTTTGATATTATAAGGTATGTCGAGGAAGTTCCACCTTCTTGGATAAAGAAAATTTATGATATTTTTTATAATATTAACCAAAAGAGCATTTTCAAAGAGAGAGAGTTAAAAATTATTTTAGGCGAAAAATGGTCTGGAGAATTTAGAGAAGGCAAGGGTATGTGGGATGGTAAAACAGTTTCAAAACTTAACTTGGCAGGAATGATTGGAGAGTTTTTCTATCATAGAGAGAAGGATAGGAAAATTTTTGATAAATCTAGCTTGAACATATTAGGAGATATATTAGAGTCAAAGCATATAGATAGAGAATATTTTATTAGGCATTTAATATATGCAATAAGAGAAGAATATAGAAGAAATAATGAATGGAATGAGAGATTGCTGTCTCTAAAGTCTCTATATTTGTTTAATTTTCTCTTAGAACTAAACTTAATCCATTTGAGTCATTTTGGAGTTGAGAGATTTAAGGAGGTGAAACTTATGGAAAACCCTATGGAAAAGTATGTAAATATAGAGAAATTTTTTAGTGAGTTTTCAAACGCTTTTGATTCGTCCGATAAAAAAGCAGCATTTTTAGAGGGGGTGCTGACAAACTTCCTTCTTGGTCTTCAATACGCACAACGAGGAACGACACCATTTAGGAAAAAATTACACGGATTAAAATTAGACAAAAGGAAAATTAAAAAGCTTCTACCAGAAATCATAGAGAAACTTAGAGCATATGATGCAGCTTACCCAGAGATTGAAGAATTAATTTCCAAATACTTTATCGAAGCTGATGAAAATGGTTGGACGGTTTCAGACGACGAAATAAGTTACTATTTTGCTCTTGGTTTGAATCTTGGTAAAATTTTTAGAGGAGGTGATAAAAAATGAGCGAAATACTAGGAAATAGATCTGAAATTGTGTTTTTGTATGACGTAACATATGCAAACCCAAATGGAGATCCAATGGAAGAGAATAAACCGAGAATCGATGAGGAGACGGGAGTGAATATCGTAACTGATGTGAGATTAAAGAGGACTATACGAGACTACCTCCTGACGTTGATAGAGAGCGGTGATGAGCAAGTTAAAAACCAAGATATTTTCATAAAAGAAGTAAGAGATGAGGAAGGATACCTATATGATGCAAAGACTAGAGCAAAAGATTTTCTGAAAAAAGAGGGTAAGTTCTCAGAAATGAGAGAGGCAATTAAAAACGAAATATGCTCAAAATGCATAGATGTCAGACTTTTTGGAGGAGTGATCCCATTAGAGCTTAAAATTAGTGGTAAGAACAAATCAGAGAAGGGTTCAATAACGCTCACAGGACCAGTACAATTTAGATTTGGTAGATCGCTTCACCGAGTAGATGTGAAATATATTCAGGGGACTGGTGCATTTGCCGCAGATTATGAGGGTAAGAAGAGTATGCAATTCACTTTTAGGGAAGAATATATTCTCCCATATTCACTAATCTGCTTTTACGGACTTATAAACGAGAATGCAGCAAAAACAACAGGATTAACAGAGAATGATGTGAGAATATTAATGGAGGGAATGTGGAATGGAACCAAGAACTTAATTACGAGATCGAAAGCGGGCCAAATGCCGAGGTTTTTGATGAGGGTTGCGTACAAAAAGGAGAACTTCCACATAGGTGACCTAGATAAGATGATTAAACTAGAAGCTGAAACGGACGAAGAGAAAATAAGAGACATATCTGAAGTGAAAATAGATATTTCAGAGTTAACGAACATTCTAAAGAAATACAAAGGCAAAATAGAAAAAATAGAACTCAAAACGGACGATAGGATAATCTTTTTAATCAATGGAGATGTTGTGAGCAGTGATACACTGAAAAACAAAATTGAAGGAGAGACGGGACTAAATAACAACCAAATAATTGAATTAGAAATATAATGAAGGTAACATGAAAGACAGAATACTAGTTTTTAATATTTGGAGTGATTTTGCACATTTTAGGAGATTTGAAACTACGACATCACCACTCACGTATCCTTTTCCAACAGGAACGGCAATAGCTGGTCTTCTGGCAGCAATGGCTGGTCTTCCAAGAGATTCATACTATCTTCTATTTAATAGAAACAATGTTGAGTACTCTATTAGAATTTTAAATCCAGTTAAGAAAATAGTTATCCCAACAAACATCGTAAAAACAGATGAGACTAAATCATTCTCTTACAAAAATTTGAAAATACAATATTTTAATCAAGATGTTAAAGCTCCTACACCATACGAATTCGTAAAAGATCCTAAATACAGAATTTATGTTCGATTCAAAAATTCAACTCTTAAAGAATTATATGAAAAGTTAAAACGACTTCTAGAAAATCATCAAACAATCTATACACCTTATCTTGGTATTACCGAAATGATTGCAAATTTCGAGTTTATAGGTGATTTTCTAGCTACTCCTATCCTAATTAAAGATGAAACTATAGAGTTGCACAGTGTAGCTAGAATAGATTCTATTAAGATACTTCTAGAAGAAGGGAAAAGATACGGCCGGGAAACAATACCACTTTTCATGGATAGCGATAGAAAAATCCTTGAGTACTGTAATGTTGTTTATGAAGTGAATGGCAATCCAATCAAGATTCAAAGTGGCACAGCTTACGAAGTCGGGAACGAAAATGTCTCATTCTTTTGAATTAAAATCTCATCCAGACAAATTATTGAAGGAACACTTGGGAAATGTAGGTAGATTATCTAGAGAAATACTTGAATCAAAAACAATAGATGACAAAGAAATTTTTGCTGAGGTTGCACACTTGATTGGAATATTACACGACTTTGGTAAAGCTACTACCTATTTCCAAAACTGGCTAGAAAATGAGAAAAGAACGCAATATGCTCAACACAGCTTTCTATCGAGTTTAGTTGGGTATTTAGTTGTTAGGAATTTTCTATCAGAGATTCAAAAACTTGGTGAATTTTGGTATTTGCCTATAATTGCATGGATTGTAATAAACAAGCACCATAGTAACTTGAGAGATATCTTGAATGAAGAGGCAGAGAAACTAAAAGACAAAAATGAGTTAGAGATAGTAAAAGAACAACTGAGTGATATATTTTCCAATAATCGGACTGAAGTTGAGGAAATCTACAGGTCGCTAGGTTATTCAGACATATCAAAAACATTAAACGAGATCAAAAACTTAGAAAACGTAACACAACAAATACGAAAAGATATTAAAAAAATTTGTAAAAAAGGTTTTAAAGATGATGACATAAAATACTATTTTTTGACCCTCTTTTTTTACTCGATCTTGCTCGATGCGGACAAATTAGACGCCTCTGGAAGATGGGGCCCTCCTGAAAGAAGGGCTATACCAAGCAACATTGTTGATAAGTATAAGAAAGTGAAGTTTGGAAAGCCTAAAGCCAAATTGGATATTCTACGAGAAAATGCCTATAATGAAATAACTTCAAAAGTTAGTGATATTGATTTAATTCACGAAAGAATTTTCTCGATAAACTTGCCTACAGGATGCGGTAAAACTTTAACTGGGTTATCATTTGCTCTTAAATTGAGGGAAAGAATAAAAGAAACACTTGGCTTCACTCCTAAGATCATTTACTCTTTGCCATTTCTCAGTATCATCGATCAAAATGCCAAAATTATTGAAGATGTTTTGAGATTCAAATATGGAAAATACAAAGAAATTCCATCTAACTTGTTTTTGATACATCACCACCTTGCAGATATAGAATACAAAGAAATCAAAGATGGTGAATTAAATATTGAAGAATTCAATAGATCTCTATTGCTTACAGAAGGATGGCACTCAGAAATAGTGATAACTACGTTCATACAACTATTCCACAGCTTGGTTACAAACAAAAACAGAGCTGCGAGAAAATTCCATAATATTGCCAACTCCATACTTATTCTCGATGAAATCCAATCAATTCCACATAAATATTGGCTACTGATTAATAGAGTTCTAAAACATTTAGCAAGTAATTTCAATTCTTGGATTATTTTGATGACTGCTACTAAACCACTCATTTTTAAAGATGGTGAGATCAAAGAGTTGATGATAGACACAGAAAAGTATTTTAATGCTCTTAATAGAGTTGTTTTTAATTTTGATTTGGAGGTTAAAAATTTTGACGAGTTCAAAAATGAGATTTTGAATAACGTGTTACATGAAGATGAAGATATACTAATTGTTTTGAATACGATAAATTCTTGTAAGGAATTATATGAGTTCATAAAAGATGAGATCGCTATATTTTATGGAATAGACAAAAAAGACATTAAAATCGATGAAGACGGTATTGCTAATTTCCCAGATTTTGAGCTGATAAACTTATCGACGCACATTCTTCCGAGTTATCGGTTGAAAAGAATAAACAGGATCAAAGATGGAAATATGAAGAAGAGAAAAATTATCATAACTACTCAGTTGGTTGAAGCAGGAGTTGATATCAGCGCGGACGTTGTTTATAGAGACTTTGCTCCATTGGATTGCATAGTACAAACTGCCGGTAGGTGCAATAGAAATAATGAAAAAGATAAGGGTAGAGTTAAGGTTATTGTTCTAAGAGATGAGAGACAAAAATTCCATAAATACATTTATGATTCCACGCTTATAAACGCTACTGAGGATGTTATTGAAAAACTCGGAGAAGCTATTGAAGAAAAGGACTTTGTTTTAACCTCAGTAAAAAAGTATTATGAGATTGTGGTGGAGAGAGGATCTGATGACGATTCCGAGAATCTTTTGAAATCAATCAGTAAATTAGATTTTTCAGAGACGCTTGAATTTAGTTTGATTCAAGAGAAATTGCCTACGATATCAATATTTGTTGAAATTGATGATTTTGCTGAGAGAATTAGAAAAAAAATGGAAGAAGTTCTAGAAAGCAAAAAGGGTTTTGAACGGAAATTAGATATATTAAAAATAAGAAAAGAAATCAACAATTATACAGTCCAAATACGATATTCTGGAAAAATAGAAGATACAGTATTTAATTTGAACTCCATTCATGACTTGGAATATTATAAATACATTAAAAAAAGTGAGTTAGATGAATACTATAAAATTGACTCTGGATTAAATTTGGGAGAGGAGCTTCTAAAGTATATCATGTTATAGGTGTTGAATAAAAGTAAGCTAAAATCAAAAAGGCAAAAACTGAAAATTCTTCGAAGTTCAATATTAAGAGCGAAGGTAGTTTGGTCTCTACAAAGTATGGAGTCCTAGAACTGTGGGAGCTTGATTATCTGCGAGTTATATAATTGATTGGGTTAACTTCAATATTATATAAACTATAAAAATTAGCCTTTATCTTTTGAAAAACTCTTCAACGTCGATAACTTTCTCTGGAATTCTGCTGAAATTGTTGATATTCTTTATGAGCAAAGCATCTCCTCTTTTCTTGATGAATGTGGCGGCTGTTATCGTATCTTCAAAGTCAATAGGCTGCCCATTTGAGATTAGATGGGGCATTGACCCTTCCAGCAATTTCTGCTATTTTAAAATCCAAGGGAACAACTTTAAAAAAGGATAAAAGCTTCCTTGCTTTGCTTGTAGCCTTCTTTTTATCTCTCCTGAGGTATGAGCCTGTGAAAATTTCAGCAGCTACCACAGAGCTTATGAACACATCATACTGAACAAGCTCCTTCAAACAGACCTACCTCTCTCCAGCTCAACTATAACACTGGTATCGAGGCTGATCTTCATAGAACCACGCCAAGCTCCCTCAACCTATCCCTCGAATCCTTCTTGGTTTTCGCAATCGTCTCTTCAAAATTCCTTGGGAGGAAATCAGTTATATCTTCCATCTCGATCTTTCGAATCAAAACTCTATTCCCTTCGACTGTAATTTCCACCCTGTCTCCTTCTTTAATTCCAACTTTTTTCCGGATTTCCTTCGGGATAGTGATCTGGGAGTTTCTGGTTACTTTTACAATTGACATACACAATCAGTTATCTTTTAATGGATTTTAAAAGTTACTATGCATTCATAGTAAATGTTCCAACTGCAAAAGACTATAATATTTCATCCATACTGCTTTTTTCAAAACCCAAGACTTCCCTCTTCATGGTATTTTTTGCTCTGAATCTGTAAACCACTATCATATCCTCTTCTTCATCGATTATATCCTTAAGTCCCATCTTAATCTCAACCAGATCCGCTTCACTCAGCTCTCCTTCAAATAACGAATTTTGAATCCAGTTCAAATACTTTCTGAGAAATTTCTTCACATGATTTACTCTATTGACTCCTACATCATAAGCTATGATCACATACATTTTACCACCACATGACGAAGGGTCTGAATTTCTCAACTCCTAGGATATGCTTGACAAGTTTGTAGCATTCTAAGCGTATAAGTCGTTGATATGAGACTTTTCTCTTAAGCTGCCTGTGTTTTATGGTTGACTCCATTCTCTCATTGAAAGCCTTAACAAATTTCTTTCTGCCAGTATCATTCAGCAAGATACCATTAAGAGATCTATCAAAGTCATTCTCTTTAATTATGCCTTTATTTACCAAATTAAAGATTAATCTGTCAACAATAATTGGCTTGAAGATCTCAGCGATATCTAAGGATAGGCTAAACCTCCTTTCGGCAGGCTCATGAAGAAAGCTTATGGCCGGATGTAGCTGAGTATGATACAGTTCTGAAATAATCGCAGAATACAGCATAGAATTTCCAAAACTTATCAATGCGTTTATTTCGTTTCCCGGAGGTCTTTTCATCCTAGCTTTGAACTCAAACCTTTTCAAAATAGTATCGAAAAAAGAGTAGTAGGTATTTTTAGCGAATGCTTCGCTTCCCATTATCTCTTGAACCGACTCTGCACTCGCTAAGCTCTGAAGGGCAGAGATAAGTTCTGATGTATCTAGTCCATACCCAGCAAGAATTTTCTCCATATTTAGAATGGCACCCTCGACAAATGCCTTCGCAAGAAAAAATCTTTTGGTATTATCAAGATAATGCTCAGCCTGCCTTACAACGACCTCTCCTGAAATCAAATTCTCTCGTGGGTAATAACTACCCTCATAAAAACCATATCTGTTAAAAAAGTGAATACAGACGCCTTCCTTTGACAGCAAAGCAAGGGCTTTTGATGTTATCGATAGTGAGCCCTTAGCATATATAGAATACACTGAGTTTATAGGGATCGGTTTTTCTCCTTTTTCACTCACGAAATAGAGAGTATTCTCTTTTCGTCTAAGTTTTCCATCCGAGAGAATGTAATAATTCCTCTTTTTCATCAGATCACCTCATACCATGACTAAGTAAAACAAAACTCGAAATAGGAGCATTTTCTACAAAATTTTTTGTAACTCGGTTTAGGCATCTCTCCTTTCAAAATTTTGGATATCTCTTGTAGAATTTTATCAAGACTGTCTCTATGAGACCTATCTAACTCAAGTCTTACATTTTTTCTCTGTTTTGGAAAAGAGATGATGGCCTTTCCTTCCACTCCTAATTTTTCTAAAAAATAAAGGTAGTATAATGTTTGAAACTTATGAGCTTCCTCAAATACGTCTGATTTTTTTACTTCCCTAATCTCAATTGTTTTTCCTTTTCTTATTAAATCGATTGCGATTGGGCCTATTTGTATCTCCTTGTTATCCCTCTTAAAAGTACTCTTGTGTAAGAGTTTGCCTAATTTTACCATATCGCTCTCATGTTCCATAGTTATGTAATGGCTAAACAACCATAATTTGGTTTTACATACAAAATAGTAATTTACTTGAGTCCCCTTAACATACATTTCATCAATCATTTCTGATTATTTATCTATTAAGATCTAAAAAAATTTTCGCAAATAGCTCACTATCTCTCTTTAAGTACAAATCACGTTACATCAGGTTATTTTCCTAATTACATGGATGATATATGTAGATAACTCAAAATACTTCATGAAAGAAAGTCGCGCACTTAATTATTCATAAGGCTAATATAAAACGCATATATTAATTCTAACAGTATTTCTATGAATTGGTATGCTTGTTTTTTTATATCTCTTTTGAACCCAAGTAAAATTCCTCTTAAGTTCTTTACAATAGTTGAAAGAGTTCTTATTGAGTACTATGAAGAGCTATAAAAATCACTCACATATTTAAATGGTCAGCTTCAATGAATCTTTGTGACAATATTTAAATGAAATAAGGTCTGAGTAAGCTTTAAATGGTTAAAAAGTAAAAAATTACCGACGGTTAAAATCAGACTATAGTAGGATTGAAATAGAATTGGCTACAGTAACATTTTGAGCCAATTTTATCGTTAAAATCAGACTATAGTAGGATTGAAATCAAGTACTCATTAATAATACTACATACTCACAATTAAGTTAAAATCAGACTATAGTAGGATTGAAATGGCAACAATACAATCGATCCATATGCTTTTCCCGATCCGTTAAAATCAGACTATAGTAGGATTGAAATATGCTATATCTAATTTACTTGATATTCGAAAAGGAGAGGTTAAAATCAGACTATAGTAGGATTGAAATAGGCAATACACGAGGCATCAAGAAAGACCAAGGAAATCGTTAAAATCAGACTATAGTAGGATTGAAATGTTCTCTCTTGAGATTAAGGATATCGGTAATAACCTGAGTTAAAATCAGACTATAGTAGGATTGAAATCATTGAAGCCTGTCCTCTGGGTGTAGGAATAGGCAACAAGTTAAAATCAGACTATAGTAGGATTGAAATGCACAAAGCAAGAGAGAAGGACGGGATAATGCTCTATGAGTTAAAATCAGACTATAGTAGGATTGAAATATTATATGTACATAATATGAGTCTATCACAAAATCTAAGTTAAAATCAGACTATAGTAGGATTGAAATTTGGAAACATCACAATGTGGATTGAAGGAGAGGAGCATTGTTAAAATCAGACTATAGTAGGATTGAAATGGGATATCTTTCGTTTCCTCTAGTATTTTGTCAATGTGTTAAAATCAGACTATAGTAGGATTGAAATCTACTACTGTATCTGGTGTCCCCTCTTTCATTATTACTGTTAAAATCAGACTATAGTAGGATTGAAATATTGTTGATGAAACAAAAGCAACAAACGTTATCATATTTTTAAGTTAAAATCAGACTATAGTAGGATTGAAATATCTATCTACCTCCTTTCGTTTTTTAGCCCGATAAGGGTTAAAATCAGACTATAGTAGGATTGAAATGTGGCCGTGTCATAAACCACGATGTCATATCTATCGTAGTTAAAATCAGACTATAGTAGGATTGAAATCCGCTCAGAACAACGTATTTGTCAGAAACATTACCAGTCGTTAAAATCAGACTATAGTAGGATTGAAATTTTATTGCCGTACCTGTTAGTATTGGTATCCTGGGGATATACCCCGTTAAAATCAGACTATAGTAGGATTGAAATTGTTGTTGTACATGGTACATAGTCTGTATCTATTGTTTGTTAAAATCAGACTATAGTAGGATTGAAATGAATTCTTTATTACTTCAATGATTTCATCTGTCTTCAAGGTTAAAATCAGACTATAGTAGGATTGAAATGACTCGGTACTGTTATTACTCCAGCCATAAATTTTTTGTTAAAATCAGACTATAGTAGGATTGAAATTAACTATCTAACGACCATTTACCTAATTCCCCCGAATTCGTTAAAATCAGACTATAGTAGGATTGAAATAACATTACTATTAGTGGAATTGAAAGCCAGATCGGGGTTAAAATCAGACTATAGTAGGATTGAAATATGTTTATATTAAGTTTACAAATAACGACGATAGTGATGTTAAAATCAGACTATAGTAGGATTGAAATTTCATGGATCCAGCTATTGCACCAATCCCGATGATCAGTTAAAATCAGACTATAGTAGGATTGAAATTCTGCTGGCTCTGCTTTTGTCAAGGATCGAAGGCTTGGTTAAAATCAGACTATAGTAGGATTGAAATTCCTCAAAAAGCTCGTAGATTCGCTTCACACAACCCCAGTTAAAATCAGACTATAGTAGGATTGAAATGCCTACGTGGGGGAGAGCCTTTGCCATGGTGAGCCGTAGGTTAAAATCAGACTATAGTAGGATTGAAATAAGTGAGAGCTTAGGCCCCAGGAGGTAAAAGTAAGGGTTAAAATCAGACTATAGTAGGATTGAAATTTGGCTAAAATAAAAACCGTCAACTTTACGTTTACGTTAAAATCAGACTATAGTAGGATTGAAATCAAGGAAACAGGGCTTTATGATAAACTAGGGGTTTACTGTTAAAATCAGACTATAGTAGGATTGAAATGTATGACCTGAAAAAATGAAGGAGGTAGATAGAATGATGTTAAAATCAGACTATAGTAGGATTGAAATGTATGACCTGAAAAAATGAAGGAGGTAGATAGAATGATGTTAAAATCAGACTATAGTAGGATTGAAATTGCACACACAAACCATACTTATTATACAAACACTCCGTTAAAATCAGACTATAGTAGGATTGAAATATGTGGAAAAAATAAGCCTTGACGACTTCATGAGGCAGTTGTTAAAATCAGACTATAGTAGGATTGAAATTCTAAATACGTGGTCTACAGTATCAGTTGAGCTGATGTTAAAATCAGACTATAGTAGGATTGAAATAATATGGTACAACACCAACGATAGGAGAATAATAAATTGTTAAAATCAGACTATAGTAGGATTGAAATATCCACAATGAAGTGGAGATCGTAAAAAATGATAAAGGGTTAAAATCAGACTATAGTAGGATTGAAATGCGATCTCTTTCTTTCTTTTTGAAAATCGGGTGATAAAGTTAAAATCAGACTATAGTAGGATTGAAATGAATAGCTTGCAGAAAGATTCCCGTTCAAGTAGAGTTGTTAAAATCAGACTATAGTAGGATTGAAATGCGTTTTGCTGGTGGTTCCACAGGTGGTAGAAGATATGTTAAAATCAGACTATAGTAGGATTGAAATCAATTTTGCAGGGGGAATTGAGGAAGAAAATCTACGGGTTAAAATCAGACTATAGTAGGATTGAAATCAAAAACAACATGGTCATCTCTCTTTCCAGTCTTTATTCTGTTAAAATCAGACTATAGTAGGATTGAAATCCAGAAATACCGACAATAAGCGATATCTCAGAGGCAGGTTAAAATCAGACTATAGTAGGATTGAAATGCCATATACCACACAACCACCTATGCCACCTATCCAGTGAGTTAAAATCAGACTATAGTAGGATTGAAATCATATACATTAAAGTGGACTTATGAACAGTACACAGGCGTTAAAATCAGACTATAGTAGGATTGAAATGAAATAAGGCAGCTTGGCAGCAACATAAAGTTAGAGGCGTTAAAATCAGACTATAGTAGGATTGAAATATGAGATGGATAAGCAAACTACATAATGCCCATCACGTGTTAAAATCAGACTATAGTAGGATTGAAATAATTCAAGCATTGCGTCGATCCCGGGGATTACGAAAAGTTAAAATCAGACTATAGTAGGATTGAAATTCAACCGCGTTACCCGTATTTTTCTCATAAACATAAGTTAAAATCAGACTATAGTAGGATTGAAATATGGCTTGAAGTATAAATTTTTGCCGCCGCCCAATCTGTTAAAATCAGACTAT
This sequence comes from Archaeoglobi archaeon JdFR-42, assembly GCA_002010305.1. Lineage (GTDB taxonomy): Archaea > Halobacteriota > Archaeoglobi > Archaeoglobales > JdFR-42 > JdFR-42. The sequence goes on along the minus strand of MTND01000022.1, from coordinate 66,310 downwards.
AGTAGGATTGAAATCTATATATACTTAAACAGTATGTTAGGGACGCAATTCGTTAAAATCAGACTATAGTAGGATTGAAATGCTCGTCGATTGCAAGGATGTTGCCGTGTGCCTCTGCCAGTTAAAATCAGACTATAGTAGGATTGAAATGTTCCTTTTTAATCTTTTTCACATTAAGTTTGTACGTTAAAATCAGACTATAGTAGGATTGAAATGAATAAAATAAATGTGGTAAGGTATTTCGTGATTTGGTTAAAATCAGACTATAGTAGGATTGAAATGAACTTGGCGGAAATGTTAAAGGTTGAAGATGAGGTTAGTTAAAATCAGACTATAGTAGGATTGAAATAAGACAGACCATCTAAATAAGGAAGGTTACCCAAGTTATGTTAAAATCAGACTATAGTAGGATTGAAATTTCTGTGTCAACACCGAGAGAGGGGTGTATCCCAAAGACAGTTAAAATCAGACTATAGTAGGATTGAAATGGATAGTTTGCTACACCATCGTAGTAATTGTTATTGTTAAAATCAGACTATAGTAGGATTGAAATTACCCTGCCAGCATTGTCCTGATAGGTAACAACTAGATCGTTAAAATCAGACTATAGTAGGATTGAAATATGTCTATCTGTAGCTTTTTAGCCATCTCTCTGGGAATGTTAAAATCAGACTATAGTAGGATTGAAATGACGAAGGCTTGATCTATGGCGATAATGTTACCTTCGTTAAAATCAGACTATAGTAGGATTGAAATGCATGTGGTAATGTCGGATGATATTTTCAAATATGGTTAAAATCAGACTATAGTAGGATTGAAATTCCTTTAACAAATCTATCCACCTTTGCCTCTCGCTTAGTTAAAATCAGACTATAGTAGGATTGAAATTGTTTATACCCATACTTCGATCATAGCTGTTTGTTATAACTAGTTAAAATCAGACTATAGTAGGATTAAAGTCTATATCCAAAAAAAACCTCATATACCTCTTGACCTAAAGTATATCAGGTATGTCCTCTCCGATGCTCGAAGCTCAATCTGGAAGAGGAAGAGAAGAATTAGAAAGAGAGATCGAAAGGCTTAGGCAGAAGTATGGCATGGACTTCGATGAGTTTTTTGAAATGACCGAGGGCATGAGGAGTTTCGGAGAGCTGATGGACAGGGGTTTCGATCCTGAAGAGATACTTGAAGATGTTTCTGTATGGGAAGATCTTGAAGAGGAGCTGAGTAAGCTTAAGTGTAGAGAGTAAAATAGGGGATAAATGCTAGATGTGTGGATCTATTGTGTTAAAATCAGATTCAATGTAGTTTCTATATTACTAAAGAGTTTTAAGACATAGAAATGATACTTGTAAGAAGCCTAATGTAAAAATGTAGTTAGTTATATTCACTCCCAACACACACATTCCCCTATATATAATATATATGGGCGTAACCATCACTCAAGCCATCACAGTGTGAAGGCTCTCCAAAACTATGAAAACCTCTTCAGGAATGGTTACATAGCGATATTTTCTTTTTCCTCCTTTTTTGTTTCTCTTGGAGGTTGTTAGCAAACCATTTTCTTCTAAAATTCTTTCATGGCCGTATATTGTCTGGATGTGAAGGCCGAGTTCATGCTTGAAGTCTGAGGTGAAGCCTTTGCCTCCCTTCTCGAAAACGTACTTGAGGTAGTCGTAGGTGGCCGGATTGTTTTCTTTCAGGCTTTCTAGTTTTTCTTTGATTTTATTTTTGATCTTTGGGGGGTCTGAGTTTTCATCTTCTTTTTCGTCAATGGTATGATGGATGGTTGTTTTGGTGGCTGGACTCTCGGAATTCTTGAGCATGGATATTGCAGCCATGAAGCTTTTGTCCGTTTCGAACATTGCGTCTATGGCTTTCAGTAAGATTTCCTTGAGGTATTCTCTGTCTATGTATTCCCTCTTTAGTTCTATTAGGGCTCTCTCAAGGAGGTTGTTTCTGATCTCCATGGTTCTGGAGATCAGTATTTCCAATTTTTTGATGGGTAGTTTGATGAATTCAGTCATGTTTTCCCTCTTTTTTTCATGTGAAAGTGATTGATTGGTAACTTGGCAATTACTTCCTGTTCTGAACCTGCTTTATGCAATTATAATCAGGGTACATACTAGCCAGATGACCTGACATACATACCTCTTAATTTTGAGCCTGTCTGTTCGTCTATAACCCTGCTATATTCGACTGTGGAGGACATATCTTGCATGTCACTGACCATCATATTTGTCGAGATCGGCAAGGTTGATGAGCCACTTGCCACCGATGATCACTCTTTTGATGTTCCTTCTCTCTACATGCTTTTTGAGGGTGTCCTTAGATATGCCCAAATACAGGGATAATTGTTCGGCAGAGATCCATCCTTTGCTTGGTAAGACTCCTATGATCTCCTTCTCTGGATCCAACTTCAACCACCTCCAATCCTGATTTTTTTAACCATTCAAGTCTGGATTTTGGTAATTGGATACAGCCAAATCGTTCTTTTAGCAGGTGTTCACATACCTGGCAGAGTTTCCAGTAAATGTCTTCTGGATTGTGTTCCCAGGGTTTTTTTGCCATGGCTAAAAGCTGAACTTGATGGCTTTCTGTCTGGCAGATATCACAGACTGGCATATAACCTCCTTATCATGGGATATCTAGGATCTTCTCTTCCACATCCTCCTTCGTCTCTCGAACCCAGAGGGCCCCGCATTCTTTCCACTGATCTCTGTCTTTTACAAACAACCGAAAAGCTGGTTGGCTGCTTTTTTCCCGTTTTTCGTTCTTAAATGCAAAGATCTCTTTTCTTCCGAGAAGTCCAAAATCGATATATCCACCCAGAAACTTCTTCCCTTTCACGGCTTATCTACCTCCTTTCCATTTTTTGATATATCATTGCCAGTGGCTCTATGACTGTGAAAATCTCCGAGCTCTTTCAACCTTCTCCAGATCGTGAGATGTGAAACTTTCAAGCCCAGTTCCCAGAATAGCCTGTGGCTTATGTCACGAGGATTCAGGCCCTTTTCTTTGTGTAAATACAAAATATAATCCATAGGCAATTTCATTCTCCCGTCTCCTTTCTTTCTCATTTAGATCACCTCCACATTTTCCATAATCTGGTTAGAATAAGGACAGGTCTCAACACAGAGACCCCAGCTCTTACGGGTCTCACAGCTCGGATATCTGTATTTGTGACCCATGATATGGTGGATCTGATAAGCTGTCTTCTCAGGTTTGAAATCGGGCTGATTCCTGAAGATATCCAGAATTTGATCCTCGTTATATCCGGACCGTAAAAACCAGGTTGTTAAGGTAAATCTCTCATTATGCTCCAGATTGATACCACTGTTAGCTTTTTCCAGGATTTTGCTGATACATGGAGGAGTCTTTCCATATTTCTTATGTTTCTGTCTGAAAAGAGATCTGACTCGGTTAATCTTTTTCAGGATCTCTCTTATCTCTTTTTCTCTCTCAGCTCTCTTTGTTATCCTCTTGTTTACTTTAAGAACCAGCTTTGAAAGTTTTGCATTATGTCTCTCTAAACTCAGTGGATCCACAGGGTATGGCTGTAGTGTCCTAGCCTTTTCTTTGATATCTTCAGCATTGAGTTTGAATAAATCTTCAATGCTTAACGGAATGCAGAACAGCCCTGATTTCATATTCTGGGTGTTCACCAGCCTTATTAACTGCTGACAGTTTCCAGTCTTATCGACAACCTCTGGATCCAGATCATATCTTTTAATCAGCAGGTCGTGAATGACTTTCAATGTTTGATTTTTGTATCCTTTCAGTGGGATTGGTGAAAAATCACAGAATATGTGGAAACCCTTCGATCCTGAGAAATGTACTCGTGGAGATAAAGTATCCGATAGCATCCCATTAACCAATTTTACAGTTTCAGATAAAGCAGTTTCAAGGTTTTCTGAATCTATATCGAAAAACAGGCAATCAATTATAGCTGAATCGTAGTACTCTGGCCAGGTATCTATGATCTGAAAGCTGTATAATGAGATAAAACAGTCTTTGTGGTTGTTGAATCTGGTCAGATATCTGCTTAAGTCTGTATTGTTCCACACAAGATCTGAAGGCTTGTATTTCAACCTAGCTGGATTTCCAAACTCTCTGGGATATCTGGTTTTGGTCTGTTTGTATGGTGAACTGATGATTTCCGATAACAACATTTAACCAACCTCCTGGAAAAACAGCTTTCCATCACCTACCAAGTGTTCAACAGCCTCTTTCACCCGGTCTCTATCTACAGAATATCTCAGCTTTTTAGTGAGATATGAATGGCATAAGGTTATGAACGTGATCTGTCTCGGATTTTCTGATTGCCCTCCTGTGTTGTGGTAGTACTCCTTTATCAGACGGATCAATTCTTTTTGGCTTAACTCTTTGTTCTCTGCGGTCTTATTTTCTGCTATACTCTTATCTGAATTTCTGATAGCTTCCGAAGGAATTTCAGCATCATCTGTTGATTGTTTAGCTGGTTCTCCTTCGCCAGATTCAACCTTCTCACCTTCTGGTGGGATCTGATGAGATATGTATGAAACACCAGCGAGAGGGTCATATATGTTGGCCCTAAACTCTCTGCATATATCTTCCTTAACTCCATTGGAAGGTGAGAAGGTGCTATCCAGCCACTCTGATAGCTCTTTATCAGTAAAGAAATATGGTAGATTTCCGTCGGAAATTGTCGGAAATTCACCGTTGTTTTCGTAAGCTAAAACTCTCTGATACAGATTCTTTTTTCCAGGACCACCCTGAGTCTTCTCAAGATACCCGAAATCGCATAGCTCTCGAACCAGATCATAGACCCTCTTTGCCGATAACTTGAGTCTGGGAGCCATGTCATATATTGAGAACTCGTCATGAGCTTCGGCCAGCTTTAATATTTTCTCATGGATGGGGGTAAGACCAGTGAGTGTTGGCTTGATAGACTTCAGGACGATGGAACTGACAACTCCAAGATCGGCCAAGGTTGCTATTACTATCCTTTTACCATCTTTCTCGATCACTGGCCTGTTGAGTTGATGGAGCCATGCTGATACTTTTATCAACGCAAGGATCTTTGAGAAATCTCGTCTGGCTCTCACCCTCTCAATGGGAAACTTTTCAGCCATCTTTCTGGCATAAGGCACACGTATTTCACATCCCTTACATTGATCCTTGATATACGATAGAGCTTCTTTGATCATTTCAAATTCCTTTTCAGCCTCTCCGTTTATCAGACCTTCAGCCTTGAGAGCCTCAAATTCAAGAATGCGTTTAGTCTGCTCCTCTGATGTGTCTGGGGTTATGATCCATATCCTAGTGGCAAGCTCTGGATCTATAGAGCCCTTCGTGGTTGTTGTGACAAGAACAGGCTTACCTTTTGTCTTTATCTCTATATTCCGTATCTTTCCATCATCTGTCTTTTCTGGTGTTAGGAGGGAGAGCTCTCCTTCACTCAGCCACTGTCTCAGAATGGATGAAGCCTCTGGACCTAATCCGGCATCCTCTCCAATCACCAGAACCTTACCGGTTATGTCTCCTCCAATTCTGTCAATTGCTCCAGGTGTGATTCTGGTATAATGCAATACATCTTCTTTGAAAATCTTGGATATCTGGGTCTGTAAGTAGGATTTACCGGTTGAACTCTCAGCCACAAGATAAACTGCCTGAGGATCCACCTCTTTGGACAGGAATATCAAAAACAGTAGTAGCTTTGTGTCATCTTCTCCAACTATCGCTTTATCTAGGACCTTCTTGATCCTCCATAGTATCTTGGGATCACGAGCTAATTCAATGGCTTCGTTGGAGAACTCATGATCTTTTACATCAGCAACAGCGTTAGTTGCTTCCTCCCACTTATCAAACAATGTCGAAAGTAGAGTCTTGTTGTTCTTTATTTCAGTCAAAATTCTGTTGCAGATCTTTTTAACCTCTTTAAAAGATAGATCAATATCAATAGAGGCCAGACTGTCTACTATATCACTAATAACCCCTCTCGTAGGCGCTGATATATCTCTCTTCAACTCCTGGATGACTGCAAGTCCTATTCTATCTCCGTTAGCAGGTGTCCACTTTATGTTATGGTTTTCCGCCGATTCGATTATAAGCTGAAAGTTACCCAGCTCAGCCAGTAACCTTCCTTGTTCTAATTTAGTCACTCGCATCCATGGCCTACCTCCATAACTCTGCATGCAGAGTAGACCTCTTCCCATGTACAATGGTAGATTCCAGAATCTTTGAGTGGGTCAGTATACTGGTTTACAGATTCTCTCGAAAAATATTTGTAGTAGTTCCACCTACTACTACATGGGTTCAACCATCCATGGCTTTTCATTTTTTAACCCTCTCTTCATTGATCCAAGATTTTCTTAAGCTCTTTAGTGATCCTCCCATTGGTCATCTGATCTAAAATGGTTAATGCTGCAGCCCTAGCTGTTGGCGAACCGTATAGGGCCAGTTTCTTCAGCATTTCCAGTTCGTCCATCTGAGCCACCTCTCGACTATAGATGACGGACCTCAATTTTCTCCAGAAAGGCGTCTACCGACCGTCTTATGAATTCGCTTTGAGTAATCCCGAGAGAATCTGCTGCTCTCTCAATTTTCTCTAGATATAACGGACTTAAAGAAAAGGCGCGTGTTTTACACATCCTACTTTTCCTACCTGTCTTCACAATATCACCCCCTACTAGTCTTCGCAATTCAAGGGCTCTCTTAAATGATATCAAATATGCCCTCATTTATCCGTGTGTTAATCTAATATAAATATTTTACTAGCATATATTGAAAATTTTGACGATTCTTACAATTTTAAATTTTCATGTGAAAAGAAATAGGAAATTTTACGAAAATCCTACATATTTTTAAAATTCCACTATCGGATGCCGGTAGATAGAGTGGTAATATATCATCCAAAATATCGTCATATCTCTCGTATATCATCAGATACTAAAAACCAAACAAGAGGTAGTGATGAGGGCAGATTATCCAGCATGATGTGTACCCAAATATTTATTATTGAAACAAATATTGACAGAAAATTACTTATAGAATGAATACATTACTAAAATTAGAGGAGAGAGCGAAAGGAGCTCTCTACTTTCTTCTCTATGCTCCGGCGGGGATTTGAACCCCGGTCGTGGGAGTGAGAGTCCCACATGATTGGCCGAGCTACACTACCGGAGCTTTCTTTTCCGTGGAGATTTCCGAGGTTTAAGCTCTCTAATGGGCTTTTTCCTTCAACGATGGCATGTAAGAGGGCATTTACCACTTTAGACACTGAAATCGGGTATTTTTCCTTGAATTTTTGCACTATCCCAAAGTCGAGGTAGAGGGTTGTCCTATATTTATTTTTCGGTATATAGCTTATTTCCTCCATTTCTCAATCCTCCTTTGTTTTTTAAAAGTTATGCAATGTTATGCAATGTTATGCATATATATTGATGGTACATAAGGTTGTGCGAGGTTGTTATGTGTCAGAAGTTGATATATGGTTATGTGGGTTGGTTGTTAATATATTGGTTAATGTGGGAGATTATCAAAAATTTAACAAACTAAATATATGGAAAAAGATGGCAAAATTAAGAAGGTGCATATCTAATTCTATTTCTTTGTTTCACGCTCTAACTCATTTCCTATTAAAGCCCCTATGATTCCTCCTAAAATAACTCCTACAGGGCCAGCCAATAATCCTATACTTCCACCAACAATCATTCCAGCGAAAGCACCTGCTCCACTTGTTTCCTCCTCCTCATCCTCTTCCTCGAATTCTCCTCCATTTGCCATCAGTCTTGTTCCCCCGTTTGCCATTTGTCTCGTATTCTTTTCGATATCCTTAAGGAGGAGGATGGTCTTATCATGCTTCTCTTCTTGAGTTATTATAAGATAAAATATTCCTGCTAATGTCAATGAACCTATAAAAACATCATATGAGATTTTACCACTAAGCAATAGACTGAGGAGAACATTAATAATAAGAATTATTACAAGCCAAAAAACATTTTTAACTCGTTTCCATAATACATTAATTAGTTTCTCTGAATCGGGAGTCATATCTATCAATAACATATTTACCATTCATATGTATTAATATCTTTCTTTGTCTTTGTTGTGGGGAGAATGGTAAGGTATCAGAATGAGATATGTACCTTAATCCATTGTGAGGGTACATATACTCTCAATCAACCAATAGGGTACATACTTAAAATAGCTCAACCATCAACTAAATCAAAATGGGGTAGGTTAAAAAAGAATCATGGGTAAATGAGCTTTCAAATTTCCTCAATTTTCTTAAATTTTCCACTCTCGGTATCATACGTATAGGTAAGTGATACATCCTTATAAAATGAGTTGGCAACCTTAATTTTAACCTCTTTTGTCTCAGAGCTTACCTCAATCGGTTTTGAGTGTTCATCAATCTCAATAACATAGTCCTCTATTTCTACACGTTTACCATCAGCAAAAACATCCACAATCTCAATGGGATACTTTGAGTGATTATATACCTTAATAGATATTTTTTCAGAGTCTCCACTCCCTTGAATCCATATAAATGGTTTTTTATCGATTTTAATTAATTCTGTTTGCCTATTGGCAATTTCAGTCTGGTTAGAGATTATTTCAGTCTGTCTTTCAATAATTTCAGTCTGCTCAGAAATTACTGATATCAACAATATGCTGACTAAAACTCCAAAACCTGTTACAATAATAAGAGCTATATCCCTAAAAGTTAATTCAATATATGCCACAAGGATTACTAATCCAGTAACGAATACCAATAAGAGTATAGCGATAACAAAAATATTTTCTCTCAACCAGCTCCATAATTTTTTCAGAGATGGCATTACCCCCCACCTATTCTGATTATTATTTTCAAAAGATATTAAGATAACTCAACCATGAGGTTATCAAGGATTATCGAGGAGAGGGGGCGTAAGGGGAAAAGAAGCCATATATAAGGTTCACCTACTTTCTGGCTTCTTCCCCTTTCCATCAACGACTTTGTTCTCTGATGTATTAAAATGTTTTGAAATACGGTATAATATACTTTCAGAATTACCAGTAATAATTAATATGAATGAAAGGAAATAGGAGTATGTGATGTTTATCGAGATGATTACAAAGATGACACAGATAACGCATGTTCTTACTAATACAATTTTTAATTTCTCAATTTTTGAAAAAATATTCCAAGGATACAAACGTGTTATCTTCGTTATCTTTGTTATCACTACTTTCAATGGAAATGGAAGTAAGGGGGTAATGGTTATCAAAATAAATAAATGGGTTAATGGAGAGTGGTATTAATATGAGGGATGATATGATGTTAGAAAGTAAAGAGCTTATGGGGTTTATTGAGAAGGCGGTTTTTTGGAAGATTCAGACTCTTTTAAACTCTCAAGATAGAGGATGTAATCCCGAATTGCTTCTTTAACAAATTCAGGGACTGATGTATATCCCCACTCAGGATGTTCTTTGATAAACTTCTTAACCATATCCACAAACTCATCAGGAAGCTTTAACGTCACGTACTTTCTTTTAGATTTTTCCTCATCCATAGTAGATAATATAACCTATATGTTATTAATACTTTCGTTATAGCCATAACTTTTAAATATCTATGGAGTAATCGATTACTCATGAATGAGAAGAACAAGAAACTGATAGAGATACCCATCGAACTCTATAAGAGAGGAGATTCCATAGCCAAGAAACATGGCTATGTGAGTTTTACAGAGCTTGCCAGGGACTCAATTAGGAGGAGAGTTGAGGAATTAGAAGAAGAGTTAGAAGGGGGTGTTGTCTGATGTTTTGGCTGAATAAAAACTCTGTTAGCCGGTTTTTTAAGAAGGTGGATAAAATCCTGGGGATATTTGAAGAGATTATAGAGGAAGGAAGGGAGCTTATCCAGGAGTTGGAAGGCCAGATTACATACTATGAAAACACCATAAAAACACTGGAAAACACCAAAGAAGAGATTTCCCAGAGAATAGAGAGGATTAAGCGAGTTTTGGGGGATGATAACTGATGTTTCTGAAAATCAATGATGTAAACTATGGTACTACCTACCTGGAATTATCCACTGTTGAAGCCTTTTTTACCAAAGATTACGAAGACTATGAAGGGAAAACAAACTATAATCTCCGTTTCCATACATTGAATTTCGAGTATGACCATATCCTACCCAGAGAGCTAACAGACGAAGAGATGAATATAGTGGCTGAACATCTTACAAAGTTAATCTCTATGTCAAAGATTCAGCCAGAAGGCCTGATTAAAGACATGGATGAGCTTCTAAAACAGATTTTACCAGAGAATGAGGAAGAAGAAGGGGAATAAGCCATGAAACTCTCTGATTTTTTAAGAGATTCTCCAGAGTGGAAAGAGCTTTTCCGTTTAACTGTTAACATGATGGAATCTGGTGAAAAAGCAAAGGATTCAGGGCTTTACATGGCTGGATTGGAGTTATCTCAAATTCTGGGCAGATTAGCCAATAGAGAGATTAAGGAGGACTCAAAATGATTTCTGAGGGTGTTATAAAAACATTGGCTGATAGTGGTTTAACCATTCGCATTGAGAGATTCAGGAAGGGAGAATATCATCTGTTTATTCTCAACGATTGTTTCTCAATGGATAGAGCTAAAGAGCTTCAACAACAATTGAAGGCTGAAGGCTGGGAATTTTTAGAATTCTCATGGTTTCCAGACTGGATAGGTTTGGTTTTCTCAAAGGAGGTCTTTGAGGATGTCTGAAGAGGTAAAGAGACACCTGGTTAAACATGTTTCAGAATTCAAACTTAAACTTATCAGAGGCCAGAGAGGGGGTTATGGGTGGGAAATCACCTATAACCATCCATCAAGTGAGGAAATCCTTGAGAAAATCAGAGAACTTGACAAAACACTGAGAGAGTGGTTTGAAGAGCCTAAAGATGTCAAGGGAGCTAATGACAAACAGAGATAACAGGAGGTAACAATGCTATCCAGATATAACAGGGAGAGAGTCCTAAACTTCTGTTACTCTTACATTTTATGGATTAAACGACCAGTAACAGCCAGAGAGTTGTCATTGGCCTTTGAATCTACTTACAAATATCCACCAGTAACACCAGGTAGAATAGGTAATTTGCTGGCTAAAGATGAGAGATTTCAGAAAATCAAAGGGAATAACATCAATTTCTGGACAATCAAAGGTGTATAAATGCGTAAATCCTGTTATTCATGCGATTTCGGGTATATCCACACCCTAAAAAACATGGTATTCAAAGAGATAGCAGATTATCATGGTATCAAACTGGCAATATATGACATAGATGCAGTTTTAGAGGTAAATAAGCGATTTAGAGCTATATTTGAGTGGAAAAACACTTATTCTCATCCTGAAAATGCTGACTACATAATCCCCAGTTTTGAGTATGTAGGCCTAAAGAAGTTGGGAAAGAGATTGAGAGTAGAGCCTTACATCATTGTTAGGCACATGGATAACCCTGAAAACCCAGAGGGAGACACCTATGCGATTATCCCTATTAACCGGTTTGAGATTAAGGATGATAGGAGATACACGAAGATAAATAACGTACATATGACTCTTTTCAGCAATGAAGAGGCTGAAATAACTGATTTTAAGGGCTTAAGGAAGTTCATAAGCGATTTGATTGTAAAGGGGGCTGGTAAATGATAGCTGAATGCTGGAAAATACCTTTTAGCAATATACCATGTGAGGCTTACTGTCGGGTTAACTGTCATAAAATTGAGTACCATCGTAAAAACCTTGAGTTTAAGGCTAAAATGAGGAAATGGCTTTTAGAGGGGATTTAAATTAAAAGGAGGGATTTCTATCAACACTAAACGGTCTTCTATTCAGGAGTATGTAAAATCTCTTTACGTCCAGGAAAAGAAGGAATTTCTAAAGGATTTGGAGCTATATGAGGGAATGGCAGAGGAAGGGGATAAAGAGGCCATCCAGATAGTAGATAAGTACAAAATCTTGAATGAGATGTTTATACCAGAGGAAATCAAGGAGTTGGCCTTATACTCCTTTGTTTACTCTAAATACTGGGAAGATGCAGGGTATCCATTTGTGGTATCTACTGAAAAAAGAGGGAAGAGAGAGATAAAAAAAGTGGATTACGACAAATTAGAGGGCTGGCTAATCAAGAGATACTGTATAGTCAGTTTTAACAAGATTCTCTATATCTACAAGGATGGAATGTACAGAGAAAATAAGGGAGAGATAGAAGAGAGTATTAAGAAAATTCTTATGAGAGAGGGTTTAACCAAAGAAAAGACCATTAGAAACATTACTACTGAAATTCTCCAGCGTATTGAATGGTCTACTTTCTTTAGGGAATTTCCTTTTAATACTCTTAAAAGTTTCATTCCTTTAAAAAATGGAGTGTTATTCAGAGGAGAGAGGTATTTACTCCTCCCTAACAGTCCTATTTATGGTTATACATGGTGTTTGCCGGTAAACTATGATGAAAAAGCTGAATGCCCAAAGATTGATAAATTTCTTTCAGAATTGGTGAAAAAAGAGGATGTTAAGGTCTTGTATGAGATTCCGGCCTTATGTCTGATGGATGCAAAGTATGATAGGGCTTTTATGTTATTTGGTGGTGGTAATAACGGTAAATCCACCTATCTAAACCTACTAATCCGATTCTTGGGAGAGGATAACGTTAGTAATGTATCTCTGCAGGATTTAGCACATGATAAATTTAAGGCTTATCAATTAGTCGGTAAATTAGCGAATATATTTGCAGATATACCAAAAAAACCCTTGAAATACACTGGTGTTTTTAAAATGCTGGTATCTGGGGATAGGATAACGGTAGAGAGGAAATTTAAAGACCCCTTCGAATTCAGAAACAAGGCTACACTTATTTTTTCAGCTAACGAATTACCAGAAACTAATGACATGACAGACGCATTCTGGAGACGATGGAATCTAATCGAATTTCCGAATAAATTCAAAGAAATACCTGGTTTTTTAGATAATCTACTCACAGAAGAAGAGTTATCTGGCTTCTTAAACAGGGTATTGTTAGCGATGACACGAATAGAGGAATTAGGGCTTACAATCACCAATACTATGGAGAGGATTAAAGAGGAATGGTTATCTAAAGCTAACAGTGTCTATGCTTTCGTTAAAGAGAAAATAGAGCTTGATTCTACTGGTTATGTGACTAAAAAAGACTTATACTCAGCATATGTTGTATTCTGTGATGATAACTCTCTTACAACCAGGAGTAAGAAATCTTTCGGTGATGAAATTCAGAGACTTATTCCTGAAATACGGGATGGGACAAAGAGGATAATGGGTAAGATGCAAAGAGTATGGCTTGGAATCAGACTTAAAGAGGATAGTAACGGTAGTGAGATAGAGACTACTGATTTACCAGAAGAGGAATTGGATTTAAGCAAATTCTAACCAATACGGATAAATATCCATAAGATAACTATCAATTTTCCATGTCATATCTTGCTAAATGCCAAAATCCTGAATGTATTGGTTATGAATGGGTGAGCAAGGCAAAAAAGCCATCATGTCCAAAATGTAAGAAATACAATGTAATAAAAATCAGAGATTTAGAAGAAGATAAGCCAGAAGAAATACCACATCCAGAAGAGGTTACCCAGGAAACACCAGAAACACCAGAAGAACCTAATCAAGACAAAGAAGAGGAAACAGAAAAACCAGAAGTAGAAAAATCCAACTGGAAGACTGTTTTAGGTGTTGTCGGGGCTATTGTCGGAATTATTCTTTTTGGTAAGGCTTTAAAAAGGTGATAACATGCTGAAAATCCTCAACAAACTGGAAAATTTAGATGTTGATAAACTAATAACCGATTTTAAAGGGGATTCTGCAAAATTGAGGAAAGAAATCCAGGATATGAAACTACTTTTAGAGGGCATTAACACCAACTTAAGGCTTATTCTGGCTGAATTAAGGAGGAAATAAGAATGGAAGAGGTTAAGGAAGAGATAGAAGAGCCTAAAGAAGAGGTTACCCAAGAAGAGCCTATAATAGATGATAGCCTAAAAGGAAAGGACATAACAGAGGATTTAATCCTCAAAGAACTAACAGAAGAGGAAAAGGAAGAGAAAAAGGGAATTCCCACAGAAGTTTTAAACCAGTTTACAGACAGGATAGATAACATAATATGCCTAATCGTAAACAAGGTGGGTAAACTATCAGATAGCAATAAGCTAACACCTGAGGAAGTATCACAAACTAAATTCTCTAAAGCAGTAATTGAAACCATAGAGTATTATTACCCTGAAATTCCAGTAGACCATCCTGTTACAGGGCTGGTATTGAGTGGGGCTGTTTTGGGTGGTATCGTAATAGACAAGGTTAAGGCTGAAAGAGAGGGAAAGGATGATTACGATACCGAATAAACCCTTTGTATGGTTTATTGCCGGTAAACGAGGAAGTGGTAAAAGCTATTTTGCCGGTTATCTCATTGAAAGGTACGTAGACCAGAATCGTAATGGCAAATTTGTAGTCATGGACTGGCAGATTAAAAACCACATAGGCCTGATTAAGCTTAAAAATACGGTATTGCTCAAAATCAAAGAAAATGTAAGTTACGATTGGAAGAAGATTATCAAGTATCCTCGAATTGTCATAATTCCAGCTAAATATACACCCAGGGATACCTTGAAAAAAGCTTACAGTAAGTTGATAGAGGTATTGATGAGATATGATAAAAACAGGCTGATAGTGTTAGAAGAAGCTCATAATTTGGCGAATCTGCATTACATAGACCCTAATTTAGAGTATCTAACCAGAGAGGGGAGACATGACGGTCATTCCATGTTGTTGATAACTCAGAAAATCCAGGAGTTTAATAAGCTAATCTGGACAAACACAGATTGTAGTTTTATCTTTAAACACATGGCCGGTAACGATATTGATTATATCGAAAAAACAATAAAGGGATTCAGGAAGATTAACAGTGACTTACGCAAACATGACCTAATCCGGATATGCGATGATGATTTAGAGCCTAAAATCATCAGGAAAGAAGAAATAATCAGGGTGACTAAGCACTATGGCTAAAAATATCAGTGTCTCTAACCTCGTTTTTTATGAGCTTGAAACCATAAAGAAAGAGATGGAAAGGGACATAGGGGTAACTCTCTCCTATTCTCAGGTGTTGGAGAGTTTGATAACACTTTTCAGAGAGAGACATAACAACCTCTAACAACCTCGCACAACCTCATGTACAGTTTTTAAATATGGATGACATAATTCTCTCTTTTTCAAGGTGATTTAGGGATGGATGCATTGGTTAAGGATATTGTAATAGGTGGGGTTACTTTTGCAGGTTGTGAGTGGCTATCAGAGGAAGCAAAGAAGACCAATAAATACCTGGCTTTAGCTCCTGGTGTTGGGGCTTTTCTGGTTGGCAAATTCGGTATCAAAGGGAATACTGGTAAAATTGTGGCCATTGCTGGTGGAATTTCTGTAATTGAAAATCTAATAGAGGTGGTTTTGAAATGAAGAAGGATTTAACCACAGATAAAGATGGGACTTTCTCTGATGGGACTGCTGGGGTTGAGTCTGTTGTTTGGACTGTTGAAGCTCCTGTAACAAGGGCTTACGGTATTCCCAAAGGGGCTGTTGTAAGGGCTGTATTGAAAGATGCCACTCCTACTGATTTGCCAGATGGAAGCATACTCAGGATATATGCGACCTCTCCTGATGGCAACAACAAGAAAATCATCCTTGAAAAGAGGTATGGGGCTTTCAGAAATGCTAACCAGTACAACAAACTGGAGCAGATTACGGTTGATGACCCGTTTATCATCCCTCCAGCACATAAACTGATTGCTACCGTTAACTCATCCAGTGCCTTGAAGGCTTCTAACTCCAGCATTGAGGTTGTGGGTGTAGATGAAATAAACATGGCAGTGGCAAGTGAGGAAGTCAAGAAAGCAATAGAGACCTTTGCCAAACTTCTGGCCTAACTATCCCCACTTTTTTTAACCAGGTGGTACCATGAATTTAGAGGATTACATAGATAGCCTTAGGAATTACCAGGTATGGGATGGAGATTCAGGGGTAGATTCAGGGGTATCTACCGATTCTCTAACATGCAAGATTAAAGGGCTTTTTTCAACCATTCAAAACCATGTTGCCCAGTTTGAGAGTCTGTATCTGGCTATAAACACTCTCTTACTGGCCTTGATTTACTTTGAGTTAAGGAGGAAGTGATAAAATGGCCTTTTCATGTGGGAAAAAATCCTCAATATGGGATACAAATATCAAGGATGATGACAGTCAAAATCAGGATATCGATGTTAATGTTACCGTTGAAGAGGAAACCTATTCAGTTTTAGAGCCTTATGAAGGCACTCTTAACGCTAATGAGTCAAAAACAATCAAGTTTAAAGAAGATGATAAGTTTATAGCCAAGATTGTAGAGGTTATAAACGATTCAGAAACAGATGATTTGGTAATCTGGTTTAATGGGGCATCTAATAAGCGAATGACAGTTAAGAAGAACGAGACAAGAGTTTTCTCTCAAAAAGAGTTTGAAAGTATTACTTTGAAGAACAATTCTTCTAATGCGATACCTTACCGGATAACTGCCCAGGGGGATGGTATCTAATGGATAAGAAGGTTGCTATTGCTGGAATTGGAGCTTTAACCGTTATTGGTGGGTATCTTCTACTCTCCAGGAAGGAAGGGGTAGAACAACCAGAAGAAGAGACTAAACCCTGGGTGGAAGACATCAAATCCTGGAGGGAAAAATCATCTCAGTTTATCCACCCTGTTAAAAGTGATTTCCTGGGGGGGGTTAAGAAGGCCAGGGAGAAACTAAACCAGATGACAGAGGGGCTTTTTGAGGGTATTCTTTCAGGGACTCAGTTAGCCAACTTAACTAAATCTGAAGCTGAGGCTTTGGGGATAGATACCTCACAGGTTGAGGAAACTCCAGAGGGTGAATATGCAATAGCTAACGTTTCTTACAATGTTGGAGGCAAGACATACAGTGGTCAGCAAGTGATTTATCGGAAATCCGATACAGAATATCAGATTTTGAAAGAAGAGCCAGAAGTCCAGGCTGGAAGAGTAGCTCATGAACTGGCCATGTATCTGGCACAACCAGGTAAACAGTCAGGGAGTGGTATCTCCCTTGAAGAGGCAGGGAGGATTAACAGGGCTTTGTATGGTGAGAGCGGATATGTCCCTCCAGAGCCGGAAAAAACCCTATGGGAGATTAACGCTGAAAAATACGGGTGGATTTAGATGGCTGAAGTAAATCCCACAATCATAAAGGTTGGTGGCTCAGGTTGGGGCTATGCAGTGTTAGGGCTTACTATTGTAGCAGTTGGAGGTTTAATCTACTGGAAGCTTAAAGGCCTTAATCCCCTTAAAAAGGTGGAAGAGGTAGCAGATAGGGTTAAAGAAGAGATTAAAGATTATGCTTATGGGTTTACTCCTTCTGCAATGGAGGACTCGATAACTCAGGGTTATCCAGAAATAAAAAGCCAGGTAGAAGAGGACACTCAAAAACTCCAGGAATATGGCCAGGATACCAACATAACACCAGATGAACAGAAAGATGTCCAGGATATTGTAAACAGGTATGCCTATGAAAAGTGGTTGGAGTCGGTTTATCGAAGGGAGTTGGATAATAAAGCTGATACTATCATCAAAAAAAGCCTGGATGATGAATTAGTCAAGGAATATTCTAACGCTTGTGAGAGATATGGAGCTTGTATGTAGGTGGTTGTATGATAATAACCAGAAAATTAGGCTCTACAACTCCTAAAATAACCCACATGGTGAATAAGCCAATAAGTGAGATATTGAGCGTGTTTACAGACCCTACAATAGTGATAGACACAAATCTGATGAACGTTTTGTATGAAAATGCCAGTATGTCCAACGCTTCTAAAGTAACATACAACTGTGATGAGCTAACCATTCAGGGTAATAACTGGCTTTACTTCAACAAACCAGATGGATTTTCAAAGCTGTATGTAAGGGGTAAACTCAACAATGTGGATGCTCAGAGCTTTTACATCGATTTAGTTAAGTCTGATAGCGAAGCTGAAACACAATTCACACCAAGTAGAACATACATACTCCAGTTAAGGCCTTTAGAATCCTTGAGAGACTTTAGAATCTGGAAGTATGTGGATGGCAACTGGACAGAAGTTGTTTATGAGGCTGTGGATTTATCCAATAACACCTATTACGATGTGGAAGTGTTATACGATTCTTCAACCGACAGAATTAAGGTATGGAGGGATGGAGTCTTAAAATTCGATATTTCAGTGGATACGGTTAATTTCGATGCTTTTAGGAGTGTCAGGTTTAGGATTGATGGAAACAATCTTTACGGGAAAATCACGGCGCCGGTAGTGGTGATGTATGAGTGACCTGGTATCAGCTTGTTATGGCCACTATGCTCATTTTCCTTATGATTCAGATATGGAAAAGAATAGAATGGTGATAGGATGATTCTAAACGATTGGGCTATTATTTCAGCCATTGGGGGGCTTTATGCCTTAAATCTCCAGCTATGGAGGGAGGTATCTTTCATCAAAGGCAAATTGACCGTATTGTGTAAAAATAATAAGGAGGTGAGAAATTGATAACCGATTTAATCCTGATACCGGCCTATGCTGTGGTAGGATTGGCCACATTCCTGGGAGGGGCATACTCCATAATCTACTTTGTAGATGTTGCCAGGAAACAGCTTAACAGTTAATGGCTTTATCTCCTATTTTTTTCAATTGAGATGATGGTTTACCCATGTTGATTTTTAGAAGGCCATACACAAAAAAATAAAAAGATGAATAAAAATAGTTTAGGGCTGAATCTCTGAAATAAGGAGTTTTACCCTACTTCTCTGGTCTGATGTTAGAATGTTTACCTTATCCCAGTATTTCAACCAGTCTTTGGCTACCTCTTCTTTGGATGCTTTCCCTTTCAGATAATTCTCAATTCGTATTTTGTAAGTATTCACATCATGCCCCACCACTATGGCCTCAAGAAGGCCAGGTACACCCAATTTAGAGAGTCCATATTGAGTTGTAAAGTCTCTGAGGTTGTCTAACTCGAGTTGTATATTCTCCTGGTTTATAATCCCTTGACTTCCAGCAACAGAAGAGTACGGGAAGACTTTATTACCTCTTATCTGGAGTTTTTTCCTTAATTCTTTGTTATCCCATATTTCAATCAATTCAGATAAAAGCCATTTACTCTCTGAATTTATTGGTATTAACCTTTCAAATGGTGTTTTTGTATACTCTTGTGGTAGAATAAAGTACCCATGTTTCAATCCATATCTTATTTCATTATCAGTCAATCTGGTTAATTCGAATGGTCTTAGTCCAGTAGAGCATCCAAAGACTATTACTGTAATAGCTCGTAATTTTGCGAATCTATCCTTTATCCTGATTTTTCTCCATTCTCTGTCTAAAATCATGTCTATTCTCTTTCTGATGTAATCAAGAGTTATCGCTTCCTCTTCCTCAGTATAGAGTTTTGTAGTCTTTTTTCCTTTCCATTTAAGCATTTCAGCGTATTCTTTGAAAACTGGATTATCGAATTTCTCTGAAAGCCATTTAAGGAATGGTTTCAAATCTCTGAAAAGATTTTTACCGTATGTCTCATAAACGTATTTATCACGCCATTTAATGAATTCATCCCTTGACAAGTCTTTAATCTCTCTTCTAAACTTGTTTATAACTTTTTTAACGCCTTTCAGAGTGTGTGGGTTTTTATATCTCTCTAAATATTGTTGTATAATATCATCACTTAAAATTTTTTCCTTAGATAAAGATTCCTCGGAAGTTATAGACGATTTAAAGCTTTTTACAAGCTCTTGGGAGTGAGAGTCCCACATGATTGGCCGAGCTACACTACCGGAGCATAGGCTGGTATCGATTAACCATTTGAGTGATATTTAACGGTTTCGGATAACACATTTTATGATTTTACCCCTTTCTCACAATAATTTAAAGTAATGTTTCTTTCCAGATATCATTATTAACTCGCTTTTCTCTTGATTAATTTTAAATACCTCTTTTGTAGATGAGCAAAGCAGATCTGCTGTAAAACACCACATAAAATGGTGTCAGTATCCCTTCTATTACCCACCCTATTACGGGGGTTCTTCCAATGGCACCTATTATAACTCCGGTAACAAAAATTATAATCAGCCACGCCAAATATACCCCTGTACCAGCCCTTTTTATAACTTTAATTATTTCTCCAAAAGCAAAGGCTTTTCCGAAAGAATTATTCACAATCATATGAACGATTCCCATGGCCGCTATTATCGCCAGAAGAAATGCAATAACCATTCCTGCAACTACCAGAGGTATACCAGCTGCAAGGCTGAGACTTCCAATACCAGCACCAGTAATTATCAGAGCTACCGGAATTATCATATATATCAGAAGAGCCACCACTATTTTGAGACCATTGATGAAAAGTTCACCATAATTGCCCAGTTCTGGCAACTCCTTTTTTCCTATCTGGATCAGCCTGTACCCATAGCCGATTACAATGAAATTGACAATCGGTATAATGCCAAGAACGATTAGTAAGATTAACCTCCTCATATCTTCTGTCAATTTTTTTGCAAGGTCAAAAGAATCGTTCAAAACCTCCCCTAGTTTCATGATAACATCTTTCACAAAATAGTATTTTTATTTTTCTTAAATAAATTCCAAATATCAACTCTCTGGGTATGTGATGATATCTGGATAGGTATCACAAACTACATTCCAGCATGTATAACCCTAATAAACCTAAAAAAATTAAAATAAACTTGCCCTCTTTAATCAGGGCTTGTAATAAGATATATTGAAGTATCCCAAAATCATTAAGACCAAGATGGTTAGTCCCACAGCTGTTCTCACAGCTGAGATTATCCACCCATATTTAAGTATACGCTCTTTATTCCGATAGCTGAACACCCAGTTTAACAATCTTTCCATCATGCCTTTGCCTTTATCTTTTTGAGTCGTATGGTATTGTCTCTCTCAATTTCTTCAAGTGCAAATTCAATGTACTTTCTGGCTTCCTTTAATTCAGGTATGACTTTATACTCCAAAGCATTTACTCGCCTCTTTGTACTCTCAATTTCTTCGAGCAATCGGATCAGAGTGGTCTCTATTTCCGCTGCTTCCAGAATAGCATCAATCAACTCTTCGTATGCTGCAGTTGCCTCGTCAATTCTTGCTGTTGTACCGATAAGACCATACTCCCGTTCACTCAGTTTTTTTCTCACTTTTTTTCTCTTAACCACTGGAACAACGACACCCATTATGTTTTTACTTCTGAGCATGAACTCTGGTTCACTCTTAATTGCAAGTGCTGTGCTTTTTACCATAATACTGCCATCAACAGCCTTTGCAAGAGAGATTTTGCTTTCCGCCTCCCCATATTTCTCTTTTAATCGTTCTAGTACGCCCTTGGCTTGAGTGAGAATCTCCGAAAATTCCATGATTAGACCATCTCGTTTCATCTTAAGGAGCTCATAACCTTTTTCTGATAATTTGATTCTCCTTTTCAGCTTTATCAGTTCAGAACGAGTAGGCTTTACATCGATGGCCATTTAGCTTCCCTCAGCCTTCCGATATTTTGGATGATATTTCTCAATGAATTTTCGTTCGATTTTAATGAGCTGGTCTTCAGGCAACTGTGCGAGTAATTCCCATCCAAGATCTAGAGTGGCATCAATATCTCTGTCTTCTTCCCTGCCCTGTCTCACAAACTTATCTTCAAAGCTATCGGCAAATCTCAGAAATCTCCTGTCCCTCTCTGAGAGCGACTCCTCACCCACAATGGCAACAAGACCTCTTAGATCCACACCCTCAGCATAAGCGGCATAGAGCTGATCAGAGACTTGGGCGTGATCTTCCCTTGTCATCCCTGGCCCAATACCTTCCTTCATAAGCCTGGACAGAGATGGCAACACATCAATGGGCGGATAGATACCTCGGGCATGCAGTTCACGCTTCAGCACAATCTGGCCCTCAGTTATATACCCGGTCAGATCAGGAATTGGATGAGTTATATCATCTCCGGGCATTGTAAGAATCGGAATCTGAGTGATGGTCCCTTTTCTACCCTTAATTCGCCCCGCTCTTTCATAGATTGTTGCCAGATCAGTATACATGTATCCCGGATAACCCCTCCTTCCAGGGACTTCTTCTCTGGCTGCCGATATCTCTCTCAGGCTCTCACAGTAATTTGTCATATCAGTCAAAATCACAAGGACATGCATATCATATTCATAAGCCAGGAACTCTGCTGCTGTTAATGCCATCCTCGGAGTTAATAATCGTTCAATGGCAGGATCATCAGCCAGATTTAAAAACACTACTGCTCTCTCTAGAGCTCCAGTTCTCTCAAAATCTCTCATGAAATACTGAGCCTCTTCATTGGTTATACCCATAGCTGCAAATACCACAGCAAAAGATTCCTCTTGACCTCTTACCTTAGCCTGTCTGGCAATCTGAAGAGCCACATCATTATGAGGCAAACCAGAACCGGAGAAAAGTGGCAATTTCTGACCCCTCACAAGAGTATTCATCCCATCTATGGTGGATATACCCGTCTGGATGAACTCTCTGGGATAGGTTCTGGCAGAAGGATTTATAGCTGCCCCTATAATCTCTCTCCTCTCTTCTGGAACCACTTTTGGTCCACCATCCAGTGGTTCTCCTGATCCTGAAAGCACTCTTCCAAGAATGTCGTAAGATACGGGTAATCGAACAATATCCCCAGTAAACCTGACTGCTGAGGCTCGGTTTATACCCCTCGTCCCCTCAAAGACCTGAACGACTACCACATCATGGGATGTGTCCAGCACCTGACCTCTCTTGGTTTCTCCATCTGGCATGGTTATATAAACCAGCTCACCATATCCCACTGGTTCAGTTTTCTCAACAAAAATCAGGGGTCCGGAGATTTCAGTGATGGTTTTATATTCTTTCAATGCAATCACGCTCCTACAAGCTGAGATTTCAACTCTTCAAGAATGGTTTCCAGCCTAGCTTTGTAGTCTTTCTCAAATTTCACTCTGATGAGTTCCTCCAGCCCTTTGACAGAAATGATTTCGTCTACAATTTTTCCAGCTTCAAGAGCACTGAAGGCGTATTCTGAAAAGGTTTTAATGGCTTTAAGCATATCATACTGTTTCTTCATATCACAGAACGTGTCTACTTCATGGTAGGCGTATTGCTGAAGATACATTTCCCGTATAAGTCTTGCAACTTCCAGCAATAGCCTCTGGTTTTCAGGAAGGGCATCGCTTCCAACAAGCTGGACTATTTCCTGGAGATCCGCTTCTTCCTGAAGGATTCCCATAGCCCATTCTCTCAAATCAGACCATTCTGGAGATACTTCTTTATCATACCATTCCTTCAATCCCCCAACGTAAAGGCTGTAACTCTGAAGCCAGTTTATGGCTGGGAAATGTCGTCTTGCTGCCAGTTTAGCATCAAGAGCCCAGAACACCTTAACAATTCTCAATGTATTCTGCGTAACCG
The DNA here is from genome assembly GCA_002010305.1 of Archaeoglobi archaeon JdFR-42. GTDB lineage: Archaea > Halobacteriota > Archaeoglobi > Archaeoglobales > JdFR-42 > JdFR-42. The sequence goes on along the minus strand of MTND01000022.1, from coordinate 42,803 downwards.
GCTCCGAGAAATCTCCTCCTGGTGGTGAAACGGCTCCTATCACAGAGACTGATCCTACTTTGCCATTGAGAGTTACCACTCTTCCAGCTCTTTCATAAAATTCAGCAAGTCTTGAGGCAAGATAAGCAGGGTAACCTTCTTCACCGGGCATCTCTTCTAGTCTGGAGGAGATTTCTCTCATAGCTTCTGCCCACCGAGAGGTAGAATCGGCCATCAGACCAACATCATAGCCCATATCTCGATAATATTCTGCAATTGTTATCCCAGTATACACAGAGGCTTCTCTTGCCGCCACAGGCATGTTGGATGTATTTGCAATCAAAACGGTCCTCTCCATGAGGGGTTTCCCTGTTTTTGGGTCCTCTAGTTCCGGGAATTCTTCCAACACTTCAGTCATCTCATTGCCCCTTTCCCCACAGCCAATATACACAACAATTTCAGTGTCAGACCACTTGGCAAGCTGATGCTGGGTTACTGTTTTCCCAGACCCAAAAGGACCTGGGATTGCAGCAGTTCCTCCCTTTGCAACAGGGAAGAGAGTATCAAGAATTCTCTGCCCGGTTATAAGAGGGACATTGGGAGGTAACTTCTCCTTAATAGGTCTTGGCTCCCTTACAGGCCACTTGTGATACAGTTTAAGTTCAGTTCCATCATCCAGGATGGCAACAGTATCTTCAACAGTAAAAGAGCCCTCATTTATTTCAGTAACAATCCCACTTACACGGGGAGGTACAAGAATCCTGTGTTCGACGACATCACTTTCTTGGACAATACCGAGGATATCTCCCCCATTAACTCTATCCCCTTTGGCAACAGCCGGGCTAAAGTCCCATTTCGCCTTTCTATCAAGACCAGGAGCATAAATACCCCTAGCGATGAAGTCTCCAGTGAGGTCTTGAAGAGCAGGAAGAGGTCTCTGCACGCCATCATATATGCTGGAGATCAGCCCTGGGCCTAACTCAACTGAGAGAGGCATTCCAGTGTTTTCTACCTTTTCTCCTGGCTTTATTCCTGATGTATCCTCATAAACCTGAATGATTGTTTTTTCCCCGCTTATACCTATAACCTCGCCCATTAACCCTTCTTCACCAACTCGTACCACATCATACATGCTCGCTGAAAGTCCCTCTGCCGTCACTACTGGTCCAGATACTCGATAAACTTTACCTACTTCCATAAATCAACACCTATTGCTCTTCTAATCTTTTCTTTAAGTTCTTCAATACCCATTTCTCCTCCAACCTTGACAAATGTAGGCTCAACCCTCTCTTCGATTTCCCTTTTTATACCAGCAGGAAGCTTGATAAAAAGATCATGAGGTATGACAACTATTCCAACATCCGTATTTCCCAGAACATTTCTGACTGCGGCTTCTACAGCCCTTTCGTCCTCAACATCTAGTATGTCCCTTATACCAGCAAGTCTGAATCCAAGGGTAAATTCCGGATCTCCAATTACCGCAATCTTATATCCTCTTTCATCACTCATACTATCACCAGCTGTTCTTCCAGAATCTCTCTGGGGATTCCTTCGAGTCTACCCCTGGCAATGATCCTGAGATTATCCACTTCTGCTTTTTTTAGAATTATGTAGGATAGTACTGGGAGGATGGATAATGGATAGTAATTGGATTTCTTGATGACTGTCTCACCCCAGTACTTATCGAAAAAGACCTCGATTCTGGAAACTGATCTCTCTTCAGTGATTTTATCAGCAATGGCATCCCAGAACCAGTAACTTTCAAGAGACTTTACCAATTCATCCCATCCAGTACCAGCCAGTTTTCGTGCTTCTTCTTCAGTTATCTGGTATCCTCCTGGGATTATGCTTTTTAGAATCTCTTCCGGAGTGGCATCTTCAATGGTCAATCTCAAGATGGTTTTAATGTTCTTCAAGTCAATCTCCATTTTAATAAACTCTATCAGATACCGTATATCCTGGCTCTCAGGCCGTATTTCCAAGAGTCTAGAATAGTAAAGTTTATCCAGATCGTCTTCAATTTCGCTAAGAGTTTTGGTCCCAATTTCTTTGAGAATGCCGTAATACGGCATACCCTCCAGAGATTTGATGATCTCGTCCAGAGAGTCTTTTGACAACAGAGCGACAAGATCCTCATACTTCAGCTCTCCAGCTCCAACGAAAGATTCCTGAATCTCCTGATTGCTGAATCCAAACATCTTACCCCTGATGATGGATTTAATGTTTTGAACGTCCCATCTTCTGAGGTACTCCACTATCAAGGCTTTGGGGATCCCTGATGCTATATTAACTAGCTTATTATAGGTCCTGCATAAATTCTGATTGAGTGCGTATTCCATAAGCCTGATGCCAGTATACTTATGGGTGAGCTCATCTATCTCTTTTTTATACTGAGTTTCTTCGAGGTATCTGACTATCTCCTGAAATTCCATGTTAAGGAGCTTTCTATAGTCATCTTTTGGTATAAGAGATCTGCGCATAACCCTGACTCGGGCATTAATGTATGCGTAATCCTTGACTTTTGTTTTCTTCAGTCGTCTAAGCAAAGAGACCATACCATCACATTCCAAACAGAATATCCGATAGATCCTTCATTTTACTTTCAAACACCTGCTGCAAAATCTCATCAAAAGTGAAGTTGAGCCTGACGTTACCATCTTCACTTTCGATTATAATACCTCCTAAGCAGTCAATGGTTCCTTCCACTTTAACCTTTGCCAGCTTCTTGACAATTTTCTGGTCATCTTCATTGCAATATATCTTGTTACCTTTACCCTGATGTTTTTCTATCAGAGCTTTTAGCAGTTCCTCTCGTTCTTTTTTGGGTAGATTTTTCACTTTTTCCATGAGTCTCTGAAACACCTCATCCATCACTTCTCTCTTTTTGTTCAGCAACTTTCGCTTAACTTCTAAGTTAGCACTTGAGATTTCCTGCCTTTTTATCCGTTCTGCCTCTCTCATCACAGATTCTCTGGCTTTTTCAATAATCTCATCTGCTTCTTTTCTGGCTTTATCCACGATCTCACTGGCTTCTTTCTCTGCTTCGGAGATTATTTTCTCTACCTCTTCTCGACCACTTCTGGTGATTTCCTCCAGTACACTCTCCAGAGCCATTGCATCCCCTTCTCTTCTATTCGATTAAATAAATATGGGCTGGCTGGTCTCAGGCACCCATGAACATGAACATCAGCAGGAAAGCAATGACCAGACCGAAGATCACGATGGTTTCTGGAATCACGGTCATCAACAGACCTTTTCCGAAGAATTCTGGGTCTTCTGCCATAGCACCTACTGCTGCTGCTCCTATTGCCTGCTCACCCAGACCACTGCCTATGCCAGCCAGCCCAACAGCTAGACCAGCTCCCAAAGCTATCAATCCTGTTTCCAACGCCATTTTTCTCACTCCTCCGTATATTTTCTTTTTCTACCAAAAGGCTGGTATTTTATACCTCCACCTTCGTAAAATTTGGTGAAGAACTCCACATAGTGCAATCGAAGAGATTGCAGTCCGGGATCGATGACCCCGAGCAGTAGATTGATGAAATGCCCGAGGCCTAAAATGATGATCCCGATGACAATTAAAAAACCACCTTTTTTGATAAATAGATCCACTCCAATTTTATTAAATGCCACTGCAATTCCTACCGATGAGAGACCGACCGCCAGCAATCGAGCGTATGACATAATGTTGCTCAATAACGTTGGGATTTCCATGATATACACCACCCCTTCTCCTTTGATTATCATTATTACCCCGGCAAGGAATAGAACCAGTCCAATCCCAAGGAAGGGCTGGAGAAGGGCTGGTGAGAGTACATTCCATACCCCCATGCTCTGCATCCCTGAAAGTATTGCCAGAATACCCCCTGTTAAGAGGGTTATCCAGCCACCCTTTTCAAACATTGCATCTTTGAACCCATGCTGTTTGTAAACCTGAATGAAACCCATTATGTAACCCAGATAAACCTTTAAAAGCCCCAGAACTATAGATATTATCAAGAGAGTTACCGCAACCTCTGGCTCAAGTCTCGGTGCTATTGGCTCAATGGAGGGGAAGAGTATACCATGTTCACCAAATAACTCAAATCCTATAACTTCTCCATAGATTACACCGAAAATTACTGTCGAAGCTCCACAGTACAGCATGACATTGAGGAGGCTTTGCCAACCTTCAGTTTTGAATTTCTTTTTCAGATATGACGATAATATGAGGATTGCAACTCCATAGCCGATATCACCAAGCATAAATCCAAAAAACAGAGGGAAAAATATCCAGATGACGGGAGTAGGGTCGAATTCTGTATATTTTGGAGTTGCAAAAGTATGAGTAATCATTTCAAAGGGTTTTATAGGTGATGGATTCTTTAAAGCAGTTGGTGGTTTCCACTTTTCATCTTTAATTTTTTCTATCACTACTTTACCGTCTGTCTTTTCTTCAATAACCCTCTTTACCTCTTCAAATTTGTCTGAAGGGACATATCCCGAGATTACAAAGGCATACTTTGAAGTGGCCGCTTTCAAGGGCAATTCATCTTTTTCCAGTTCAATAGAGAAGTGTTCCTCCATGGCAAGAATTAGATCTAGGTTTTCATTTTCAACAGTTTCAAGTTTTTCTTTGAGGTTTATCCTGCGATTCCGGATACTCTCAATCTCTCTTTCAATTTCTCTAACCCTATCCTCATATGAGGTCTCAATTGCAGGGGGGGTTATCTCAGTGAATCCAACTTCTTGAAGGGCATTCCCAATATCTCGTTCAATTCCTTTTTTCACAAACAGAGCCATCACGTATTTACCCTCGAAGGGTTCGATGACAAGCATGAAGTCCTTGGTTATCTCTTCGATTATCTTTTCAGGATTACTCCTAACAAATCCTACAAAAACTTCAAGGGATTTATACCCACTAAGCAGAAAAGGTGGAATATTGAGTAGCATTAATGGTTCAATTAACCTTTTCTCTTCTTCTAAGGATTTTATCTCTTCATCACATTTTCTGATCTCGTCCACATACCCCGTAATCAAACTCTCCAGCTCTGTAACCTTTTCTTCTGCAATTTTTTCTATCTCATCTACCTTAAATTTCCTTATATCCTCTTTTGTCCCATTCATGTAGGAAAGGGTAGCTCTAAGAGAGACCAGATATCGTGCAAATTTAGAGGCGTCCTTTAACGGTTCCCCAATATCAAAATACTCGTCGTCACCCGTATAATCCTCAATATGCAGTGTATGAACGGAATACAGCACTTCAGATACCTGCTCAAAATGGTTTTTTGGGCCAACAACTGAAACTTTAACCATCTCAACTGGTTTAAGCATTTATCTCCCTCATGAACTCCTTATAAAGGAATTCAACCGCTTCATCTATTTTCTTCTCCCCCTCTTCTGCAACTTTTGCAATTTCTTTTTCTCCCATATTCAATATTTGCTCTTTCTCTTTTTCAATTTCTTTCATAGATTTTGAGAGTATCTCAGATTTAATTTCTTCAGCTCTTGCTGAAGCTTCATCAAGAATTTCTTTTGCTTTGGTTCTCGCCTCTGCAATCTTTCTATTCTTTTCCTCAATAGCATTCTTGATTTCCTGTTCAACTCTCTCTTCAGCTTCCTTGATTTTCCCTAAAATTTCAGTTTTCTCCATAAACCCCACCAGTAATGTCCGCTTAATGGCTCGATTAGTCGATGTTTATAATCCATTTATAAATTTTGCTATTTGTGTTGAAGGATTTTCAATTTTAGCTAATTTTCCATGATAAATTTAATCAATAACGGATTTGAAGAGTTCAACCTCAACCATATCTCCCTTTTTGTATCCTTCCAGTCTTTCTGGTATAACCACAAACCCATTGGCCTTAACCATGGAACTCAGTATGCTTGCTCCTGATGTCATGAGTGGGCGAACTTCCATAGTTGCAAAATCCATAAACACCCTTGCATAGGTTCTATAACCTATTTTAGAGGGTATTTTCTCAGTAAGCACACCTCTCACCCGTGTCCAATCTTCAGTCACACCAAGCATTTTCATAATGGCAGGTCTCAAAAATGCATAGGCAGAGACCGCACATGCTGCAGGAAAACCCGGAAGGCAAAGAACAGGAGTACTGTTCACATATCCCGCAATGGTTGGTTTCCCAGGTCTGATAGCAACTCCCCGGAATATCACTTCCCCAACTTCATCCAGTACTTCAGCAATGCGATCCCGTTTTCCTGCTGAAGTGCCCCCCGTAAAAACCAACAGGTCGAATTTTTCCGCATTTTCTTTAAAAACTTCTTCCAGTTTTCCAGGCATATCTCGGACGATTTCATGTAGTACCGGCATAGCCCCCCATTCTCTCAGATAGGCAGTTATCATTACTCCATTAGACTCATACACCATTCCTGGCTTCAGTTCTCCATTCTGGATTAACTCATTACCCGTGGGTACCACGAGCACATAAGGTTTTCTAGCGACAGAGAGCTTTTTTATCCCAAGAGACTTAAGCATGGCAATCTCGCTGGCCCTAAGCTTTTTTCCCCTATCTATAACTACATCCCCTTTTGAGACGTCTTCTCCTCTCTTTCCTACATTTTCCCACGCACGCATGGGTTTGTATATCTCCACCATATTTCCAACCTGGTCGGTGTCCTCAACTTTTATAACGGCATCAGCCCCTTCGGGCAATGGCTCTCCGGTATTCACATATACACAGGTTTCATAGGAAACCCGGTTTGATAGCTCCAGAATTACTGGATTATTGGTAGATGCTCCCACGGTCGAGGTAGATATGACGGCATATCCATCCATAGCAGCTCTGTTGTAGTGGGGTACGTCAATAGGAGAGATAACATTTTCTGCAACTATCCTGCCATGAGCCTTGATGACATCAACTCTTTCCACGCCAGAGAATTTAATAAGATCTAGAAATCTGGAAAGTGCCTCTGAAAAAGGTGTAACTTCTTTCATTATATCTCCCCCAGATACCGGAGGGAAGATGGCCACTTCGTCTCCTGGAGATAACTTCCTGTTTTCTCCTGATTTGATGGTAACTCCATTCACCATTATGTTAACATAATCTTTTAGTTCTCCATTTTCATCCAGCAGCATGTCTCTGAGGGAAGGGAATCTGGTTATAAGATTATCGATGATGGAAAAAACATCCTCGCCATTTACTTCTACTTCTTTCATCCCTGCTGCCTCTCTAAAGCTGGCAAACAGTCTTACTCTGACCATAACGGGCTCACCACATCTCTTTCAATCCAAATCTCAATCCTTATATAATCTTTGGTGGAGTATTACATATATGCCCAGATTCAAACATTTACTTACAGTAGAAGAAGCAAAAGATGTCTTTAATGACCTTGCTTCCAAACTCAAGCCTGCAATTGTTGAAATCCCTGTCCTTCAAGCTTTGAATCGGTATGCAGCTATGGATGTGATGGCTCCAATGGATGTTCCTCCTTTTAATCGAGCCTCTATGGATGGGTTTGCTGTAGTGGCTGAAGATACTCATGGTGCGAGAGAGGATACGCCTGTTGAACTTCCAGTTACTGGAAGTATAACACCTGGAAATCCACCCGGAAGAATTACAAAGGGTGAAGCTGTGGAGATAGCTACTGGCTCTGTCATGCCTGAAGGGGCCGATGCAGTAGTGATGGTGGAGTATTGTGAGGTAATAGCCGGTACTGTTCACATAAAAAGAGCTGGGCGAAAAGGAGAAAATATTATGCAGGCGGGATCCGATATTCCTTCAGGCTCACTAGTTATAGAGAAGGGGACCAAGCTTGATAGTCGTAAAATTGGCCTTCTTTCTTCGATAGGTATGGAATCCGTCAAGGTGTTTGATCTGAATGTGGGGATACTTTCTACTGGAGATGAAATAATAGAGCCCTCTTCTCCTCTCGAGCCGGGAAAAATTTACGATGTGAATTCATTTACCATCTATACATCTCTCCTTGAGGAAGGTGTTTCGCCCAAGTTACTAGGAATTGTAGGGGACGAGTATCACGCATTAAAATCTCAAATTCTCAGAGGTATTGATACTTGTGACATTCTCATCACTTCAGGTGCTACATCTGCTGGAAAAGGAGACAATCTATATAAAATCGTAGAGGAAGAGGGTGAATTGCTGTTTCATGGAGTCCAAATAAAACCTGGAAAACCCATACTGGCAGGGATAATCAAAAAGAAGCCCATTATTGGACTTCCTGGATATCCCACTTCTGCTCTCATAACCTTCTACGAATTTGTCATTCCCATGCTCCTGAAGGCTATGAACGCTAGGTACCGTAGACTTGAGTTAAAAGGTAAGCTTGTGAGAAGGGTTGTTTCTGAAGGAAGGAGACAACTATACCCCGTTTTCCTAGTTAGAGATCTTATTTTTCCAGTAGATAAGGGGAGCGGGGCCATAACTTCTTTAACGGAAGCAAACGGGTATATAGAGATAAACGAGGGTGAGGAGGTGATTAATCGTGGAGAAGAGCGCACAGTGAAGATGCTCAGTACTGAGGTTGCTGATCTATTGTACATCGGGGAAGATCCTATATATCTACTGGATATGGATATGGCTGTTAAAAAAGTCGTCAAAACTTCAGATCAGGGCATTATGGCCATCCTGAGAGATACGGCGGATTTTTCTATTGCGGATTTAAACATCGCACAACGTAGAGCTAAGGAACATCTAGCTGGAGAACTCGTTATCCCATGGGGAGTCGTTAATCTCGATGCTGACAGGAGAATAAGCTGGAACAAGAAAACAGCCCTTGGCATGGAAGTGCAGGATGAGGTGGGGGAATTTGAGGTGACAGATCACTATCGGATGGCTCACTATCTCAGTCATATTAGGGCAAAATCTCCAGCTCTCCTACCTTTTGCAAGAAAATTCGGTTTGAAGTGCACACCTCTCGGAGAAGTGAGATATGGAATCCTGATAAACAATAACAGACTAGATGACCGGGCCATAAGAGAATTAATAAGATATCTAAAAAGTTATGAAGAAAGAGATGACATACATATCATTATACACTGATCCTTGGGAAAAGGTACACTTCTTAAAATTGGCGAAATTGTCAACTTACATTGACAAATTGTAAAGCATAACTTTACAAAATTGTTTAAATACACTAAATTTATTTACCACTTCATCAATCATCTCAATACATGGTGGTGAAATGAGCGAAGAATGGCTTGAGAGACCCTACATGGTGGACGAGGATAGATACAAGCGGTTCAGCTCTGCAGATATAGCATTCAATCTGGTGTCTAGGGAGATGGGGAGGCCATGGGTTCAGGAATACCTAAAGAACATGATCAAAAACATGGAAAAGGGCAGGATATCTTCTTTATCCGGAGAGGGGTATGAAGAGGTTAGAGCTTATGTCGCCCTGTATGCTGGAGCAAGAACCTTCAACGCTGTTGTAGGCCCCTATGGAGAGGGGAGAGAGAACCTTGGATTGCTGAGCTGGAATCCTGTTCATGTACCTGAGTTTCTGTACAGAAGAAGAGAGGAGTATTTTTCTCCAGAAAAACTGTCAGGGATTGTTAAGAGAGCTGCAGAGTTCTATGGAGCCGATAAAGCAGGGATAGCCAAACTGGATAGAAAATGGGTGTACAGCGAGACGGAGAGAGAGATGAACGGAGGGGAACCTAAAAGGAAGAGGATAGTGTTTGAGGATGTGGAGGAGCCCTATGAAGATGATGAGAAGCTTGTCATTCCTGAAAAGGTGAATAGGGCTGTGGTTCTGCTCTTTAAACACGAATATAGATTTATTAAATGCTCCCCTGATCTTCCGGCCACAGCTGCAACCAACTTCGGATATGCCAAGATGGGGTTCACGGCCGTCTCTCTGGCTGAATTCATCCGGGCCATGGGATACGTGGCCATTCCATGCATGAACGATACGGCCTTGAGTGTTCCCCTTGCAATAGATGCTGGCCTAGGGGAGTTTGGAAGGCATGGATTGCTGATAACTCCTGAATTCGGGAGTAATATCAGAATTGCTAAAGTGCTCACTGATATGCCTTTAAAACCCGATAGACCTGTGGAGCTGGGAATAAAGAGGTTCTGCCAAGTGTGCAAGGTGTGTGCTGAAAAATGTCCCTCTAGCTCGATTCCCTTCGATGGGCCTTCCTGGGAGGGTAAATCGAGATGTAACAACCCTGGAGTGTACAAGTGGTACTCAGATCTGGAGAAGTGTTTGAGGTTCTGGATTGCCAATGGAGCCAGCTGCACCAACTGCGTGGCTTACTGTCCTTTTACCAAGCCTGAAGGGTTTTTGCACGATTTAGCGAGATGGTGTATAAAACATATCCCCGCCTTGAATCGTCTGTGGGTTTGGATGGACAAACTGCTGGGATACGAGAAAAAGGAGAGGGCCGAGAGGGTTTGGAACAGATAGAGAAGGGAGTGTTGGTTCGAGGGTTTGCTAACTAGTGAGATGAAAGAAATGTAATGCACCTATATACAAACTTGTTTTTTATTTATCTATAATTCAAAACCTCTCTAAACCATTATCCTTAAAAGCAAAAATATCATGACAGAATCGAGAGTGAATGACGATAAAACCATATAGTTTCGTGGGGAAATTTTTAGTTATTTGGTATGAGATATATCAGACGGGTCATCTCACCCTTAACTCATTGTATTTAGCTGGAGCAATATCTTTCCCACCTCTCCTTCCCGAAAAATGGACAGAACAAGCAGTAACCTTTTTCAACGGTATGGCATCTGCTGATCTTATCAACGTAATCTTGTCATTGGTTTTCGTATATGGTTATTTTAGACGGGCAAGATGGAGTATGTAAGTAGGTACGGTAACTCTGACAATCCCAATATATGCTGCGATCATCTTCACCTATGGAACCATAGCCAGTGGTGCCTGGAGTGAGAGTCTTTTTCAATATCTCTGTTTTTACCTTTTGTTTGTTCCTGTAATAATATTGTTTGGTCTTGTCGGTGTATGGGCTGAAAATGGTAAGTTTTTAAGAGAACTTGAATGAGTCCCTGTTTTATTTTATATTAACATTTAATTTTTGAAGTAGTGTGTAAAATGGTGCCGGTACCAGCCCCTCTATATAGCAAACTACTAATATAATTTCTTTATTTTTTCCAGAAAGTTGTTGTGTTATCCTTGTATTTACTCAAAGAAATTCGTATGTGAACGTATAAACCATTTTCAAGCTTTAACGGACTTCCCTGAGCTTTTCAACTACTTGTACATGTCTCTTCTCCTCTTGGATCAACTCCTCAATAGCAGATAATAGCTGATCAGCTTTATCTTTCTCCATAAACTTCTCAAGATCTGCCCTCTTCAGATCCCCAAGGAGATATCGATAAAAATCCAAAGCCATACCCTCGACCCTTCTAAGAGCGTCCAGTTTCTGGTCGATGAACATCTCTTCAAATTTGTAATCCTTTATCTGAGTCACTGGAGGTACTTCACCTTTTAACGCTCTGATCCAGCCAGCGAGGAGGGATTTATGATATTCCGAGTCTCTGATAACCTCATAGAGGATCTTTCTTCTTTCAATGTCCTCTTCTGCGATAAATAGCTTAAAAACAATCTGGCTGTCGTTCTCTTCGATTTCGTAACCTCTTTTAATCAGACCGATTAATACCTCTTCATTGATTTTTGCCGCAAAATCACCCCCCTTTGACCGAAACGGTATGTCGGTTTTAGAATTTAATTTTTTCCATGAAATGGATAATATATTGTTCAAATATTTTTCTCTTATTTACTATTGATTTGACTTTATTTACTATTGTTTATTCTCATTTTCGCTATTTATCAATCTTAATCTTCCTGAACCTGCATCTCCTTCTATGATGGGGTTATTCTTCTCGGACTTTTGCTATATAACCTTCCACATTCGCTTTCAATAACTCTGCCAGAGAACGAACATCTAAAGACTTTTTCTCTAAAATCTCGTAACTACATTCAACTTTTCATAGAGATATCCTCAAGGTTCATTTCTATTTATAAAATAAATATTAGTAGGAAAATTATAGATCGAAGGAGGTGAGAAGAATAGAAAAGAAATCCAAAGAATCTTTTTACTTCTTCTTTAAGCCTTGGGCGGGATTTGAACCCGCGACCTCAACCTTACCAAGGTTGCGCTCTGCCGGCTGAGCTACCAAGGCATGGATGAAAAATGCAAACACCGGGTTATTAAATTTAACGGTTATATCCAGAAGAGATGTAAGCTTAATAACTACTCAACGCTCCCACTTCTCAGCCCATCTTCTAACTTCCTCCACTACCCTTGCCATTTCTTTGCCTTTTTCTGTAAGTCGATATTTCACTTTAATAGGAGAAGAGACTTCAACTTCTCGCACAACCAGACCATGTCTCTCAAGGGCTCCAAGACATGAAGATAAAACTTTTGGGGATATTTCTGGTATGGACTTCTCTATTTCAGAGAACCTTTTTTCACCACTCAATAGCTGGGCTATCACAACCAGACTCCACTTCTTGCTCAGTATTTCAGTAGCGGCTGTTAACGGACAGAATTTCTCCTTTCTCATCGGTAACCTCCTTTCCAATCACTCAAAAACCTATATATAACTTTCCTATGGTTAGCAGGTATCAAACAGAAAGGAGTTGATACGATGGCAGTATGGAAGTATTCAGGAAAAGAAGTAAATGAAGAGGATATTGAGCGTGTAGAGAAGGCCCTGAGTCAGGTTTGTTTTGGTTGTGGAGATCTTCATTCAAATGAGTGCCCTTTTTCAATCGCAAGAGAGGAGGTTGCGAATCTAAAAGGATAAAAAGTCTTTTCTTTCCACATCTCTTTTTTCTTTTTAATTTTCTAACCATGTATGGAAAGATGCCTAAAATAAGGGCCTTTTCTCACATATAAAATATAAGATTGGAGGGCTTACTTCCTTGAAAAATTTGTAAATGAAAGCCAAAGAGAAATGTAACTTCAAACTAATACACTCATAGATATTGAAAGTATACAGTTAACATGTAAGGTGTGCAGCCAGAACAACCCTTTTTCCTTTATCTACAAGATCGTTAAAAGTTTTAACAGCCTGTCCTGTGGGCTGTTGTATAACTTCAATTTTCCTCTGGTTTAGTTCATCCATAACTGGCCTGCTAACTTTCATAATTCCACTATACCCGGTTCCAAATACAACAACCTCAGGTTTTGCATTGAGTATCTCTTCAATGTCTTCGAGATGGACATTATGCCCTTCTTTCCTATACCATCTTGAAACAATAAGCTTATCCTGAGAAAGAATTACATCCTTTGCATATTCCTTATTATTGATTCTAATTCTACCGAAAGAGTAATCGTTTACACGCATAATATTTTGTAGGTTCGGTTAGGTAAAAAAGGTAATGGTTAATGAGTAATCCACCATTTATAGATGTTATTCCATATACAATGTATATTTTATTACCCCATTACATTGGGCTTTGATCCATTATTCACCTGTAGATGCAATAATCATAAAGGAGAAGTATGATTTTTACCTGATTGCCCATGAGCATCTTTATGTATTCAGAAAGCCGGAAAAGGATGAAAAAATAAGGAAATTTAAATATTCCATGATCTATTGGTGATATTTTACGGTGGATGGTTGGATAAAAGAGAGGTGTTGCATACGTCTTTCATGGATATGAGAGGCGTCAATAAATGAATCTTGGAAATTTAAAAAATTATTTGGGAGGCCAGTTCTCTTCCAACCATCCCGGAATCCGACCCGAATCCACAGGACCGACAAGCACTTTCATGCCAGTTTCCATTTCAAGCTCCCCCTGCAATCTGGCTGCAAGCCCTGGAAGAATTATCGAATTGTGGTTGATCTTCTCCGTGACCTTCTCTTTCTCAATGGTCTCTTTGATCACACTGGCCGTCAGTTTCCCTCCTGCAACAGATACCTCAACTCCAAGGCCTTCTGTATCAATGACTAGGAGGTAGCAGTCCACACCAGCACTTACCAAGTCTGACTCTACCGTATAATAAGTTAAGGCAAAATTAGTAGTAATGAACACAGGCGAGTTCTCGTCCGGGCTGTTAATGGTTCTCAGGCCACCTTCCACCGCCACAGGCTTTCTGGGATCTGTATAGATGTTGGTCTTCAGAATAACAAGAGGCATCACTTCATAAGGCTCGAGGCTGTGGAGAATCATTATATCTGCATACTTGACGATAAACACGCTGGCTACTACGGTCTCCCAATAGGTAGTGCTGAGTTTATCAGATTCAATAAGCCACGCAGTCATTGGAACAACCATTATCGGATAGGCAACTTTTTTGTTCCCTCCCTCTATGGCTGCTCTTCTGAGCTGAATAACTCGCTTAAAAGTCTCCTGCAACCCTTTACCTACAGGCTCGGTTCCTGGATCAAGAACCAGATCCTGGATACCCATCTCTGAAAAAGTTACAGCTAAAGACTGGAGAGTGGCAAGATCTTTAGAATAGAGTACAACAGGAACCTCAAATTCTTTAGCAAGCCTAGCAATTTCCTGCCAGTTCTCTTCAGTTGCTGCATAAATCAATGGCCTTTTATTTCCTATAGATTCTAAAGCTGCTCTGAGCACTTCAGGACTGAAGGATACTAGGATTAAGGGTAAGCCAGTCTCAGCAGCTTTTTCAGCCACTTCCTTAAACCTCAATGGATCATTAGAGACACACCTGACAGCTATCATGTCAAGGTTGATAAAATTACCCACATAAAATTTGGTATAGCTTTTTATGGTATTGATTCTCTCTTCAAGTTTATCTAACGGCATGGTGTCCCACACATCATATGCCAGGGCCGTAGGATTGAAGAAGGTCAGATCATGCCTGAAAAGGACATCATCTCCTCCAATGGTAACCGCGTTTTTTCCAACCCCAATCACAACCTCTTTGATTTCAGGAGATGTCAAATCCTCCAGTTCCATCAATTTATCCTTGAATTTCTCTTCTAACATGAAAGGACAATCTGCTGGCTTCACTTTCCTTTCAATGATGTTGGCTGCAAAGGACATGCAAGTGTCATACCCACATTCTGCACAGTTAGTTTTTGGCAAATATTTGTAAATCTCCAGAGGGCTTTTTACTTTCACTCTTCCACCTCCAGTGTGATCCACTGCTCGATGTTATCCAGCCTGATATCTTTCTCACCATATAGCGCTTGACAGATTTCTTTGAAGACAGCAACGGCCCCAGGATGCATCATCATGAAAAGGTCTCCACCAGCTAATGCTAGAGTAAGACCTGTTATAACCTCCCATATAGGCCCTCTGTATTCTCTTGGACCCCAATCCGAATCTCCTTCAATGGGTGAGCCAGTCATCCATGCCTCTCTTGCTCCCCAGGCATTGGTGGTTCCGGAAGACATGGGGAATGCAAGATCCTTATCCCCCTTCAACCCCGAAAGCCTGATTCGTTCCATATTGGTATAGGCATAATCTAAACCATATCCAAGGGCTGCTGTAGTGGGGTCCATAATAATGGAATCTCGAGGATATCCAATTTTATTGAGGAGATATCGATTCAGAGTCTTCTGGTTATTTATATCCATCTGAGTCCAAGACAGTATAACATGCCCATGTTCTTTCGCTGCTTTCGCTATTCTTTCCCAGTCCATATTCAAGCTGGCGGAAGCAATAAGACACCTCTCTCCTTCGGCTACCTCTGCCGCTCTTTCTAGGACTTCGGGGTCCTTTTCAGGATTACCTGAGCCACCTATTACTATTGGAACCTTAACAGCCTGCAAAACATCTTCCACAGCCTTGCATGCTTCTTTAGCCGAAGTGTCTTTAAGTAAGGGGTCTGTGCTGATCAGATGAATGGTTATCATATCAGCGTTATATTCTTTTACTGCTTTCTTTGCCCAGTCCCCTGGATCCTCCATCACATCCTGATAATGCTCTCTCACCGCTTTGGCCAGGGTTATAGGCATATCGAATACATCTATGGTTACTTTTGGAGTGTTCGGCATGAGTGCATCAAAATAATAGAAAGGTAAAGATTTCTCTCCCCCTACCTTGACGACATTGCTTCTTGTTCCACCATCGGCCTTCGTGGCACCGATTACAATCTCTTCTATCACACCCGGATATTCTACCTTCGGTTCCTCAAACTTCTCTCTGATCAATTCCGATAGAACAGATACCTCCTTTTCAACCTGAACTGGAACTTCAGCTACCTGAGGAGGCTGGAAAAACACCTCCACAGGATATCCAAGCATTTTTGAGGCATTCATAAGATGATAACCAGCCATACCAAGCTCATATCCTATAGCTCTCATCAATTCAAAAATTGGAGTCTGCTGAAGATCCACTTCGATCTCAATGTCTCCTTCAATCTCAACATTGTGTAGTTCTTTTACATTCAATTTCCTAAAGAATTCCAACAAATCCTGGATGCTGTTTTTTTCCTCCCCCATATCTATCACCCAAATATCATCCCTGAAATTTCTTCAACTCTATTAACAAGCTCGGATTCTCCATTAAGTTTTACCACCGGAACTCCGCGGAGATCTAGTTCCGCAAGTTTTTCATCAAAAGGTAGTATTGCAATCAGATCAAACTTATGTTCATTTGCATAATCCTCAATTACTTTTTTGGCCATATCGTTTATCTTGTTTGCCACCAGAAATATACCTCTAAAATCCAGATTCAGCTCTTTCACAAGGTCTCTGATTCTTTCTGCTGTTCTGAAACCTTTCATGGAGGCATCGGTCACCACAAGAAGGTAATCCACATCTTTAATGGTCTGTCTGCTGAAATGCTCCAGACCGGCTTCAGTATCTATTATGATGGCATCGTAATGACTCATAAATTTCCTGAGAATGCTTTTCAGCAGATTATTGGTATAGCAGTAACATCCAGCTCCTTCAGGCCGACCCATTACCAAGAGATCATAGCTATCTGCTTCATATATGACCTCCATCAACTTTCCTTCGAGCCAGACCTCTTTATCATGACTGACCATATCATCTCTACTCATCTGGAATAGCTCTCTCACTTCTCCCAGAGTTTTCTCTGGTTCAACTCCCAATGCCTCCGGAAGATTCGAATCTGGATCTGCATCCACTGCTAACACTCGCTTTCCTGTTTTTGATGCAAATTTAACCAATAAAGCTGAAAGAATTGTTTTTCCTGTTCCTCCTTTGCCTGTGACTGCAACACTGACCAACCTTTTACCTCCGCTCAGTCCTTTTCCTTTGACACGATTATCTTTTCTATGTTGATTTTCGCATTTTTCAGGACGAGTTTGATTACCCCAGAGGATGGAGCTGGTAACATCTGAGGAGCTGGTTGATATCCTGGCTGATACATAGGCTGGATCTGCATAGATGGTATCTGGGGCTGTTCCCGTATTTGCAGGGCTTGAGCTTCTTCCTCTGGAGTTACTTCAGTTACCTCTTCCTCTTCAATCCATCCATCGGTGATCTTGATGCCATCAACATCTCTGATGATCCCAGTGACCACAGGATGATTCACTTTTTTCAGGAACTCTTTCAGTTCATCGAGGTTGGATGCATCTTCTTCGGTAGCTATTTTATCTCTCATATCCTCTGGGATGAATTCTTGGATTCTCTCCTTTAGAGATTTTGGCATCCAGACTGTTCTCTTCCACCCACCATCAGCCTGTATGAACTTGGGAGACCTGAAGTATGCTATGCCTATCCCTAGAAAACCCACTACCTGCTTTCCTCCTCCAGTTTGCCCAGCCATGGTTGAGAAGGTTAGCCCGTTGGGAGCTGGTGCATCATATCCTCTGTGCACCCATCCTATACCGTCCACTTCTGGCATATAGAAACCTATAACCTCAAAACATCCACAGGACGTATGTGGGAATTCGAAGAAAGAGTGCAATTTAATTCTGTCATACTCTCCTCCAGACCTCTCCTTTGCAAACTCGTTAACTCCTGTATATTCCCCCCCGATCTCGTCTACCAGTTCTCCTTTAGGAATAGGTGCATTCGGACCTTCTGGATCCACTTTTGCAGCGGCTCTGCCATCAAACCAAGTTATTGCTCCACATAAAGATACTCTATCTGGCGAGATGACACACACATTGGTTGGGGCAAAACTCTGGCATAAAGTACAACTGTAAAAATCATCCACATCTTCGTCATGGAGAGTGAGGGTTCTTTCATCTCTTTCTTCATAAATTTTCATGGCTTCTTCTAACCTTTTTTCCACTTCTGCCTGGTCGGTAACGTATGTGGCTTCAATTTTCTCAATAAAGGGAAGTTCATTTTTAAAGAGCATCATAGTGGCTTTTGCTATCTGTTCAAGAGAATTCAGACCTTTTTGAACAGCACTCTTGGAGATTCGAATCCATATGTCATATCGCTGATTGAGATGCATGTATCCTGCAATATAATTCTGAAAGTCATGGTTTCGTCTCTCTACAACAGGTTCAAGGTCTTTTTCTACCAGCTCTCCTGCAATCCTGTATATCATTGCATAGGGATATGCTTTTCCTTCTTCCATCTCATTCAGATCAGGGCCTATCAATGTGAATTTCATGTCCTCGATTTCGTCCTTATTGGCTGAGACCACAAGTTCAAAGCCAGGCTGTGTTGGCCCACCAAGCTCAACATACATGTCACTTTTTCTAATTCTTTCTCCTTCATACATTGGAGATATTTCAAAGGGAAATTCCATTTCTACCACCTCACAGCATGTTTATCAATTCATCGAGCATTCTGTAATGCATTTCCTTATTCCTTGTCAAATTGGTAAAACTGAATTTTGCATGTGGTTGATAGAACTGATCCAAGGATACTGTTGTCACTTTTGCAAAATGCTTCAAAGAGGATAGCATCCTGGAAAGGAGATATGGAATGAACCCTAGGTACAGTACGAGGTCGTACTTTCCATTTCCGTCAAATCCCTGCCATTCTTCATCTTGCATATACTGGGTGAAATGGTGAAGGGTATAGGATACAACAAGAGGGTTCACACCTTTCTCAATGAGAGGTTTGCTTGAGCCACCAGTCGCAACTATGGGGATACCTTTCTCGTACATCCTCGCAGCGAACTCCACCAGTTCGGGCTCTTTCAGGAGGTATCCGCCAGTCACAAGTACAGGTCTCTTTGCCCTCTTTATCAACCGTGCTACAACTTCTGGCTTAACTGCCTGTGCTTCTCTCGAAACCTGAATATCGGCGATATCAAATCTCTTCGCTACGGGATATTTTTCTTCTTTTTTTACTTTTGTCATCTTACCTCCTCTTCATTCTTATTTTATTTCTTTCTGGAATACTTATCATATACTTCCTCTACCAGTGTTGGATTGAATCCTGGATCCAGTGGTCGTATTGGCCCTTCTAGAATCTTCTTTTTATTCCAGTCAATCTTCCATCCATGCTCTTCTTCGAGTATCTTTAGCAATTCTTCTTTCTGTCTCAAAGGCAAATCTGCTTCGCTCCTCACGTAGATGGGCCAGTCATCCGGATATCTACCAAGATATTTCTTACTTAGCTCAAGATAGTGGGTTAATTTTATCTGACGCCCCATCCCAGTATCATTGGGTCGTATAGTGAGCTTGGCAAGCTGTACTATGGCCTCCTCTTTCGTCTCAACTGCCAGAAGCAGTGAATCGGGAGCGGGTTCGATGTACACTTTCTTACCAGTTTTAATGTCATAAACCCACCAGTTCTCCTTTTTCCACGGTTTTCCAATGTATGCTCTCCTGTATTTGGTTCCATGGGGTCCAACAACTACAGGCACTCCAAGTCTATTAAATCCAGTGGCAATACTTGCGGCTTTGTGACTGTAAGGTCCCCATGAAAAACCAACAGCTCCAACTCTGTTCAGAATGTAATCAGCAATCTCGGCATAATTCCCTCTTAATGGCCTCATAGCAAAGATATTGGCTATCTTGATTGTCGCTCCAGCTATGTGGGAATTGGCAACGCAACTTCCAACATTCACCAAGCCACCTGCATCAAAATTACCGGGATATTTTTCATACAGGGTTTTTCCTTCTTCGTCTTTCAACATTCCTATATCCATGGCATGGCACCCTGATGTCACAACAATATAGCGTCTTCTCAGAAATTCATCCAAGATTATCCGGAGATCAACCATCTCATCCGGATAATTAGTACATCCCACTGCCGCAATGACACCAGGAATCTGACCAAAAACAATGGGTTGCCCTACCTTTCGTATCTCTGTATCCTGTATGGGGCCTCTACCCACCCTTGTTTTGCCCGTTTTACTCAGCAAACCTTTAAGACCGGTTTTCATGATCACGCTCAAAATCTTAATATCTTTCGGACAGACCTGTTCACATTTTCTGCAGGCTATACACACCTCTTCCAGGCTTGCAAGTTTTGAAAAGTCCCCTTTCTGTGCTGATTCCATTCCCTGGTCTATTCTCAGACTGTGGGGGCACGTGAACACACAGTTCATACACTGGGTGCATTTATTGACTTCCTCGATTAACTGATCTTCTGTAAGAAACATCTCTGTTTCCTGTTTCTTTTTGAACACCGCTTCAGCAACTTTCGGAACGACTTCCGCTATCTTTTCTGGCTCACTCAAGAACACTCCAGGGGTTTTCCCTGAAATCAGGTCTTCAATAATGTCTTCCACTGGATCGTCATTTCTATTTGGTAGTCCTCTGACAGCAGCATCAGAGGTGGCTATTAATGGAATGGCCATTTCTTCACATGCTGATAGCAAATCAGCCCGTATACACTGTTCATCGCTTATTATCACATCAGGAATTCCAGCTCTGATGACTCTCAGTTGATAGGATATGGGACCGAAAATTTTAGCCTTTGCATTATATCGAGTCATATCATGGGACGTGCAACACAATCCAGCAAGTTCAAATTTATCTGAGAGGCCCTTTTCTTCCAGATAATCAGCAACTGGCCTCGCATACATAACATTGTGTCCTACCACCACGATTACGGGCTTCGATTTATCTACGATGCCGAATCCGGTATCCACCAAAGCTGTATCTGGGTCAGCTTTTGGCAGATTGAATGCCACAATCTGTGCTATATCGGCCACTTCCATTCCTACATGATCCGCCATACTGACATGCATGGCCTTTGATTCGTAATCCAGAATGTCTTCTTCATTTCCGATATGGGTTGAATGTAAGACTTTCACAATTTCTTTTTCAGCCCAGGTAAGTGCTTCTCTCAAATCACCCAGAGTTCTTGGCTTTATTCCAATAACAGTTCTTATAATAGGAGCTTCAACATTAACATCCGGACCCAGGTCAATGGGCATATCTTCACCATATTCTTCAATTATATGATCCAGCATGTGCCTGGCATGAGCTGTATGAGCTGCAGAACCAATAGAACATGCAATGGTAACAAGCCTCGCTTTAGTATTTTTCAAATTTATACCACAGGCCCCTCTTTTATTTCCTGACAGGTCACACGGACCCATGGTACAGAGATTGCAGAAATCCTGCATTGGTGCATAAAAGGGCTCGTAACGTTCAAGTAATCTACGATCCCACTTTCGTAATTCCATTATGCCAGGCTTTGGTGTGGGACCTGTTTCCTCTTCCCACTCCATCTCTTCTTCAACGATCTTACCTATATTGATTCTAACATTTTTAACCTCGTCCAGTACAAAACTACCTCTCAGGTTAATTGCCATGGTTTTAACCTCCCTTTCACTTCACATTCCGTCCATATAAAAAGATTTTTACAATATTGCCAATTATAAATCATTTCCTTTCGAATTTCGCCATTATATCTTCCGGTCTGGTCACATTACCACCAACTTTTTTTATTTTTGCCTTAAATCTCTTTAAATTCTCTATACTGACGAGCTGATTCACCAGAATGCTGTTGACCATCATGGCCTTTCCTGGAGGGGCTTCATTGCTATTCTTAACTGATACCCGGAGAGAGTTATTGTTGGCAGTAGAAGTAATCTCTACTACATCTCCATCACCAAGATCGAACTTTTTCATATCTTCTTCTCTCATATAGAGGGTTGCCGATAACTCAATATAGCTATCACTTTCCTTGTCCGTTTCTCTAACTTCACTGTGAAATACATCTCTTGTTACAATCACTTCAACTTCAAATTCTGGAGAAGCTATGAACTTTCCAAAGTCTAGAGATATTTAAATCGCCTCCTCAATTCTTTTCAACACATATTCGTCCGTAATTTCTTCAAGTGAGTGTGCTTCAAACTTGATCTTTTTACCGTCAATACGTATCATCTCTCCTCCAGCACCAATACCTGAAACAGAAGTTGGAATGACTACATCAGCGATTTTGGATGTGTATGACGGGCACGGATCCAGTAGAATAACATTAGCTTTTGCTATTTTACTGGCAATTTCGAAAGGAAGAGAGGCAACAGGATCCGCTCCGACAATAAGGATTGTATCTATCTGTTCCTTAGTCAATAAGCTGGAGAAAGAGAATGTGCTATCCCGTATTCCATCTCTGAAACTGTAACTGTTCAGCTCTCCGACGGATGCAAACAGAAGTTCGTTAAACCCTCTCATATTGGGATGGCATCCCATCGGAATGAAATAAAATTCTGTCAGATTATTAAGCTCGTCCAGTAAATTTTTCAACAAGCCAATATCACTTAATCCATATCTAAGACCAAGACCGCCAAACATCACACCAAATTCTGATTTTTTTATTCTGGTTATGAGCTCCACTGCATCTCTGAGATAGGCTGAAGGGGTATTTCCGTTTGCTACATCTATCAGAGATTGGATGAACTCCTCGTCATTTTCCACCATTATGATTTTTTTCGCCAGTTTAGATGTGTAACTCTCTCTGATGTCCACCACAGCCAGATACCTGTCCTCTTCCCATCCTTTCTGCCTGAACTGTCCTCTAGGGTAATAAGTAAACCTCGAGATGTGTCGTGGGTGAGAATTAAATGGGTCTGCACCCCAGTACAGTGTGAAATCAGCTCGATCCCTCACCTCCTCAAGGGTCGTACTTTTAATGCGCTCAAGTAAAATCTCCTCTACAAACACACCCATACAAAGAGAGGATGCATCATCTATGTAACCTTCTGTCTTTTTCGCAATATCGATGGCTATTTGCTGGGCTCTCAGAGGTACCGTGTCCAGTCCATAAATAGCAAAGTTCTCAGAATTCTGGATCTTAGTGATGGCCTCATCAATGGCTTTCTCTCCATCCACCTTCCGACCGTCTGCTACAGGAGTGAAGTGGGTGTTTTGAGCTTTTTTGATGAGTGCAACTCCTTTGATGCATGCATTATGTACTTTTCCATTTTCCAATTCAATATCATCGCATAGACAGGCACATCCAGTGCATATCACATTATCCCTCAGCAAATTCTATCGCCCTAGTGGGGCAGGTAACAATGCATCCGTTGCACAGAATTTTATTCTTACCAAATCGTCTGCAGGTGCTAACATTATAAGCCTGGACCTTTCCATCTACAATACGGAGTATAACTCTGTCATTTTTAGGCCCCAGACCTATAGCACAGCCATGAGGATCTTCAGATACATTAACTGGACAGGCAACCACACAATTTCCACAACCAACACAGCGTTCGGGATAGATGATCATCCCGGTTTCAGTTGCGTCTTCAAGAGGTTTTAATAGTTCCTCAAGTTCTTTCTTTTGTTGTGCATATTTTGAATCTTCCATTAGGGGTCTGCATTCCACTAGCTCTCGTTCTCTCGATACCAGCTTGAACGCAAAAGCCATACAGGTCTGTTCACCACATTCTTTGCAATTCGTTTTCGGAAGTAATTGATAAAGATTCATGGGACTCAGTTTGACCATAACATCTGCCCCTTGATTATAGATAATATATATCTTTTGGACGCCTGATTTAATTTTCAAAATAATTCCTATCAATTAAAAATTAAAAACCTATTATCCTATTGATTAAAGGATTTGATTTCCATATTCGATTTGCTGTTGTCCAGAATCAGGGTATTACAAAATTAATATAATATAACATATAAAACAGCATATATGGTGATTGAATGCCCTTGAAAAGTTATGGACTTGAAGGTGTCGTGGCAGCTGAGTCCGAGTTGAGCTGCATAGATGGTGAAAAAGGTATACTTGAGTACAGAGGCTATGATGTGCACAAGCTTGCCAAAAATTCTTCTTTTGAAGAGGTTGCTTTTTTACTGTGGTATGGCTATCTTCCTAAAAAAAAGGAGTTCGAGAAATTCAAAAACGATCTGAGAAATAGGAGAGAGGTGCCTGAAGAGATAGTAGAACTCCTGAAACTCCTTCCCAGCACAACTCATCCTATGATTGCCTTGAGAACGGCAATATCCTTTCTTAGTTCTTTTGACGAGAGGCTTGAAGATTACTCAGAAGAGAGAAATATGGAGAGAAGTAAGAGATTACTGGCAGTATTTCCCACCATTGTGGCCTATTTTGATCGAATCAGAAATGGAAAAGAGGTCATACCTCCTGATCCCCATCTGAATCACACAGCCAATTTTCTATACATGCTCAGAGGGGAGAGGGCCGGAGAGATTGAAACTAGGGTTCTGGATTTGGATTTTCTCCTTCATGCAGAACATACCATGAATGCGAGCACCTTTACTGCAAGAATTTCTGCATCAACTCTAGCAGACATGTATTCTGGTATTGTGGCTGCTATTGCGACCCTTATGGGCCCATTACATGGTGGAGCGAGCCAAAAAGTCATGGAAATGTTACTAGAAATCGGAGAGGTGGATAATGTCGAAGGATACGTGAAGAGAGCTCTGGCGGCTGGAGAGAGAATTATGGGGTTTGGACATAGAGTGTACAAGGTCATGGATCCAAGGGCAATTGAACTTAGAAAACTAGCTCAGGAATTGGGCGAATATACTGGGGATTTGACATGGTATGAGATTTCAGAAAAATTAAGAGAAGTGGTGTATCGTGAGAAAGGGCTTCATCCCAATGTGGACTTTTACTCGGCCTCTATATATGCCAACCTTGGCATTCCTGTGGATATGTTTGTCTGCATGTTTGCCATCGCCCGGGTAGCTGGATGGACAGCACATATGATAGAACAGTATAGAGATAACAGACTGATACGGCCCCTCCAGAGATATGTGGGGCGGAAAAATCTGAAATACATACCTTTGGAGGACAGATAAGACACAGATGGTTTTAGCACTGGCATTTTTATTCCTTCATCTAAAAGAGTTCATATCAACTGTTGTAGCGTTCTGCGAACTCTAGATCTAGCTTTTCAGTAGTAATACTATGTACCACAATTATTTTAAGTTATTATGGTTATTTATATCACTAGGTGATATAAAGTGAAAGTGGATTTTACCTTCAGAATTGCTGGAATGGCTGGTGATGGGATTAGAGAAGCTGGTATGATAGCGGGAAAAATTTTTTCGCGACTCGGATATTATGTTTATATTCATCAAGAGTATCAATCGTTGATACGTGGAGGTCATAATGCCGCAATAATACGGGTCTCAGAGAGGAGAATTTACAGTCATGAACTGAAAAGTGAGCTCTTAATCGCTTTGCAGGACTACATAGTCCCCTTCCACGAAAATAACTGTGAAAGGATCCTATTCGACTCTGGTAAATTTACTTACAATGGAAATAAGCCATCTATCTCCGTTAACATGACTGAAATGGCAAAGGAGGTTGGAGTGGGGGGTATTTTCAGAAACGCAGTAGGTATTGGTGCGCTAAGTTACCTGTACGGTGTTGATTTGGAGATTGTTAATGAAATTTTTAGAGATGAGTTTGGAGAAAAAGCCGGGCCAGACATTGAACTGGCTTTAAAAGGATATGAATACACCTCTACCCGACATTTTCCCATTAGAGAAGTTAAACCGGTCGGAGAGCCCAGACCCTTGATGGATGGTAACCAGTGCCTAGCTCTTGGTGCGGTTAGAGCGGGGTTAAAACATTACTATGCATATCCAATGACCCCTTCCAGTTCCATTTTACATTTTTTAGCCCGATGGCAGGATGAGTTGAATCTAATAGTAAGTCAACCTGAGAACGAAATTGCTGTGGCAGTAATGGCTATCGGTACCGCATTTGCAGGCAAAAGGGTAATGGTTGGCACATCAGGTGGGGGATTTGCTCTGATGCAGGAAGCTTTCAGTATGGCTGGCATGACAGAAGTACCTGTGGTATTTGTTGAGGTCCAGCGGGGTGGGCCAAGCACAGGCCTTCCAACATACCATGCTCAGGAGGATCTGAGGTTTGTGATCCACGCTGGACATGGAGAATTTCCTCGAATCGTGGTAGCTCCCGGAGATGGAGAAGAAGCCTATTATCTGGCCGGTGATGTCTTGAACCTCTCTTGGAAAATTCAAACACCAGGTATCATCCTCATGGACAGGCAGATTTCAGAAAGTGCTACAACGGTTGATATTGAAGAAGATGAGGTGAGTATCGAACTCCCTGAAAGATTCTATGGAGACTCAGAGTCATACAAGCGATATACTCTAACCGAGAATGGTATTTCACCCATAGCTTTTCCCGGTGAAGCTAGAGTAAAGGGGAATAGCAACGAGCATGATGAGATGGGGTACACAACTGATGTTTCTGAGACGTCATCTACAATGTACGAAAAAAGAATGAGGAAACAAAAAGTACTGATTGAAGAGGTGAAGAGACGGAATCCAGTGGGCTATTATGGTGAAGGAGATAACATTGTTTTCACATGGGGCTCTGCCAAAGGGCCTGTCGTTGAAGCTGCCAGCAGATTAGAAGGAGTGAAAATAGTTCAGGTTAGATATCTGGCCCCATTCCCCTTTTGGGAGATTAAAGATCTGGAGTTTGGCACAGCAGTAACCGTGGAGTGCAACTTCACAGGTCAGCTTGGATCCCTTTTGAAAGAGTTCTGTGGGTTTGATGTTCCCAGCATTGGACGATGGGATGGGAGACCATTCACTCCTGATGAATTGCATGAGAGATTGAAGGAGGTGCTGTTATGAGACTGGAGACGCCAGCCAAAAATACCTGGTGTCCTGGCTGTGGGAATTTTGGAATACTGAGTGCCTTTAAAAAGGTTGTAGCTGAGCTCTCAAAAGAAATAGATCCGAAAAAAATAGTAATATGTTCCGGTATAGGATGTCATGGAAAGATATCAGACTATATCAACTTATCAAGCTTTCATTCCATTCATGGGCGAGTGCCTCCCTTTCTTGAAGGTCTCAAATTAGCCAATCCAGAATTGATAGCAGTGGGTTTTTCGGGAGATGGCGATGCTTACAATGAAGGAATAGCTCATATGATTCATGCTGCGAAAAGAAACGCCGATATAACGATGTTTGTGCATAATAACGGAGTGTATGGACTGACTACGGGCCAAGCAACTGCTACAAGTCCAAAAGGATTCAAGGGAAGGAGTACTCCCAACGGGAATCCTGAAGAGCCTCTTAACCCCCCTGCATTAATGCTTGTTTCTGGAGCTACCTTTGTTGCCAGAGCATATCCAGGAGATATAAACCACTTGAAAGAGGTGATGAAGGCTGCCATCCTCCATAAAGGATTCTCTTTTGTGGATATCCTTCAACCATGTGTGAGTTTTAACAATACATGGAACACCTATAACAGAATGGTAAAAAAGCTTGAGGGGCATGATCCAAAAAATCTGAAGAGAGCTCTGAACCTTGCCATAAGAGATGAACTATATATCGGGATTTTTTATCAGGTCTCTAAAGAGACCTATGAGAGAGCTCTCTACATGGGTAGGAGAATTGATGATTCGCTTCCAGATGTTAACAGAGTTATTCAGACACTCATATAATTTTTCTGGATTTTGACCCTACCTTCATTTTCTTTCTAGTTTTCTGATGGTATAGCTGGCCAGATGATATCCAACAAAACCAACGAAATATCCCACAAGAACATCTGAAAGGTAATGAACTCCTAGATACATCCTGGCAAATCCAGAGAGAATTAAATAAATTACAGATATAAGTCTAATCAATTTTCTATTCTGTGCCATTCTGAACAGATGGATTGATAATACACTCGCTACCGTGGTGTGACCACTTGGAAAAGCTGGAGTTAACGGACTCTCTAAGAAGAAAAGGGGGATGGGTCTGATTCGTCCAACTTCATATTTCAAAATATAGGTCACAGCCAAAGAGATTGCAGATGCAAGTACCAAAGATGATGGAACTCTTTTTCTAATAACCCAGATGAAGACTATTACCAAAACCAAAAACAGAGAGGATGCACTATAAGAGAAATAATGGAAAAAATAGCCCAGAATAATATTCTGATGCTTTTCTATAACCCTATACACAAAAGTGTCGACTATGCTGATGTACATCAAAAACAAAGAGATTGTGTCGGTGAAGGGGGATACCCAATTAGCGGTCATCTTAATGTAAGAAAATTCCCTATAAGCCGTCTGCAAAGTCTCTTGAGAGCTGGAAGATGAATATCAGTCTCAGTAAGAATGTGTTCTTGCTCATCTTTCCTCATCCTGGCTCCCTTAATCCATTCCTGAAGGATTTCCTTCGTTATTTCAGGATGAAACTGGACTCCAATTGCTTTATTCAGTTTAAAAACCTGATTAGGAACTTCATTTCCAGCATATAGCAGTTTTGCTCCTTCAGGGAGATCATAGGAGTCCTTATGCCACTGAAATACTAAAGGATCCTTGGGAATCCCTTTCATTATAGGGTCTTCCTGAACTCTCTGAATCCTGAACCACCCGAGTTCTTTCTTGTAAGGAAATACCCTGGATCCCATAGATCTGGCAAGCAATTGGGACCCAAGACATATTCCCAGCACAGGACGGTTTTCTATTACAAACTTCCGTATTATTTCCATCTCTTCCCGTAAAAAAGGATATTTATCCTCCTCATATGCACCCATGTATCCCCCTAACATTATAAGATGAGTTGCTTCATTAATACAATCATACATCTCTTTCTTTGAAGCATTGAAGGTCTTAACCACAGCATAATCCACATTCCTATCTATTAAAATTTCTTCTATTGTTCCTGGAAGACCACCTTCATCATGCTGGAATATCACTACATACACATGGCGTGGATGGAATTATCCCCAATAAATATTTACCGGGACTGCGTACATGGGGAAAATCTTTTAAACCCAGAAGGGGATTTTCTGAAGATTGATATGAGTAATGAGGACGACATGAAAAAAATCCTTGTAGAGAAGATATGTAAAAAATGTGAATTTTATAGTGATGATGATGTGGATTTAGAGTGCTATGCATTTAAATTAAGCCGAAAGATGGTTGAAGAGGGGAAAATCAATCTTGACGATTTGTGATGTACCCTAAATTGATTAACTCATCTCTAAGAAAGGCAGAAGAGCCATATCTGTATAATTTTATAACTGATGAGTTATACACTCTTGATGAGGATGCACTGGAGCTATTGAGCTACTGCACAGGGAGATATAAACTGACAGAATTGCAGGATATGTTTGGTAATGAGGTGGAGGAAGTAATTGGTTTTTTATCTCAGGAGAAGTGTATTGAAGATTCTTTTCAGCCTGACGCATCTGAGAAGATAAGAGTTCCTATTACTACAATTCCAAGTTTGAGATATCTGGAGTTGCACGTGACAGAGAGATGTAATCTCCGATGTCGTCACTGCTATATCGGCGATGAGAAGACTGTAACTCTTCCCATACAGCTTGCTGCTAAAGCTATTCGTGAATTTGGTGAATTTGGGTTTAGGCTGATTATTACTGGGGGAGAGCCTCTAGTTCACCCAGATATACTGAAAATTCTGAAAGTTGCCTCTAGAGTCCCAGTACGGGTAATTCTACTTACCAATGGATTATTATTAACTCCCAATAAGGCTAGAGTGATTTCCAGATACGTGCATGAAGTGCAGATCAGCCTTGATGGTATGAAATCAGGTCATGAACTCATTCGAGGAAAGGATACTTTTGACAAAACTGTGGAAAACATTAGAGAAGCTAGAAAATGGCTTGATGTTTCAATCGCCACCATGATCCATAGTGGAAATATGAATGAATTTCCATCCCTTGAGAGACTGGTTGTTGAGCTAGGTGCGAAAGAGTGGACTCTGGACTTTCTGACCCTGAAAGGTACTCTCGTGAATAATCCCTCCCTTATACCCCCAGCGGACAAAGCCATCAAAATATTCCAGAACTATGGGTTTGGAGAAGGGACCCATTCAGCCACGGAGAATCTTTCCTGTGGTTCCCATCTGTGCAGCATTCTTCCTGATGGGAGTATTGCCAAATGCGGGTTCATTGAAAAACCTGTGGGAAATATCAGAGACATGTCCCTTTTAGATGGCTGGGAGAGAGTTGTGAAAGATTATCTTCCATCATTGAATGATCTTGAATGCAGAGATTGTATGTATTTAAAAGAGTGTAAAGGGGGTTGTCGATATCGGGCGGAGATAGAAGGGGATTTTCTGGGGAAAGATCTTCTGATGTGCAGTTTATGGCATGGATTGAATGATTAGTAAATAGGTATGGCCATTTAAATGGGTTAAATTAATAAACCCTTTGTTCCTTTTTCCTTCCGCTGGAGGACAGTGTTATGAGTGACCTGATGGAGATGCTGAAAAGAAGAGGATTTTTATGGAGCTCTTTCGAGATATATGGGGGCTCCGCTGGTTTCTTTGACTATGGTCCCCTGGGGGCCATGATGAAACGGAACCTCGAAGAATTATGGAGATATTACTTTGTTATAAAAGAAGGGATGTACGAGATTGATTCACCAACTATTGGACTTGAAGATGTTTTTGTTGCTTCCGGTCATGTTAAAGAGTTTGTAGATGTCCTTATTGAATGCTCCAAATGTGGGGCTGTATACAGGGCTGACCATTATATTGAAGAGAGAGCTAAGATCTCTGTGGATCCGGTGCCAGAAGAAATTCAAAAAGCTCTTAATGAGCATGCCGTCACATGTGAGTGTGGTGGAACTTTTTCCCATCCTGTGGAATTTAATCTTATGTTCAAGACTGCTATAGGCCCTGGCTCCAGAAAAACGGGTTATTTAAGGCCTGAGACTGCTCAAGGGATGTTCGTTAACTTTCCCAGACTGCTTAAATTCTTCCGAAACAAACTTCCCTTTGGAGTTGTACAAATTGGGAGAGCTTACAGAAATGAGATTTCTCCTCGTCAGGGAGTTATTCGTCTAAGAGAGTTTAATCAGGCCGAGGCTGAAGTGTTTGTTCACCCTGCCGAGAAAAAACATCCCGGGTTCGATTCAATAAGAGATGAAAAGCTCCTGCTGGTAACAAAATTTGATGAAGAGATTACATTAACGGCAGGTGAGGCTGTAGAAAAGGGGATTATCGCTCATGAAATGCTTGGGTATTTTATCGTTCTGACTAAGCAATTCCTGGTTAACGCAGGAGTGGATGAGGAACGATTGCGGTTCAGACAGCATAGAGACGATGAGAGGGCTCATTATGCTACAGATTGCTGGGATGCTGAGGCAAAAACGTCCTATGGCTGGATAGAAATAGTTGGAATTGCCGACAGAACTGATTATGACCTCAAAAAGCATATGGAACACAGTCAGAAAGATTTGACCATTTTTATCCAATATGAAAAACCCATGAAAGTGAGAAGGAAGAAGATTATCCCAAAAATGAATATAATTGGTCCTCAATTTAAGGATAAAGTTAGAGAGATTGTTAAAGCCCTGGAGAATTATGAGTTTAACGGAAAGGTGAGTATTAACATCGGAGGGGAGAAGATAACCCTGTCTGAAGATATGTATGAGATTAAAGAAGTAGAAGAGGAGATAACTGGGGAGAGAATAATCCCTCATGTGATAGAGCCATCATTTGGTATAGATAGAATCTTTTACACCATCCTAGAACATTCCTTTGATGAAGATGAAGTGGACGGAGAGAAGAGAAACGTACTGCATTTACCTGGATATGTGGCACCTATACAAGTAGGAGTGCTACCCCTCCTCTCTAAAAAAGAGTTAATGGATGTTGCCAAAGATATCAATACGAACCTGAGAATTAATGGCATTTTGGCTGAAATCGATGAGAGTGGTAGCATAGGTCGAAGGTACAGAAGATTTGACGAAATAGGTACCCCATTCTGTGTCACAGTAGATTATGATACTCTCAGAAACAACACTGTAACCATCCGGGAGAGAGATACCACTCGTCAAATTCGAGTGCCTGTGGATGACCTTGTGGTGGATTTAAAAGAATTGCTCTCGTTAAAACCTGAAAAAGCTTTTGAAGAGCTCGGAGAGATTGTTCGATAATGAGGGAAGAGCTGGCTCGTAAAGGCATCCATATTCTTGGGTTAGGATATATCCCAGCATATATGCTGTTTCCAAGAGATGTTTTCATTTTCATCCTTTTATTCGGGCTTTTATTTTTCCTCGTACTGGATATCATGAGGTTACAGGGATATGTTAGCTATCCGGATATTTTAATGAGAGACTTCGAGTATAGGGGTTTGGGAGGTCATATTTACTTTTTAATCGGAATTTTTATCGTCACAATTCTCTTTCCAAGTAATATTGCCCTCATTGCTGTGTTAATGTTGACTGTTGGAGATACAGTTGCCGGGATTACCAAAAGAATGTATTCACATGGTCTATTACCCATGCTAGCAAGCTGTGTGATAACAGGGATTTTACTCAATAACACCCTTGATCTGAATCTTTCCGTTATGGTAATTCTGGCTGGAAGTGTTGCCGCTTCACTGGTCGATGCTTTTCCCATCAAACTAAAAGGATTGTACATCAATGATAACATTGCTATCCCTGTTGGATCTGGTTTGACAATGTACTTTCTTTCGTTTCTGAGATTATGACTTAAAAGGTTCACAAATATTGTTGTAGGAGTTGTTTCTTTCCTCTTGGATCAAGACGAGGTAAAAAATTAAATAGTGAATATACCATCAAAACCCATGTGGAGACATTTACTTATATATTTGCCAGTACTCTGGTTATCAGTCTGATATCCCTTATAGGCGTGATAACTCTGGCAATGAGTGATAAATTATTGGGAAAAATCCTTCTGTTACTGGTGTCCTTTTCGGCGGGAGCTTTAATGGGAGGGGCATTCCTCCACTTGATTCCCGAAGCTGTTGAAAACTTTCAGGGCTCTAATATATATTCTTATATTCTTATTGGATTCATATCTTTTTTTTTGGTGGAGAAAATCCTTCACTGGCGTCATTGCCATGACGGAGATTGTAAAGTACATTCCTTCGCCTACATGAACCTTTTTGGAGATTCAGTCCACAATTTTTTAGATGGACTTGCCATTGCTGCCAGCTTTGTCACTAGTATCCCTCTCGGAGTGACAACAACAATTGCTGTGGCGCTTCATGAGATTCCCCAAGAGATTGGAGATTTTGGTGTGCTTGTGTATGGAGGCTTCAAGAAGCTCACAGCATTGAGTTTGAATTTTATAACCGCTATGACATCCATTGCTGGAGGGGTTGTCGGGTTTTTATTAGCCGGTTATCCTGAATTCGCATCCCTCCTCATACCCTTTACTGCTGGAGGATTTATTTATATAGCAGCATCAGATCTCATTCCGGAAATACGGAAAGAGACCAGTCTTGTGAGGGGTGGTGCTAGTTTTCTTTTTTTCATCTTTGGCATTCTGATAATGCTGGGTCTGAAAATACTGGATTGAACGAGGTCTTATAAACTGGACCACGATTGGTGTGGATGATTACAATCCCTTTTATAGTTTTAAGCTTATCCTACTAGGGTTGTTTTACCAATTCCAACTAATCAGAAAAGAAGATATGGCATCTATGTTTATTCTTGTCTGAACAAATAAGTTAAATCGACTATCTTTAAAAAGAGATTTGAAAAAAGAGATGGTTGAAAATACTCAGCAGATAGGAAATCCAGCTTATTGATTATTTTGGGACGATAATGATGATATCGTTCTGGTAGAACTTTTATACCCTATTATTCTAACCAGATGATTTAACAAAAGAAGTATTCTTGATTTCGAAGAAAATTGAAAAATTTACAAATTGTCCCCTAATGGTGACAAAAATATTAAGTGGATGGGGTTAAGAGATGAACCTGATGAACTGGATCTAGTGATTCATGACGTCGAGGAGGTATGATCTTTGAAAAGAGTAGATTATATAAAAAGTGTTGGAATGCCAAGAATCATAGAGGTCTCAGAAGGAGCTCGAAAGAAGACCAGAAGTTCTGTTGAAGCCTTGGGACGTTCATCAGTTCTGATGTTGACCGGGAAACACGTTTATAAAACTGCCGGTAAAAAGACGGAAGAGAGGCTTGGAGATTTACTCGCCAAAACTATATTTGTAGCCAAACCAAGGGTAGAAGAGGTTAGACGGATTGAATTCGACATTGGTTTCGATGAAATTGACTGTGTAGTTGGTGTGGGAGGGGGTAGAGTCCTAGATGTCGCCAAAGTTGTTGCAGCAGATATAGATGCCCCATTCATCAGTATTCCTTCGACAGTATCCCACGATGGATTGGCATCACCTGTGGCGAGTTTTAAAGAAGAGGGGCGGCCGGTATCTATATCCACTAACCCTCCTGCTGCAGTTCTGGCTGACATCACAGTCATACGAAACAGTCCCATACAGTTGATACGAAGTGGTTATGGAGATCTGATCTCTAATATAACTGCGGTGAAAGACTGGCAACTGGGGAAGGATTTGAAGGATGAAGAATATAACGAAGTAGCTGCTTCAATGGCCCTAATGCCAGCCCAGCTTTTGCTTCGAGAAGCGGAAAATCTGGATTTAAAAAATCCCTATCATCTGGAATTGCTGGCCAAAGGTCTGGTATTGAGTGGGGTTACAATTTCGATTGTTGGAAACAGTAGACCAGTTAGTGGAGCAGAACATAAATTCAGTCACGCTCTGGATTATCTCGGATACGGAACGGGATTGCATGGAGAACAGGTTGCCATTGGTACCATCATTATAGAGTACCTGCACGAAAAAGCATATGGAATTGGAGACTGGGAGCTGATTAAGAAATCTCTCGAAAGTATACGGGCCCCAACAACTGCAAAGGAGATTGGTCTTGCAAAAACTCAGGTAGTGGAGGCACTGGAATACGCAAAAAAGATTAGAAAAAAAAGATATACAATACTTGAAGATGTTGATCCAACCAGAGAGGATTTCGAGATTGCTCTTGAAAAAACCAGAGTTGCTTAGTTCTTTAATTTTAGACCTCTATTGAAGAGATTGGCCTCTCCTTCCATGGCATCCTTTAACTGATGTCCCAGTATAGTAATGGCTCTATCGGTCATCCTGTAAGCGCTTTACACATTTTGGTTATCCATTTACTTGAGGAACTCGAAAGAAGAAATAAACGAAGGGTTAACTTCAGGATACTATTTGAAGGTTATTTGAAGGAGGCAAATCCAGGTCCACTTCCCCAGATGCCTTTAAATATATGAATTAAAAAGGAGTAGCTAAAGCTTTACAACTCATAACTTCACTGATAGAACCTCAATCGTACAAGGCCTTTAGATGGATTGTACACCGCAAGATTGCCAGGCATGGGATTCAGATTCATCTTTTTCTGGAATTCTGTCTGGCTCTGCCAAGTCCCAGTGTTCAGGGCAAGGACTCCTTTATAAACAGTGTGTCCGAAAGTATGGACATGACCGCAGTGGAGTACATCTGGGATATCATCTATAACTAAATAATCTTCATTTTCCGGAGCTATGAGAGTTCTACTCCCATACATAGGACCTAAGTGCCTTTTTCTGAGGAGCTCCACCATCGGCTTTTGAGGCTCTTCATACCCAAATCCAGGGATGTGAGTTATGATGTCATCCAAAGATCGTCCATGGTAAATCAACACCTTAAGACCCAAGATGTCAACATAACTGGGGTTACCAACAAAATACACATTATTTGAGAACAGAGATTGGATCTCTTTTGGTAAAACAGGCTGAGGCTCGGCTTGTCTGACGGCATCGTGATTTCCAGGAGAGACAATAATTTTCACCCTTTTCGGGATCCGGTCGAGTTCTTCTGCTACCTTTTCATATTGCTCATATACATCAGGTATCGCCAGCTCTTTATCCTGGTTGGGATAAACTCCCACTCCATCTACTAAATCCCCAGCTACAACCATGTATTCCACACTCCGGGCAAGTGCCTGATGTTTCTCACCTCCAATCTCCTCATTGATCCACATTATGAACCTGTCCCACACATCATTCAGGAAAGTATTACTACCCATATGCACATCAGATGTAAAAATTATACCCGTATCGATTCTCTTCCGGGTTTCCTGTCTCATAGGTATCTCAGGAAAGAGTATTTCCTCAACAATCACCAGAGAGTCTCTGGATAGGGTGCCTCGTATTCCGATCACTTCATCCGGTAATAATCTTTCAGCTTCTCTGAAGGGAGGGGAATTTTTCAAAACGGCAGCAGTTACAACACCACTGGGATCTTCAAGCTCAAGAAGCTTATGGCCACTGGAACTTTCCCTTATGTCATTCACCATTCCTATTATTTCGATCCGTCTGTGATTTCGCATCCTCTGAATGGATCCTATCTGAATTGAAGACATCCTCTTTTTCAGTATTCTAGCCAGTTTATTATATCTTGAATTGAAAAACGCAACAAAATCAGTCACTTCGCCCTCACAACATGAATTGCCAGACACGTCCCGAAGTACTTTTATAGATGGCTCATGGTTGGTGACACATTTCAGAACATCTTCATAATGAATCACCGGCCCGTTTACTCTCTCACACAAATCTTTTATTACAGTATCTACGTCATGAACCTGTTTAAAGGCTTCCAGAGCTTTGGGGTGGATGCTGTACCCTGCTTCTGCAAATTTACTTATTATTTCCCTGACATACATCTGATTCATATTCATTCCCTGATCCATTACTCCTCCACTTTTTATATGAAATCTTTAAATACCATCTCCTCGAACCAACGTCCCATGTCAGGGTCCCAGCTTTCAGGTATCATTAAAGACATTATCTCTTCTTTAGTTATTGTTGCCATTATATTAATCCTTGGGGTTGCCCTCACAGGAGCGTGGCCCTTCATGGTGGCTGTCCAGTCCGGAAGTATGACACCTCACATCAATGTTGGAGATGTGATATTGCTGGTCGGAAGTAAAAGGACGGACATCACTACTTATGAAGAGGGTAAAGAGGAAGGGTATCGAAGCTTTGGTGATTATGGAGATGTGATTGTATATAGACCCAATGGGATGAAAGGAATTACTCCGGTCATCCATAGAGCTATGTACTGGATCGAGAAAGGGGATCCCATGCCTAATGGAAAGCCAGCTCCAAATTCTGGATATATCACTAAAGGGGATGCAAACCATTTACCAGACCAGCCTTTAATTTCATATCCTGTGAAGCCCGAGTGGATAATTGGAGTTGCAAAACTCCGAATACCTTACGTTGGCTACGTTCGGTTAATCTTCAGATGAGTGTTGTAATCCCATCCAATCTTGTCTGATAGGGAAGGTCAACTTTTGCCAGTTGTCTTAACCTGAAATCATCCAAAACCACTCCAGAGACTGTTTCCTTTGGAACGTTGAGGGTGATTTCCCTTGTCCTACCATATCTTCCTTTGCTAACTATCACTGTATTTACTATGCCTAAAAGATCCAGTTCAGAGATTAAATCACTAATTCTCCTCTGAGTTAGAACGTCCATGCTGAGCTTTCTGCATAGATGTCTATAAACATCATATACCTCTCCAGTAGTAAACTCCCTGAGGCCTTTTCTGGCCAGAAGCACCATACCAAAGAGAATGAGTTTGGATTGGATTGGAAGGGTTCGTATCACTTCAAACACATGATCTTTTTCAATCTTTTCTATGGCTGTTCTAACATGAGATGCTTCCACACGATCTGCATTTTCCCTCTCAGCTATTTCTCCTGAAACTCTCAATAAATCTAAAGCCTTTCTCGCATCACCATGCTCTTGGGCAGCCAACGCCGCACATAGAGGAATAACTGAGTCATCAAGAATGTTATCGTAAAAAGCCCTTTCTGCTCTCTGGGCTAAAATATCCCTCAACTGGCTGGCATCATAAGGAGGGAACACTATCTCCTCCTCCCCAAGGGAACTCCTCACTCTTGGATCCAGATAATCGGTAAACTTAAGGTCATTGGAAATGCCTATAATACTGACCCTAGCTCTATCAAGTTCCGAATTTATCCTAGAAAGTGAATAAAGGATCTCATCTCCCTTCTTCACAAGCTTGTCTATTTCATCCAACNCTATTATCAGAGTTTGATCCTTGGTATCTATAGCCATTTTAAACTCAGAGTAAACCTGATCGGTGGGCCATCCTGTCATGGGGACGTTTCTTTCAAACATTCTGGCGAGGGTTGCCAGTACTCTATATTGAGTATCTATTATTTCGCAATTAATATAACATACATAACAAGGGATGTTCAATCTTTCCCCTGTTTTTTCCAGTTCTCTTCCAACAAATTTCACTGTAGCAGTCTTACCGGTTCCAGTTTTCCCATATATCATGATGTTCGACGGAGTTTCTCCTTTCAAAGCTGAAACCATTACAGATGCGAGATTTTCAATCTGTTCTTTCCTATGTGGTAAGCTCTCAGGTGTATAGGAGTGCCTGAGAACCTCTTTATTTTTGAATATTCTACTAGAAGAGAGCATTTTCTCAAAGAAGTCGTTAACGTCCACCATCACACCTCCATAAATGCAATTTAATGTACATCTATTAACCCATTTATTCATTTTGGTCACACTGACCATGACCCTTTCATTTCCACTGGAACTAAGGAAAAAATATTTCATTAAGTATTAAAGATGATGAAAAATGTTCGTGTGTAGCTATAGTGTATAAAGTATATAAATGTTTCTATTTATTTATATGAATTCAATATAAAAATAAAAAGTACATTAAAAATGATTAGATTCATCTATTAAAAAACTAGATTCTTCCATAGGAAATGCAAGGGTGGGTGGAAACTACATCCCAATCTTCTTAGTGTTTAAAAATCCCCCCAATTGTTAAGAAAAGTCTTATTGTAGTTTATAAATAAATCTCTCTAGAATAGCAAATAAAATACCCACATCTATGAGATAAATTGAGTGAAGATGTGGATTAGATCATCCTTTGATTTTAATATCTGAAAGATTAGAAACGTATATACAAGTTTTTTAAATCATACCATCTCAGGTAGAGAATCTA
Organism: Archaeoglobi archaeon JdFR-42; assembly: GCA_002010305.1. Lineage (GTDB taxonomy): Archaea > Halobacteriota > Archaeoglobi > Archaeoglobales > JdFR-42 > JdFR-42. The sequence goes on along the minus strand of MTND01000022.1, from coordinate 3,798 downwards.
GTCGATAACCACTCTATTTCTTGTTCCTGTGGATAGAGATTAGAGAAATTCTTCATATAGTATATAATAATGGTGAGAATTCTTCAATATTAATGGTATATATCGAAAAGATTATATAATGAACATGTGCATCGAGTGAATGAATATGAATAGGTGATGAAAATGACCGATGCAATTGAAAAAGCAAGACAAACTCTTAAAGATAGTAATGTGAGGCACGTTCTTTGTGCATTCAGTGATGTTAGAGGATTCTTCCAGACATTCTCCATCCCTGCAAAGGAGTTTATAGATGGAAGTGCTTTTGAAAACGGTATAGGGTTTGATGGCTCCTCTGTCAGAGGGTTCAGATCAATTGAGCAGAGTGATATGGTGTGGATGCCAGATCCCTTAACTATTAAAGTAGTACCGTGGATTGAAGATCCAATTCAGAAATCTGCCATCATTTTTGGGGATGTGTATGAGGCATGGGGAACTGAAATTGCTAATTGCGACCCAAGAGGATTTGTAGCTAAGGGGCTGGAGAAGAAACTGGGTGATATGGGTATGAAGGCTGTATTCGGCCCAGAAATAGAGTTTTTTGTATTTGAAAGGTTGGATCCAACGAGCCTGACATGGGATTTATGGGTATCCCCAAATGGAGGCGTTGGGGACTCTTGGGGGCCTCCTAGGGCTATGCCTGAGAGTCCGGAGATCACTCCAGGTGGGTTTATAATACGACCAAAAGAGGGGTATTTCAGAGCTCCCCCTGAAGATACTACAGTAGAATATAGAAACGATCTGGTGTATCAACTGGAACAACTTGGTGTAGAGGTGGAATACCATCACCACGAAGTTGCAACTGCAGGACAGGTGGAGCTTGACTTTAAGCCAAAAACACTGGTTGATGTGGGAGATGCTTTTTATCTGTATAAATTTGCAGCAAAAAATGTTGCTGCAGAATACGGGATGATAGCCACTTTTATGCCCAAACCCATTTATCTAGATAATGCCAGTGGGATGCACACTCATCAGAGCCTGTGGGAAGGAGAACCCTTTAATGGGAAGGCCGTATTTGCCGATCCAGATGATGAGTACATGCTCAGTCAGACAGCCAGGTATTATATAGGAGGTCTTCTTGAACATGCAAAAGCTTTAACAGCTCTCTGTGCTCCAACCATAAATTCTTTTAAGAGACTCGTTCCTGGATTTGAGGCACCGATTAACATATGCTGGAGCCCAAGAAATCGATCAGCTCTGGTGAGAGTACCTATGTATGTCAAAAAACCATCAGCCATCAGGGTAGAGTACAGAGGGGTAGATCCAAGCTGTAATCCATACTTGGCCATATCCGCTCAGCTCGCTGCCGGCCTTGATGGGATTAAAAAGAAGATCGACCCTGGAGACCCACTTTTAGAGGATGTATATGAATTATCTGAGAGAGAAAAAAGAGAATATGGGGTAGGAGAATTACCTACCACTTTGAGAGATGCTTTGGATCATTTGGCCAGTGATGAAGTAATACAGAAAGTCTTGGGCTCTCACATATACGACGCTTTTATGAGCCTCAAGATCGAAGAATGGAACCAGTTCTGTTTGTATGTTTCTCCATGGGAAATCATGAAATACCTTGATGTCTGATGGATACAAGGAGGTGTTGAAGTTGGGAGTACATCGTATAACAAGTGAAGCTGCAAAATATTATGCTGCGAGGGAAAGAGTACTTGGTGTTGGCATATCAATCTTGGGATCTGCCAGTGAAAAAGCTGGTGAATTGAACAAAGAAACCCTAGAGAAATGTGGAGATCTTGCTGCCTCTTTATTACCCTACGCTCCTGGATATGCAGGAAAACTCATAGCAATTACTTCCAGACTTTTCTGGAGTATAGCTGGAGTGGGTGAAAAAGAATTTAAGTTTCTTGAAATCCCAGAGCTAGAAAAGTTCATTGATGAGTTAAAAAAAGAACTTGAAATAGAATAAAAACCGAAGGATCTTCAAAAGTAGAAAGGCAGAAAAATATATTTACCCACCATTTTTAATTTCTTTTATGATAAGATCTATCATCCATCTTATAAACCCATATGATCCGGGGAGTTTTCCATCTGACTTGGCCAAAAAATTTGGTATTAAGGAATCTGAAATTCTACAGCTTGGATCCAATGAGAATCCATATCCTCCATCTGAAAAGGTGAAGGAAGCCTATTTTAATAGTTTTTCCTCTATTAATCGATACCCTACCCCTTTTTACCATGAACTGAAAGAGGCTATTTCATCTTACTGTGGTGTTGATGTGGAACAGATTGCAGTAGGAAATGGAGCTGGAGAAATTCTCAGGCATATAACAGAGGCAGTTGTAGATACCATGGACCCTGTGGTTATTCCGGTTCCGGGATACACCCTTTATGGAATTTTAGCTATGTTGAGAGATGCCATAATTCATTTCGAAGAAATTCCAGGGTATGACATCCAAGCTGAACAAATTCTTAAAAAACAATCAAAGCTCCTTTTTTTGTGTTCTCCAAACAACCCTACTGGAAATACAATCCAGAAGAGAGAGATTGTGAAAATCCTGAAAAATTATTCTGGTTTTGTTGTAATGGATGAGGCCTACGCAGAATTTGCAGATAGCAGTGTAGTAAAATTGGTAGATGAATTCAGCAATCTGATTGTCGTAAGATCCTTTTCAAAATTCTTCGGGCTTGCTGGTCTCAGAATTGGATATCTTGTAGCGAACACTGAGCTGGTGGAAGGAATCGAGAAAATCCGATATCCATTCAGCATCTCATGTGTTGCTAGGAATACTGCCATCGCAGCTCTGGACTCTCTGGATTATTATCTGGAGTTGAAGAAACAAATCATCAGGGAAAGGGAAAACCTGATCAAGAAATTGAGCAAACTCCCTTCTCTCCAGGTTTATCCATCTGAAGCAAATTTCATTCTGGTTAGGGTTCTTTCAGATAAAGATGTGGCAGCGGAACTTGAGGATCAAAAAATAATCGTCAGGAATATCACTGGACTCATGGGCCTTGATGGCTACCATGTAAGGATAACCGTTGGAACAGAAGAAGAGAACGGAAGGCTTATTGAAGCGTTGGAAAAAATTGAAAGCTAACCTATGGTTTAATCCATTACTGAGATGTTTGAATGGAGAAACGATAATTATGGATAGGGAATTGTAGACTTTAAAAGTCTTTTATCGTTTATTCTCCTTTATATTATCCACTTAAAAAAGGTAGTAGGGGAAGATTAGGCGGTTCCCAATTACTTGGACTTGTTCCACTTTCGCAGTCCTCATCTTTTCACTAGGTTTACCGCCAACATCTGTATAATCTTAATACTATTTAATACTTTCCTATATATTTATTAAAAAATGTTATTAAATTTATTCTACTTGAATCTTCTCTATTCTCTTTATATAGCTAAAGCAGAAAAGAGAATAGATGTTTTGTCAGGAGTGATGGTTTAATAGTAGGAATTTTCTACTTTTTTAGCGTTCATGTATCTATCTTTACTTATTTTTTCTCTAATTCCGGATCACTTGAAACAATAAAAAGTAATTTTCTTGAAACTTTTATTTTACACTGTCTCCTTCTTTCACACCAACTACCTTTACCATACTATTATACTCTCCTTGAGCTTACTCTTCAACATTCTTTCAAGGCTGTCATCTACATCCAGTACTGCCTCGGTCTCTCTCCCTCATCCAAACTCCTGAAAGAGTCTGACTGGACCCAGAGTTGCTTTGCACTTCCAGCATCGCTGCCTAGGAGGTTCGTTATATTCTCTGCGAATTCCATACTTAACTGGCTGTAGCTTCTTCA